>NC_008553.1:626490-1252980 GCF_000014945.1 Methanothrix thermoacetophila PT
AACACCATCACCCGCGCCTCCTTTCCGGGATCGACGGAGCCGAGCCTCTCATCCATTCCCAGTGCTCTTGCTCCATTTATCGTGCACATCATAAAAACCTGTCTGTCGTCTCTGACAAGCGCTTTTGAGAGAAGCTCCATCTCCCTGAAGATGTTGGTCGAATTTATCATAATGTTATCCGTACCCACACAGACATTGATTCCCAGAGATAGCATCGATGAGACATCAGGAAGGCCGGCGCGTGTGAAGAGGTTCGATCTGGGGCACACGACCACAGAGGCGCCAGATTCCGCAACATCCCTGAGATCGGAGCGCTCCGCTCTGGAGAGATGTATGAGAATGTCGGGGTCGAGCGCGAGCGCGCCATCTATATCATCCCTGCCGGCCTCTCCAGCGTGTATCGCGATGCGCTTTCCCTCTTTTCTTGCGATCCTCACAACCTCATCCACAAAACTCTGATCGTAATCCCTAGTGCTGCTAAGCCCGACTCCCCAGCATGCTGGATGTATATCCCATGGCGCCCTCAGAGGCCTGCCGAAGATCCTGCTCTGGATCCCCAAACCCTCGATAGCTCTGAGGAGTAGCTCCACGCCGTGAGAACCACCCTCCCTGAAATCGCCGAAGACGCAGGTCCCGGTATCTAGCATCTCTGAAACAGAGAAGCGCATCGATTCGACGAGGAGATCATCGCTCGCGCTCTCAAGAATTCTGTGCTTGAGACCGCCCGGCCCTACAAGATCCGCGAGATCCATGAACGGCGGATCCTTCGCGATGGAGTCCGCGACATGTGTGTGCGCATTGACAAATGCAGGGCATATGATTCCCTCGAGGTGGCCTCTCTCTTTGCCCTCACCGATCTCTTTTATTACGCCGTTCTCTATAACGACGTACCCATCCAGGACAACCATATCCTCGCCTGCGATCACCGTCCCGGAGAGTATCAGCTCATCCTGAAAGCCAGCATCCTCTGATGCAGAGGCGAGAGATCCCGGACCGGAATATTTGCTGATGGGCGGGGCATTCAGCTTATTAACATCCTCATCGATTCTGCGCATGATGAGACCCTATGTTCTGATCAACAGCGCAATGAGCGCCGATGGGAAGATAAGCTCTTTTCTCAGGCGACAGGTGCGCATCTCCGGGTCTGAGGACCTCCTCAGGGTGGAGAGGCTCCGCGCGGAGAGCGATGCAGTGATGGTTGGATTGGGAACTGTCATTGCAGACGACCCGACGCTCCGAGTGAAGTCTGAGGCGCTGCGATCATGGAGGCTGGAAAGAGGTGTGCCGGAGAACCCTCTCCGGATCGTGGCTGACAGCAGGGCCAGAACGCCTCCGGAAGCCAGGGTTCTGGGGCCGGGATGCATCGTGGCTGTATCGAGATATGCCCCTGAGGATAGACTCAAAGAACTCTCTGAGAGGTGCGAGATCGCGATCTGTGGGGAGGATCGCGTTGATCTCAGAGAGCTTCTGGAGATGCTGTACAGGAGGGGCGTGAGGAGGTTGATGGTCGAGGGAGGAGGCACCCTGAACTGGTCGCTCATAGAGCAGGGGCTCGTCGACGAGATTTGCGTCTTCGTGGGGCCCATGGTGATAGGGGGTCAAGATGCTCCCACGCTCGTGGACGGCAGAGGCTTCCCGGAGAACTTTCAGAGGCTGGAGCTTGAATCCGCGGAACGCATCGATGATGGTCTTCTCCTGAAATGGAGGGTGGTCAGGAGCGCATGAATCTGTCCCAGCCCTCGTGCCTCTCCTTCAGAACCCTGCATATGTCCTCGAGCATCTCAAATGGGATTCCAACAACCACATCGTTATCTGTAAGCCCGGTCTTTTTCGCGGACCCGTCACATCCAAGCGAGACGTTCACATCGCCCTTGAGGATCGGGGACGCTGTGGCATCGACGCAGAAGGACTGGATGCCAGCTGTATCAAGATTCATGCGCCCACCGCGCCTGTACAGGACGGCCTGCACTATGCGTCGGGCCTGCAGAGCATTTCCGACGAAGATGACCACGTCAGGATTCATATTCAGCTTTGAGAGAGGCGCGACAAGAGTCGCAACCGTGCTGCCAGCCGGAATCTTTGGGAGGTTCGAAACTATCCTCTGACCTACAGTTGGCGTGGCACATTTGTTCAATTTTGAGAAATACAGCTTCCCCTGAACTATATTATCCGGGAAGGCGTGCAGGCCTATACCAGCAGCTCCGCCTCTGCAGGCATGTTTATCAGACCTCGCAAACAGCACTTCGCCTCTTCGTGCGCGCTGTACCATCCCACAGTACGGCAGCGGGCTCTCTATTTCCTTAAGATCCTTCGGGATATCCTCTTCGCTCTTGAAGAGAACCACACCTACAGGCTCGCTATCGAGGCCGAGCGTGCTCTTCAGAATATCCGACATCTCAGCATAATCCATAATGACACCTCATTTGGTCTGGTTATATCATAGGATTTCTCTGTTGCGCTCTGTTGCTGGAGCATGTCCAAATACAACCAGATCGCTTCTGAGAACCAAAAGCATTGGAGTTTATGTCTGGCGTTCCAGCTCTTTATTTGGACATGTCCTGTTGATGGGAAGCGTTTCAATTAAATTCCTCTAATTGTTGAGAAGTTTATATCAAAATTAATCTCAATAAGATGTTATAAACCTGGTTATAATCTCATAAGTCAAAAATTACTTAGAAAAGTTTAAATCTTTGCAGCTAATCGTAGTAATAACCTCTCTAGAAGAGGTGGGGAAGTATGGTGTGGATCACAAAAGCGTGTTTGGGACTGGCCATCCTGCTGGTCCTATTGGCATCCCCTGTATATGGGGATGGAAATGTATCGAGCTCCGAAACGCCTGTGAGAATATCGAACGTCAGCTTCGTGGCGCCGAGTCCGGAGAGGGCGAATCTCAATGAGGAATGGGTGAAGATCGAGAACATCGGAAAGATTGATGTGGATCTCACCGGCTGGAGCATATCAGATGAACAGGAGCACACATATGTGTTCCCCGATGGATTCATCCTCCGGTCTGGTGCCAGTGTGAAGGTGCACACAGGCACTGGCAATAATACCCAGGAGGACCTCTACTGGGGAAGGAGCGTCCCTGTCTGGAACAACGATGGGGACAGTGCCACATTGCGGGATAGCTCCGGCAGCATCATCGACAGCAAGCCCTGACCAAGGGCAATATTTTTTCGCTATTGTGTGTTCAGCAACTTAGAGGACATGTAGTCCGGTTGCTGGAAGCACTCATTCATTCTCCAAGAACGCACGCCAGGGCCATTGTCTTTCCAGGGAAGTCATTATATGGATAAGAGCGTATTTTTATCGCACATAAATTCTGGTTGTGCCGACCAGCTAAAAGGAGATCAGAACAGCGGCACCACCAGCCGGCTGTTCTGAATGATGCAGGTTTTAATATGCTTTCGCTACTGTTATCACCCTGTCGTTCCTGTCTAGCACCAGCACCTCGTCTCCCGGGTTCACATCCGGATCTGCCCTGAGCACCAGCTTCGAGAAGACGCGCCCGCCCCTCGCCACGAAGGGCACTGCGTAATCGGAGACGACAACTTTTTTAGGTATGTTCGCACCACTCATGGCTTCTCACCGCTCTCTACTGTTGCAACTGCTTTGATATGAATTTTTCGATAAATAATAACAATAGATGTTATTAATAATATCACCATATCATGCGCGTGTGTGTTGAAGGCTCCTGGGCAGATCCCTTTCCGCACGTCATGGAGGTTTGCAGACGCGGCAGGGAGTGTATCCCTTCGAGCGCGCCTCTGACGGGCTGGAGAAACATATTAGGTTAACAGGGGAGATCTTCTGCGCCCACTCGCAGTCAGGGTAGTGGTATTTGTTTGACTTCACCGAGCCGACGTATGCGCACCCTCCGCCTGGCTGGAGCGAGCTGTGGTTCCACCAATCAGCCGGATTGAACTCGTTATCTGTAAAATCCCTCACAACAGCGTGGCCGCTATCAACGATCATCCTGTTGAAGTTCATCTCCGGATCCGGCGCGCCATTTTCATCCAGATAAACAACACAGATCCATCTCCCGTAGTCGTCTCTACCCTTCAGATCGTCTATGTCCAGCCAGACTGTGCGCCCGAAAAGCCAGGAGATCGTGTAGTTCGCGGCGGCCCTCCCTGCCTCTGTATCCATCTCCGGACAGTCGACATCCGCCAGCCGCACCCTGCCAAGACCTTCAACGTCGAACGTGTCTCCGTCCACCACCTTGACGACTGTCCCGTGAAACTCATCCGGTACAGAAGTAACACAGCCCACAACAAAGACGAGCAGGATGGCCATTGCTGGCTGCAGAAGCTTCACATCCCCAGATCTCGAATGGCATGATTTATTGTTTACGACGACCACTATTGTTCCGCATATGGACCTGAAATGAGCATCTTATGTGCCGGCTGAAGGCCGATCGATACGAGCGAACCGAATGGCCGATCAGGATTTAAAACCTCACTCGATTGAGATCCTGTATAGTTTGAATATCATGAACACGATGATGTGATCATGCGCGACTTTGTGATTGTGGGTCATATCGCTAAGACCACGCCGGATTTCTCCCTGGAGGATCTGCCTGGAACCTCAGGAAGGATAGATGTGCTTTGCAGATGCGTCAACTCGGCATTCATGCTCTCACATGGAATAAGAAGAGATGTCCGGTGCCATCTTATCCTCATGGGCGGGCCCGAGCCAAAGATACTTCGCTTTGATGGAAGCAGGCTCCGCCATCTGAATCCAGACGAAAGGAGCACGGCTGCCCTGATAAAGCGCGCGCTCTCCATCGATGCCAGCCCCTCCTGGAGGGAGTCCACGCCAGGCATTTACATCAGGAAAGGAGATCTCAGATCGCTGCTCGAGTCTCTGAGGGATGAGGGTCAGAGGCTGTACTACCTCAGAGAAGATGGCGCTCCCCTCAGTGAGTCAGTTTCAGATGGCGTGTTCGTACTAGGAGATCACACAGGCATGACAGGAGATGAGGAGCATCTCCTGGATTCAATGGGAGCTGAGACTGTAAGCATAGGCCCGCTGAGCCTGCACGCAGACCACTGCATAGTGATAGTAAACTGGATGTGCGATAACGCCGCTCTGAGGAGATGATCCGCTCAGGAGATATGAAGCTGTAAGCACTTCCCGGCAGTGAAACGCGGTGTCTCTCCAGCAGCCGTCTCAAGCCATACAAGGAAGGGATTAAAAGGCGGCGAATCAATACTTCCTGGGATGATCCGGACTCTTGTGGTTTACGATAGCAGATACGGCTCGACAGAGGAGGTCGCACGGACACTCTCGCTGATTCTGGGGCCTTCTGATGCTGTGAAGGTCGACGAGATCCAGCCGGAGCACAGGAGGTTCGAGCTCTTCGTTCTGGGCGCGCCTGTGTACAAGGGTGTCATCAGCCCGAAACTCTGGAACTTCGTCAGGGAGAGCCTGAGCTGGCTGCGGGAAAAGAGGATCGCGCTCTTCACCACATCCATAGACAGGAAGGATGGCGAGACAAATCTGGAAAGCCTCAAAAAGATACTGGGAGAGAGTGTACTTCTCTCGAGAGCCCTCGGGGGAAGGATGTGCGTCGAGAGGCTGAGCTCAAATGATCTCCTCGGCATGGAGTCGTTCTGCAAGAGGAAGGGCTTTCTATTCCAGGATATCGACACACTGGTCAGGGAGGAGGTTGTTGAGTTCGGCCTGGAGATCAAGCGGACAAGAGATACGATCTCTCCTAGAATGCCGGTTAACGAGCTCCGGAGGCTGATAGATGCATTTCTTGCTTCGCACAACACGTGTACACTTGCAACAGGTTATGGGTCAAGGGTCAGGGCGACGCCTCTTGAGTACCTCTACAGAAATGGCGCCATGTACATTCTGAGCGAGGGCGGGGAGAAGTTCGCGAACATCGTGCTGAACGAAAGGGTCTCGGTCGCGGTTTACGATCCGTATGAGAGCATGAGGGATGTGGCAGGGATACAGCTGACCGGCAGGGCTGGCTTCGTCGAGGAGGGCAGCGATGAGTACAGTGATGTGCTCAGGCAGAGGGGAATAAGCCAGAACATTATCTCTTCACTCCCTGTGCGGCTTTATATGATCAAAATCATGCTGGAAAGAGCCGAGCTCCTGTGCGCCAGACTGAAATCCAGAGGCTACGAGATAACGCAGATCTATGACTTCCCGGAGTTCGGGGCGGCGGGATCGAATTAGGTTTAATGTAGCTGATCTGGCCGCACCTGGCTGAAGGACGGAGGTGATGCCAGAGACCCGAACTACCTGCTCGGATGCGCCCTGGGATTCCGCGTTCTCACAAGAGGCTTCGCCAGATGTCTCCTCGCAGATGGCGGGACCTCATAGAGGCCCTCTTCGATATCTCGAGGATGCTCCACGATCTCAGCCTCCATGGATCTCGTCCTACACCTCCTGCACCTGTATCCCTTGCCGGATCCGGCAGACTCCATGCGCCTGCCGCATGCGCAGAGCGGCGGCCTGGATCTCCTCTGCCTCTCAAGAGAGATTATGTCGATCTTCTCCAGGTTCAACGTGCCGGACTTCATGGAGCCGTAGACCTCTATCAGATCTCCAGGAATCAGCGATCTGACGATCTTTCTGAAGCATTTCGTAGGCTCGAAGGCAGCACATTCGATTTTCCTCTCTCCCAGGTCGATGGGGAAGAAGACATGCCCTCCCTCGATCACGCGCGGCTCTCCAGCAACGCTGCCGCGCAGCCTATAGCTCCTGTCATCATGAAGAAGGATATCGCGATCACTCATATCTATGATGTGCGCATCTGTCCCCTGGTTTGTTACGTACATCACGCATCTCTCAGGCGCCTCAGATCTTATCATGCTGAACGCCCTTCTTATCGCTCCGGGATCATCACCGCGAATCCCGAAGAGCACAGGATCTGGCGAGTGTGGGGAGAAGACTATGCGCCTGTTCGAGTAATCCACCGTGTCCCAGGTCGCGGGATACGTCGCTCTGTCCGCATTCCATATCGAATCCTCATCGAGAGCTCTCGGCGTTCCCCAGAGCCCTCTCCGCCTGTACGCGATGAGCTCGTATGTGTGATCGTCGAACTCCGAGCCGACTGCTGCGAGCGCGCCGATGAGTCCTCGCTGATTCTTGAAGCCGCGGTGCCATATGCCCTCAGATGACAGTATCCTCTTCGCCTCCTCGATCTCCAGGATCTCCGTGACCGCCCTCCTGTAAAACCGCCTCATCTCCGCGGTGACCCTGTCTGCGATCACGAGCCCGGGGTTTGTGTTTCTTCCTGAGAGATCTGAGAGCTCCAAGAGTGTATCAAGTGCGAGCTTCCCGATCTCTTCTGGGTCCTCGGCCTCGACGGGTATGGCGATGGCTGCATTTCCCCTGGTCTTGTATCTCGCACACGGATTGAGGCGCACAAGCCTCGGTGCGCCAGTTTGACATCCGCTCGCCCTGAGCCTCTCTATGAGTACTGCTGCGAGATACGTTGTGCAGAATCCCCTCTCAGAGTCCGTGTCATCTATACCTACGATAAGCATCTCCGAATCACATCTGCCGATTTACAGAGAATTGTACAGCCAGCAGAGTCGGATGCGTCCATAAATAAGCCTTTGGCTCAAGATGCAGTGTTGAATGATCAGAAGCTATGAAGTCGAATGCCATCGATTTTATCAGAATTGAAATTTGCATGAATTCGTCCTCAGCTATCGGATCCTCTAACATTTTTCAACACAGCAGAAAAACCAAAATGCTTATATCTAACTTTTTGTTACTAACCATCAGTTATGATTTCGTGGCAGGGTGTTCGGCTTGGATCCGGTCGAGCTGCTTGATGTTCTTGGAAACGAGAACAGGAGGCGCATACTTCAGCTCCTCTCATTCCGACCATTCTACTTCAATGAGATAGCCAAGAGGCTCGATGTCGGACCGAAGGCTGTTATTGATCACCTTGGAGTTCTGGAAGCAGCCGGGCTGATCGAGTGCTACAGGGATGAGAGGAGGCGCAAGTACTTCCGGCTGGCGAGAAATGTCGTCCTGGAGGTCGCGCTGGCGTCGCACTCATATGGGGTGAGGGTCTATGCGCTCTCCTGTCCATCTATGGAGAGGGAGTCGGACTGCCGCGATCTCAGAGCGATACATGAGGAGCTCTCAGCGCTCGCAGCCGAGATGGACAGGCTTAGAATGATGATGGCAGATGTTGCAACGAGGGAGCTGGAGCTGCGCCAGAGGGCGATGAGAGCGATAGAGGAGTGCGCGACCGATGAGATCGAGGAGGAACTGCTCTTCTCACTCCTATCAGGCAGCTCAACAGAGGAGATGCTCGCTGAAAGGCTCAAGATGCCCCCAGCGGTTGTGAGAGAATCGCTCGCAAGGCTTGAGTCGAGGGGGCTGGTGCGCTTCGAGAATGGCTCCTGGAGCATTTAAATCTGTGAGGAAGATCGCCGATGAATGATCAGATAGTTCTCAGAGTGGCAGAGGCATACCACAGGGATGCGGGTAAGAGCATAGCCAGGATCAGTCTGGATGTAATTAACAGGCTGGGGCTCAAGAACGGCGACGTGGTTGAGATCCAGGGAAGGAACAAGGTATGCGCCCTGGCATGGCCCGGAAACCCGGGAGATGCGCCTGACATAATAAGAATCGACGGAAACCTGAGATCGAATCTGGGTGTGGGGATAGACGACAGGGTCTTCGTAAGACGGACTGAGGTAAAACCCGCGAGAAGGGTGCTGCTCGCTCCGACGAGGAGCATAAGGCTGATAGGCGGACCGCAGTACCTCCTCAGGATCCTGGAGGGGAGGCCGGTCACAAAGGGCGAGCAGATACGGATAGAGATGATCACGAACTACCTGATGATGGTGGTTGTGAGCACAACTCCTCCAGGGCCTGTCGTCATAACCAGAGACACCGTCATAAACATAACGAGCGAGCAGATCGAGGGCTTCCAGTTCAGAGACGTCACCTACGAGGATATCGGCGGTCTGAGCAGGGAGATCCGAGCGATACGTGAGATGGTTGAGCTGCCCCTCAGACACCCTGAGGTCTTCCAGAAGCTCGGCATAACGCCTCCAAAAGGTGTTTTGCTCCACGGTCCACCTGGTACCGGCAAGACGCTCATTGCCAGGGCTGTGGCAAGCGAGACCGACGCGACATTCACGGCCATATCCGGCCCGGAGATCATGTCCAGGTACTACGGAGAGAGCGAGCAGCGACTGAGGCAGATCTTCGAAGATGCGCAGAAGAGCGCGCCATCGATAATCTTCATCGATGAGATAGACTCGATAGCCCCCAAGAGGGAGGAGGTACTGGGAGATCTCGAAAGGAGGGTCGTCGCGCAGCTCCTCTCGCTCATGGATGGTCTCACATCCAGGGGAGAGGTGATAGTTATTGCTGCGACGAACCGCCCAAACGCTCTCGATCCTGCCCTCCGGCGCGGCGGAAGGTTTGACAGGGAGGTCGAGATAGGAATTCCGAACAAGAACGGCAGGCTGGAGATACTCTATGTGCATACGAGGGGTATGCCGCTCGATGATTCCCTGGATCTGAGCGAGATCGCCGAGATGACGCATGGGTTTGTGGGAGCGGATCTCGCATCCCTCTGCAAGGAGGCCGCGATGCATACGATAAGCAGGATCCTTCCAGATCTTGATATCGAGGAGGAGATCCCTCCGGAGATACTGGATCAGCTGAAGGTCAGCCGTGAGGACTTTCTCGCTGCGATGAAGAAGATCGAGCCGAGCGCGATGCGCGAGGTCCTTGTGGAGATCCCCGAAGTCCACTGGTCTGACATCGGCGGCCTGGAGGACGCAAAGCAGGCCCTGAGGGAGGCCGTGGAGTGGCCGATAATGTATCCGGAGGCCTTCGAGGCTGTGGGGATAAGGCCTCCGAGAGGAGTTCTCCTGTATGGTCCTCCGGGCACAGGAAAGACCATGATCGCCAGGGCGGTAGCAACAGAGTCTGGGATCAACTTCATAAGCATCAAGGGGCCGGAGCTGATGAGCAAGTGGGTTGGCGAGTCCGAGCGGGCCGTTCGCGAGGTCTTCAGGAAGGCAAAGCAGGCCGCGCCTGCGCTGATATTCTTCGATGAGATAGATTCGATAGTTCCTGCGAGGGACTCAGGCAGGGATTCACACGTCACGGAAAGGGTCGTGAGCCAGCTGCTCACCGAGATCGATGGTCTCGTTGAGCTGAAGGATGTTGTCGTTCTCGCAGCCACGAACAGACCTGACCTGATAGATCCGTCGCTCCTGCGTCCCGGAAGGTTCGACAGGATGATCTACATACAGATGCCGGATCTCGCTGCGCGAAAGAAGATCTTCGAGATATACATGCGAAAGATGCCGGTGGCAGGTGATGTGAATATCGATGAGCTTGCCGCCAGAACCGATGGATACACTGGCGCGGACATAGAGATGATATGCAGGGAGGCAGGAATGCTTGCCCTGAGAGAGAAGATCCAGCCAGGCATGAAGCGCGAGTCACTGCTGCTGAGCCAGATCCAGGTGAGAAGGGACCACTTCGAGAGGGCTTATCAGAATATAAAGCCCCACATGCCACCGGAGACGTTGAAGGAGTACCTGAGGATAATGGAGATGTTTGGCAGCGGCTGAGTGGGTTTTATCTTGCGGAGTGGAAATGGCGGAGCGAGCCATCGCTCTTCGCCGACAGGCTCTGATGTTGGCTGGTCGAAGCGCGAGAAGACTGTATTCGTGCCTGGGATGAAGACGGGGAGCCATGCTGAGTCTCGACATTTGTCATCAAAGCTGTCTCAAAACTGTTTAAGCGATGATGCTGATCTGCGTCAACCCTGTGCAGAAATGCGATCCTTATAAACCAATACGCATGGGAATTTTGAGACAACTTCATCGAATACTTTCGCACTGCATGGCTAACAGCTTCATATCCGCACAGCTACTACTATCTTGGCCGCTCGTCACCGCTGTTATTGCTACTCCCGGACGGGCGGATCTATCCCCCTTCTTGATACATGTGCGGATCTCCCAAATCACATACTGATGCACATGACCTGCGGCAAGCAGGTTGCTCCAGGATTCTGGACGGATTGAGCGCTGTAACATTTAGTGATGCGCACAACCTGCGCAAAGTTGGATTTTATGAACCTGCACATATGTGCCGGAGACCTCGACAGACCTGATGGGCTATTATTTTCATAGCCGTCATCAAATGACGGGTCTGTGGAGCACGGATTGGATCCTTGTGTCCATGTCAGATGCGATTTTAACCAAAATTTTGAAGACCTCCAGAGAGAGCTCTGATATCACTTCTCCCGCTCTGGTTGCGATCTCCCCAATAAGATTGCATGCAATGCTTATGATTTGTGATAAAGCATTCTTCGAGACCTCGAGAACGTGTGCGATAGGCATCACTGTATTCAATTTTTCACTGCTTTGTGCCCAGATGCAGATGCATAAGATCACCACTATCATGAGAAGAACAATAGCGGATTTCCTCATTCAGGAGCCCTCTTCACGTCCGACATGAAGTTTCTGTAGTTTGATGTATAATAATTTTTTGTATAACATTATATCTTACAATGCGCATCCACGCACGCGGTGTAATTCGGCAGACGCTCTCCTGTGCGTGAGCAACTTGCAGCCTGCGATGTGGCTGGTGAAAGCACTCATTCATTCGTCACGAATGCATAGCATGACCACTACCCCTTTTGGGCAAGTCGTCAAAATGGATAAGAGCGTGGCAGAAAGTCATGTAATTGAATCATAGAACAGCCTCGCAGGGGTCGATTCATCAGTGCATCATGCCAAAGGCGCGCTTCCTGCCGGCTGACGCTGCAGGAGCTAGCCAGCACCCAGTATCCCAAATTGAGATAAACGCAGAGGCACCGCAGCTCATCGCAGAAGATAGGAATGTGATTTGCACCTGTAAGAGAACATCCCATTTTCCTTTACAAGCAGCCTACCTAATCCCTGCAGTTACAATGATGTCACGCATGTGCTCAGGAATAAAGGCAAAACATACATATGTACAGCAGGAGCATGGACATGCCCAGGAGCATAGACGCGCCGATGAGGGCGATCTTCATCATGATCACCTTTTACATGATCCGAAAGAACTTTTAGAGAAAACACCCATGATCCAAGGTCACCCATGTGGATGAAAATGGACCTTTGCGAGAACCATTTTCATACCAATCAGTCATGCAAGGCAGGACCTCAGCCGGCCTTGCCAGTATTCCCGCAGCTGATTCAATTCGAGAGAAAGCGATTTGAGCTGCCCGAACGGATGCTCTAGCTTTATAAAGCATCTGCTGAGAGAGTTCCACAACCTCTGCCTCCTTATGTATATCCCCATTTCACACTCCTGCAGGAAATCGCATAATCGAGACCCAGCCGGAGCACAATATCTTCTGCAATTTTTTGTAGATAAATGGGTACGAACCTCTGATAAGTAGTAGAAATAATTATGATGAATACGATGCCATAAATCTCAAGGATGGCGTTGCACCTCCCCGACCTGAAGGAAGGGGATTCCACTACCCCACACCCCAGAGGTTCTAGGACTTTGTGAGGGATCGATGGCGGTCGCGTTCATGGGCTGCTCGGTATCTGGGGTCCAGCTGGGCTTTCAGGCCTGTGCAGCCTATTTTCGAATCCATCTCGAGTCAGCCCATATGCCCTCAGTGGTCACATGGTGTACCTCGAGTGGCACTGCATCTGTTGCAGTCCATTGCTGCTGGAGTTTTGAGCACGCTCAGAGATCCAGGCCCGCAGTTCCAATCCGCACACACATCTCGTGCGAGACGCTTTTATCATCATCCTGAACATTTTCTTCTCATGAGATGCTTAATTGCATGCGTCATGATACTGCTGGTCGCACAGGCGGTCGCGCATCCTCTTGAGGCCAGCGGAAGGGTGAGCAGCATATCGAGTGGTGATACGTTTATGGTAGACGGCTTCGGTATTGTCCATCTCGCCGATGTGAGGGCGCCGGATGTCCATACCGTAGATGGCGTCCATTCAAAGGAGTTCACCATGGAGAGGCTTCTGAACGTGCAGGTTTTTCTCGATATCGATAATGTGACCGGCTACCGGCCAGATGGAATAACTGAGTGTCTCGTCTACCTCTCCAACCCGGATGGGACGCCAGACCTGCAGAGGCTCTTCAACAGAATTATCATGGATGCAGGCTTCGCGAATTTGCGCGACGACGAGAACGAGTTCGATCCAGCCTCGTGGTGACGGGTGCAGTTGTAACTGCAGGTGAGATCACGCGCGCTCGCGCTCCACATGCTCCCGGATAAGGCTCTCCAGAAAACCAGCTATCCCTCCCGGGTAGCATGCCTCGAGCGC
This sequence comes from Methanothrix thermoacetophila PT, assembly GCF_000014945.1. Lineage (NCBI taxonomy): Archaea > Methanobacteriati > Methanobacteriota > Methanomicrobia > Methanotrichales > Methanotrichaceae > Methanothrix > Methanothrix thermoacetophila. The sequence goes on from NC_008553.1 coordinate 639,792, forward strand.
ATCTAACTCGGCCATCATCCTGCCATCGAGGCCGGCGCCTCTGAGAATCTCTTTGTACTGTTTATCTATGGATTTCTTATCAGCCCTGACCATGGGGATCTGCAGCCTCACGACCTGCTCTGGGGTCATGGCTATGTGCATCACTCGCATACCTGAATCTGAGAGAGCATCCCTGAGAGTAGTGACAAAGGAGAGTCCGGATGGGCTCAGATCTGCCATGCATAGGAGACACAATTCCTCATCCTCTGCTCTTATGCGAAGATCCTGCAGGGCATCATCCAGTCGTGCTCCGCTCACCGATACGAGAGTGATGCCATATCGGTTGCAGACCGGCCAGATCAGCGGGTTGAGCGCAGATCTGTTGATCCAGAGCTCGGCATCCGCGACCGATCTGTGATCAGGGGTGAGCACATGTATGCCCGGCATCTCTTCCAGAAGCGCATCCCGTGGGATGTACCCCAGTTCAGATGCGAGCGTGACCCACTTGACCAAGCGGCTTGCGTCGCTCTCATCAAACGGCCTGGTTACCCGTATCTCGCCCACAAACCCTCCGCATATCGGGTAATCAGATTTGCCTCTGCGAAGAGCGTGATAGAACAGAGATCTCACAGTCGTCCTAGGCCTGTTGAACTCCTCAAATACCTTTGCCACCCACCTGCACTTTGTCCTGCACGTCTCGGTCTCGACAAAGGGCTCTGCCATCGGCATAATTCTCTGATGCGGGCACCTATAAACCTGCCTGTCTCCAACTGAGAATCGCGCATCTGTGGTGAACTATTCTACTTACCATGAGCGCACTTGAGTTACTGATCGAGTAAAGGCAATAACAGTGGGCATGGTCGTTCATCAGAAATCTGCCAAGAGGGCAATTTACCTCAACGTATTGAGCATGTTCGAGTTATGACAGCAATTCGATCCATTCAGAGCATAATACACCCTGTATTCTGAATTGATATGTTCCGATATCAAGGAGGTGACAAGGCATGGAATGAAGTCGTCTCAAAATTCAAAGCTCAAATGCATATTGATTTATGTGGATTGTATTTCAGCACGGACCTGTCCGAATGAGGATTAGGTGTTTCCGACCTGCGGATTGCGGTAAGGTTCGGATTTCTGGCCTCAGCTCTTATTCGGACACATCTTTCCGCACAGGATTGATGCAGATCAGCATGAGTATTCCTATAAACCCATATTTTCACAATGGCGGATTCTCGCTGATATCGTATTTGGCACACATTTGCCTCAAAACCAGAGATTTTTAGGAATACTCGCATGAGTATTCTTATAAACCCTTATTTTTACAATGGCGGATTCTCGCTGATATCGTATTTGGCTCACATTTTGCCTCAAAACCAGAGGTTTATAGGAATACTCGCATTGTTGATTAAATAATTTCGAGACGATTTATCATTAGAACCGATGATAAAAGATTCGAACAGCGGACTGGGTCAGGTTATTACCGAGTTTCCGATCGCGGTGATACTGCTAACGGAGAGGATCACCCGATATTCCAGAACACTCTTATCCATCTAATGACTTCAGAGACATTGGTCCTCTATGCGCCTCTAGAAAGTAGAGGTGCTTCCAGCGGCCCGTCTGCATACCCACCAAGTTGCCAAAGACATAAGAGCGTTCCAGAAAACGTTCACGACGCAATGCCATACATCTGGATGACATACATCTAGATGAAAATGATCCAGAGCCCGTTTTCGTACCAACATGGTCTGGCCGTTTAGAGTATATGGCCTAAATATGGGGAAGGCCGGCTTACCTCTCGCTCAGTATACTCGCCGCCTCCTCTGCGCTTCTCCCATGATGCACTATGGCGCATATCGCCCTGGTCATGCGCGTCGGATCCCTGTGCTGGAAGACGTTTCTGCCTATCGCGACGCCTCTCGCGCCCGCCTTCATCGCGCCCTCGATCATCTGGAGGAACTCCAGGTCTGTCGCTGTCTTCGGGCCGCCTGCTATGACCACAGGCACCGGGCAACCTGCCACGACATCCCTGAAGCTATCCGGAGATCCTGTGTAGTTCGTCTTTATTATGTCAGCTCCGAGCTCGGCGCCTGCTCTGGCTGCGTGCGCCACGACATCCGGAGCGTTCGGGTTTGTTATATTCTTGCCGCGGGGGTACATCATCGCGACCAGCGGCATGCCCCAGAAGTCGCACCTCTCAGAGACCATCCCCAGGAAGTGGAGCTGCTCTGCCTCTGTCTCGGAGCCGATATTTATGTGGACGCTCACCGCGTCTGCTCCGAGCTTTAGTGCCTCCTCCACCATGGCCACCTGGACCTTGTTGTTCGGATCAGGACCGAGGGAGGTGGAGGCTGACATGTGGACTATCAGGCCTATATCCCTGCCGTAGCCGCGATGCCCATGCCTGACCATCCCCTTCTGCTGGAGCACCGCATTTGCTCCGCCCTTCGCAACCTTATCGACCATCTCAGGCAAGTTCGCAAGCCCCTGTATCGGGCCGACGGATATCCCGTGATCGAGAGGTATTATCACGGTGTTCCCGCTGTCCCTGTCCATGATTCTTTCCAGACGAACACGTTTGCCAATCTCGCTCATAGTGATCTCCCAGTGTTAACGTGGTACATGCTAACAAATGTCATATATAAAAAGATGGCGGTCAGAGTCAGAGATATGCTTTGCCCTGGAATGACCCGGAGATGAGGCTTAGAGGATCTGAGGACGTTTTCACATGATCCTGCAGGCGTTCCTGTTTAGATCCGCATGACTCAGCTGCACTTCTTCAGCGTCATCTCTCTCGTACTCGACCTGCAGACGTTCCTGTTGAGTTTCGCATGACTCAGATCTCAGACGTTTCCCCTCCACTCGCCCATGACTATGGGGACGCTTGGGGCGAAAGGGCTTCTGTATACGCTCGCCCTCACATGGATTATATTCGGCATGAAACCCATCGATCGCAGCCTGCCTGCGACCTGGAGGTCCTCAGCAGGGAAGTGGTACGCTGCAATCGCGATCTTCCTGCAGCGCATTCTATCAGCACAGCTCAGGATCTTCAGCGCAGCACCCTCAGCGTCGATCTTGACCACATCCGGCCCGATCCCAAGCTCCTCGATGAGACCGTTCATGGTGTTGACAGGAACCTCATCCCAGGAGGTGCTTCTGCGGAAGACCAGGGAGTGAGCAACTGTCCCCTCTGCAAGAAATAACCTGCCAGTTCCCCTGAAATCAGACAGAGCCATGCGCAGTGGAATGATGCTATCCATTCCCTCCGAATTCATCCTGAGAAGCTCGTAGTTGCTCCGCTCCGGCTCCACCGCGACCACAAGGCCATCCTCCCCCACCATCCCTGCAGCTCTTAACGCGAACGATCCGATATGCGCGCCAACATCAAACACCACCTCGCCCGGGCGTATGTCCAGGAGATCGTAGTGCCTGTGCTGGTATACGTCCCTTATCATATCAGCGTCCCCCTCGGAGAACGGCCGGAATCTGATCAGAACACCATCTGGGAGCTCTGCGCCCAGCACAAGACGATCCAGATCCATGTAGATACATCTGCCTGTATGGGCGCATAAATCCTCTGCAGGTAAAATTAATTAAGTCAGCCTTTAATTGAGCCTGGGGGAAGCTTATGGAGATCATGGAGCACTACTACAGTGATCTGAGGGCGCAGTGGCCTGAAAAGTTCGTCTCGCTGGAGAGGGCGTTCAGCCACATACACGCGGGCGACAGGATCTTCATAGGCACCGGCTGCGGCGAGCCGCAGTTCCTGGTCCAGGCGCTCGCCGACTACGTTAGGGAGCATCCGAAGGCCTTCTTCGACACTGAGATACTTCACGTATGGACGCTGGGCGCTGCTCCATACACGGATATCAAGTTCAGGGAGAACTTCAGGCTGAACACATTCTTCATAGGGAGAAGCACGCGCGATGCTGTTAACAAGGAGCTCGCGGATTACACCCCAATATTCTTCTCAGCTATACCGGATCTGATCTACAGGGGGCGCATACCCATAGACGTCGCGCTCATACAGACGACCCCGCCGGATCGGCACGGCTACCTGAATCTGGGGATAAGCGTTGACATCGTGAAGGCTGCTGTGGAGAAAGCATCAGTTGTCATTGCACAGATAAACTCAAACATGCCCAGGGTCCAGGGGGACGGCTTCATCCACATGGACGATGTGAGCTTTGTGATACCCCATGACGAGCCACTTCTCGAGTATATGGAGAGTGTGCCGACAGAGCTGGCCCAGCAGATCGGAAGATATGTGGCGAGGATAGTGGAGGACGGATCCACGATCGAGGCCGGCTACGGGATGATACCGAACGCCGTCCTCGCAAACCTGAAGCACAAGAAGCATCTCGGCATTCACACATCGCTTCTCACAGATGGGTTCATAGAGCTCATGAAGGTAGGGGCTGTTGATAACTCGATGAAGAGCATAGACAGATACAAGACCATAGCCTCGTTCTGCATGGGCACGCGGAAGACGTACGAATACATACACGATAATCCAGCGATAGAGTTCAAGACGATCGATTACACAAACAATCCTCTCATCATAGCAAAGAACCGAAACATGGTATCGATCAACAGCGCGATGGAGGTCGATCTCACAGGCCAGGCGACAGCCGAGTCTCTCGGAACGTTCTTCCACAGCGGCATTGGAGGCCAGGCAGACTTCATGCGCGGCGCGGTCCTCTCGCCAGGGGGCAAGGCGATTCTCGCTTTGCCATCGACCGCTGAGAACGGGAGAATATCCAGAATAGTTCCGATGCTCAGGGAGGGCGCCGGGGTCACGCTGACGAGAGGGGATCTGCATTATGTCGTCACAGAGTATGGGATCGCATACCTGCACGGCAAGAACGTCAGGGAGCGTGCGATGGATCTCATAGCCCTGGCACATCCGAAGTTCCGGCCGTGGCTTCTGGAGGAGGCGAAGCGGCTCTCGCTCATCTATGCTGACCAGGAGTTCGTACCAGGCGAGAAGGGAGAGTACCCGGAGCATCTGGAGACGTACAGGACGACCAAGACCGGGATCAACATACTTCTCAGGCCTGTGAAGATAACAGATGAGCCGCTCCTGAAGGACTTCTTCTACTCTCTATCAGACGAGACTATGTACCAGAGATTCGCATCCGCACGGAAGGGCATGAGCCACAAGCAGCTTCAGGATTTTGTTGTCATTGATTACACCCGGGAGATGGTGATCCTCGCCGTGATCGAGGAGGATGATAAAGAGGAGGTGATCGGCCTCGGGCAGTACAGCATCGCAGAGGGGACGCATACCGCAGAGGTGGCCATAGTCGTCAGAGATGATTACCAGAGGAAGGGAGTGGGCATGGAGATCCTCTCGTATCTTGTGTACCTTGCAAGAAAGCAGGGTCTGTTCTACCTGAATGCGGAAGTGCTGGTGGAGAACCAGGCGGTTCTGAGGATGTTCGAGCGGCTTAACCTCCGCACTGAGCGAAAGCTGGAGGAAGGAGTGTATTCAGTTAAGATATATCTGTGAAAACTCCCTTGAAGAACTGCATAACGGGCGATACCACCCATCTGCGCCATCCTAATCAGAGCAGATCTTGTGCTGCCAGATAAAATTACCAGGGCAGCTCAAGACTTGCGCAGCTGGGCATGCGTCATATTTATCGTAAACTCACCGATGTTCTTTATGTGATCCAGGAATCTCGCGATGCTGCTTGAGATCACCATCCTCATCAGGATCTCCTCCTGGTTCACCCCCGTAGATGAGCTGGATATAACTGGCTCGAAGCTCCTCATCGCCTCTCTGCGTATCTCCTTGGTTTGTTCTATTATCGAGTTCGCGATCTCTGTGTTTCTGTGGAGCAGTGCTGATATGGCCTCATCTATGAGGCCGCAGATGATTGAGGAGATCCTCGTGAGCTCCAGCGCCATATCATCTGGAACAGACATGCTGTGCTCGATCACCAGATTTGCTATGCTGTGTGCGTGATCTGCGATCCTCTCCAGGTTGGATGCAGCGAGCGCATAGTTGAAGGCTGTGATGACATCGAGCGAGCTCTGAGAGAGCGCGCCAGTCCTGAGCATCTCGATGAACTGGCGTGATACAAGAAGATTAAGGCGATCCACATCATCGTCGCGCTGTATGACATCCTGTGCGAGTCTCTTCTTCATCCCTATCAGAGAGTCGATCGCATCCTGTATCATCGATTTCACAACGGTCCTGAGCCGCCTGAGAGCCCTATCGGACTGGAGCTCATCCGAGTTCAGGAGATCCTGTATCAGAACCTTGTTTCCTGTCTCTTCCAGTATCTCAGGCCCTATCAGCTTGCTCACTATCTGGTGTATGTCCCTCTTCTGCTCTGGCGTCATGTAGGGGGAGACCACCTCGATCGTTCTGTACCCTGACAGGTAGCATCCGATTATGTCCCTTATCAGCGCCTCTCCCGACTTCTCCCCGATATCCAGCTTCACCTTCAGGCTCTGGCTCGTCCGCTCAGGCGAGAGTACGAGCTCCCCACTCTCTCCCTGTGTGATGTACACTATCGACCCGGGCTTTATGCCGCTTCTCACAACCCAGCCCTTCGGGAGTGAGACTATGAACGTTGATTTCCCGGTCCTCTGAACCTTTCTGGTCTCCATGTCAATCAGTTCAGATGCTCCCTCTTCCCTTCGATCATATAAACTATGGACTCGCAGATGTTGCAGATGTGATCCCCGATCCTCTCAATGTGTCTGTTCACCATCAGCAGTGGGATTGTCTGGTCCATGAGGTTCATGTCTTCCGCTGTCATCCTCATGAGCACATCACGTACCTTTACGTAGAGAGAATCGATCACGTAATCATGCCTCGTCACGTTCCTGGCCATATCTGGGTCCCCTTTCTCGAGAGCCTCCATCGCTCCAGATAACATCTCGACTGCTATGCCTGCCATCTTCGAGAGGCCGTCTGGCATCTCCATGCGGTTCTTGTCCTTCGTCTGGATCACGACCCTCGCTATGTCCACGGCGAGATCTCCCGCGCGCTCGAGATCTATCCCTATCTTCAGTATGCCGATTATCATCCTCAGATCCTTCGCCATGGGCTGCTGAAGGGCCAGGAGCTCCATGCACTTGCTCTCCAGCTTCACGCTCAGATCGTCAACCGCGTAGTCGCCCTGAACAACCTCCCTGGCCAGGATGGCATCGTTCCTGCAGAGTGCCTCCACGGATCTCTCTATCGAAGAGGAGACGAGATCTGAGAGCTCTCTTGTCATCGCCCTGAGCGCGTTCAGATCTCTGTGGTACCTCTCTCTGTACGGACTCACAACCCCCCACCCCAAAGTCAACCGAACCTTCCAGTGATGTAATCCTCTGTGCTCCTCTCTCTAGGGTTCTCGAAGATCTGCTTCGTCTCTCCGAACTCGATCATCTCCCCCATGTAGAAGTATGCGGTGTAATCAGAGACCCTCGCAGCCTGCTGCATGTTGTGCGTCACGATGATCTGTGTGTATTTGCCCCTTAGCGATTCCATGAGCTCCTCTATGCGTGCTGTCGATATCGGATCGAGCGCGCTACACGGCTCGTCGAAGAGTATGACCTCAGGCCGCATCGCCAGCGCTCTTGCTATGCAGAGCCTCTGCTGCTGCCCACCGCTCAGGCCCATGGCAGGCTGGTCGAGCCTGTCCTCCACCTCCTCCCAGAGCGCTGCATCCCTCAGGCTCTGCTCCACGATTCTGTCTATGTTCTTATAGCCGTGAATCCTCGGGCCGTATGCGATGTTATCGTAGATCGACATCGGGAAGGGATTTGGCTTCTGGAAGACCATGCCAATCTTTTTTCTTAGAGCCACAACATCAGTGTCCCTGTCGTAGATGTTCTTTCCATCGTACAGAATCTCTCCTTCTATCCTGACGCCTGGTATGAGATCGTTCATCCTGTTGATGCATCTGATAAACGTAGATTTTCCGCATCCTGATGGACCTATTAGCGCTGTTATCTTGTTCTCAGGAATCCCCAGGGTTATGCTCTTCAGAGCCTGCTTACTGCCGTACCAGAGCGATAGGTTCCTCGACTCTATCTTGAACAAGCAAGATACCTCCTGCCGCCCACGGCTCATGCTGAGCGGAACAGGCACGCTGACCGCATTGGACATCTGGTGGTCTCCTGTGTTAAATGAAGATACTGGGCTTCCGGGATCTATTTATATTTTCGCCGGTTCTGCACGCAGAGATCAACTGTGCTCAGCGAGGCATCGAGAATTGGGTTCGTGTGAGTGGGTTATGCCTGGCTGGAACCAAATGCGGACACACCGGGTGGCGTCTCCTGCCAGAGGAGATCAGACGGAAGTCTCTGCCTCGAGGGAGACGCATCGGGTGAGCTGACCACAAGACCACAGCACATGTATTGCTGCGGTCTTGAGTCAGCAATCGATTGCGCTTTCCATTCCCAGCACGTGGGCGAGAGAGCACTGCGATCAGGGAACCAGTCTCCTCCTGTCCCTTGGAAAGAGCACTGCATCCCTGATGTTCTCGAGTCCGAGCATCGTCTGGACGAGACGTGCCAGACCCAGCCCCCAGCCTGCATGCGGCGGCATTCCGTACCTGAAGGGCTTGAGGTAGAACTCGAAGCTCTCCGGGTTCAGCCCCTTCTCTTTTATTCTGCTAATGAGAAGCTCATAATCATGGACGCGCTGAGCCCCGCTGGCGAGCTCCATCGACGGATGCATGAGATCGAACCCCTTGCAAATCTCCGGCTTATCCTCGTAGGGCTGCGTGTAGTATGGCTTCACAGAGCTCGGCCAGTCCGTCAGGAAGTAGTGCTCTCCTATCAGAGATCCGAGGTAGTGCTCGGTCTCCGTATCTATGTCATCGCCCCACTCCATGCTTTTCCTCCCAGACTCACTGGCCATCTCAAGGGCCTCTGTGTAGGTGATCCTGCGGAAGGGTGTCTTCGGGATATCCAGATCCACTCCCAGAATCTGGAGCTCTTTCTCGCAGATCTCCGAGACGTATCTGTAAGCCGAAGAAACCGCGTTCTCCAGGAGCGACATCACATCCTCGTGATCCGCGTAGCTCACCTCAACGTCCACTGAGATCGCCTCGTTAAGATGTCTTCTGGTATCATGCTCCTCCGCCCTGAATATCGGTCCTATCTCGAAAACCCTATCGAGACCCGTAGCCATCAGAATCTGCTTGTAGAGCTGCGGGCTCTGGTTCAGGAACGCCTCCCGCTCGAAGTAGCTTATCGGGAAGAGGGCCGTGCCGCCCTCAGTTGCTGTTGCAACGATCTTTGGCGTGCATACCTCGATGAATCCCTTCTCGTAAAACGTATTCCTCAGGCTTCTCATGACAGCGGATTCTATCTTGAAGACAGCCATGGACGCAGGCCTTCTGAGATCCAGAAACCTCGCATCGAGCCTGGTGTCGAGCTCAGCGCCCACCTTGCCTGTGGGATCCAGAGGCAGAGGCGAATCCGCCCTCGAGAGCACCTCCACAGCCTCAGGGAGGATCTCGAAGCCGTTCGGGGCCTTCGGCTCTGCCTTGACCCTGCCGCGAACGAGAACCACACTCTCCCTGCTCACGCCGCGCACAGTCTCCACCAGCTTTCGGTCAGCCCTCTTTGTGAGAACCGTCACCTGCGCGAGCCCCTCCCTGTCTCTGAGAACGAGAAAGCATATTCCACCAAGATCCCTGATCTCGTGGACATGTCCTGCCAGCGTGACCTCTGATCCGTCCATCTCCGGACGTATCTCACCGGAATAATGAGTTCTGAGAATCAATGGAATCTCACCCTTCGAAAGATTGGCTCCGGGTATAAAAGCAGTCCGGAATCGTTGATGCTCAGGGATCTGTGCATCCGGGTCCGAGCGCGATCTCAAGGAGCACCTTCGCCCATCTGAGCTTCTTGGACTTTCTGGGCGTGACGTTCTCATCATCAAAATCGAACCCGATCAGTCTGATGCTTTTGGGCATGAACTCGAGTGCGAGAAACACGGCCCTGTCGCCGTCTGTGAACCCTCCGAAGTTGTGGACGTTCTCCAGCGGCGATGCCTGTGTCGTTCCCAGGACACGCCTGAGATGCGGCACGTGCTCCTTCAGCTTATCGATGTTATCCCCGTGCGCATGCACCACGACCGCAGATCCCCTGCGATTGGCATCGATGATGTCCGGCATGCATCCATCCAGATCTGTCACTATGATGTCAGGGATCACATCATGCTCAAGAAGCACTGATGTGGCGCCGTCTGCTGCCAAGACAACATCCGAGGGAGTTATTCCTCCGATCTCATCTCTCAGGCGGGGAGCGTTGCCGCACACCACCACATCCCTGCCGCGAACAGCATCCTTGAGCTCGTCCAGCGTGATCTGATCGATGGAATCGAGAAGAGAGGAGAGAACGCGCGCCGCCTCCTCATCCCTGGATCTGGAGAAGCTGAAGTCGGCAAGGATCCTCTTGTATATCCTATCCCATTCCTCAAAGCGCATCTGCATTTAATTGATTGGAGAAGCAAAAAGCCTTGTGCTGATAATCCGGAGGAGAAACGGCAGACGGCTGCTCAGAATAAAACAGAAAGGATAGGGATGGATCCCTATCTAAGCCCACGCCTTGAATGGCGGGTTCACATCAGTCGGCCCGTACATTCCGGCCCTTGCCTTCGCGAGGCAGGAGCAGTCGAATATGCCCTCAGCGCTCGAGCCGAAGCCCCTCTTCAGTGCAGCCGGAATATCAGCCCAGCCGCCCGAACAGCATGGCAGCCAGTCCTCGCTCTTCTGGGTGATCTTGTACGGCACGTTCAGTGTCATGTTCTTGGTTATGTCGTATGTGCCGAAGTAGTCCTCATCGATCTCTATCGCCGGGTTCTTGTAAGCCCGTATATCGCTCAGGGCGCTGCCGGTCAATGCAGTGCCTGGATATGCTGGCGCGGTCGCATTCGCTGTGTAATCTGAAGATGCCTGGAGCACTCCGAAGTGGACCTTGCCGTTGTCGACATGCTCGTTGATCTTCATCTGTGTGTAGCCCACTCCCTCGTACACCGGATCGTACTGGTGGAAGTACTTCTCCTTCGCAAGGACCTCAAGCTCCTTGTCTATGCCGTGAGCGTACTCGACCTCATGGTGCATCGAGGTTCCTGCGCGGTAGTTCTTTATCCAGGTCTTCTCCTTGAGCAGCGAGTCGAAGACGAGCGGGTTCACAGCGTAGTAGCCCGCGCCGATCGCGAACTGGTACGGCGAGTAAACCATCACGTTGTCCTCCTTCACGGAGATGCACGAGACGTCCTCGTCGACCCAGTCGGCATCTATCGGGTGCGTGTTCTTATCGAGCTCCTGCGTGAACATCACGAACTCGTTGTCTATGGAGCCCGAGCCATGGACGTAATCCTTGAAGGCGAGCGCGCCGGCCTTGGCATACCTGTATGTCATGAAGTAGCCGCTGCCCTGGACGTCCTGCTCGAAGTTGAAGGTCACGTTCTTCTCTGCGACCTCGTAGGGGTATCTAGGATACTCCTCGCCCTCAGCGTCTTTTTTTAACTCATAACCAGGAGGTCTCAAGTCATTCGAGAGACCTGCCCCAGCCGAGAGCCCGATAAAAACCATAACTGCAAGCAGCAGTATAATTACTCTCTTCAAATCTTTCCCTCCATCCAAATTCGATACAGACTGAAACTGTTATCTTTTCTGTGAATCTCCTATTTTAATCTGTTGATTGAAACAACGCCGGAAGCGCCCCAGCAGAGCACAGGACATCCGAAGATCTCGCACTGAGATGCATGATCAGAGATGGATGCCAGATTGCACCTCGAACTTTGCCAAATGCAGCAAGTATAATCGCACCTCGCAGCATATCCGAACCCCAGATTTGCACTCACGATGCTCCTGGAATCCTGAAGCGCAGCAGCGCAGCGACCCCGCCCAGGGCCTCCAGCCTCTCCCCTGGCTCAAACTCTGTGCTGAATATCACAACCCTGCCGCGTCCAGCTGCTACATCTCTTATCAGGCTCTCAACGTCACCCCTGCGTACGAGCTGATCCACAATCATGAGCGTCTCGATCGCGCCGTAGTTCGCAGCCTCCCTGACCTCTCTGATGCCGTAAGCTGCCCTCCCATCTGTCGCTATCTCCTTCATCAGATCGTCCATCAGCCTGGTCTCGCGCGATATCCTGCTCGCCTCGACGATCCTGTCAACCGTTCCTCTTCTCAGAACCTCCTGGAATCCAGACCTTCCTGTGGATGATGCATCATCCATTGTGAGGCGCTTGAGGAGATCAGGGTACCTGGCCTCCATCACCTTCCTGAGATCCTCCTTCGTGAAGCCCGGGCCTGCCAGGACAACATAAGCATCATCGCCAGCAGAGTTCGCAATCTGATCCGCGACCTCTTTTAGGAAATCATCTCTCACGCTGGATCCAGAGCCTTTCCCGCTCCCTCCCCTGATCTCGGCCACGGTCTGGACGCCGAACTGCCGGAGGACGCCTATTGTTGCCTCCCCCTCCTCGACGAGAGCCAGGACGACGCGCGGGCGATTCGACTCCGCAACAGCCTCCTCGATCCTCTGGAGCTCGTCAGGGCGCCATCTCTTTATTATAGAGAGCTCCGACCCGGCCTCGATGTTCAGCGTGTGATAAGACCCGATATCCACCCCTGACTTTATCACCCCATGGATCCTGAGCCAGTTTGAGTATGTGTGGAACTCCACAGCCTCAACTGAGATGCCAAGCCGTACAGTCCTGCGCTCAGCCTTCTCCGGCCGGAGCTTGTCCGTCGCGCCGGAGATCTTGCGCTGTGTTGTGGCAAAGACCAGATCTCCAGGAGAGACGAGATGCTTCAGATGCCAGAGATCATCGAGGCTCTCGGCAACGAGCGAGATCTCGCCCTCATCACCGCGAAGGTTTCTTTTTATGACGCGCATAAACACCATCATCAAAGAGCATCGATCTCAACGCCTGATCCCGGCAGCCGATCAGATGGTAGTGGGCTCTGAGCTCGGATCAGAGCCCCGCATGAACCCGGCGTCCCGATGAGATGATCACTTTCTGAGCTTCTCCAGAATCTCCTCAACCTCCTCATATCCCTCTTTATACAGTTCCTCCTCGCGCGGCTCGAGCTCCTTTAAAAGCCTCAGGAACTCGCCTGCGTGCACAACCTCCTCATCAGCGATGTCGATCAGGACAGCCCTTGCGCATTCGTCATCTGTCGACTCTGCGAGCTGCGTGTAGAGCTGGATCGCCTCATACTCAGCCGCGATAACGTACCTTATCGCCCTCACAAGCTCCTGCTTTGTAAGCTTGCGATCGCTGGCCATGCCAGCAAACGGTGTGGCAAACTCAGGCATCGAAAACCACCAAGTTCTTTTGGGGGACGGGGATGAAATAGTTGTCGATAACTGAGAAGCGGCGTTCAATGCCATCACGATTAGCATGCCGTAGCGTTCATTCATACTAAGAATTTCATTAAAATTTCCATATACACAGTTCTGGATTTCATCTCATTTTGAGATCTCCCAGAAAGTGACACCTCCAAGAAAAAATGAATACCGACACTGTTACTTTATAATTATCCATTGGGATACGAACTTGCCATATAACCCCTGGGAAGATACTACGATGGACAGCGATCCTGCAGCAACTAAATGAGGAGGCAAATTGGTCAAGCATTCTGGATCAAAATTCAGGGTCTACGAAGAAGAGCGGTCGATTTTAGATGCTCCCATCCGATATCAGGGAGGCCTATCAGGATATTATAAAACATCACAGCCAGCTCCTGGACTTGCTTGCTCAGGAGTAATCGTATAGGATTCTCTGCACTGTCGCCCACCAGCGCTGCTCTTTTTCTTAAGCCATCGCTTGATGTCTTCAACATCGCACTCGTACTACATTGGAGATCTTATGGAGAACTCGATGGATCACCTCCTCGTCCTGTTTTCCTATCCAGAACCTGTAGATTCTTAGAATCATTGCTGCAAAAGCGGTTCTTTTATTTCCGTCATAAAATGGATGCAGCCGAGACATATCCCATTGCAGCCTTCCGAAGTAATGGGTTCCTGGGAGTGCTCTCGATTCGTTTATAAAGAGACATTACCAGATCCTAACATCGCAAAGATGAAGAGACCACAGGTAAGAGAGATGCCAGAAGTGATATCCTTCGATATGGACGGGACCCTAGTGAGCCCGAAGTACGTTGACAGGGTGTGGATGGAGGGGATCCCGGAGCTTTACGCGAAGCGCCATGGCGTGGAGCTGGACAATGCAAAGGAGATCGTCATCGGGGAGTATTTGAAGATCGGAAGCGACAGGCTCGAGTGGTACGACCTGGGGTACTGGCTGGAGAAGTTCGATCTCAAGATCGATAAGTACGAGCTCCTCGAGATGTACAGATCTGAGATAGAGGTGTACCCCGAGGTGGAGGAGGTCCTCGATTCTCTGAGAGATGCTGGCTACGAGCTCGTGGTAACATCCAACGCGGCGAGGGAGTTCATCGAGATGGAGCTCGACGGGCTGATGGACAGGTTCAGCAGGGTATTCTCTGTGACATCTGATTTCAGGGATGTTAAGAAGTCGCCCCGATCGTACATCCTGGTCTGCAGGGCTCTTGGAAGAAAGCCACTGGAGGTGCTCCACATCGGGGATCATTACGTTTACGACTACGAGGCTCCAATCGAGGCCGGCCTGGATGCGCTCTTCCTGGACAGAATGGGGAACAGAAGTGGCCCTGAGGTCGTGGTAGATCTGAGAGAGGCGGCGGACAGGATATTGAACGGAATGTAAAATGTGGTTGTCGATCGAATGCCATCGGGAGGATGGTTGAACGCATGTGGATTGCAGTTGTTTGCCCAGATCTTCCGTGCAACTAAGCGCCCGGGAGGTATCATGAAGAAGAACAGCAGACTGATTCTCGCATTGGATGTTGAGTCAAGGGATAAGGCTAACAGCATAGCCTCTGAGACAGAGGGGATATTCGATGCGATCAAGGTCGGATATCCGCTGATGCTCTCAGAGGGTCTCTCCGTCATAAAAGAGCTGTCGAATATCGCTCCCGTCATCGCGGACCTGAAGATCGCGGATATACCGAACACAAACCATCTGATATGTAATCGACTCTTCAGCGCGGGCGCTCAGGGTGTCATAGCGCATGCCTTCACTGGAAGGGACAGTCTTGAGGCCTGTGTGGATGTGGCGAAGAGATGGAGTGGAGATGTGTATGCGGTGACCGAGATGAGCCATCCTGGAGCGCTGGAGTTCATGGCCCCTGTGGCGGAACGCATGGTCATGCTCGCTCTGGTCGCAGGAGCATCGGGAATAGTAGCGCCAGCCACCAGGCCGGAGCGGATAAGAGCGCTCAGGAGAGCTGCAGGGGGCCTCACGATAATCTCCCCCGGGGTCGGGGCTCAGGGCGGCTCTCTCAGAGATGCGCTCGAGGCAGGCGCAGACTACGCGATTGTGGGCAGATCCGTGTACGAGAGCGCCAATCCCAGGGCAGCGGCTGAGGCGCTGCTCGATCTCATTTGAGGTCATTCCACATTCAACGGTACAGATCGCCGAATGGACTCTGCGACTCCTCCGAATTTGACTTCCGGCTGAGAGGAAGTGTGAAGCACACGGTGCATCCCTTTCCACCCTCAGACTCTATCCAGATCCTACCGCCATGGACCTCGACGATCTTCTTTACTATCGCGAGGCCTGCGCCCGTGCCCGGAGTGCTGCGGTCTATCCTGTAGAAGAGATCGAAGACCTTATCATGGTACTTCGGGTCTATGCCGATGCCGTTATCTTTCACAAAGAATGCCGCGTCCTCTGGGCGCCAGCCTATCTCTATCCTCGGATGATCTGTATTCGCTGTGTACTTGATGCTGTTGTCTATGAGATTCGCGAGCATCTCCCCTATACGCATCCTGTCGACGTGGACAGAGGGCATATCATCAGCGACGATGATATCAACGCCCCTGAGCTTCGCGTTCATATCAGAGAGCACTTCCCTCACGATATCTGAGAAATACACATCCTCTGGAGGGCTGATCACCCTTCCGATCCTGCTCAGCTCCAGGGTGTTTGTGAGGAGTCTGTCCATCTTCAGCACGGAGTTCTCTATGAACCTTATATCGCTCTCGACCTTGTCAGTCTGACCGGATCTGAGATCCTCCCTAAGGTATCCAATAAATCCGAGTATGGTTATCAGGGGTGACCTGAGATCATGAGACACTGTGTAAACAAACCTCTCCATCTCCGCATTCTTCCTCTCGATCTCCCTTGTTCGGTCCTCCACCATCCTCTCGAGCTCTGTTGTGTATCTGCGGAGTTCATCCTCCAGCCTCTTTCTATCACTAATATCCATGAAGGATACGACAGCGCCCACGATCCCGCCGGAGCTGTCCTTCAGGGGCGCTGAGTTTAGCAGCAGATCAAAGGACTCGCCGTCAACAACCACGCGCTCCTCTTTGCTCTCTGTGATCGCTCCTCTGAGAGCCCTCGAGATGCAGAGATTCCACTCCGGCTCATCCTCCGAGTTGTGCGATCTCAGCTCGAGAGATCCGCCCGGACGTTTCCTCAGTATCCGCCTTGCAGCATCGTTGATGAACAGTATCTTTCTATCGGCATCGACAACAAGGATGCCGCACTGCGCCTGGCTGAGTATGCTCTCCAGGAGGTTTTTGCTCTCGGCAAGGCTCTTCTCCATGGCAGCCCGTCGCTCTGCCTCCTCTCGCAGGTTTTTGAGCATATCATGCATTGTCCGCAGAGATTGCTTCTCGCGCAGGAGCATCAGGCCGATTATGCCGGATATGGATGCCACCAGAGCTCCTGCATTCGATACTGACTCATGTTCTCTGATGAGCACAAGGATAAGTGCAATGCCGAGCCAGATGACAGGGACATAGTAAGAGATCCTCTTGATGTTGATAGGTCTCCATGAAGGGGGATGAACCGAGAGGAGGGGAGCGATGCCGATGAGCATGTAAGCTGCAAGCCAGCCGGTGTCAAGCAGGCTCCCTGAGGTGTACGTTCCTTGGATCTCCTGATATGCATAGCCCAGATCTGTTATTATCATGGCACCCATTCCGAGAATAAGAATGAATGATGGCCAGTCCTCAGCTGCCTCGTGCTCTCTAAAGAGTATGTCCATCAGCGCGATGACCAGGAGAAGGTCCATGAGCACGTAGGCGATCGATACGAACGTGGCCACTGGATCCTCCTCATACAGCTCGGGAATGATGTAGATCCACAGTATCAGAAGGGAGGAGATCATACCTATGCATTCATCCAGCAACAGCCTGGCCCTCTCGTTTGCTGACCGCGGCACAGATGGGAAGAGAAAGATGCCTGCTGCAAAGAAAGGGTAAAACGCCAGGTATCCGATGTCGGCAGCGGATGGAAATGGATCTCTTCTGAGGAATACCTCCAGCACAAGCCATGCGAGCTCTCCAGATGTGTTGAAGATCATCGCGACGAAGATCGCCAGCCAGGCCGCCCTGACCCTGCCTGTTGAGCGTTTGAATGCGTAAAAAAAGCAGAACGCTGCGATGGCTGATGACATCACAAAGGGAGCATCTTCCAGCAGAAGAAACATATCTGCATCTCGAAATGCTGTTATCAGAATCAGATGTGCTGCTATAAGAAACGCAAACGCAGAGGTCGCGATCAGAATGCGCTTGTCGATGGATGCAGACATGCATCACGTGGTTAACATCAGAACAAATTAAATGTTTTGCAGATATTGGCAGCTCTGTGTAAGGCGTGAATGCGTATCCAGACACCCTGCACATTAACAGGGAGGTCGCTCATCGCATCTGAAGAGGCAGATATCCGGCCTGTGCTGCATGTATCTTACGCCGTCCAATCAGCATCTCTCTGGCATCATACCTTTCTCTCAACATGTATGGTTCCAAGCAGGCTTGCAGTCTCATCCGCGGGGAATGTGGAGAAGAGCCTGCAGTTTGCTGTGACCAGTTGCCTTCCCTGGGCGAAGACACCCTCGGGCGCGTAGCTCGCGCAGAATATCACCCTGTCCGATGGAAGGATCCCGCCGCCCAGAGCCCCTACTGTCCCATCGATCACGGTCTCGGTGATGTTTATGTTGCTGCATCCCTGCTCTGTGAGGAAATCGTTGACGATCTTCCAGTCGTTGTCAAGAGGAACCTCCACGAGCTTCTTCCCGTATTCAATGCCGACGTAGTCCGTGACGAATATCCAGATGGAGCTGTCATCTCCCCTAACACCGAGACCGTACGTGATGTAGCTTCTGCCTTTTTGGATGCTTCTCACAGGCTCATCGACAGCAACTGTATATGGCATGCTTGTGTTCAGATCAAAAGATACCTGGAAGGGGCCGAGGTCTCTCACAACAGGCTCCGCTGAGGTGGGCTGAGAAAGGAGGATGGCTGAAAGCACTATGATCAGCGCTATGACAGATCGGGATGCTCTCATGCTGTGACTCTGGGATCGTATACGTAATGAATTCTGCGGTACGGCCATGATCTCAGAGGTTGAAAGATAGGAGATCTTGCATGTCGTGTACTCACATCACTGATGAGACTGCCGGGGATCAGCACCCAATGACATAAATCCTCATGAGTCATGTGAGGCCACATGCTGTTGGGTTCAATTATACGACGATCGATCTGCATGCAAGATCTTTCTGCAGTCTCTAAATCCAGTCCCTTTTCAGGAGAGTTCATGCTCGCCTCCGAAACCTTTTTTAGATCGTATTGTGTTCGCCAAAAGGAATGAAGGCAGCAGAGACGAAGATGGACCAGCTGAAGGGAAAGCTAGGTGTTGGCGGATCTGAGAAGAAGACCGGGAAGAAGGGCAGGGATGCGAAGACAAAAAGCGATCTCACAGATATGCTCGATGACATCGGCATCGAAGCCCCATCGATGGACCTTGGCGAGTACATACGCGTCCTGAAGCTCGCAAGAAAGCCGACCAGGGAGGAGTTCATGATGATTGGGAAAGTATCGATCACGGGCATATTCCTGATCGGCATGATTGGCTTCATCATATACGCGCTCCTCACAGAGCTACCGAAGTCGATATAACTCAAAAAACATCGGATCAAAAACACAGCTTCGCTGGTCTTATGGCTGCCCACTGGCGTGCGTTCTGGATCAGCTCGGCAGACTGGCTGCAGATAAAGAGCTCGAGTGGGCAGGTTCCAGATATTTTAAAAACGTCGCTCTTGTGTTCAACAACTTAGAGGACATGTAGTCCGGTTGTTGGAAGCACTCATTCATTCTCCAAGAACGCATGCCTGGGCCATTGTCTTTCCAGGAAAGTCATCATATGGATAAAAGCGAAAAACATTTGATGCAAAGTATTTCAGGTCCTTCTCAGATCCACCACCTTCTTCGATTTGCCTGCTGTTCGTGGAATCGAGCCCTTCTCAACGAGCTCCACCTTGCTCCGGATGTTGAGCACAGCCTTTAGCCTCTCCTCGACCTTCTTCTGGAGACGTGCGAGATCCGCGAGCTCACCTGTGAACGCCTCATCCTTCATCTCCACTTGAATCGTGAGCTCGTCCAGGCCGTGATGCTTTCTGTCGACTATGACTTGGAAGTAATCCCCGATCTCGGGTATCGAGAGGAGCACATCCTCTATCTGGCTCGGGAAGACGTTTATGCCCCTCACGACGAGCATATCGTCCGCTCTCCCCAAGAACCTGTGGAGCTTCCGGCTCGTGCGCCCGCAGCTGCATCCGTCCTCCATGAGATACGTCACATCCCCTGTTCTGTACCTTATCAGGGGCATGGCCTCTTTGGTCAGGGATGTGAGGACGAGCTCCCCGCGCTCGCCCGGAGCACATGGATTTCCATCTCCATCAAGAATCTCCACCAGGAAGTGATCCTCCCATATGTGCAGACCATTCTGTTCCTGACACTCAAATGCAACGCCCGGCCCGAACATCTCTGAGAGCCCGTACGAGTCATAGGCCTTTATGCCGAACGCCTCCTCAAGCTCCTGGCGCGCCTCATCCGACCACGGCTCGGCCCCGAAGCAGCCTATCCTGAGCTTCAGTTTGTCCATGATGCCCTTCGCCTTCGCTGTCTCCGCCAGGTATAATGCATAAGATGGGGTGCAGTGTATAACTGTCACACCAAAATCAGCCATGATCTCAAGCTGCCTCTCGGTGTTGCCTGTGCCGGACGGGACCGCCATCGCGCCCATCCGCTCTATGCCGTAGTGCACGCCGAGGCCGCCGGTGAAAAAACCGTAATTCACAGCGTTCTGGAATATGTCATTCCTGGTCACCCCGACCATCACGAAGTCCCTTGCCATAAGATCAGACCACGTCTCTATATCTCTCTTTGTGTACCCAACAACCGTGGGCTTTCCGGTGGTTCCTGATGATGCATGTACCCTCACGATCTCCTCTCTGGGAACAGCGAAGAGCCCGAACGGATAGTTGTCCCTCAGGTCCGTCTTCCTTGTCGTAGGAAGCTTCTCGACATCCTTTAGACTGTTTATATCATGTGGGGTGATGCCCATCTCGGTCATCTTTCTGTGATAGAATGGAACGTTCCTGTAAACCTGTTCCACGGTCTTTCTCAGCCGGCGCAGCTGGAGTTCCTCCAGCTCAGACCTCTCCATGAGCTCCAACTTAGGTTGCCAGAATGCCATGTTACTACCCTGATGATTTTGATGCAGCGTGAGCTGACACGCCGTAGCGTGGTAGATTCGCTTACAGTATATCAATCATTCCCCATCGTGGCATCACCACATTCGGTACAGAGGAAACGATGGATGATGCGGGTTTGCAGAAGCAGATTAAGAGGATCTCTGAGACCAGGCTCGCAGAAAGGAAAAGCACTCTGTGGCAATGATTGGAGCGCTGGAGGGGTGAAGCCCACCAGCGCCAATCGACCTCGCCTCTTTCGGAGGCTCATCGAGCCGCCGAATCAACAGGGTTGTGCCGAAGGGTGTGCCGAATATTAAAGAAGCGGCAGGTACCTCTCCAGCTCCCACCGGCTCACGTTTGTCCGGTATTCATCCCATTCCGCCTTTTTGATGGCTATGAAGTTCTCGAAGACGTGATCGCCCAGAGCCTCACGAACGATGTAGCTCTGCTCAGCAAGCTGGATCGCCTCGTTGAGGCTTCCCGGAAGGGAGTTTATGCCAGCAGCTTTCTTCTCCTCCTCGCTCATGTGATATATATCGCGCTCTTGCGGCGGTGGCAGCTCGTATTTGTTTGCGATGCCCGCGAGACCGGCTACGAGCATCACCGAGAAAGCAAGGTATGGATTCGCTGCTGGATCGGGGCTCCTGTACTCTACTCTTGTGGCAGCTTCCTTGCCAGGCTTGTACATCGGGACCCTCACGAGCGCAGACCTGTTCCTCCTCGCCCAGCTGATATAGACAGGGGCCTCGTATCCGGGCACGAGCCTCTTGTAGGAGTTGACCCACTGGTTCGTCACTGCTGTTATCTCGGGCGCATGCCTGAGCAGGCCTGCGATGTACCACTTCGCCTCATCAGAGAGATGATATTCATCAGCTGCGTCGAACATCACGTTCCTCTTCCCCTGGAAGAGCGACTGGTGGACATGCATCCCGCTTCCGTTCACCCCGAAGATCGGCTTCGGCATGAACGTCGCGTAGCAGCCGTGCTTTCTTGCGATCTCCTTGACTGTTATCTTGTATGTTATCACGTTGTCAGCCATTGTCAGTGCATCAGCATACCTCAAATCGATCTCATGCTGTGATGGCGCGACCTCGTGATGGCTGTACTCGACATCGATGCCCATCGCGTCCAGCGCCAGGATTGTATCTCTCCTGAGATCAGATGCGACATCCAGGGTTGTGAGATCGAAGTACCCTCCTGTATCGAGTATCTCTGTTGAGCAATCGCTCTTGAAGTAGAAGAACTCCAGCTCAGGTCCGACCATGAACTTGTAGCCCTTCTCCTTGAGACGGGAGAGGTTTCTCTTAAGAACATATCTCGGATCGCCCTCGTAGGGAGTGCCATCTGGATTCAAAATGTCACAGAACATCCTCGCCACAGCGTTCTCCTGCTGGCGCCACGGAACGATCCTGAATGTAGATGGATCAGGCTTCGCAATAAGATCTGACTCGTATATCCTGGCGAAACCTCTCACAGAGGAGCCGTCAAATCCCATACCCTCTGAGAAGGCGCCATCCAGCTGGTTCGTGTTGATGGCAAAGCTCTTCGGGATGCCGAGGATATCAGTGAACCATATCCTGACAAATCTCACGTTATGCTTGTCTATCGCCTCAAATACATCGTCTTTTGTCGCAGGGGCGTTCATCATCGAAGCCTCCAGAGAGGAGTCAAAGAGAAAAAGATTTATAGATATTTGAGATGTTTTCTTAAATGTTATGAAGATTTATGATGTGAAAAATGCTCACAGAGGGCCTCATATTTGAGAGGCATGTGTTAAGTAGATAAAAATAATTTAAAAATTAATTTATACACAGGATCGATCTGGATGCAGCTCGTTGTCAACTCATACGGATCGTACATACGTAAGAGCGGTGAGTGTTTTGTCGTAAAGAGAGAGGACAGATGCCTGGAGATCGCAGCCAAGAAGATCAGCAGCATTCTGATTGCCACGGCTGCATACATAACAACGGACGCGATCAAGCTTGCGATAGATAATAATATAGATATAGTATTTCTCGACTCGAAGGGCGATCCTTACGCGAGGATCTGGCACCCGAAGCTGGGAAGCACAACCCTGATCAGGAGACGACAGCTTGAAATATACGGAAGGCCAGAGGCGCTGGCCCTTGTAAGGGAATGGTGTGCATGCAAACTTGAGAACCAGATAGAGTTTCTAAAGAGGCTTAAAAAATCACGGAGCGAGAGAAATGATGAACTGACAAGGTACATCGAGGAGATCTCAAGCTCTCTCGAGGAGATGCGCAGGCTTCGCGGCACCGTCGAATCGAGAAGACAGGATATTCTCGGTCTGGAGGGGAGGGCATCCAGGGCATACTTCGGAGCGATATCTCTGATCATGCCTGAGAAGTACAAATTCACGGGAAGGAGCAGGGATCCGGCAAGGGATGAGTTCAATGCGATGCTGAACTACGGCTATGGCATGCTCTACTCGATTGTGGAGAAGGCATGCATAATCGCGGGGCTTGATCCATATGCAGGGTTCCTGCATACAGACTCATACAACAAGAGATCCCTCGTTTTCGATATAATAGAGATGTTCAGGATCCATATCGATGAGCCTGTTGTGCACATGTTCACCAGGCGGATGGTCAGGGATGAGTTCTTCGAGCCCGTCAAGCAGGGGGTCGTTCTGAGCAGAGAGGGGCGAGCGGCTCTGATCGATATGATCAACAAAGCGCTGGACGAGACCGTGGAGTACCGGGGCCGCAATGTCAAGATCAGGAACACCATCCAGATGGAATGCCACAGGATAGCAAACCATCTCATCAGAGGTGCTGTGGAAGAGAGCACAGATGCAGATGATCTCAATGTCATTGAGTCAGGGTGTGATACCTGCCCCGTGGAGGGGGATGATGCTTGTCTGGGTGATATACGATATATCGGATGACAGGACGAGAAGCAGGGTCGCTAAGATATGCAAGAACTACGGTTTGTACCGCGTTCAAAAGAGCGCATTTCTCGGAGATCTGAACCGGAACGAGTCAGATTCTCTGGCCCTCGAGTGCGAGTCTGTCATAGAGGACACCGACTCGGTTTATGTGTTTCCGATGTGCGAGGACTGCTTCGATAAGATAAAGCTGATCGGGACCGGGTTTGATAGAGAGCTGGTAAGCGGAATGACTGTGACCAAGTTCTTCTAGGAGGCGGATGGTATCGAGGAATCGCTCGATCAGGATGTGCTCATAACAGTCTCAGATGTGATCGAATACCTCTTCTGCCCCAGGTTCATATTCTTCATGCACTGTCTCAACATCCCACAGAGGGAGGAGAGGTACTACAAGGTTCTGAGGGGCAGGGAACTTCACGAGAGCCGGGAGAAGGTCAACACCAGCTACGTGAGAAAGAGGCTCAGGTGCGTGAGAAAGGAGGTCGCTGTTTATATGACATCCCGCAGGTACCGGATAAAGGGGGAGGTGGATGAGGTTCTCTTTCTGGATGACGGGACAGCTGCCCCGATGGATTACAAGTATGCGGAGTACAACGATGTGGTTCACAGAACACACAAATACCAGCTCGCTCTTTACGGGCTGCTAATAATGGAACATTTTGGAGCCCCTGTGAATCGGGGATTCATATGCTATACTCGCAGCGACCACCATGTGGAGGAGGTGATTTTCCGGCGAAAGGATTATCATGCTGCTCTTGAGATAGTAAATGAGATACTTAGAACAGTTCAGTACGGTTACTATCCGGAAGGGACGAAACAGAAGGCCAGGTGCGTGGACTGCACGTACAGAAACATATGTGATTGATGCATGGTGATCCGTGTGATCGAGGCAGTAGCAAGAATTGGTAAGCAAAGAATTGGTGAGCATGCTCAGAGCGGTTGTGAGGATATCCTGTATTACATTGTGGAGAATCCAAATCTCAATGGCGGTTACAACCATGCTCTTGTTGTCACACTCGAGGAGAAGGACGGAGATTTCTCCTACAGAGGGGTGGAGCTGGAGGAGCTCAAGGATTACAGAAGATACCTGTACAAGGGGAAGAAGGGGAATGCCACCGATGCCACCCCGACATGCAAGATCGCAAAGGATATCGAGAAAACATTCGAGAAAAAATTTCTGAGATGGTTTGATGGCATTGATTCTTCAGATCTAAGCGGGGAAGAAAGAGCCACGCTGAAAAATATAAAGAATGTGTTATTCTCAAACAAAGATAAAATCTTTAAGGAGCTACAGGAGAAGCGATCTCATCTCAAACAGAGAGAGAACTGCATAATAACCCTTGGATTTGTGAAGGATGGTGATCTTAAATACCTGGCGGATTATCCGGCGTTCAGAAACGTTCTCCTCAAAAATAGCTGCGATCGGTTCTTCCGTAAATACGGCGGCGAGTCCAGAGGAACGGATGCGCTCTGCTCTGTCTGCAAGGAGCAAAAGGATGAGGTTTACGCATACGCCATCCCCTGGCCGTTCCACACATTCGACAAGCCCGGATTCATAGCAGGCGGGTTCAGGCAGTCTGATGCATGGAAGAACACGCCCGTCTGCTTAAACTGTGCGATAAATCTCGATGCGGGAAAGAAGTACATTGAGGAGAGCCTTGACTTCAGCTTCTACGGCTTCAGGTACCTTCTCATACCCAAGCTCATAATCGGCGATGACTACCAGGAGATCCTGGATATTCTGAGTGGTATGAAGAAAGAACTGAAGATGAGCCGGAAGACCAGGAACCGCATAACCGACGACGAGGATGAGATCCTGGATATGGTGAAGGATCAGAAGGACTTCTTCAGCAACAGCCTGATGTTTTATAAAAAGGATAACTCCGCTTACAGGATACTCCTTCACATCGATGGCATTCTCCCATCCAGGTTGAGAAGGCTGTTCGAGGCCAAGGAGAGGGTTGAAGGTGCCTTCGGGATATACAATGAGATGGTGCTATCCGAAGACAAAGGCAGGCTTATATTTGATTTTGGCGTTCTGAGGCGGTTCTTCCCCAGGGAGTCAGGAAACGTTACACACGACAAGATGTTTCTGGAAATTGTCAACAGGATATTCGTGGGGAGGTATGTGGATCGCCATCTTCTGATCTCATTCATGATGAAGAGAATCAGAGATGATTTCGTGCATGGGCGATCCACGCTGATGAACACGCTCAACGGATTCATGCTTCTTCATTATCTGAAGGAGCTGAATCTTCTGAAGGATCTTGAGGTAGACAGAATGTCAGGAATTGTTCTCAAAAGAGAGGAGCTCGAGGCACTTCCTCTGGATAAGAGGGTTGAGAGGTTCTTCGAGGCGAACAGGGAGTTCTTTGACAGCGATGCGAAGAAGGCAACGTTTCTGGAAGGCGTGCTTGTGCAGAAGCTGCTGAACATCCAGTGGATGGAGAAGAATGCAAAGCCGTTCTACACAAAGCTGCATGGGCTCAAGATGAACGAGGCCCTGATCAAGAGGCTTCTTCCGGAGATACAGAACAAGCTTGAGGAGTATGAGAAGAACTACTACAGGGAGCTCGAGGCGATCATAGCGGAGCATTTCGTTCTTTCGGGCCGCGGGTGGAAGGAGACAGATGATGAGCTGAGCTTCTACTTCGTGCTCGGTATGAACCTGCACGAGCTCTTCAGGGTGGATAAAGAGAAGGAAAAGACGGAGGAAACAGCATGAGCACAGTCTCGAACAGATCTGAGCTGCTGTTCATCTACGATATAAGAGATGGGAATCCGAATGGAGATCCGATGGACGAGAACAAACCGCGCATGGATGAGGAGACAGGGGTGAACCTGGTAACCGATGTGCGTCTCAAGAGGACGATAAGAGATTACCTCCACAATTTCAAAGGGCTCGAGATATTCGTGAGGGAGATAATCTATGATGAGGAGAACGGGTACATCCAGGACGCCAAGAGGAGGGCCAAGGATTTCGGGGAAGATCAGGAGAGGATTCTGAGTGAGTGCATCGACGTGAGGCTGTTCGGCGGTGTGATTCCGCTAGAGAAACGGAGACAGAACAAGCAAAAAGATGAGGGTGAGGGATCATCCAAAGGGGATTCGATTACCTATACAGGACCTGTTCAGTTCAAGATGGGGCGCTCGCTCCACAGGGTGGCCCTGAAGCACATAAAGGGCACAGGAGCATTCGCCTCGAAGGAGGGCATGACGCAGGCGACGTTCCGCGAGGAGTATGTTCTCCCCTACTCACTGATACTCTTCTACGGCATAATAAACGAGAATGCTGCGAAGCACACTGCTCTCACAGAGGAGGATGTGAGGCTGCTCCTCGAGGGCATGTGGAACGGGACGAAGAGCTTGATATCGAGAACGAAGGCAGGACAGGTGCCCAGGCTGCTGCTCAAGGTCAACTACAGCAAGGCGAACTACCACATCGGGGATCTGGACAGGATGATAAAGCTGGTATCGGATGTGCAGCACGAGGCGATCAGAGGGCCCGAGGATTTCTGTCTCGATGTCTCAGCGCTTGTGAGCAGGCTCAAAGCTGAGAAGGACTCGATCAGGGATCTTGAGCTCTGCTTCGACAGGCAGCTCAGGTTCGTCAGGGACGGCGCCGAGTTCTCCATGGAGAAGCTGAACGAAGCAACTGGCATAGCGGTAAATCCGATTGCGTTCTAGAGGTTCTCGATGCGGGATAGCGTACTGGTCTTCGATGTGTGGGGGGATTACGCGCACTTCAGGAAGATCTACACAACCAGCTCTCCCCTCACGTACTCTTTTCCTCCAAGGACAGCGATATCGGGAATCATCGGGGCCATAGCAGGGCTCAGCAAGGAGAGTTACTTCAGGTACTTTTCCAGGGATAAAGCAAGCATCGGTTGCAGGATCCTGGAGCCTGTGAAGAAGGTGCGCGTTGGCGAGAACCTGATCGACACAAAGAGGAGCATGCACAGGATCCATAACAGGACGCAGGTCAGGTTTGAGTTTCTGAAGGATCCCAGGTTCAGGATATATCTCAGCCATTCTGACGATCGCTTCTCACGGGATCTCAGGGATATGCTGGAGGATCACAGATGTGTGTACACACCATGCCTGGGCCTGAGCCAGCTAGTATGCAACTTCAAATTCGTCGGCGAGCTGGGTTTGAGGAGATGCGGTGATGGATTACAGGAAATAAACAGCGTTGTGCCTCTGAAATCTCTTCTGGAGTCGCCGGAGTTTGAGGAGGGCAGGGAGTATTTCTCAGAGATCATGCCCTGCGTTATTGGAGAGGGACGGGAGGTCACGGATTACAGTGAGGTGCTCTACGAGAGGAACGGAGGGAGCATCAGGGCCAGAACAAGAGATGCGTGGGAGCTGGATAATGGGGAGAGGGTCGTTTTCATTTAAACTCAGATCCCATCCCGATAAGCTTCTGGTGGATCACCTCAGAAACGTCGGGGAGATGTGCAGGAGGACAGTGGCTGAGAGCGCACGGAACCTCGATGATGCGGAGATTCTGAAGAATGTCGCATACATCATCGGAGCGACACACGATCTCGGAAAGGCGACGGGCTTCTTCCAGGAGTACCTGAGGGAGACTGATGAGAAAAGGAGGCGGGCTCTGAGATCGAGAGATGTCACGAAGCATGGTCTTCTCTCATCGCTCTTCACGTACGCAATTGTCAGGGAGCATCTGAGGAAGAGAGGATGCGAGATGCCCGGCGCACTTCCCCTGGTCTCATTCATCGCGGTGAGGCGCCATCACGGGGATCTGACGAACGCGCTGGATGAGATCTCGGCGATCTACGCTGAGAGGGAGAGGGTCCTATCTGTGATCGAGGAGCAGGTCTCCAGTCTTGACAGAAACGAATGCGCGCAGATATTCAACGCCCTTCTCGGCGGTGTGGTTGAGATAGATCTTGATTCTCTTTTGGACCACATCCTCAGAGATGCTCTGAAGGATTTGAGGGGTGAGAAGCCGCTTGTCAGGAATCTCGGCAGGAGAAATGATGTTCTGCCATACTTCGTGGCCCAGCTCCTGTACTCCGCGCTTCTGGATGCGGACAAGACAGATGCAGGGCTGGAGGGCGTGGATCTGGGCAGGGTGAATATTCCTCCAGATCTTGTGGACAGGTACAGGGAGGCGCGCGGGTTCTCCGAGAGGAGAGATGGCATCAATGGAATGAGGAACGAGATATACCATGATGCAGTCAGCCGGATCTCAGGATGGGACCTCAATGAGAGGATAATATCGCTGAACGTGCCCACAGGTACAGGCAAGACGCTGACATCCCTGGCGATGGCGCTGCGGCTCAGGAGAAGGCTGATGAACGAACGTGGGGTCATGCCCAGGATAGTATACGCTCTGCCGTTTCTCAGCATAATCGATCAGACATGCGATGTCTTCGAGGATGTGCTGGAAAGCGCGGGCATCAGGGCTGACTCAAGCGTGCTTCTGAAGCACCATCATCTCTCCGACATCACATACACAAAAGGGGATGAGGAATTCGAGTCTGACGTGAGCCTTCTGCTGATGGAGGGATGGAACTCTGAGATCGTGGTTACGACGTTCTGGCAGCTCTTCCACACGATATTCTCAAACAGAAACAGAAGGCTTCGCAAGTTCAACAGGATTGCAAATTCAATAATAATAATGGATGAAGTTCAGGCTGTGCCCCACAGGTACTGGCATCTTCTGCATGATTCTCTGAAAATGCTCTGCGAGAAGTTCAACAGCTATCTGATACTCGTCACCGCGACCCAGCCGCTGATCTTCTCTGAGGAGAGCGGCGAGATCAGGGAGGCTGTGAGCGATAAGGAGCGGTACTTCAGAGCGCTCAACAGGGTTGAGCTGCGCCCCATGATCGATGCTCCCATGAGCCTGGAGGAATTTGAGGCTCTTCTGGAGGGGGAGATTCACAATAACCCGGAGAAGGATTTTCTCATCGTGCTCAACACCATCCGCTCAGCCAGGAATGTGTACAGCGCCATAAAAGCTCTTGATCTGAGGGATACAGAGCTGTTTTACCTCTCCACGCATGTCGTTCCCAGGGATAGAAGGGATCGCATACGCAGGATCAGAGATGAGCGTGGAGGGCGCAGGAAGATCACAGTGAGCACGCAGCTCATAGAGGCGGGTGTTGATATCGATGCTGATATCGTGTTCAGGGATCTCGCGCCCCTCGACTCGATAAATCAGGTCGCGGGAAGGTGCAACAGGAACCTCTCGAAGGGCAGGGGGCGGGTCTCAGTTGTCATCCTCAGGGATGAGCGGAGGGAGCTGTGCAGGTACATCTACGATGGTTTTCTTATCTCAAAAACACTTGACATATTGAGGTCGTGCGGAGAATGCATAGAGGAAAGGGAGATACTGGAGCTGAACAGCAGGTACTTCAGGGTGGTGAGGAGCGGCATGAGCGATGAGACCTCCAGGAGGTGCATGAGCATGCTATCAGGCCTGGAGTTTGGAGATCTCGGGGAGAGCTTCAGGCTGATAGAGGAGGATGAGCCCAGGGTGGATGTTTTTGTGGAGACGGATGAGAGGGCCTCTGATGTCTGGCAGGCTTACAGAGATCTCAGATCCGAGAGGGATCTCTGGGAGAGGAGAAGGAGATACCTGAGACTTAGAAACGCACTGAGCGATTACATGATCTCCCTTCCGAGGAGACTCGCTGCGGATCTTGTCGTGGAGAATCAGGGCACTGGCTACATATCGATGGACGAACTCCCTCACTACTACGATCCAGAGACCGGCTTCAGGGTGGAGGATGCTGGCGAGGGATCTATGATAATCTGAGGTGCTATGGATCTAAGGATTCTGCGGCTGAGACTGCGCTCTGATTCGCATGTTAAGGAGGATGCTGCGAAGCTGCGCGGCTTCTTTGCCACGAGCTTCAATGATCAGATGCTTCTGCATCATCATTTCACTGACAGACTGATCTACAGGTATCCGCTCATACAGTACAAGATAATCCAGGGTGTTCCGGTCATCCTGGGGATAAACGAGGGCGCGGATGTTCTCAGGGATGTATACGATAAGTTCGGCGAGATCCGGCTTGGGGATCGGAGCTATTCTGTTGTTGAGCGGCATATATGCCTGCGGAGGGAGAGGTTTGGGTGTGCTGGAGAGCTTCATGCGTACAGGTTTGTCACTCCCTGGCTTGCCCTCAACCAGGAGAACTACATGCGCTATGCGGATGCAGCTTCCTGGTATGAGAGGAAAGAGATTCTGAGGAAGATCCTGGTTGGGAACATACTCTCTGCTGCGAAAGGTCTTGGATACACGGTGGATGAGCAGATACGTCTTGAGCTTGGCAGGGTGAGGGATGAGATCTGCATCTTGAAGGGTGTAATGGTCACCGGCATAAAATGCGAGTTCCTGACGAACTTTCACATTCCGGATCTGATGGGTCTGGGGAAGTCTGTCTCAAGGGGCTTTGGGGCTGTGGGGGCTCTGGAGGGCAGGCGAAGAAAGCTTGATGATTGCGGAGATGGAGTTACAGAGAGGAATGAATTTATAAAGGGTTCGATAAATTCCACTCATGCCAGAGACCCCCTCGAAAAGGAGATCTCCAAGGGGAGATCTGCCAAAAAGAACGAAAAATCGCCGCTGTCGAAGAGCGAGTTCCAGGAAAACAAGGATTGAAACTTTCCGGATTAGAATAATAAGGAACTTCCGGTACGGGGTCGAAGAGCGAGTTCCAGGAAAACAAGGATTGAAACGGTATACTAAGCGTACCGTTCGTCTCAACATCGACTAGTCGAAGAGCGAGTTCCAGGAAAACAAGGATTGAAACACACCATATGCTCCGGGCAGAGGAGCATGTTCACACTGTCGAAGAGCGAGTTCCAGGAAAACAAGGATTGAAACCCAGTCCTCCTCCTCAGGAGGACTGGCTTTTTCAAAGTCGAAGAGCGAGTTCCAGGAAAACAAGGATTGAAACCACAATAAATCCCCCTTTGAAAACGAGTTCAAGCGTCGAAGAGCGAGTTCCAGGAAAACAAGGATTGAAACTATGTAGCTGCATATCTACACCTCCACGGATATAAGAGGTCGAAGAGCGAGTTCCAGGAAAACAAGGATTGAAACTCTTCTGGCTCTGGCACGGCGAGAACTATCTCGCCGTGTCGAAGAGCGAGTTCCAGGAAAACAAGGATTGAAACTCCAAATTACCAAGACAAACATGCTTGTCATGGGTGGTCGAAGAGCGAGTTCCAGGAAAACAAGGATTGAAACCTGCGAACTTTGCCATGAGCACCTCTTCGTGAGGTGCTGTCGAAGAGCGAGTTCCAGGAAAACAAGGATTGAAACGATGATTAATCTCATAACTGGTGAGATTTTCGACTCTCGTCGAAGAGCGAGTTCCAGGAAAACAAGGATTGAAACCCTGTTGATGGTGCTCAGTGACGTTTCGATAGAAGAGTCGAAGAGCGAGTTCCAGGAAAACAAGGATTGAAACAACTGATTTCCTTGTCGGCAAATTTGTTGTTGTAGAGTCGAAGAGCGAGTTCCAGGAAAACAAGGATTGAAACCCTCCTAGCCCTTTATTCGCTGGCTGGAGCTTCTGCTGTCGAAGAGCGAGTTCCAGGAAAACAAGGATTGAAACTACAATTCCTTCCCGCACTCTGAGCACCTCACGAAGTCGAAGAGCGAGTTCCAGGAAAACAAGGATTGAAACAGATGAACTGATACCAGTTCACCTCGGTCGTTTCGAGTCGAAGAGCGAGTTCCAGGAAAACAAGGATTGAAACGGAAATCCCAGACCCCGCTGAGTGTATCTTTCAGTTGTCGAAGAGCGAGTTCCAGGAAAACAAGGATTGAAACTCCATTCTCGAGCGGAAACGCGCTCGGGCCGAGGAGTCGAAGAGCGAGTTCCAGGAAAACAAGGATTGAAACACTGCCTGCTGCTCAAAGCCGGCGAAGGTGAACCTGGTCGAAGAGCGAGTTCCAGGAAAACAAGGATTGAAACAGGTATCAGGAGACCTGCGGAGCAAGTACACTCCAGGGTCGAAGAGCGAGTTCCAGGAAAACAAGGATTGAAACCCGACGATTTTGACTCAAACCAAGCGGTGTATGTCGAGGTCGAAGAGCGAGTTCCAGGAAAACAAGGATTGAAACTCGTTTTTTGTCGCGCGCACAATCTCACGATACCAACATCATCAAGTCGAAGAGCGAGTTCCAGGAAAACAAGGATTGAAACCCAGCAGCGATCTTACCTCTGAGCAATACTCGCCGCGTCGAAGAGCGAGTTCCAGGAAAACAAGGATTGAAACATGAACTCATCCGAGCGATTCCTGTAGATCTGGCCGGTCGAAGAGCGAGTTCCAGGAAAACAAGGATTGAAACACTACTCCTTTGTCTGGAAGATCCAGCATTTACTTGTCGAAGAGCGAGTTCCAGGAAAACAAGGATTGAAACTGGCGTCATCAGAATAACCAAGAGCTTTCATTAGAGTCGAAGAGCGAGTTCCAGGAAAACAAGGATTGAAACATTAAATCCTTATCCAGCCTGGTTAAGCCTTACGATGTCGAAGAGCGAGTTCCAGGAAAACAAGGATTGAAACATCTACTAGCGTCGCTTGCGGCGCAAGTAGATATAGTGTCGAAGAGCGAGTTCCAGGAAAACAAGGATTGAAACAAGAATTGTAACTCGTATTAATGGGGCAAATCAAGTCGAAGAGCGAGTTCCAGGAAAACAAGGATTGAAACTCTCGGTTAACGGCGAGATAGTCCTCGCCGTCCCAAGTCGAAGAGCGAGTTCCAGGAAAACAAGGATTGAAACTCCTACGCCATACGGCTAGCGTGAAAAAAAATGCCGTAGTCGAAGAGCGAGTTCCAGGAAAACAAGGATTGAAACCGCCTCCCAGTTCTCGTCGTTCCATACTGTCTCAGGTCGAAGAGCGAGTTCCAGGAAAACAAGGATTGAAACAAGTTCCAGGTACTTCTCCTGTCCCGGTGGAATGATGTCGAAGAGCGAGTTCCAGGAAAACAAGGATTGAAACAAAGATGTCATGATCGCATCGGTGATCGGCTCGGTGTCGAAGAGCGAGTTCCAGGAAAACAAGGATTGAAACACAGCTTAGCGGTCTTGTTCTGGCCCGACAGCGCCTCCTCCTGGTCGAAGAGCGAGTTCCAGGAAAACAAGGATTGAAACCCTCATCGGGTACTGGTGAGCAGCCCTCGCATCCTGTCGAAGAGCGAGTTCCAGGAAAACAAGGATTGAAACGATTTGCCCCTGGGCATATCGGATCACTATCTGATGTCGAAGAGCGAGTTCCAGGAAAACAAGGATTGAAACTCACGAACATGTACCGACTGCGGCGCTTCACCCGCGTCGAAGAGCGAGTTCCAGGAAAACAAGGATTGAAACCGTCATTCACGTTCTCCTACCCGATAATTCCCGGGAGTCGAAGAGCGAGTTCCAGGAAAACAAGGATTGAAACATCTCGCTCAATGTCAGAGACGCTCTAGTATCTGGAGTCGAAGAGCGAGTTCCAGGAAAACAAGGATTGAAACTCGAGGAGGTGAGAGGACGGCTAAACTGCGACGTGGTCGAAGAGCGAGTTCCAGGAAAACAAGGATTGAAACCCGACTTGATTCAGATGAGAGTCGGATCTTCTGGGAGTCGAAGAGCGAGTTCCAGGAAAACAAGGATTGAAACTTTGGTTCTGGTGCTGTCATTTTTTTCTCCTCCACGGGTCGAAGAGCGAGTTCCAGGAAAACAAGGATTGAAACTATTTAGATTTATTTGAAGGCCAGCGGCTCCAGCCAGGTCGAAGAGCGAGTTCCAGGAAAACAAGGATTGAAACATGTCTCCGACAACTTGCAACGGATAATCATTACCAAGTCGAAGAGCGAGTTCCAGGAAAACAAGGATTGAAACTGACCTGGACTAAATTTGACATGTCGAAGGAGGAGGAGTCGAAGAGCGAGTTCCAGGAAAACAAGGATTGAAACATCACGGCTAGGTAGCCTAAATACTCCTTTTGGTGTCGAAGAGCGAGTTCCAGGAAAACAAGGATTGAAACCCTCCAAATACCATATACGCATTATTGGTATATAAAGGTCGAAGAGCGAGTTCCAGGAAAACAAGGATTGAAACACCTAATGCAGCGGCTCGACAAAGAAGTGCTCAGGGTCGAAGAGCGAGTTCCAGGAAAACAAGGATTGAAACGAGCGCAAAGCACGAGATGCCTTCTTCAGGCGGGAGGTCGAAGAGCGAGTTCCAGGAAAACAAGGATTGAAACTTATGTTCCGGTCCACGTACCGGTATGGTCGTGAAAGGTCGAAGAGCGAGTTCCAGGAAAACAAGGATTGAAACACAATCTTCTATTTCGCTGCGCACGCCAGCAACGAGTCGAAGAGCGAGTTCCAGGAAAACAAGGATTGAAACACGCGCAGAGGATAACGGAGCTCATGACCGTTCCGAGTCGAAGAGCGAGTTCCAGGAAAACAAGGATTGAAACCGAATTCTCTGAGCATAAGTGATATCAAAAAAATATAGTCGAAGAGCGAGTTCCAGGAAAACAAGGATTGAAACTATTTAGATTTATTTGAAGGCCAGCGGCTCCAGCCAGGTCGAAGAGCGAGTTCCAGGAAAACAAGGATTGAAACATGTCTCCGACAACTTGCAACGGATAATCATTACCAAGTCGAAGAGCGAGTTCCAGGAAAACAAGGATTGAAACTGACCTGGACTAAATTTGACATGTCGAAGGAGGAGGAGTCGAAGAGCGAGTTCCAGGAAAACAAGGATTGAAACCGCCCACAGCGATAGGTTTTCGAATAATGAAAAAGCGGTCGAAGAGCGAGTTCCAGGAAAACAAGGATTGAAACACAGAATCTTCGACCATGATCAGGAACTCATTCATTGTCGAAGAGCGAGTTCCAGGAAAACAAGGATTGAAACGCAATTTTCCAGCATGCATCACAACAGAATCACGAAGTCGAAGAGCGAGTTCCAGGAAAACAAGGATTGAAACTATGGAGACTTCTGGAAGAAACCCTCTCAACACTCTCGTCGAAGAGCGAGTTCCAGGAAAACAAGGATTGAAACTCGTCAGGGCATTCGCCAGGCATATGCTGTGTGTCGTCGAAGAGCGAGTTCCAGGAAAACAAGGATTGAAACTCCGCCTGGCTCCACCTGCGACGGCGACCATTCAGTGTCGAAGAGCGAGTTCCAGGAAAACAAGGATTGAAACCTTTCTGCTACGATGGGGGGTGTCACGATCCACGTGTCGAAGAGCGAGTTCCAGGAAAACAAGGATTGAAACTCTCCAGCAGACTTTGCGACAAGCTCTCCAGTCTGCGTCGAAGAGCGAGTTCCAGGAAAACAAGGATTGAAACTGACACCTTCATTATATAATACAGAGCATAATATGGGTCGAAGAGCGAGTTCCAGGAAAACAAGGATTGAAACTGTTGAATACTGTAAGAAGAACAATCTCGCATATAGTCGAAGAGCGAGTTCCAGGAAAACAAGGATTGAAACCGGGATACGTTCAAGCGATCAGCGGATGGAATGAAGCGTCGAAGAGCGAGTTCCAGGAAAACAAGGATTGAAACTATA
This sequence comes from Methanothrix thermoacetophila PT, assembly GCF_000014945.1. Lineage (NCBI taxonomy): Archaea > Methanobacteriati > Methanobacteriota > Methanomicrobia > Methanotrichales > Methanotrichaceae > Methanothrix > Methanothrix thermoacetophila. Next base: position 675,796 of record NC_008553.1, read on the forward strand.
CAATGAAAGTCTATATGGTAAATAGAGGCCCGGTCGAAGAGCGAGTTCCAGGAAAACAAGGATTGAAACCGCATAAAATGCGCATGTTCTAAAAATAATCCCAAGCGTCGAAGAGCGAGTTCCAGGAAAACAAGGATTGAAACATCTCTGATGCAGGAGGAACGGTCGCAACATCCGGGTCGAAGAGCGAGTTCCAGGAAAACAAGGATTGAAACCGAACAACTTTAAGATCTGTACGGAACTCGGTCTCAGGTCGAAGAGCGAGTTCCAGGAAAACAAGGATTGAAACACTTGACTTTTGTATCCAACCAACACATCTTTCGATGTCGAAGAGCGAGTTCCAGGAAAACAAGGATTGAAACACGATTGATACGAACGTATTCTGAAAGGATGAAGATGTCGAAGAGCGAGTTCCAGGAAAACAAGGATTGAAACTCCTTGCAAATCTCCACAGATCGAAGATCGAGGATTGAGTCGAAGAGCGAGTTCCAGGAAAACAAGGATTGAAACTCCTTATTAGGATGTGTTCAACGCCGTCGGCATTGTCGAAGAGCGAGTTCCAGGAAAACAAGGATTGAAACCGAACGCTCTGGTCTTTGAGCGCTCGTAACTATTTTGTCGAAGAGCGAGTTCCAGGAAAACAAGGATTGAAACAAATTCCAGCCCAGGATGGGCTGAAGGCGCTCATCCGTCGAAGAGCGAGTTCCAGGAAAACAAGGATTGAAACCCCGAATGAATTCACCGTATATGGTACATCGGGAATTGTCGAAGAGCGAGTTCCAGGAAAACAAGGATTGAAACTCGCATTTAATGTGTATCGTACACACTTGAAGCCGGAGTCGAAGAGCGAGTTCCAGGAAAACAAGGATTGAAACCTCCTGGGGATACGCCCCATAATATACGTATACGTCATGTCGAAGAGCGAGTTCCAGGAAAACAAGGATTGAAACCATCGAGTGGATAAAAAAGACACTCGATGACGAGGGGTCGAAGAGCGAGTTCCAGGAAAACAAGGATTGAAACTATATTTCCCTCTCGGGAGACTCGGGAGAATTACAGTCGAAGAGCGAGTTCCAGGAAAACAAGGATTGAAACTGCATCCAGCGCTTCTGCATCATCAAAGCAATTCGAGTCGAAGAGCGAGTTCCAGGAAAACAAGGATTGAAACACGCTGCCTTCGATATCATGTCGGCGACATGCTTGTGTCGAAGAGCGAGTTCCAGGAAAACAAGGATTGAAACTACACAGCCCTGAGCCAGCGGGTCTCGGGGGCTGGTCGAAGAGCGAGTTCCAGGAAAACAAGGATTGAAACTCGAAAACGTTGTCAGCGTGCCCAGTGAACCTCCAACGTCGAAGAGCGAGTTCCAGGAAAACAAGGATTGAAACACAATTTAGGAAAAAAAAAAAGTCGAAGAGCGAGTTCCAGGAAAACAAGGATTGAAACCGGACACAATCGGGTGGACAAATCTGCTCATTCAGTTCTGGTCGAAGAGCGAGTTCCAGGAAAACAAGGATTGAAACTATGAATCGGATGCGCGACGCGATAGCATCGCTATCTGGTCGAAGAGCGAGTTCCAGGAAAACAAGGATTGAAACATCATACAGACGTGTTGCGTGTTGATTACAGAAACAAGGTCGAAGAGCGAGTTCCAGGAAAACAAGGATTGAAACCGCCATTCGAAATTCGTGGCGCGGGGGAGCCCTGGAGTCGAAGAGCGAGTTCCAGGAAAACAAGGATTGAAACTGTCACACAAAACGCGAAATCAATACCGGTATCTACAAGTCGAAGAGCGAGTTCCAGGAAAACAAGGATTGAAACCTGCGTATCTCCACGCACTGCACGGGTTGTCGAAATGTCGAAGAGCGAGTTCCAGGAAAACAAGGATTGAAACCCTCGACAACCTGACCGTTCTTCACTACTGCCTGAAGTCGAAGAGCGAGTTCCAGGAAAACAAGGATTGAAACGCCCATATCTCTTCGTGATGCTCCGCGGTCCTGCTGGTCGAAGAGCGAGTTCCAGGAAAACAAGGATTGAAACAGCAGCATCTTTTTTCACCTCATGATATCATTATGACGTCGAAGAGCGAGTTCCAGGAAAACAAGGATTGAAACTTTCTATACTGGGGATGTTGTACTTCCTTGCCTTCCTTGTCGAAGAGCGAGTTCCAGGAAAACAAGGATTGAAACGAACGCGCGGCTAAGGCGGCGTCACATCGACCACCTGCCCGGGCCTGTACGCAGGTGTGTGCGACGCGACGACGACCGCGCCGAGTCGGGGGTCAAAAACCGCGATCGCCCCCGCGGGAGAGCCGTGGAGGCGATGAAGGGCGAGACCGTATCTCCAGATCGGCGCCCGCCCCTCCACGACGACAAGCGCACCCCGCGGGATGGGCGGCAGCGGCGGCAGCGGTTCATCCGGCGCGATCGGCGACTCGACCCCGATGTGGTAGAAGACAACGCTCTCCATCAAACCGCCTGCCGTATGTTGAAGACCTGCGCAACCCTCGCGTTCAGCCGCACGTCACCTGCGAGGTACATCTGCGCAAGACTGCGAACATCTTCAGGCTTCACAATGTTGCACTCATAGAGCCTCGATCTGTCCTCCAGATGCTCCTTGATATTACCGGTCTCGGAATCGATCACGTTATCAGAGGTCGTGACAAGATAGGATCGAACACGAAGTGCTCCGAGCTGCTTCCGTATCGCCTCAATCTTGTACAGCGTATCACTCCCCTCCCTGTCGTGCTCCTGCCCGCCGCTCTTGCACTCCACGATCCTGAGGGACTGATCTGTCATGAACACAACATCCAGATCGTTCTGGAGCTTCTCGTTCTTCATTCCAATCTGCAAACCGAGATGCACATCCCAGACACGATCAAGCCCCCTCAGCAACCCCCATGTGAAGACCTCAAGCCAGCCGCCTGTGAGGAACCTGACAGCGTATTTATCCAGGGCGCCTGTGAAGTGCCCACCATCACATGCCAGACCAAAGCTCGAAGCGATCATCTCACGCAGATGACCATCGTTCAGAAATAGACCATCTGATTCTGAGATCTTGAGTCCCCTGTACCTGCCCCTCCGCTCTTTCGATATCCTCGATAAATTCGCGAGAAGCCCGAGAATGGCGCCATTCTGGCTCCTCGCCGCGATCTCTGCTGCAAGACCAAGCCACCTCCTGCTCCGCTCCTCGTTCTCCTGGACCTTGTCGTAATGGAGCACATCAAACCCATAGCCTGCGAGGAACTCAGCCACAGATATCCTGTGGCTCAGAGGTATGTCCGCTCCACCCGAGAAGTCCAGCGCCCTCGACTGGTCAGACGCGGAGACATAGATTATCCTGGCATTCTTCTTTTGCCTGAAAAACCCGTATGCTCCTATGCTCATCGGCTTCGTGCCGCCTGTGATGTTCACGATCCACTCCGCATCTCTGTATCTCTCATAGACCCCTTTCAGCGCCCTCTCAGTCTCCTCTATTGAGTCACCATCCTCCAGCGGCACGATCTCATTTCTTGTTAGGTAATCCTGACCTCCGATCGCAAGGGCTTTCAGGAATCTGTTTGCAGCCTCCCTCCTTTTCATCCCCTCGGTCTCAAGCAGCACGAGGAGATCCGGCCGCAGCTCGTGAACGCCCAGCAGGTTCGGAACATGCTGCTCGCTGATAAGACAGAGCATCGCTTTCATCCTTTCATCTCCAGGCCTTGTAACGATCCAGAGTCTTTCGCATGCTCTTTGAGGGCGCGTCTTCCCAGAGATTCATGCATTGGTATATCTGCATGATCTCCTGCCGGACCATCCCTTTGAGCTCATCATTCTCGATCGCATTCCACCTGTCAGCGAGCACTTTTGGGCACTCTTTAGCGAAATCCTCCACGCTCTTTCCCATTTCTTCGGCGAGCTTCTCCAGCCACTCGCGCCCCGGTGTCATGGGCTCTGGCGCCGCTTCCTCTGGGGTCTCTGCTTCGATGCAGGCGAACCTGCCGTATCCGACTGCGGTCTTTGCGCCCGCGCCGATCTCCTGCAGCGCCTCTTTGAGCCATCCGATCACCTTCTCGCAGTCCTGAGTGGCTTCTTTTCTCGGAATCACCCCAAAGAGGAACTCCTGGCCCTCAGCGACAGCGAGGAACGGTATCGGCACAGGGCTGTGCCAGTCAGCAGGCCAGCCCTCTGGAGGTTTATCACCTCTGTAGTACGGCCCGTAGTGAGGCGTCATTATCTCCGCCTTCAGCTCCACAGGTCTGACCGGCAGGGCGTCCAGGAAGATAACGGATCCCACACTGCCTGCGCCATCCGGTCCGAAGATCCTGCGGATCTCCCCGTTGTCCAGATTCCTCCACAGCCGCGCCCAGCCCCTCACAATTCCCTTAACAGATGAGCCAGGAAGGTACGGGATGCCGAGCGTGTGGTGCCACGCGAAGCCGTTCTCCACAGGATGGCTCCTCCCGAGGCCTGTGACGAACGGCGCGGTGGTCCTGAAGAGCATGGCCTTTCCGCCCGAATTTGAGATCAGGGAGATCACACGCTCCTTGATCTCCCTGAGGAGAGCCTCATCTCCCACATTCCTCACAACAGTCCTGATCCACTCCTTCTTGCCGTTATCCCCCAGGCTGTTGAAATCATCGTTCCACATGTCGCAGAACTTGTCGTACCAGAGCCCTGCGTTTCCTTCTACACACTTGGGCTCAGAGATGGTTCTGTAAAGAGGCAGTGGCATGATCACGCCTCCTTATCCTTCTCCAGGAAGGCCTGGCTGAACTTCTTCAGCCATTCAAGGTACGCCAGCGCCTCAGCCTGGGCGAGAACGTACTGCTTCTGATCGCCATCAACAATCGCCTTCATCAGATTCTCCTCAGCTGAGTAGATTCTCCTCGTGCGAATCCAGCCCGCGACCAGCTCGTAGAGCTTGTTATGGGCTTTTTTGTCGTCACTCATCTCCCCCGCCCTGCCCGCAGCTGCAAGCTCGCCAGCCATCGCCTGGCCCAGGCCGTTCATCACTATGGCAGGAGGCAGGCGCTCCACATAGCTCCGGAATTTGCCCGCCCAGCTTTCACCCCTGATGGAGTTCACAGCCTCCAGCGCATGTTTCGCACGCTCCTGCTCCAGACTCCTCTCACTCATCTCCCCTCACCCTGCTCCAGGATCTTCACAGCAAACCACCCCATCCCCACGGTCTCGTTCCCGCCGAGCTGTAGGTAGGGCTTCGTCTCGAACATAGACTGCACTTTGCCCAGCGCACCATCCTTGCGCTCGAATACCATCGCATACATCAGGGTGTCTGGAGCTAGCGCCTCCTCGTACCAGAGGTTCTTGCTCTTCTTGTTGTCATCCAGCTTGTTTCTGGCGATCACAGGCAGGCCATAGCTGGCAAACCACCCGAAATCATCATCGCTGATGATCACAAGCTGCCTCTCGAGCCTGGATGCGGTCTGCTTGTGAGGCACCATCTTCTTCAGAGCATCAATCAGCGCACCATCTATCCCGTTAGATCTCTGGAACTCCCTCTCCTCCAGGAAGATCTGATTTAGATCGTCGGTGCAGCAGGCTTTACCCCTTTCAACGCTCGCTCCCTCAAATCCATCAGATATGCCGCAGAGCCTCATGTCCCTGCTCAGCCTCTCCAGGATGTGTGGACAGGTGACCCACCTGTAAGATCCGGTGAGGCTCCTCACCGGAAGGAGGAGAAGCCTGGCGTCGGATACCAGCACATCTCCCGCCCTGTCCTGGTCGCCGAAAATCGATTCGTCCATCCCTCTCTCTCTGGCAGCGTCCCTCAGCGCGCCTTTCAGACTGGATCCAGCTATTACCGGATAGCTGGTCACAGCCTCTCTCGCCACAGGCAGATCCACAAAACCCTCAGACCTGCCTGCTCCTGAATGTATGTGGGTTTCGGCAAGCATGCCGAGCATCATGCCTCTCATGATCTCCAACCTCACCAAATGCCTAGAGCAATCTCTCCAAAACCAAATCCTGTGTACTCTCCTATCCTGCTCACGCTCATAACATCGTTCAGCTCATCCGCCTCAGCCTCGCAGAACCAGACGGATCCCGGTGGAATGAACGGCTTGAGCTCCACAGGTCTCCTGTTAACAGAATCCCAGCCACCGATGCGAAGGGCTCGCCCCACGCAGGCTGATACGACCTCCCCAGGAACCCCGGGGATGCTCTCTCCCGGACGGGGCCACCTCCCCAGAAACGCCGGGGTGATATGCACCAGCGTGAATCTGACCCGTCCGTCGATCGGCCCGATCTCCTGCCTGATCTCAGAGACGCCTTTTCCGGGGCTGAGCATCTCGACACACCCCATCCGCCCCTCTCCGCCGATGGGCATCACCGCGCCGTCCAGCTTTTCCAGGAGGCCCTCATCGATCCCCTCAACGCCCATGATCAGATGCACTCCGCGCACAAGCCTGATCCTGTTTATCGAGTAAAGATGCGCTTCCTTAGCTGTTCTTGTATCCCTTTCTCTCTCAAGACCGACAGCGTACTCCGTCCCCCATAACTCCTCCCTCGGGATCACCCGTCCCTCCGGAACCTCTCCCCTCAATACCTGTTTCAGCTGATCTCCATTTACGTATCCTGACAGCTGCTTCATGCCATCGATTTTCTCCGCTGTGGGAAGCCTGACCCTTCCAAGATCGCACTCCACCTCCTCCCCGGGACGGAGTAGCCTCATCTCGTACCCGCTGTCGTTCCTCTTCCCGAGTAGGTTCAGCGGCGCTGGATACAGCATCTCTGGACCGCGATCTCCCTCCCTGCAGAGCAGCGGTCCCCTGAACCTGAGACCAGCCAGATCATACCCATCCCCGAGCACCCTGCAGATCTCTTCACTCCACTTCCCTTCACGCCAGCCCATGCTCCGGGCGAGGTGCGCCCTTATCGCTCCGACCACAGTGAACGCGCTTGGGGGAAAGAGCCCCCCAACGTCTGATGTCGCCTCTCCCAAATGGAACGGCCTTCCGTCCCTGAAGAACCAGGAATCCACCGGGGTGATTCTGAGATAAATCATTCCTGAACCCCCTTCTGTGACAGGAACTTCACAAGCAGCATGCCATCCGCGCAGATCTCCTTGCCAGTTGCCCGCTCATGCTCAGGGCCCCGGTGCCTCCGGCTCACAGAAAGAAGATCTCTCACGTATCTCACCGCGCTGTCGCGTACCTCCTCTGTTATCTCAGATCTGTGCTCAAGCGCGTTGAGGTATTCGGCCTGCAGGAGCGTCTCTATATCCAGACCTCCGAGATGTGAGAGATCGAAGAACATTCCCGGGCTCCATCTCTGCTCGCCGGCGAGCATGAGCAGCAGCTCTCTCGACTTGTAGAAGAACGAGCTCGACGCCTCTATGCCGTCAGGTTTCTCTGAGAGATTCTTCGCCAGCCGCTCCAGAACGACCTCGTTCTCTGGAGATACAGCACCCTTCCAGGAGCTGACCCATCTGCAGTACCTGCCGCTGCCCTTGAGGACGCTGACAGCCATGCTTCCCCTGCCGTTCTCATCCTTCGCTATATCGTCCAGGATGGAGTGCGCCTCTCGCATAACAGAGCGGAGCGGCACGCGATGGCTGGCGAAGACCAATCCCGCTGATATGGTCGCCTCCATCCCCTGAGCTTCGAACGACTCCGCGAAACTGACAGAGAGCCTGTACGCGCAGCTCATCGCTCTTTCAACAGGCAGCATCGCGAGGACGTCGTCTCCACCCGCGTACACCAGGACTCCAAGGTTATCGTGCACGACACGCTCAACATCTTTTGCGAAGGATGCAAGAGCTCTGCTCACAGCCTCTCCACTCTCCCTGATCAGCCTCCCCATGTTGTCCCCGTCCATGAGGAGCATGGCGTAGAATGGAGAGGGTTTCCCTTTTTTATTGTAAAGCTCCTCAAGGCATTCAATAAGCTCTTCCCGCCTTCTCCTCACATCCTCCGGTTCATCCCCATCCTCCGGGGTCATTTTGAGTGGGGTGCTCTTCGGGTTCTTCAGGGAGGTGGTGTGGTAGAAGTTCGCATCGATCTCCAGGAACAGGTCTTTCCTTCCGAAGATCTGCTCTGCAACACCCTTTCTCTGTATGTGCTCCGCATAGCTAAACGCCTTTTTCGCGTAGTCGTTCGCATAATCCCTCTCAGCTGATTCAATTACAGCACTGAGCCATGGTATCGCTGCCACGTAGAGCGTGGAGGGCCAGCGATCCGCGGAGACCTCCCATCCTATGGCATCCTCTGCCACCGATGGGAACATCCTCTTGATCAGGGCGATCGCGCAGAGCCGTTCATCGCTTCTGAGATCCATCCCGCTGGTCTCCTGGCGTATCTCTTTCCAGAAATCATCCTGCTTTTTCCTCTCAATGGATCTCACATAGCCTGAGATCTCCTGCCAGTCGCTCATGATCGTGCAGTGATCTCCCCATTCAATGGTCGGTCGACCGTCTGACCAGTCTGTGCAGATCCTCCAGTTCTTGCGCGCCTCCATTCCCTCCATCGCGCCGATCGTCCAGTGGATCTCCCAGAAGTTATTCACCTGCCTCTCCCAGATCTCACGCGTGTTCTTTCCCTGATCTGCGACGCCCTCCACGTATTTATTCCAAACACAGTCTGCGATCTTCTTCCACCTGCTCCTCACACCCTCCGCGGCGCTTCTGGCAGCGCCAGCAGGGTCTTCCGCAGATGCCACGAACCTGTTGGGAAGTGTGCCGATCCGGGGTGGTGCACCCTCACCATCACTCTCGATCCAGCGGAGCAGCTGATCTCCCTCTACATCTGGAACCTTTATTCTGCCATCACATCTCCGTATCTCAGCCATGGCGCATCCGGAGAGGTACGAGAGGAGAAACGAGCCGCTCCAGAGGTCTCTCGTACGGCGCGCCTGCGCGATGAACCCCTGAACAGGACCGATTGTGAAGTTTATTTCGGAACTGCTATCGCTCATGCTCATTTGGATACACCCTCTTAAAACTCGAATTAAGGAAATCCCTGATCACCATGAGCTCCTCAGCCTCTTCTGTGTCCAGATTGACGCGAGATTCCGGGAAGCTGCTGGAGTCCACCGACATCCTCCAACCACCATCCTTTTTCTTTTCTTCCGTGGCCCTTATCAGAATTTGTTCATCTGATGGCAGGAACATCGCGGGCATGAGGGTTGCAACCGCGGTGTACTGCGTGCCCACCATCTGGACGTGGATCAGCAGCGGGCTTGCCCTGCGATTGTGGTTTGTACCTCTTATCTCGAGGTTCTTTTCCAGATCCTTGAAGTGATAGTTGTGAGGCAGACCGAAGAAAAGGCGCCGTGGATGTCCGTTTACCTGTTCCCCCAGAGCTATCTTCTTGGCGAGCGCTGTGTCCGCTTTGAATCCTTTCTTGGCGAGCGCTGTGTCCGCTTTGAATCCTTTCTTGGCGAGCTCTGTGTCCGCTTTGAATCTACTCTGTATCCTTTTTCCGCTTGACTTCCCCCTTGTGCCCAGACGATACTCAATCATCGCATTGCCAACCCCGTCCAGAAGGCCCAAGGGGTCGGTGTTCATATTTTTAAAAAGATATATCTCTGTCTTCGGGCTAAAAGCGGTGTATTCTGGGAGCGTGTCGTACAGATTCAGACACTTTATAAACTTCCGTATCTCTTCCTTCAGCTGATCTTTGCTGTTAGGGCATTTGAATTTCGTTTTGCCGTCCACATTCAGCTCGATCAGATTGAACGAGCCGAATCCTCTCCTCGATCTCGATCCGAGGCCTCCAAATAAGCCCATGGCGATCAGGGCCTTCGAGAGCTGATCTGCGATTGATTCAGAAGGAGCTTTCTCATCGCTATTTTTCGGCCGAATCCGGATCCTCAATATCGCATCAACGGGCGGTTTAAGATAATCTCGAGTCAGCTTTCCCTTCTCTATGGGACCGTATCCCAGGTACATCAGGCCCTGGCGTTTTTCAAAAAAGCTTTCGTTTGTGAATTTTGCATTCGCTCCACACAGATCCATGATCACCCCGGACTGCCCGTGCTCTGTGCTCCCGAAGATCCGGCCCTCCAGATCTCGAATCTTGCTGAGATCCCCTTTACACCAGTTCCATGCGAGAGCGCGCCACCAGAACCTGAGGGCACCCTTTATGCCCGGAACGCGCAGCTCCGGCGTACTCTGATCTGCCCCGCCCATGAAGAGCGGTGTAACGATACGGAACTTCGCCTCTATCATATCCCTGCATCCTCCAAAAAGACCACCTCCCCCTCGACGTAAGGGTTCAGATTCTGCTCCTCAATTGAACGATTATCGATGACCGCGATCCATCTGACATTTCTTCCCAACCGCTCTGCCCTCCTTGCCAGCTGGATGACCGCATACTGCATGGCAGCTGTGCCACCCGTCAGGTTGCACACAACCTCATCGAATCTGACGAGAAGCTCCCCTGAGTTGACAACGATGGTTTTGCCATCGTCAAATGAATGTGCATCCATTTCCTTAACATCGAAATCGCCACTGTAACTGGCCATTCTGGCGAGCTCATCCCATCTGCCCACAGTTTCGTGTGATGCAATCACCAGGCATAACTCTGGATTCACATTCCTCAGAGCGGTATAGAGAAAGCCTGGGTGAAGGCCAAGTGCCGAGATCAGAAGCCTGCCAGAGCCACCTCCAAAACCGCAATCCCAAAACGAATTGTCGTCGAGACGCTGCTTCAGATCGTCCCACCACTTCGGGATCCCGATTTGTTTATCACTCACAATATCTTTCGTCATCCCATAATGGTGCAACTTATTTCTGGCGTCGATAACGGAGCTCCATATACCAGCAAGCTCTTTCCTGTCTTTTGTAAGATCTGCGCTGTTCTTTTTGCTGTAATCCATGAGGGCTCCAATACATCGTTCGATCTTCTCTCGCTGTGATTTGTCGAGCCAGCTATTCCTGCCATCCTCATCTTCGAGCATTAGCCTGCTTATGATAAGCTCTCTGATCAGCCCGATAGCGTTGTTGTGGTAACCTGCCTCGAAGTATGCATCTATTAGCTTCTCCTGCCTGTGGATCTCCCCGATATCGAGAATGAGATCTTTCTTTTCAACGCCCTCTGGCAGCCTGAAGCGCTCTGCTGCATTTTCTATCTCCAGCAGCAGATCCTCTGCCAGGAGGATCTTTATTGCTGAAAGATCTCCCTCCACACGAAGCTCTTCTATCAGCCTCTGCAGATCTGCTGAAGCCATGCCGATCTCCACTGGAAGGCCTATGCCGAACAGCTCTGCGAACTCCTTTGCAGCGCTGGAGACCGCGCTGTATTTCTTTTTAGTGGAGGGAGGTATGTTCGTATCCGGCTTTATCACATCTCTCTTGTATGCAAGCAACTTATCCGCAAGGGCCTTCGGGTTGCTCATATCCCTGAAGGACTGAACGACTCGGAACCAGTCGATCATCTCAAGGAGGATGCTCAGATCGATGAATGGTGTTGCACCATCAGGGTTCTTTGCATCCAACCTTCCGTACCAGATCTTTTTGATCTTAACATCCTTCAGAGCCTTCAGATACAGGCATGCGGTGAAGAACAGAAACGGGTAGTGCCTGAAGCCGTGCGTCACATCCAGGATGAGCTCTGCCTTCTCCGGTATCTTCTCCAGCATGTTATGCAGGGTCGCCTGAAGATCGCCAGCGCTGACGCCGCTGTGGACACGCGTGGGCTCACACATGACAGGCAGCTCCTCCCTGAGCAGGGGAAACGTCTTTTCGAGAACCTCCTCCGTGCAGAGGGCCAGCACTCTATCGAACCGCTCATCTTCCGGAAGCAGATTGTACAGAGCCACAGGGGACAGGAGGGACTTGCAGGTTCTGTTCCCCAGTGTGTACGTCGTCTCCTTTGGGTTGAGCCCCAGGGCAGTCAAAAGAACGCGATTATCCATAATGTATCGATCCATACAAATCTTCAGCCGGCAGTTAATGCACAGTAAACTAAAACCCATACAGGAATTATTAAAAAATGTCGGTCGATGGTACCCATTTAACTGCTGTGTTGGATAAGTAGCTTTATATTCATATATTCTCTCTTATTCTTTCAAGAATCTTCGTCATAATGTTATACGCTTAAAATTATAGTATAAAATGTGAACATCCTGCGTACTTCGCGAATCATGCCTTCCTTCGAAGTGGCCCTCACAGTCTCGCCAAATATCCTCTTAATTGCTGAGAATACACTTTCAGCCGCCCACCTTCTTCCATATCCATGCACAATTTTCCAACTGTGGTATCCATACTTCATAAACTCAAGAACTGGTTCGGCTCTGGACGAGCCTGCTTTGACGATAGCATTCTTCCTGATCTTGATTCCAGGCATATCTACGCCCTTCTCTTTCATGAAATCGAATACCCCCTCCTTATCATAAGCTCCATCCATCAGTGAATCTTCAAGCTTAACATCTTCCAGCAGCGGTTTTACCATCTCATGATCAGTGACGGTCTCATCGGTTATCTCGAAGGTTACGGGCTTCCTTGTTTCAACATCTACGGCGATATGCACTTTTATCCAGCCTCTGCGTTCAACACCATGACTTTCTCTCATCCAGTCGCCTCTATTCGTAACCTTCATTCCTGTTGAGTCAACTGCGACCACTAAATCGTTATCAGGTATTGGAATATTCAACTCCAAATTCGTAATCCTCTGCCATAATGTCGAATAATCGGCAGCCAACAGCCCAGGAACAAATCCGCTTAGCGCCTGAATAAATCCTTCGAGCTGCCTGTATGGTAAATGAAGAAAGGCGTATGCTAAACCACAAAATTGAATAAATGTCTCAGGATAGCGATAGGGTCTGCCATTCTTGTTCTTATTCATCTTCAGTAGCTCTTCATCCCAATTATTCACAAAGTCAGTGCTAAGGTAAAACCATCCTCGCCTAACCAATTTCTCATTGTATTCGCGCCAATTGCGGTTATCCTCATAGGCCATGAAATATATTATATATTTTCCTAGTTTAAATAGTTATCCAACACAGCACATTTAACGGAAAATATGACGATTATGATGTACATTTTTGGGCCTGAAATTCCGAAACCTTCAGCCACCAGCATCTGTTTAAAGGATGTTGTAACTGTTCTCGCTCTTATGTGTTCAGCAACTTGGAGGTCATGCAGTAGGTTGCTGAATACACTCATCCGCTCGCCAGGAGCGCATAGCATGACTGCTGCCTCTCCGGGCAAGTTATCAGATGGATAAGAGCGACTGTTCTTATGCTTCTGGCCACTTTAAAAACTGTCCTGAGCTGTGCTTGTTCTGCTGCACGACTCGGCAGATGAATCTGCTTGATTCGGTAGCTGAGCAAACAATGCTGCCAGCAGAATGAGCGCATATGCAATGTGCAGGAGTAAGCACTGAGGCGAATCTCAGAGCCATCTGGCGAGATCCGCGATCGAGTCCAGGACACAGTCTGGCCTCACTCCCGATCTCTCCACATGCTCCGGGCGGTATTTCCCAGTTCTGACAAGAATGCCGAGCATGCCGACCCTCTGGGCTCCGCCGACATCTGTGATTATGTCGTCCCCGATCATAGCAGCATCCTGTGGATTCACGCCCATATCATTCAGAGCGAGGCTGAAGAATTCCGGCGATGGCTTGCCCACGAGCTCCGCTCTCTTTCCGGTCGCATACTCAAGCGCTGCAACAAACGGTCCCGCGGAGAGGACGAGCCCCTCGGACTCCCTCCAGTACCTGTCCATCTCAAGAGCTATCATATCAGCTCCCTCCAGGACGTGATTGAACGCCCTGTTCAAACGCTCATATGTGAAGTTGCTTCCCGCATCTCCTATAACCACAAAGTCCGCCTCGTCCTCGACAAGCGCGATGCCCGCATCCTCGAAGTCCCTGTGAACGTCACCTGTAGAAATAAGATAGCACCTTCTCTTCCCGGATCGATGGATCCTCTCGATTGCCGCAACAGATGGCGTGAAGATACGCTCAGGCTGTATTCTGTATCCCATCTCAGAGAGCCGCTTCGCAACGGATGCCCTGCATCTCCGAGTGGAGTTTGAGATGAATCTGAAGCTGTACCCCTTCTCCTCCATCAGCTCCAGACACTCCCTCGCTCCGGGAACTGGGTTTCTTCCAACATACAGCACGCCATCAAGGTCCATGAGAAACGCAGAGATCCGCGACATCATATCAGTGAGATATTTCTCAAAAGATAAATGTAGCTCTCAATCCCAGTGTCCAAATGAGGATTAGGTGTTTCCGGCATGCAAACGGAGAAGGTCCGGATTTCCCGGCCAAAGCTCCTATTCGGACAGGCCCTCCCAACGTACCACAACCTATTAAAAACCCGGAAATCTTCGGGTTGTTATGCGGCTACTCTTCGGCAGGCCGATTCCAGGCATAGTTAACGCCATAAAAAACCTCAGATCGAAAGGGTATCTGATCCAGGCACTTGATGCTGCAATGGTTGTGAGCGAGAGGCATGTCTTTTACGCAGCCGAGAAGGCCATAGCAGCATTCCAGGAGGGCAGAAACGTGGCGAAGGATCTCGGCATTGAGATCCTGAGATACGCATCCGGCCAGAGGCAGATAGAGAAGGCGCTATCTCTGGGAGTGTCGGATGCGGCAGAACGCGTGGCCCTGCTCATCGTCGACGATCTGGAGGATGATGAGGTCAGGAGGATAACAGGCATGCTTATAGAGCCAGATGATCTGGGGATTCGATTCGACGCTGAGCGGGTGAGGAGATTTTATGATATATCAGATGCTGAGATCGAGGCTGCTGGAGAGGACAGGATACCGGATCTGGTTCTGGAGAGAGTGGCGCTGGTCGATGCATACAGGTAGCACTGGAGGGAGAGAGCATGAAAGAGGAGTTCTACACACAGAAGCGCTGGCTGAACTGGATGAACAAGGTGAAGGAGAGCCAGTTCAAGTTCCCCGAGTCTGAGCAGGATGCTGGAGGGGCTGTCTTTGTGTATATCATGGACGATGTGATCCTGGCATGTTTAAAGGTATTAGCCAGACTGGAGAAAGGTATGCTCACTCAGGATGAGGCGCTTGAGACTATAAGAAGCATAAGAGATATCGTCTCAACAGAGCACGAGAGCCTTGGAGAGGATGCGGACCTGATGCTCGCCTCGCTTAGGACTTCGCTGGCCGCAGTATTCGAATCATGCAACAGCTACATCCTGGGGGATTACGACAAAGATCGCAGATTGGATGAGATGATCAACGAGGCGGTGAGGGCAGAGGCGGAGGGAAGGATTGAGGACGCCCTGGCTGTTGTGGGCAACATCGGCGCGAGGGTTATAGCCGGGGAGAAGCCGCCGGAGATCCCTGATATGGATTATTGCGTTGTAGCTGAGCTCCTTGATGGAATAGATGCGATAGCCGCTGCAATGGTCGGGGATACGAGCTACAAGGAAGAGGACGGGAGCCCGCTCGAGGAGGAGGTATGAGCTACCGTGTAATGATCTCGCATCCGCTCTCCGTCACTATCACAGTGTGCTCCGCCTGCGAGACAATCGCGCCCTCCACCTCCCAGAGCACAGGATATGTGTGAACAGCACCAGCCCGGATCAGTCTCTGGAGAGAGTAGTCTATGCTCTCCCCCCTCAGCCAGCGGCGCGCGAACGGCAGTCCTTTAAACCTCGTCTCTATCTCAGAAAGCAGCGCCCTCGCTCTCCTGTCCCTGACAGGCCTGCGGGATGTGAGCCCGAATATCTCGACCAAAGGCGCATCTGAGATCCTTCCAGAGCCGTTCGTCGCAAAAGGCTCTATCGCGATCACATCACCTGGCCTGAGCTCCACGCCTGATGTGCAGGACCTGTTGGGCACGGTCGGCTCTGTGTGAGCATTGAACCTGGAGAGGCCGTGGCCGGTCAGGTTTGATACGGGCTTGAATCCAAATCCCTCGATCGCAGACTCGATCGCCCTTCCAATCTCACACGTGCTCACTCCCGGTCCGACCAGCTCTATAGCTGCATCCAGAGCCGCCCTGGATGCATCCACGAGCTCCGGATGTCCGCTCAGGTCGACGGTCACAGCCGCATCCGCGATGTAGCCATCGACATGCACCCCTATGTCGAGCTTCACCATCTCCTCGCCGAAGACTGCATCATCATTCGGTTTCGGAGTGTAATGAGCGGCCTCGCGATCCCGAGATATGTTGCATGGGAATGCTGGCTCTCCACCCATCTCCCGGATGGTGTTTTCCACGTAATCCGCAACCCCCAGAAGCGATACGCCGACGTCTATCTTCGCAGAGGCCTTTCCGAGGACGTCCGCAAGTATCCTGCCTGCAGTCCTGTATTTTCTCAGCATATCATCATCCATAGAGACAGGCGCATCTGGACCTGCGCCCAGCTCACCTCCTCAGAGCAAAGATGCGATCTCACATACATGCAGATCTCCTACATTCTGCCCGCAGAGGAGCAGCTTCCTCTTTGGACTTCCCCGCGGATAATCTAAACCTGAAGCGCCTTTCGGGCTGCGCTCATCCCTGCATCGATGGCTGCCCTCAACCCTCCGACGTTTGGACCTCCTCCCTGAGCAAGATCCGGCTTTCCTCCTCCACCTCCTCCGATGTACTTTGCAGCAGCTCTCACGATATCAGCAGCGTTCAGCCCTCGCTCGAGCCCGGATCTTCCCACAGAGACGACGATCTTGGCAGCCCCACCGCTTGCCCCGCCCAGTATCGCGGTTATGTCCCTCTCAGAGAGCATCGTCGCGGCCTTGAGCAGGGTCTCGCCATCCGATTCCCCCATGTCCCTGGCGACGATACTCACACCATTCACATCCACAGCCTCTGATGAGAGCGTGAGTATCCGGATCCCGGCGATCTCCTCTTTCAGATGCTCTATCACCTTCTGCTGATCCTTCCACTCCTCAAAGAACCTGAAGACCGTCCTGGGAAGCTGCTCTATCGGCACCCGCAGAATGGAAGCAGCCTCCGCGAGAATATCGTCCCGCTCCTGTATTCTCTGCACAGCTGCCTCTCCAGCCGCGAACTCTATCCGCTCCACGCCATCCTGAACCCTCTCGGTCCTGAGTATCTTTATCGGGCCGATCATTCCTGTGTTCGTGACATGAGTACCGGCGCAGGCCTCTATGTCAGACCCCACCCTGACGACGCGGATCTCCCTGCCCGGAGGCACGCCTCCCTGGTAGAGCTGGAATCCGAAGAGCCTCTCAGCCTCCTCGCGCGGCATGAATTCCGTGATCACGGGGATCATCTCCATCACGCGCCTGTTCGCCTCGAGCTCTATCGCCTTCAGCTCCTCATCAGAGATCCTCCTGTAGTGGGATATGTCCAGCCTGGCCCTGTCCTCACTCTTCTGAGCGCCGGCCTGCCAGACGTGCCTCCCCAGAACACGCTTCGCGGAGTCGTTGACGATGTGCGTGGCCGTGTGGTGCCTCGCATGCGCCATTCTCCTTCGCATATCGATCCTTCCGGTGACCCTGTCGCCTGGTGAGAGCCCCTCCTGCTCCACCCGGTGGAGGACAACGCCATCTATCATCTGGACGTCATTGACGTTAAACACCTGCCCGTCCCTCACCAGGACACCACGATCCGCCGGCTGGCCTCCACCTTCAGGATAGAAGAGGGTTCTGTCAAGAACAACAGACCCCTCGAATATCCCGAGGACTGTCGCATCGAACTCCTGATCGAAGGGCCTGTAGTAGAAGAGGCGCTCGGTCTTCTCGAAAGGCGGCGAGCGTGTCTCGACCTCTCTCTGCTCAGCCCTGCTGTGGGTCGATGCGACTATGGAGTAGAAGTTGTCCGGCAGCTCCACATCCACGCCGAGTGCGCCTGCTGTCTCCCTGGCGATCTCGGGAGGGATCCCGTGAGTGTCGTATAGTGATACGAGCTCTGTGAGGGGTATTCTTCCGCCCTTCTTCGAGTAATGCGATGCGATCTTGGAGACCATCCTGCTCCCCTTCTCCAGGGTCTCTGCGTACCTCTCCTCCTCCAGCGACAGGATCTCCGAGATCGTCTCCATCCGCTCCCTCCAGTCATCGTAATCGAGTTTTGATATCTGCATCTCAACGATCTCTGAGAGCGGGATCTCCAGCTTCAGATCTTTCATCATCCTGAGGGTTCTGCGAATCACGAGCCTCGCGAGGTAGCCGGCCTTTACATTCGAGGGTATTATCCCATCGCCGAGCATGTATGCCAGGCACCTTGTGTGATCCGCGATCGCGTAGATCCTCTCCATCGGCGCCATTATGCGCTCAAGCCTCTCAGGAGTCGTGTTTATGCTCTCCGCGATCCTCTTTCTCAGATCCCTCAGCGATGCCTCCCCGAGATCGATCATGCCTGCGAGCCTGGCATTTCTCGCGAAGATCTCCGCGTACTCTGGGTCATGAAGATCGTGCTCCACACCTGCCAGATCGGAGAGCTCTCTCACGATGTCCGGGAAGACCGCGTCGTATATCGTGGGCGATCCCTTGGATGCCCACACGAACCTCTCAAGCCCGTATCCTGTGTCAACGATGTAGTTGTCCATCCGGCTGTAGCGCTCGCCCTTTATGACGTACTCTCCACTGGAATCAAGCCTCAGATTCATGAAGACCAAAGTCGCGAGCTCGAGGCCTCCAACGAGCACCTCTAGGCTCGGACCGGCGTTGCCGCCTCCTGCCCATGGCGACTCCTTGTACGTGATGCTCTCAGGATCAACACCCAGCCCGAGGAGGAGCTCATCACAGAGCTCCACAGTCCTGTCCTTCCAGTAGATCTCGTGTTCTTTTGTGTTGAAGACATGATGCGCCATCATCTCAAACGTCGTGAGATGCCTGCCGCTTCGCCCCACCGAATCGAGATCGTCGAGCCTGATGCACGGCTGGGATATGGTGAGGGGGTTCGCAGGCGGCGGGACCTGGCCTGATGTCACAAAAGGCTGGAAGTCAGCTATCGATGCTATTGTGAGGTAGATGTCGTCCCTCCATCTCGCAACAACCGGGTATCTCTGCACCCTCGTATGCCCGTGCGCCTCGAAGAAGCTCAGGTAATGCTCGCGCATCGAGTCCAGTTCCATCTCCCTGAAAACAGGAGAGCCTATGAATGAGTACGGATCGCACGGCGGATCCCCGCAGGTCCTCCTCGAGGCGTCCCTGGTCCAAAAACTGCCCCCGCAGCTCTCGCACACCTTGCGAACAAAACCCTCTGTCCTGAAGAATTCCAGTTGGTACTCGTCCTCGGGAAACATGTCAATCTACCAGCGTGATACAGAGCGAATATCTTATCAGCTCTAAAAGACTTTCTGAGCATGATGGAGGAGCTCTTCCCTTTTGGCAGGCACCCAAAGCACATCCTGAACGAGATGAAGTGGCGCGGCTTCGATCTCAGTGATGTGGAGATCGAGATACTCCACAGGGGCGCGCCATCGAACAGGATCCACGCAAGGGCGAGCGAGATCGCTCTCGGCAGGTCGTTCTTCACGTACATGGGCACGGATATACCCTACCACAGGATCGAGAAGATTGTGTACAAGGGAAGAACGGTCTTCTCGCGCGCGGATATTGTTAAGGGTCAGTAGTCGTCTACCAGCTGAAAGCTTTCGCTGTTTCAGCACATACCTCTGTTGATTCTGAGGGCATCGAACGCTGCATCAGTATTCCGAGGGATTGGGTCGACTTCTTGCAGCATCCATCGACAGGTGTGGGCTCGAACAGAAGAGTGATTCTGCTGGAACTGAGCGACACTGTCTCCATACCAGTGACACACATAGAAGCAGAGCCGTTTTGGGACCTGTCTGGATAAGAGCCGAGGCTAGAAATTTGGACATTACTGCTTCTGCATGTCAGAAACACGTCTCCTTATTCGGACTCCTCCCTGTTCTGCACCAAAATCTTTATCAGCGATCAGTTCAGTACACTCCCCGCGGTGGTTTTATGGACACAGCTACGGCTCTGGAATACCTGCAGTCTCTGATCGTGCTGGCGATATTCATACTGATATTGGGAATTGGCTTCAAGGTGTGGAGATGGAACTACGTAGTTCCACCAAGATGATTCTCTCTTTTTGATGAATCTGATGGCGTACGGGCGCGATCCGTACCGCAGTTTCCTTTTCCATGATAGGGTCGGCATGTGGCCTTCGCGAACTCTCGACTCCGTCGAAGCTCTCACCTGCAGACACAAATTCTGCTTGATCGAATCGCCGTGCATACCGTCAATCAGCACACCACCTGCATCACGTGAACCTCAGCTTCCTGACCTTCATCGTCGATAGATCAACGTGCGGAACTATTCCAGGCGTGGGCTGTATGTTCATCTTCTTCTGGAACTCTGTCTGTCCCTGCCAGGTGCCGCTGTTGATCAGCGTCACGCCCTTGTATCTCGTTATCCCCACCACGTGGACGTGTCCGCAGTGGAGTATCGCGGGCGGTTTGTCTATCACGTAGTGGTCCTCGGCCTCCGGGGCGACAGATACCCTGTTTCCGTATATCGGGCAGAGATGTCTCCGCCGGAGCATCTCAACCATCGCGAGCTCTGGCTCTCTGTACGAGAGTCCCGGAATCTTAAGGACAAAGTCGTCAATCGACCTTCCATGGTATATAAGCACCGGCCGGGAGGAGATCGTTATCCAGGATGGATTTCCGACGAACATCACGTTCCCGGGAAACAACGATTGTATCTCCTTCGGCAGTGCTGGCTGTGGCTCGGCCTGCCTCACGATATCATGGTTCCCAGGTGATATCACGATCTTCACCCATGATGGGATCTGTGAGATCAGATCTGCGGCCAGCTGATACTGCTCGTAGATGTCCTTTATCTCGAGCTCATCCTCCTGCCCCGGGTAGACTCCGATGCCATCAACTATATCTCCTGCGATCACGATACAGCCCACATCCGAGCTTAGCCCTGTCGGATCCTCTCCGGAAATCCAGGAGACGAAGCGGTTCCATGTATCCATCAAAAATTTATTGCTTCCCACATGGAGGTCTGAGAGGAACAGAGCTCCTCCGGATGCAGCTGTCAGGGGCTGGGGCTGAGCCTGCAGATCCGGCCAGACGATGGACTTCGCGAATATGCGACCCCTTCCATCGGATGTTCCGGTGATGCCCACAACCTCATCTGTCACCAGAAGCATCGAGTCCTCATAGGCAGGTGAATCCCTGGCGAAGAGCACGGTAACCATGCCTGTGGGATCCTCGAGCTCCACGACTCTGGCTCGAGATGTGTTTCTTATCGCCATTACCATCCCAATAACAGAGACCTCGCGCCCGGTGGTCTGCGCACCCAGGCTCTCGATGGGCCTGGAGCTCATTCTCTTGCTCAGAAGATCGCGAATCTTTACGTACCTGTCCCGGAAGTACTTCACGAAGTCGGTGTAGTCCCCTATACACGTCGATCTTCCTGTGATCTCCCTCAACACCTCGACCTCGACACCGGAGCTCCTCTGCTCGGGCGTGCAGGTCGTCGCTGGGGGTTCATTCACGGTTTGTGACACTGGTTTTGCATTCTCTTCCGCCGCCCTTCCTCGTCTCCCGTTCAGAAGTGAGAGTATATGCTCTGCGCTTACAACAACGGTGCTTGCATCGAGGCTGCTTATCAGATGGTCGATCGATACTGTATCTTTTTTCGATAGTATCTCGAGTGCCTCAGGTGTGAGCTGGTATCCCCTCTCAGCAAACATCTGAACGATCTCGAGCATCGAAAGCCGTATAACACCCTCCCACCAGATAAACCTCCCGATGAAGCTATCGGATACTCTGGCGGGTCTTCCGTCCTTTGTCAAGGACATAATATTCGTCGTTGTGGTTGTCGGCGGCGTCTCCCTCATCTCCCAGGTGCTTCTCGGCCTCTGGACCCCGATGGTCGCAGTTGAGTCCGGGAGCATGGTCCCGAACATGAATATTGGGGATATCATCATCGTGCAAGGCATATCCAGAACTGATGTGATCACATGGGAGGAGGGCAAGGCGAGAGGATACAGATCGTTCAACAACCCGGGGGATGTCATACTCTACCGCCCGTATGGGAAGGAGAAGCTTGGAGTGCTCGATATCATTCCTGGCATCCTGGGCATCGGAAGCAGTGGGGATAAGGCCACGCCCATAATACACAGGGCGATGAGATGGGTAGAGATGGGCGAGCCGATGTGGGATGGGGGGCCCCCAGCGCCATTCGCGGGTTACATAACGAAAGGCGATCACAACGAGGTAATCGATCAGATGGCTGGAAGGATTCTGGGGGTGCCGAACTATGCGTACATCAGAGAACACCCGGAGAGGTTCAGGGAGACGGCTGATGGCATTCTCATAGATCGAGAGACGGGACTCGTCATTTACAGCCATGGCAACACGTCTTATGTGACAGATGGTATAAGCTATCTGACACCTGTGAGAAAGGAGTGGGTCATAGGTGTCGCGAGATACAGAATACCATATGTGGGCTATATCAGGCTCATCCCCGAGATGATCGTGGACTGGATTCGCGGTATCATCTGAGCTTTCTCGCAACGACTGCGACGTGATCCCTGTGGTGTGGCAGGTCCACCCTCCTCAGGACCTCCACCCCACTGAGGCGCCTTATCTCCTCGTCGAAGATCTCGGTGGAACGGGCTGTTGAGTCGATGGATCTCGCCTTTATCATCACCACCATCAGACCGTTTGGCTTCAGGTATATCGATGCGTTTCTCGATGCTATCTCCGCCTGGTTGCGCTGCGCCACGTCCTGATATAAAAGATCCACTGGCTCGACGATCCTCCGGTACGTCTCAGGGCGTGCTGCATCCCCGAGTACTGGTATTATATTTTCACGCTGCTCTGCCAGGAGGAGAAGATCCCTCATCGCCCTCGGAGAGATCTCGACTGCGTAGATCATGCCTCCAGTGAGAATATCACCGAGGTAGCTGACCGTGGTGCCGTTCGCAGCACCGAGGTACAGGACTTTACCGGATGGCACCACCCCCTCAAGGCATGGATACCTCAAAAGAAGGGCGGCGAGCTTCGATCTTCGCGGATCCCATACCCTCAGACCGTCAACGATCTTCTCGCCATAGAGGGGCTCCTGGGAGGGCGGGCTGGTTGCGAGACGGTCTCTTCTCAAGATGTAAAGCCCCGGAAGTATCTCCTTCATAGCTCCGCGCCGACAGAGGTTGTGGTGAGCTTCACATGCTTGACGCCCTTCAGTGCCATCATCCTCTCCGCTGCCCTTCTCACATCCTTTCCCTCGCCACGTAGTATCACAACCTCGAGGCAGTTATCCTTGTCCAGATGAACATGAAGGCTCGAGTTTATTATGCTGCCGAACTCATGCTGTATGTCCGTCAGGCTGTCCACCAGGCCACGCTGATGGTGGGAGTATACTATTGTTATCACGCCCACCCTCTCGCCCTCGACATCGCTCATCCACTCATAGTGAATAATGTAGTTCCTTATTGCGTCCCTTATCCCCTCGGATCTCGATGAGTATCCTCTCTGGGAGATGATCTCGTCGAAACGGCTCAGCAGCTTCTCCGGAAGCGATACGCCAATTCTCATGAGCTCCTGTTCCATTAAACCACCACCATTTATTTCGATCAGATATAGTAATAAAGTTATTGGAATAAAATCTTACTATTTTTGATTTACGCTTTTTTCAGTGAGTGCCACCTGTGGGTGACAGAGTTCGTGGCGGGCATGATAGTACCACAGGGGGTGTATGGGTAGCGGATATCCCTTTCTTCAGGGCAGGGAGGAACGTTTTTATTCGAATCAGGCTCCTGATTCTGTAACCGTACAAAGCTGGGCGGACGTGAACGATTTTTGCTCATGTGGTATAATCGTTGAAGAAGCGAGTTCTGGCAACCAGATGCAATCGACTTTGCCTTTCTGCGAGGTCATCGATCCGCTGACTCACAGGGATGAGTTTTTAACCACATCAGCATACCGATACCACATGCCAGATGCTGTGATCCTTTGCGACAGGTCTTTTCTTTATGAGAAGCTCTTCGAAGAGGCAGGTGCTGATGTCCAATTCATCAAACCTGAGATGCTCTGCAGCCCGTTCCTCCCCAGGTTCAGGGCTCTGATAATTCCAACAGGATTCGCAAACCAGCAGTATTCCAGAGCTCTGAGGAATCTGAGAGCCTGCAAGGAGGGGATAGAGAACTTCGTGCGCTCCGGTGGGGTCATCGTGGTCTTCGGCCCGCTGGTTCCGGAACACGACTACGACTGGCTTCCGATCGCGATAAGATACAGGGGTGAATACACAGAGGCAGCGCAGATAAACTTCTCATGCGAGGGGGCGCCACTCTGCAGCGATTCTGGGGACTGCGATGGCTACCTCGAGCCCAGCGAGGGGATCGAGGTGCTCGCCAGGGATTCTTCAGGACGACCGGTCCTGTGCGCAGGCAGATATGGCGAGGGCATGATATTCATCACATCAATCCACGAGTTTCCGTCAGCGGATTTTGTGAGGTATGTGATCTCAATGGGCAAGCCATCGAAGATCATATGAAGGCATGTGCAGCCATCAGGGAAGATGGCCTCGAGAAGGGACATCCTAAAAACACAGCGGAGGAATGCGATGTACAGAAAGCAGAGCAGGCTGAGAGATGAGATCGAGTCGCTGAATGTGAAGCCCAAGGGTGGGGTTCTCCTGGTGAACCTGAGCACCGGAGAGCGCTGGAGCTTTGATTCGTACCACGATGCGATCGAGTTCATGAGGGGAAAAAAGGGAAGATGGTATCTGACAGCAAGTATAAACGAAAATATAACTAAAAAATGAAGTTACAGATGGAACTCCATGTGGAATGGGATATAGAATACCCAGATGAAGTAGAGAACCATCAGTACAAGGCCGAGCGGCACGCCGAGCCTCGCCCACTCCTTGCTCGTTATATTGAGCTTGCCTGCTGATATGATGTTGGGGATGTTCCCGGGGATCAGCATGCCTCCCGATATCAGCAACCCCATCAGCACAGCCTGGATCTGGGTTATCTCCATTGACGGGCTCAGCTCAGCAGCGGTCAGCGTAGCGTTATCGAGAATCGCGGATACCATGTTCACCCAGTACAGGATCTGGGGTGGAATCGTTAGCAGGTACTTGTCGATAACGATCTTCATGCCTCCGCCAAGGAGAAGCAGCGCCATGACGAAGATGTAGACCTTCAGAGCCCTGACGAAGACGTCTCTCAGGCCTGCAGCCTCCTCAGCCGCAACAGCACACGCCTCCTTCGCAGCCTTTCCTGTGAAGAACATCGCGAGCAGTCCCATTGCCAGGCATCCTGGAATTATGTATACTGCGAGCCTGTTGAAGAGGAAGAAGAATCCTGCGTGATAGGGCGGTCCCTGCAGCTTGGTGATCGCTATCGTCGAGAGCGGCTCTCCGACTGGAGTCAGAACAGCGCCAAGACCTATCGAGAAGCATGCGATGATCACGACATTGATCTTCGTCTGCCTGTCAAGGGGCATGCAGTTGACGAGCTCGACGAGGAGAAGAGATGCTATGATCGCAGTTATTATGCTCGACGAGAGGCCGAGTATCACAACCATCAGGAAGACTATAACCTTGAGCGGGACGACCTCAAGAATCCTGGCCATGGCCCTCTGAGCCGTTGCTCTTCCATAATGGAAGAGCAGACCCGCAACCAGGACAGCAGGCACGATGCCCTTTATTATCGGCTCCTTCACGGCCTCCATAACGAGCTCCATGTGCCAGCCGATCTTCTCCACCATCTCTGGGTTGTTGGCGTAAAGATGCTCAAGAACCTCCTTGCTCTCAAATCCCGAAAGAGTCACTGCGAGCACACCCATTACGAAAAGAAACGCCTCCAGGTTGTGCTCTATCTTCCTCACCATGAACGGGCCAACGAGCACGATCAGAACTATCGCAAATAGCCCGATATCAACGGGCGTCGGCTGTAATGCCATTGAATCACCTCTTTATTCTACACCCACAAGACTGAAAGTCTGTTGCCAGATGGTTTTTATCTATTAAATGGTTTTGGTTTTCAAAAGCCGATGCTCGATTTCAGATGCTCTGAGGAGATCAGTGTTCAGAAGGGCCTCGCTGGCGCCTCCCTGTGTGCCTGAAATGCACAAAAAGTGGCTGATGCCCCGGAGGGCGTCAGCTTGATTTGAGCCGGAGATTTATGTTGTCCATGAAGTCGCATGCTCCGCCGATGCATCCTCTCCTGAGCGGCTGGTCCTTGAAGAGTATCTTGCGCATTATCTCAAATGACCCCAGGTACTCCTCGTGCTCCTTCATGCTCCTCTGTCCCGGTTTGGATTGCCGCGCGTCGAGCATGAAGTAGCCTGTGAAGTTGTCTGCGGTCTTGAATTCAGCGCTTCTTCCCAGCGTTCCCGTCTGGTAGAGATTGAAGTTCTGGTTCTTGAACTCCATCGCCTGGAGGTTGTAGCTCTCCCTGACCTTCGCGCCGATCCCGCCGAAGGCGATCGAGCTTCTGAAGCTCTCGCTCCCCATGAGCGTGTCTCCGGGCGCCAGAGCTACATAGTCATCGACAGCGTCCTGCTCCTCGAAGTTCGGATTTCTCCCCTTCGCCCTGTCCACCAGATACTCGTTCTTCACCAGCGCCTCGACGCTGCCGCTGAAGTAGACGTCCTTGTTCGATTTTATCCCGGAGTTCATCGACCTGACGTCCTTGCTGAGCTGGAACTGGCCGCTCCCGCTGATCATGGTCTCGGATGCGTAATCGTATCCCTGGACCTTGAACTTCTCTGTATCTGATGAGGATTCTGCGCCTGGTGCTGTCGCTGTGACCCTGAATCTGTAATCACCTCCCATGGCGTTTGTGGGCGGCGTGACCTGGAGCGGCTCCGAGACCTCGCCGCCGGCAGGTATGAACACCTCCGTGGAGGTCCAGGTGAACCAGTCCATACCGCAGGTCTCAGGGCTGACTGTGATGGTGGCGGTCACGTTCGTGTACCCCTCGTTCCTCACGTTCACAATGTAGTCCAGTGTCTTCCCCGGGGTTGTGTACTCCTTATCCCGCTCGTTGATGGGACCGGTCTGCTGCACAGAGACGACGAGCTTCCCAGGGGCGATTGGTGTGGGCGGAACGGACGGGATGTCAAAAGAGCTTGATGGATACGATGGATACACTGAGTCCGCTGCGTACGGCGGGCCTGTTGGGCTCTCCTCAACAGTGGCTGATGCTGGAATCAGCAGAAGCGCCAGGATCAGAATCCAGATCAATGGAACCACCTCAAAAAAAAAAGAGGGAATCAGCAGTCTACACCCTGGCACGGGCTGGGCTTCTCCTCAGCGAACGGCGCCTCGTGGAACTTGATCAGCTTCTCGACCTCGAAGTTGCCTGTGAACGACTGGTGATCCTTTATGTCCTTGTAGAATATCTTGTGCCACTTGGAGTCGGTGCCCCATGTGCCGTTGAAGTAGTTCCTGGTCTCAAAGCCGACGAGATGCGTCGGGCTCACGTTGTACTTCAGGTTGTACTGCTCTGCCTTAGCAAGGTTCTCATCGATCTCTCCAGGATCTACCTTCTTGTTATTATTCGCATCTTTCCACCCCCACGGCATTCCTGTCGCAGGGTTCGCGGTCCAGTGACCTGTTGGATCCGTCGATGAGAAGAAGACCTTCTGCTCCTTCTCCATCTCTGTTACAGAGAAGACCTCCTGGACCTCTGCTCCGATGCCTCCGTAGAAGGCCTTTGAGTGGAGGTACTTGCCACCGACGAGCGGTGTATCTCCTGAGTAGGTCATCTTCGAGTTCTCATAGAGGTTGAGCGGAAGGCTCTTCGTCTCGTTGGGTCCTGTCCTGTTCAACCTGCTCGCGTTCTCCGAGAGCAGGTGCTCGGAGTCGAGCTCGAAATCGCCGTCGCCAGCCATCACGTTGTAGTACTCGAGAGCGATCTTCTTGTCCACGATCGACGTGCTTATGTCTATAACACCGTTCCCTGCCACCTTCTGCGCCTCGCAGTACTGCTCGTACTGCTTTGGCTCTGGAAGTGGTGGATTTGCTGAAGCCAGATTACATGCTAAAAGAGCAGCTATAAGCATTGCCGCTATTACTACTCCCTTCATTCAGTTTCACCCCCTTAGGTTTATCTCAGATGTTCTCTCTCTTGTTATATAAATTTTATTTATCCCCTCCGGCGCGCATGAGGATGGATGCAAAGAGCGGACGTGAGTGCGGGAGGGATATAATCAGGAGAAGAATTCGATCGAAGTTGGATAAAAATAGTTCAGACCCCGTGCGGGGTCTGCGTCAGGCTACGCGTTCAGATGCACGGGAGCCAGTCGACGCTTATCGCGCCGCATGTCGAGTTGCCCCAGAGCTGGATGAACTTCTCGATCGAGAAGACACCAGTCAGGTCCTCAACGCTGCGGCCGTACTCGACGTGCCTGCCCTTGACTATGGCCTCAGCCATGGGCTCGCGGGACATCCAGCCGATGTGAGCGACGCCGATCACGTTGCTGTTGAAGTTCGCCTCAAGGACGCCTGTGCAGCAGTTCTCCTGGAGTGTCGCACCATACAGCCTGGTCTTGACCTCTGTGTTCTTCTGCAGGTGCTCCGCATGCGTGTACATCTCTGTCACGACAGCGCCGATCCTGTAGTTCTGGACGCAGAGCTTCTCGATCCACTTCTGGTCGTATGTGCCTGTCTGGTAGCTCACAGGCATGTACTCGAACTCAGCTTCCTTGGTGAAGTTGATGTAGTCCATGCAGGGTTCGCCGGTCGGGTAGTCGCAGTCGGCTAAACAACCTCTCATATCCCTGTTCAGCTGCCTCTCGGCCTCGAGCTCAGTCCTCTCGATGATCACGTTACCGGATCCGGACTCCTTCTCGACAAGCTTGGCGCCTGCATATCCATACTGTGTGGAGATGATCATCTCCACGTTCTTGTAGCCGACGCCCTTAATGGTCGCCTTCTCGTACATGTAGTTGGCTGCGCTGGCCATGCCGACAAGAGCCAGAGCAACAACTACGAGAACAGCCAGTTCTCTCTTCATTTCGTTCCCACCTCCATTTTGTTACCCTCAGTTAAAGGATCGATACCTCAGCAGATGCCCCGACGTGGTCGAGGCCTCCCGAAAGAATCGGGGGATGCTGAAGCTCCCTGAGGCCCCGGGATCCAGACCTCCCGTCTGGCAGATGAACGCAGAAAAAGCAACTGCGCCCATCACCTCCGGCCATGCTCCACAGCACACGCCGGAGCCCCCAAACGACCTCTCAGGTTCAGGGTACCTGATCTTAAGACACACGTCAAATATTTCAGTGTTTTGCTCAGGCACAAATCCTGACTTCATATTGATAGCATATAAACATAACGGGCGAGGGCACCATATCGATGCCTCCATATTTCAGCCAGTATTTCTGCATCAGTGGAGGCTGATCCCATGTGTGGGCTTCAACCACTCTCTGACATTTCTCCCCAGTGCCCGAGGGATAGATTAATACGTTGCGAGCAGCTCTTAAGCTAGAGCTCCGGTAGTGTAGCCAGGTCAATCATTCCGGCCTTTCGAGCCGAAGACTCGGGTTCAAATCCCGACCGGAGCATGATCCGCACCCACTGTATGTTTTTCATTATGATGATAGTCGCG
This sequence comes from Methanothrix thermoacetophila PT, assembly GCF_000014945.1. Taxonomy (NCBI): domain Archaea; kingdom Methanobacteriati; phylum Methanobacteriota; class Methanomicrobia; order Methanotrichales; family Methanotrichaceae; genus Methanothrix; species Methanothrix thermoacetophila. Next base: position 705,226 of record NC_008553.1, read on the forward strand.
GAATACTGGAAATAATATTCTTCTGGGAAATATCATCATATTATAGTCCTTTGCGTCACTTCATGTAAATCCATTTAAAATCTACTGGATGTGTCATACTTCATAGATGATTTTATGTGACGTGCAATATTATATCAACTTATACGGAATACTATAATATAGGCTTTGTTTGACATGGCCGGAACCGGGGATGTTCGGAGAAATCCTGTGAGTTCGGCCTGGTCTGGCTCACGGTCCCTAAAATGTTTTTATATAAAATATCATACATACAATTACTTATCGACATGGGCAAATTGTAGGAAAGGGGGTTAGAATACTCGCATGCGATAGTCCCGGGCGGATTCGAACCGCCGTCGCTGGCTCCAAAGGCCGGCAGGATTGGCCCCTACCCCACGGGACTCCGGTCTGGATCTTGCCCTGGCTATATATATTCCCTTCCTCGTTCTGATGATCGATGAGAGGGCGCGACCAGAGGAAGCTCCTGGAGATTCTGAGAGTCATAGCAGAGGCGAAGAGGCCGGTGGGCGCGAGGACCATCTCGGACATGCTCAGCAGCCGGGGGTATAACCTCGGCGAGAGGGCGGTGCGGTACAATCTCAGAATACTGGATGAGCTGGGATTCACAAGACGTTACGGCTACTCGGGTAGAATCGCAACCTCTCTCGGTCTCAAGGAGCTCAGGGACGCGCTGATACACGAGCGGATAGGCTTCGTGAACACACTGATAGAGGAGTACATGCTCCGCACCACATTCGATTTCGCGAGCGGCGACCTGGTGGCGAACATCAGCCTCATCGACAGGAACGATCTCGAGAGGGCGCTTGAAATAATGGAGATGGTCGCAGAGTCCGGGTACTCCGGGGATCTGGTGCGCGTGCATCACAAAGATGACTGCGCGGAGATCGGGACGGTGTGCAGCATCACCGTGGACGGGCTTCTCCTGAGAGCAGGGATACCTGTGAACACCACATTCGCAGGAGTCCTCGAGATCAGGAACGGGGAGCCCTGCAGGTTCTCGGATCTGATCGCGTACGCAGGCACATCCATAGACCCCATGAGGGCGTTCATGGCGAGGAGGATCGCCAGGGTGATGGACGCGGTGCGCTCCGGCTCCGGAAAGGTCCTGGCGAACGTGAGGGAGGTCCCGGTCAGCGCTCTGGAGGATGCGATGCGCGTGCTGGATCGCGCGCGCTCGATCGTCGGGAGGATCGCTGTGGGCGCGCCAGGCGATGATGTGCTTGGATGCCCTGTGGCGCCGGGTCGTGTGGGCATAGCGATATGCGCGGGCGTCAACGCTCCTGTGGCGGTCGCCGAGTGCGGTATACGCATCCGGACCTGCCCGATATCCACGCTCATCCCCTGCGGCGAGATGTCTCGGATAAGGTTTTATAAGAGCTGAGAATGGCGGTAATCGAGGTCAGAAAGATGGCTGTCAGAGTTGTGATATCAGATCCAAATACAGGAAAGGCATATCAGGTCGAGCTCAAGGACGCGGGCAAGCTCATCGGTAAGAAGATAGGGGACGCTGTTGAGGGCGATCTCCTTGGGCTGCCGGGATACGCTGTTACGATAACAGGCGGCAGCGATCGCGACGGCTTCCCGATGCGCAGCGATCTCCCGGGGATGCAGCGGAAGAGGCTTCTCCTCGCGGGCGGCGTCGGGTACAGGCCGCGCGTGAAGGGGCTGAAGCGAAGGAAGAGCGTCTGCGGGCGCGAGATCTCGCCGAACATAAGCCAGATCAACGTCAAGATAACAGAGTACGGCGCGAAGCCGATCGAGGAGCTGCTCAAAGCGTAAACATCGACCGGAGCCTTTCAAGAGGCGCGGGCAGGCGGCCGCGCTGGATGTCCTTCATTGTCATAGGATCCAGCAGGGAGAATATCATATCAATCGATCTGTCGCTCCTCATGGCCCTGTCCACCATCCTCCTTATAATCACAGAGCCCCTGAGTGGGGCGCCAAGCTCCTTCTCTATCCTCTGCGTGTAAACGTTGAGATCTCCTCCGCGGGCGTGTGTTGCGGCGACTTCCCCCGCGATCCTTCCAGCGACCATCGCCAGCGGCACGCCTCCGCCGCTCGTCGCCATTACGTGACCTGCTGCATCCCCTGCGAGCAGAAACCTCCCGCTCTGTATGATCTCAGGCATCCCGCCCGAGGGCACGATCCCCCTCATAACTGCGACGATCTCGCCCTTTCTGAGAATTCTGCCGGCATGCGGATGCTCCTCCACGAATCTCCTCAGGATAAGAGGGAGATCAATCTCCCCGCGGATGTAAGACCTCCTAACTCCCACACCCACATTCGCGATATCATCGCCGAGAGGTATGATCCACGCGTAGCCTCCGGGCGCCCACCTCTCTCCGAAGTACATCTCTGCCGCGTCTCTGTCTATATCGACATCCACCATCTCATACTCCAGACAGATCCCAGGTTCGTCCCTCTGGACAGCACCTATCGCCTCTGCGATCCTCGATGACGGCCCGTCAGCGCCGATGATAATATCTGCATCGATGATACCCTCGCGCCTTCCCTTAAGGTGTATCGACTCCCCGCGCACATCAGCCTCCGTGCCGACGATCAGCTGCGCGCCCGCGCGAGCTGCGCGGTGCGCAAGATACCTGTCGAAGCTCCGCCGGTCCACGCACCTGCCCGCCACAGGAAACTCCGCGGATCTCCCTGAGGGCGCGTAGAGCCTCTGGATCCGTGTTCTGTTGAGGATACACCTCTCCGGGATCTCGACGAGCGTCTCGGGGAGAACCGCGTCTGGAAGCAGATCCCTGAGCTCGGAGGCCTCAGGTATGAACCCACCGCACTGGACAGGGCTGCCTATCTCCATTCTTCTCTCAACGAGAATAACATCTGCGCCGAGCCTCGCCGCGGTCTCAGCCGCAGTGGATCCCGCGGGGCCGGCGCCGACGACGATGATCCTCATGCGGGCAGTGATGTCGTGTATCCCATGCTCAGAAGCGACTCCTCTATCTCCTCTACCGCGAGATACATCTCGTCCCTGAACCTCTCCCTCTGGGAGAGCCTTGGTTCAGCAGAGAGTCTGATCTCCATCTCATCCCCCCTGTAGAGCTTCACGCACGCAAGCATGTCATGCTGTGAGAGCCTGTACGCGATATGGCTCCCGGTCGGCGTGTACCACTCCGGATGCCTGGATCTCAGATCCTCGATGAGTCTATCCCAGCTTATCTCTCCCCTGATCTGAGCTCCATCCGCCTTCAGCGGGTTCACCCTCAGCGCCAGATCGAGATGCGTTCTCTCTCCGAAACCCCTCTCCTCTATCATTCTCATGATGATAGGATACCTGGAGTTCTTCCTGTCAACTGTGATCATGGCTCCACCAAAGAGCCTCTCTGCGATATCTGAGAAGAATGGCGCGAGCCTCCTGTCGTCGGTGGGCGGCGTGAGAAGGGAGACGATCGCGAATACCGATGCGCTCAGAGTCAGGCCGACGAGCACGCCGTGCTCTGTGAGGAGTGGAGAGATCGTGTCGAGTGGCTCCCCAAAAATGAACTTCTCATACGCGATCATCACGATCTGTGTCACGCCACCGACGATGACAGCTGCAAGCGCGCCCCAGGATGTGGCCCTCTTCCAGTAAAGCCCGCCGACGATCGGGAAGAAGTAGGATGTTGTCCCTATAACGGTGGCTATTATCACAGCCTCCATGATGCTCTCCACATTCAGCGCGATGAACGCTGAGATGGAGATCATCATGACCACAAGCACCCTGCTGATTATCAGCATCTCCCGCATGGTGGCATCCGGTTTGACGAACCTCTGGAAGATGTCCCTGACGATGCAGGACGCGCCAGATGTCGCAAAGGTGTCTGTGCACGACATGGACGCGGCAGCGAATCCTATTGTGAGCAGCGCGACTGCTGCAGGTGGCACGTTCTCGGAGATGAACCTGAGGTACAGCATCTCAGCCTCCACCTCGCCCTCAGGGAGCGGGTAGATCGCGCGCAGGGCTATCGCCGTGAGGAAGCATGCGCCGTAAACGATCGCGAGAAGCATCGACCCCAGGAGCAAGCCCATCCTCGCGCTTCTCTCATCGCGCGCGGCCCAGACCCTCTGCCACGGGTCCTGCTCCGCGATCCAGCCGGGGAGCAGGGCGAGCTGGAAGACAAGGGCGCCGAGCACGCCCCCCATCATGAACGGGTTCCACCACTCCCCGCCGAGGGCAGCGCTCTCCGCGATGATGGATGCGCCCCGATCTGCCGAGAGCTTCAGGGAGAGAATCGCCACAACAACCGCGAGCCCTGCCAGGAAGATGTACTGGACCCTGTCGGTCCAGACAACCGCTCTGAACCCACCGAGGCTGACGTAGAGCGCCACGGACACCGCCATGATCAGAACCGCGTACAGTGGCTCGACCCCGAAGAAAGTCCCCAGAACGAGCTTGAACCCGATGAAATCAACCACTGAGAAGAGAATCATCATTATCGTTATCGCCACCGCGACCGGAGCTCTGACCATTGGATCGTATCTTATCTCCAGAAGCTCAGGCTGGGTCATCGCAGGTATGCGCTTGATCCTGCCTGCGATCAGCGCTATGATCGCCAGCGCAGCTATGTTCGGAAATACCCACACCCATATCGAGCTGACGCCTATGAGCATGAAAAGACCTGTGGAAAGCAGCAAAGCGCTGGCCGTGAGCCATGAAGCCGCAGCCGAGAATCCCAAGGAGGCTGCCCCCAGCTCCCGGCTTGCCAGCCAGAACTCAGTCACAGATCCCTGCCGCTTCGATGAGATGAAGCCTATGCCGACGAGCACAGAAATATATACGCCCAGGATGAGGAGGAATATGTGATATGGATCCAAGCGATACCACCGCTGGGCCACTAAACCATACCCTGTATATATACACTCGGACATCCTGAGTTTTGTTGGAGACAATCGATTTTTATGCAGTTCGCGAAAGCCGCTTATACTAAGCGGGCAGAGCCGGTCCTGGGATCGTGATGAGGAGCGATATCACCAAATCAGGACCTGAGAGGGCGCCGCATCGCGCACTTCTCAAGGCGATGGGCATCACTGACGATGAGATCAAAAGACCGTTCATAGGCGTTGCGAACTCGGCGAACGAGTTCGTACCAGGGCACATACATCTTGACAGGATCGCAGAGGCTGTGAAGGCGGGTATAAGAATCGCGGGAGGCGTGCCGTTCGAGTTCCAGACGATCGGCGTCTGCGACGGGATCGCGATGGGTCATGGCGGCATGCGGTACTCCCTCCCATCGAGGGAGATTATCGAGGACTCGATAGAGATCATGGCCCAGGCGCACCAGCTCGACGGTCTTGTTCTGATACCAACATGCGACAAGATCGTCCCCGGACATCTCATGGCAGCCGGGCGTCTTGATCTCCCGACCATAGTCGTGACGGGCGGCCCGATGCTTCCAGGATTTGCATGCGATCGTGAGCTCGATCTGATCAACGTCTTCGAGGAGTGGCAGAAGGGAGGCGAGTCCCTCTCGATTTTAGAGGATCTCGCATGCCCGGGTGCAGGGTCATGTGCTGGACTGTTCACAGCTAACTCCATGGCATGCATGGCCGAGGCGCTGGGATTGAGCCTCCCTGGATGCGCAACAGCACATGCAGTGGATGCGAAGAAGATGCGCATCGCCAAACTCTCCGGGATGATGATCGTGGAGCTTGTGAAGAGAGGGCTCACTGCGAGAAAGATCGTCTCGCGCGAGTCATTCGAGAACGCTGTCAGGGTCGACATGGCCATCGGAGGGTCCACAAACACAGCACTGCACCTCCCGGCAATCGCTGCAGAATTCGATATCGATTTAGAGCTGGATGTCTTCGACAGGCTGAGCAGGGAGACGCCGCATCTGGTCAATCTGCGCCCCGGAGGCCCGCATCACATGCTGGATCTTGACCGTGCAGGTGGGGTGCAGGCTGTGATGCATCGCCTATCATCCAAACTGGATCTTAGTGTCCTCACGGTCACAGGAAAGACTCTGGGGGCGGTGCTCGCGGAGTTCAAACCTGTCAACCCCAAGGCGAATGCAGAGGTCATAGCAACACTGGAGAGACCTGTGCATCCTGAGGGCGGGATCGCGATACTCAAGGGAAGCCTGGCGCCAGAGGGCTCTGTTGTGAAGCAGACTGCGGTCTCGAAGAAGATGCTCGTGCACAAGGGCCCCGCAGTCGTCTACGACTCCGAGGAGGAGTCGATGAAGGGGATACTGAGCGGCGAGGTCAAGGCGGGAGATGTTGTTGTCATAAGATACGAGGGGCCAAAGGGTGGTCCAGGAATGAGGGAGACCCTGGCACCGACGTCAGCGATCGCAGGCGCGGGGCTCAGCGAGTCTGTGGCGCTGATCACAGACGGCAGGTTCAGCGGCGGTACGCGCGGGCCGTGCATAGGGCATGTCTCCCCTGAGGCAGCTGTCGGAGGCCCAATAGCGCTCGTCGAGAACGGGGATATGATCTCCATAGATATACCGAACAGGAGGCTGGATCTGCTCGTTGATGAGGGTGTGCTAGAGCGAAGACGCGCATCCTGGAGGCCTCCTGAGCCGAGGGTGAGGGGAGGAGTTCTCGATAGGTACAGAAAGTCCGTGACGTCTGCGAGCAAGGGCGGAGTTTTGAGATGAGATGCTTTGTCGCTGTCGATCTGCCGGAGGAGATTAAGAGAGGGGTGCCGGCGATACAGCAGGCCTTCGCGATGAACGGGCTCAAGCTTGTAGATCCGAACCTGGTGCACATAACACTGAAGTTTCTGGGAGAGGTGGAGGAGAGAAGAGTCGATGATATCGTAAATGCGCTCGCGCGCGTGAGGTTCTCGCCATTCCAGGCGCGCATCACGGGCGTCGGCGCATTCCCCGGGAGATCCATCAGGGTAATCTGGCTGGGCGCCACTGGCCCATTCGAGGAGCTGGCGCGCGCCGTGGACACCGCGCTCGAGCCCTTCGGGTTTGAGCGCGACAAGAAGTTCAGCGCGCACGCGACCCTGGCCAGAGTGAAGGACCCGTCACTGAGTCGCATCCTCGCGGAGAGACTGTCAGGCGTATCAGAGGTAGATCTCGGAGCGTTCACGGTCGAGAGGTTTGTTCTCAAGAAGAGCACTCTGACACCGAGGGGGCCGGTCTACGAGGACATCGCAGAGTTCAGAGCTTCTCAGTGAGGTTCTCAAAAGGATAAAACCATCGGAAGAGGAGCGGGGGCAGCTGGAGAGGATATCATCAGATCTCCTCCACAGGGTCGAGGAGATCGCAGCTGCAAGGAACGTGGCATGCCGTGGGATTCTCGTAGGATCCGCGGCCAGAAATACATGGCTCTCTGGCGATCGTGACATCGATATATTCATCGCGGTCCCGGAGGATGGGAACCTGGGCGATGCCCTCGAGATCGCAAGGGAGATCGCGCCTGTGCACGAGGAGAGGTACGCGGAGCACGCCTACGTTCATGCCCGGATCGATGGGTTCGATGTGGATCTCGTGCCGTGCTATGACGTCAGGGATCCATCTAAAATAAAATCCGCTGTTGATAGAACCCCATTCCACTCGCGCTACGTCTCAGAGCGGATAAGGGGTTTGGAGGACGAGGTTCTCCTGCTGAAACAGTTCATGAAGGGCGTCGGTGTGTACGGTTCGGATCTGAGAACAGGCGGGTTCTCCGGATATCTGGCAGAGCTTCTCGTGATTCGCTACGGCTCATTCCTAAGAGTCCTGGAGGGCGCGAGCTCCTGGCGTCCTGGAACGAGGATAAATCTTGCACCGGGTGCGAACATCATGGCGCCACTGGTGGTCATAGATCCCGTGGATCCGAAGAGAAACGTGGCCGCTGCCCTGACCCTCGACAGGATGTTCCAGTTCGTCGCGGCAGCTAGATGCTTCCTCAGGTCCCCCGACATAAGCTTCTTCTTCCCGCTGGAGGCTCACACGATGAGCCCGGATGAGATCAGGGCTGAGATCGAGCGGAGGGGCACGGAGTTCATACTCCTAGAGATCGACGCCCCTGACATGGTTGATGATGTCCTCTATCCCCAGATGAGAAAGGCAGAGGCATCTATCAAAAACCTTCTCGAGAGAGAGGGGTTTCAGGTGCTCAGGAGCGATGTGGACCTAGTTCGCGGAGAGGATGTCCGGGCGCGCCTCCTCTTCGAGCTCTCGATCTGGGAGCTGCCGTCTGTAAGGATACACATTGGTCCGCCGGTCTGGGAGGCGGATCACGTCTCGAGGTTCGTGAAGGGCCACACATCTCCACTGTCTGGACCGTACATTGATAATGGCAGGCTTGTTGTGGAGATACCGAGGAGATACAGAAAGGCTGTGGATCTTCTCGAAGGAGAGGTTCACAAGATCTCTCTCGGAAAGCACCTCTCCTCCGGCAGGATCAGAACGCTATCAAAGCGCGAGATCCTTGAAGGCGTGGACGAGAGTCTTGCGGAGTTTCTCACAGCGTATCTAAATAAAAGAGTCAGAGTCTGTTGATATGCCTCATGCGAGGCTCCTCCAGTACGCTTTCTGAACGCTTCTTACCTCCTCGATCCTGCGGGTGAGCGGCGCATCCTTTAAAGGCATCACATCAGGAACCTCTCCCTGAAAGGCTCTGAGGACAGAGACGACTGATTCTGAAAGTGACTCGAGGCGGTAACCGCCCTCAAGCGCTGCAACAATCCGCCCTCCAGCGTGCCTGTCAGCTATATCCTTCACCAGGCCTGCCAGAGCGCCGAAGCCGTTCTCTGTGAGGCGCATCCCTCCCAGCGGGTCCATCTGGTGCGGGTCGAATCCCGCTGACACGAAGACGATCTCTGGCCTGAATTCATCTGCTACGGGCACAAGTATCTCTTTATAAACAGCCAGGTATCCGCTGTCATCTATTCCGGGGGGCAGCGGGACGTTCACCGTGAACCCCTTCCCCTTTCCATCGCCCACCTCGGTGACCCTGCCGGTGCCAGGGTAGTGCGGATGCTGGTGGGTGGAGAAGTACAGGACGCTGTTGTCCTCGTAGAAGATCGCCTGCGTGCCGTTGCCGTGATGCACATCCCAGTCGACTATGAGCACCTTTTTCAGCCCAAGGGATTGAGCATACCTCGCGCCTATCGCAACGTTGTTGAAGACACAGAAGCCCATGCCCCTGTGAGGGGTCGCATGGTGTCCCGGCGGCCTGACGAGAGCGAACACGGGATCCGGTTTCTTCATGACGTGATCCACGCCTGCGCAGACGCCGCCCGCGGCCATGAGCGCGACATCGTACGAGTCCTTCGAGAGGACCGTGTCTATATCGAGACGGCCTCCCCCACGCTCGCATATGCTCCTAACCTGCTCGATGTAGCGGCGCGAGTGGACGGCCTCGATCTTATCGAGGGAGGCGGGCCTGGGCTCGATTCTGTTCGGATTCAACCCCTCTGCCTCGATCCTCTCCATTATGGCTATCAGTCGCTCCTTCCTCTCAGGGTGCTCGTGGGTCTCGTGCATGAGATAGACGGGGTGGTAAACGATGGATGTCATACAGCTGTTGTATATCTGCATGGCGTTAAAATGCTTTTCTTGTTATGCGGTCAACCAGAGCGCAGCTTGCATCACTTGCACCAAAAACATTCAACCCTATCGCATACCATGCAACCGAGAACCTGTTCTCCGAAATCTGGGATTCGTGGAGATAATATGATCTCTGCTCTTATCCATCTGATGACTTGCTCGAAGAGACAGCAGTCATGCTATGCGCTCGTTTCGACTTATCCTCGACTGCGTCGAAGGCCTGGCAAGCGGATGGGCGCATTAGGCAACCTCCCTGCATGGCCTCCAAGTTGCTGAAAACATGAGAGTGATGATCCCAACTGGAGTAGAATGACTCAGCACATGAATCTTCACAAATCATCGAATACGAGATCTAGGATCTCCATTCCGGTGCTTTTCTGTAGAATGCGGTTTTCACAGGAACAGCCCCTCAGAGACCAGCGCCCTTCACAAAACACCTCACGAATCCTGCAATCGGGAATCAGCGTGCACCTGCATGATACCACATGACCCCCCCACAAGGCCGCATGCATTCATGGTCTCACTGATACGCTGATCAGACTGAGAACTGCCCCCACATCTCGATGCTTTCCCACAAGGCCGTATGCGTCATGATCTCAGTGATACGAGCACATGACTCCAGGAGACCATCGGTGGAGTTCAGGATCAATGGAGCTTGCTGTTCGATATGCACAGCACGGTACAAGGACCAAAAAGGATATAATAGGGAAATACTCTATCACTACGCTATAATTCCCATCAAAGGGGGAATTTATGGAGGGTGATGAAGCTATAAGTCTGCGAGATAGATGCCATGGGGTATATGCAGTGCATTCCCTAGATGGCATATTTCAGACTTTGCTGGGGCAATAGTTTTAAGAATAATCAGACTGTATGTTGCAAACTAATCCGATATGGGAAGATAGGAGGTTAAAGTATGAATAAGACTGCAATAATGATTACAGCGCTGGTAGCGGTACTAGCGACAGCGATGGTAGTCGGCGCAGTCGATAAGGTGGAGATCCGGGGTGCTGTTCAGGAGGTTGTGGATGGCGCAACAGTTACCTGGACTCCGCAGAACTTCGCCGGCTTCTACTACGACATCGATGACGATCTCGGCAACGAGCAGATCACAATGACCATCACCGGGAACAAGCTCGAGGAGCCCAACGGTGTCAAGTACACATCCACAGCCCAGGACAACGACTTCGATTTCGAGGACTGGGGCTGGTACAGATCCATAGGATTCCTCGGTGAGAATTACTTCGCCGGTTACAGCGAGAATAAGCCCACAGTTGATGGTGTGGAGATCGATCCCGAGCTCTACAAGCAGTCCACCGACACGAACACGCTCGTCGATGAGCAGCTCCTGAAGGTCCTGATCGATGATGATACAGAGAGGACGTTCACATCCGGCACACCGCTCAAGCTCGCTGACGGCTACGAGCTCATGATCAAGTCGATCGATGTCGATGGCAACAAGGTCTACGTGGAGCTGATGAAGGACGGACAGAGCGTCGACACAAAGGTCGTCTCCCCGTCCAAGGATGGCGCCACAATGAGTGACAAGACATACTACTACAAGAAGGACATCGGCGACACTGAGGATCTCGTCATAATCGGCGTCCACTTCAAGAACGCATTCCGCGGCGCTGACCAGGATATAGCCACAGTCGATGGTATATTCCAGGTCTCCGATCAGCCGATGGACGTCTCCGTCGACACAGAGTATGACAAGATGAGAATCTCCAGCGTCACCAGGGACACAATCGAGATGGATAACAAGGACAACGCCATAACACTGAACAAGAACAAGGACACGACGCTGATGGCTGGCATCCACATCAAGACAGCTGATCAGGACGTCATAGACGCGGAGAACCCGCTCAGGTTCTACATATACAAGGAGGTCACAGAGCCCGGAACATACGAGATACGCGGCGCTGTTCAGCAGGTCGTTGATGGTGCTCAGGTCACGTGGGACCCGAAGACCTTCGCCGGCTTCTACTACGACATCGATGACGATCTCGGCAACGAGCAGATCACAATGACCATCACCGGGAACAAGCTCGAGGAGCCCAACGGTGTCAAGTACACATCCACAGCCCAGGACAACGACTTCGATTTCGAGGACTGGGGCTGGTACAGATCCATAGGATTCCTCGGTGAGAATTACTTCGCCGGTTACAGCGAGAATAAGCCCACAGTTGATGGTGTGGAGATCGATCCCGAGCTCTACAAGCAGTCCACCGACACGAACACGCTCGTCGATGAGCAGCTCCTGAAGGTCCTGATCGATGATGATACAGAGAGGACGTTCACATCCGGCACACCGCTCAAGCTCGCTGATGGCTACGAGCTCATGATCAAGTCGATCGATGTCGATGGCAACAAGGTCTACGTGGAGCTGATGAAGGACGGACAGAGCGTCGACACAAAGGTCGTCTCCCCGTCCAAGGATGGCGCCACAATGAGTGACAAGACATACTACTACAAGAAGGACATCGGCGACACTGAGGATCTCGTCATAATCGGCGTCCACTTCAAGAACGCATTCCGCGGCGCTGACCAGGATATAGCCACAGTCGATGGTATATTCCAGGTCTCCGATCAGCCGATGGACGTCTCCGTCGACACAGAGTATGACAAGATGAGAATCTCCAGCGTCACCAGGGACACAATCGAGATGGATAACAAGGACAACGCCATAACACTGAACAAGAACAAGGACACGACGCTGATGGCTGGCATCCACATCAAGACAGCTGATCAGGACGTCATAGACGCGGAGAACCCGCTCAGGTTCTACATATACAAGGAGGCGACCATTGAGGCCGCTGCTCCTGCACCTGTAGTCGAGGAGAAGCCTGCAGCTGAGGAGAAGCCTGTAGTCGAGGAGAAGAAGGTCGAGGAGGTTGCCCCGACCAACGTGACCGAGGAGAAGCCTGCAGCTGAGGAGAAGCCCGCAGCTGAGGAGAAGCCTGCCGCAGAGGCAGAGGCAAAGCCCGCAGCTGAGGAGAAGGGCGCTCCCGGATTCGAGGCGGTCTTCGCAGTGACTGGCCTCCTGGCAGTCGCATACCTCGTCACCAGGAGGAACTGAGGAGAGCTTATCGCTCTCCAGCTCTTTTTTGTAAAATCAGGTTCAAAATCAGGGCCTGAGATATTAAGAGATCACAGATACCTTCCTCTGGATCGTATCTCCTCGACCCTGGTGAGAACAGCATCTGCGCGCTGGTATGCTCTTCTGTAGCCGCGCTTGAACGATTCTATAAGAGCATCTGCGTCATCATGCGTGCTTCTCAGGGTCTGGAAGTAGACATGAACATCCACACCCTGCGCCTCGATGCTCTGGTCGTGGTAGGCCAGGCCGAAATCGATGAAGTATATCCGGTTGTCTTTTAATAACATGTTAGATGTCGTGAGATCCCCATGCACAATGCCGGCCTTGTGAAGCCTTCCAACAAGCTCTCCAACTCTCTCTGAAAGCTCCGGAGTTATGATATCCCTGAGCTTTTTCCCATCCACATACTCCATCACAAGCTCGAACCTCGATACATCCCTGATTATAGGAGTCGGAACTCCAGCACGCCTGGCCTCTGCCATGATCCTCGCCTCCATGACAGTTCTCTCCGCGCGAAGCCGCTCATCGAGCTCCTTCATGCGATAGCTCTTCGGAAGCCGCCACTTTCTCACAACATTCCCATCCCGGGTGAGTATAGCCTCAGCACCCCTGCCTATCTCCATTCCCCTCACCCCACGAGCGCTCTCCATGCCTTTACAAGTCCGATACATCCGGTAACCATCATGTCCCCCCAGGGGGCAGCCTGTATCAGCTCCAGATCCACACTCCTCACAAACTCCCTTCTTCTAGGTCCTGTAACGAGAACAGTTCTCACCTCACCTGGAACGTACTCTGTATGAGCACCGTGGCCGCCATCCTCGAAGATCTCGCTGTTCGTGAGCTCTCCGGCACAGAACCTCCTCAATATAAAGTTGAGCCTCAAAGGATCCAGCGCAGATGTGTGGTGCTCGAAGATCGCCGTGATCCTGTTATCGTCCACCAGAGCCCCAATCGTGTGGCCATTCCCTATGTTGAGAACAAGCGCAGGCATTTTGCACTTCGGCTCTTCAAGAGCGCCAAATACCGCAGCCGGGCCTGTGTCCATCAACAGGATATCCATACCCTGATCGTGCAGGTAACTCCAGACAGCGCGCATTCTGCTCAGAACCACAGGGGGTTCTCTGTATACGAAATCCTCGATCCGGCCGCCGTTCTTTAGAGACGCCCTTATGATATCGAATCTGGTGGCCCTGTTCGATCTCTCCGGCGAGAATCCGTGATCCTGTACGGCAACTGCGATTGCCTCAGGCAGATCAACATCAAACGAGCTGAAGGCGGTTCTGAGAGCGATGAGATCCACATCGCATGTCTGGAGATCAACACAATCCTTGGGAGGATCCTCTGTGATCTCTACCCCCATCGATCTGACCCGCTGGAGGTTGTCATGCAGGCTCAAGGCCGCCTCCTCTGTTGCATAGACTCTGAGACCGGAGGCGATATGCCTCCTCACCGCAGCAGTCAGAGGCCCGCCGCCCATTGTGTATCCGTGGAGAAAGACATCCTTTCTGCGATCTGTCGCACTTCTAATCCTCTTCGCGAGCATCACAGTCTGACTGGGCATGACCATCTTGTACAACCCTTCATGCTCCATACCCTCTCTGTAGAGAAGGATGTCCTGTGTGCCCGCCCCAACATCCACTGCCAGCATCATACAACCGCACCGGGACACATACATCTTAGATATTCTCATCGACCAATGATTCATCCCTTTTGGATAATAGTTAGTCTTTGTACTTCACAATAAGGAATTCTAATTGTACAAAACAGAAAAGATTATATGCCGTAATGGTCAACCTCAAAGCATGGGTGAGTACACTCTGAGGTGTGCCGGCTGTGGGAATTTGCTGATCGGCGGCGCAGCCTCATGTCCTCTGGATGGTGGTCTTCCCAGGGCGGATTATATCGAGCGGAGATTCAACCCCAGAAAGCTTCCGGGTATCTGGTCGTTCATCGACTGGCTGCCCGTGGATGGCTGGAATCGAAGCACTGGAGCATCATCTGTGACGTACAGGAGCTCCGGGCTCGCAGCTGAGCTGGGCCTGGATAGCCTGTATATAAGCTTCTCCGGATACTGGCCCGAGCGTGGGGCTCTGATGAGAACATGCAGCTTCAAGGAGCTAGAGGCAGCTCCGACGATGCAGATGCTTCGTGATAGAAAAGCCGGGGAGACCCTGGTGGTTGCATCCGCAGGCAACACCGCAAGGGCTTTCGCCGAGGTCTGCTCGATCACAGATCAACCACTTATCCTTTTTGTGCCGGTCTCCTCACTCGACAGAATCTGGACGACCGTCGAGCCTGGAAGGGTGCTGGTTGTTGGTGTGAAGGGAGATTACGCTGATGCGATAAAGCTCGCCGATGTTTTATCCTCGCGAAGTGGATTCAGGGCAGAGGGCGGCGCCAGGAACATAGCGAGGAGGGACGGCATGGGCACAGTGCTTCTCGATCATGTGAGACGCTTTAATTCCCTGCCGAACCATTACTTCCAGGCGATAGGGAGCGGCACTGGAGGGATTGCGGTTTGGGAGGCATCGATGCGCATCATTGAGGATGGCCGATTTGGAGAGCGACTCCCGCGCCTCCACCTGGCGCAGAACACCCCATGCGCACCTGTGTATAATATGTGGCATGGCATGGGTTCTGAAGAATCTGATTTTGATGCATACGGCTGCCCTGAGGGGATGCACGATGACGTGCTGTTCAACAGAAACCCGCCCTATGCGGTTCCGGGCGGCGTCAGGGATGCGGTCATCTCTTCTGGTGAGAGGATCTACGGCATAGACAACTCCCGGGCTGTCAGCGCTCAGAAGCTCTTCGAGATGAGCGAGGGGATCGATATACTCCCGGCGGCATCGGTTGCGGTAGCAGCGCTTGTCGATGCCGTGGAATCCGGATTTGTTGAGAATGATGATGATATTCTGCTGAATATAACAGGCGGCGGCGTGAAGCGCCTTGCCGAGGATCACAGCCGTGTCAAGCTGAAATGCGATCTCACGGTCGGGCTCAGAGATTCAGAAGATGCATTATCATCGATAGAGGAGATCTTTGCATGATCATCACGATAAAAGGCGGGTTTGATAAAGATGGTTTGCCAGAGCGCGTTAGAAGTGTGGATGTATCGAGCGGAGAGGTTATAGGCATCGTCGGGCCCACGGGCTCGGGCAAGAGCTCTCTGATATCCGACCTGGAGCAGTTCGCCCAGGGCGACACATCATCCAGGCGTTATGTCCTGATCGATGGCTCTCCTCCGGATCCGGAGATGCGGCACGATCCAAGAAAGAAGCCGGTCGCCCAGCTGTCCCAGAACATGCATTTCCTGGCTGACATGAAAGTGTGTGATTTTATCTGCATGCACGCCAGGAGCAGAGGACGGGATCCGGGGCTGCTCTCCAAGGTTCTGGAGATAACGAACACACTGACAGGAGAGCCGGTCCATGCAAATGACAACCTGACAGAGCTGAGCGGAGGCCAGTCCAGGGCGCTGATGGTAGCTGACATCGCAGTCATAAGCGACTCGCCCATCGTCCTCATAGACGAGATCGAGAACGCTGGCATAAGAAAAAAGGAGGCTCTGAGGCTGCTCTCGGGAGAGGGCAAGATCGTGCTGGTTGTTACACATGATCCACTTCTCGCACTCATGACCGAGCGCAGGATCGTCATGAGGAACGGCGGGATGGTTAATGTCATAAAAACCACAGATGAGGAGAGGCGCTTCTGCGATTCTTTATTCAGAGTGGACACCTGGCTTCTCTCACTGAGAGAGTCGATAAGGCGCGGGGAGGTGCTGAGCGCGACGGAGGCTGTTATTTGAAGATGGTGGTCATTGCCGGAACGCCAGGATCGGGGAAGACATCTGTCCTGATGCATACCGTGAAGAATCTTCAAGAGATGGGCATCAGGCCTGCGGTGGTAAAGATCGACTGTCTCTGGACAGAGGACGATGCGCGGATCAATCGTCTGGGTGTGCCGGTGCGCGTCGGTCTCGCGCGGGACATGTGCCCGGATCACTACTCGATATACAACACAGAGGAGATGGTCTCCTGGGCGAGCTCGCAGGGCGCGGACGTGCTCCTGAACGAGACTGCAGGTCTCTGCCTGAGATGCGCCCCGTATCCAGACAGGGCTCTGGCTGTCTGCGTGATAGATGTCACCTCCGGACCGAACACACCACTCAAGATCGGCCCACTGCTCACAACAGCGGATGTCGTCGTAGCGACAAAAGGTGATCTTGTATCGCAGGCGGAGCGGGAGGTCTTCCGGGAGAGGGTTGTCGAAGTAAATCCCAAATGCAGGATCGTGGAGGCGAACGGTTTGACTGGGAAGGGGTCAAGGGAGCTTGCAGATATCATAAAATATTCCAGAGAGATCGACGGGGAGATGCTCCTGAGGCACAATCCTCCTCTCGCGGTCTGCACGCTCTGCACCGGCGAGCTCAGAGTATCGAAGAAACACCACCGCGGAGTTCTGAGGCATCTCGATGGATTCGTGGAATATGTGGGGGAGTGAGCATGCTGGAGAGGCTTCTTCCGGGTTACAACTGCGGGGAGTGTGGGTATAAGAGCTGCAGGGATTTCGCGGAGCATCTCTCCTCCATTGAGGATCTATCGCGCTGTCCATACATGTCGCAGGATCGCTTCCGGGATCACTGTGAGGAGATCAGGAGGATTATCGAGAAAGGTGTATCTCGCGAGAGGATTGTGGGCGTCATGGATGGACTGGAGGCGGAGTTCTCGCTTGGGCCGCTCGATGGGGAGAGGTCGTGCGTAGAGGATATACATCCCCTGGAAGATTGCTCCCTGAAGGCCGGAGACCTGATAAGGTACAGGCCTCTGGGCTGCCCGATAACCCACTTCGCAAGGGTCATCGAGTTCGATCACGGTGTGGCAAGGGTCCACATCGTCGGCCCGCTCTTCGGGGAGAGGGGGAAGTATAGAGAGCTGGGCATATGTATGGTTCTTGCTTTTGAGGGAAAGGTTGTTCGTGGGCGAATCCCCGAGGTCGGAAGGACTGTGAGATTCCTGCCCGAACACTGCATGATGCAGAAGGTCCACTCAGGGGTTGTCGTCCACTCAGAGGGACTGAGGGTCAGAATAGAGGCGATCGATCTTAAGGTCTGGTAAAACGCCCCGGTACCCTCTGCTCCAGCGGACTGGTAACCAAGATGCAAAGTCAAATACAGCTTGTTGGTTGTGATCTCCTGTCCTGAAATATTGGAGTTTGCGCCCTGTTATCCCCCATCAGGACTCGCCTTCTCAAACGATTCGACCACAGGATCTTTGTCCGAATAAGAGCTGAATCCGAAGATTTGGGCCTTACTGCTTAGATGTAGGGGACATTTTCGGACACATCTCGACCACATGAGTCAACGCTTTTAAACATTGAAATTACATTCTTTTTCAGGAGGGATTTTATGCTCAGAAAGAACCCGCGAACATCCTGGAACAGTCAGGAATCGATGCCTTCAGTGGCAACCACAGCCTACGTGGATGAGACTGCTGTTGTGATAGGCGACGTCCGCATAGGTGAGAGGGTTTACGTCGGACCATGTGCGTCTATAAGAGCGGATGAGGCGACGCCGATAGTCATAAGCGAGGAGTGCAACGTCCAGGACGGCGCGATATTCCACGGGCTGAAGGGGAGCTCCATAAAGCTCGGAAAGAAAGTAAGCGTCGCACACGGTGCTGTGGTCCACGGCCCGATGACAATCGGAGATGAGAGCTTCATCGGTTTCAACGCTGTTGTCCATGCGTCCACCGTGGGGGAGAGATGCTTCATAGGCCACAGGGCTCTTGTGATGGGTGTTAAGCTGAAGGATGGAAGCTTTGTGCCGCACGGAAGTGTCATCGACACCCAGGATAAGGCTGACGCCCTTGGGCCAGTACCCGACTCGCTTAAAGGCTTCAACGCAGAGGTCGTGGAGGTCAACTGCGAGTTCGCAAAGGGGTACAGGTCTCTGCGCTGAGCACAGGCGCTGGGTTAATCAAGGACATGTGCATATTATTTTTTATGACACAGAAGTTCTACACACTTCCCGAGCTGCCGTACGGCGCAAAAGACCTGGAGCCCTACATCTCTGAGGCGCAGCTGAAGCTACATCACGACAAGCACCATCTGGCGTATGTAAATGGTGCGAACGCCATTCTCGAGAAACTAGATAAGGCGAGGAGAGAGGGAGCTGATATCGATCAGAAATCAACGCTGAAGGAGCTCTCCTTCCACATCGGAGGACACCTGCTGCACAGCCTCTTCTGGGCAAACATGCGTAAACCACCAAGCGTTGGCCCGGTTGGCGCGCTGGCTGATGAGATAAAAGATGAGTTCGGCTCTTTCGAGCGTTTCAGGAAGGAGTTCACCGCAGCCGCTGTGAGCGTCGAGGGCTCCGGCTGGGCTGCGCTTGCGTACTGCATGCAGACCAGAAGACCTATAATAATGCAGATCGAGAAGCATAATACCAATATCTGCCCCATGTTCAGACTGCTGCTGGTTCTTGACGTATGGGAGCATGCTTACTATCTGGACTACAGAAACGACAGGGCGAAGTTCGTTGAGGCATTCTGGCAGATAGCTGACTGGGAGGAGGCCAACAGAAGGTTTGAGAGCCTGATCGGGAAGTGAGCACTGAGCGCTCGCATGTCAAACCATATGGGATTCGTGGAGATAGCTTTGCTGGGCATTGAGGGGCAGAGGGGTGTAATCCATGATATACACAATCACGCTGAACCCTGCAATAGACAGAACGATGTGGGTCGAACGCATCAGGGATGATGAGCCCAATAGAATCGTAAGAGAGGAGAACTACGCCGGCGGGAAGAGTATCGATGTATCAAAGGTGCTCAAGAACCTGGGGGTTGAGAGCACAGCGCTCGGCTTCATCGGAGGATTTGCCGGAATGGAGCTGGAGGGGAGGCTCCTCAATGAGGGTATCGGCACAGACTTCATCAGGGTATCTGGGGAGACGAGAACGAACATAATCATCCACGAAATCTCTACAGGTCGGCAGCTATCATTCTACGCGAAGGGTCCGGATATCAGGCCCCACGAGCTCGTCATGCTCATCGAGCAGATAGAAGGGCTGAGGGATCCTGAGATCGTGACGATCGGCGGCAGCCTCCCTCCAGGCCTGAGCCCTGCTGTTTACCGGAGGATTGTGACAGAGGCGAAGAAGTGCGAGCATAACGGCTGCAAGGCAAAGGTCTTTCTGGATGTCGATGGCTTATCTCTAAGATCCAGCATAGAGGCAGCTCCTGATGTTATAAAGCCAAACATATACGAGCTCAGCGAGCTGGTGGGCAGGGAGCTGAGGGAGATCGATGAGGTTCTCGCTGCAGCAAGAGAGATAAACAGAAAGGGCGTGGAGGTCGTGCTCGTCTCCATGGGACCTCGCGGGATAGTTCTTGTATCAGCCCACGAGGAGTATCACGCGATCCCACCACAGGTCAAGGTTGAGAACACAGTGGGCGCTGGAGATTCATCAGTCGCTGGCTTCATCTACGGCATGGTCAATGGAAAGTCACTGGCCGAGTGTCTGATCTATGCGGTGGCGGCAGGCACAGCAACGACCCTTACAGAGGGCACGGCTCTCGCAAATATGGAGGACTTCGAGCGGCTGATCCCTCAGATAACGCTCAGGACCCTGAAAACATCTTGACAGCGGGCATCAGGGCGCAAACACCACCCTTCAGGACAGGTGGTCACTTCCATAGAACACGATATATTCATACCATCGCACCGCCTCAGAGGAGCTTTCTGCACTCTACCTTCATGCAGCGGCCCAAAACCACGTAGAAGCCCTCGTCTGCGAGCTCCCCGGCCACAGCCACGTCCTCAGTGCCCGGCTGAAACCAGACGATCCTGCACCCCTTTGCTCTGATCTCCTCCGCCACCTCACGGGCCGCTGATGGCCTCCTGAACACATCCACTATGTCTATATCCACGGGTATATCTCTAAGTGATGCGTAGACTTGCTCCCCCAGGATCTCCTCTCCTACATGGTTCGGGTTGACGAAGAACATCCTGAAGCCATATGTTCTGACTACGAGGGATACGAAGAAGCTGGGTTTGAGGGGATCTGTGGAGGCGCCCAGGACCGCCACAGTCCTGGACTCCTTCAGCACTCTTTTCAGCTCTTCATCACTCCTGACAATGGGCACGGAGTCACACCTGCCTTACAACAGGGCACGTCACGCTCTTCCAGCCCGACAGACCTCCGAGGACAACCGCCAGGTTTCTCCAGCCATGTCTCCTGAGGAACGATGCCGCCACCATGGAGCGCATGCCGCTGCCGCAGAATACGTATACCGCTTTCTCCTTGGACACTTCATCCATCCTTCGGGGCAGCTGCGTGACGTGGATGTGATGTGCTCCTGTTATGCTCTCCTTGGAGACCTCCTCCTCCGATCTCACATCCAGTATCCATGCCTGTCCACCCTGATCCAGATGCCTGCAGAGCTCCTGGACGGTCACGGTTCTTATTGAGCTGCTCTCGTGGCCGGCCATGTGCCAGGCCAGCATTCCTCCTCCAAGGTATCCGGAGATCTCGTCATACCCCATTCTCATCAGAGTTCTGCTCGCCCTCTCGATCTCATCGCCCACCAGTATCACCGGCTTATCATATGAGAGATACCATCCTGCAAGCGCAGCCAGCCCGTCAGCCCATATGAACTGCGATCCGGGTATGTGGGCCCCGCCATATGCCACATCAGATCGTGTGTCTACAATCACACACTCATCGAGAGCCTCTGCGACCTCCTCAGGGGTGAGGGGAGAGATGGCGCGTCTCTTGAGCCTGTGACCTTTTAAGTTCAGATCCTCCATCCGCCGGAAGTACGGGGGTCGCTCGAGCTCCAGCGCAACACTTCTGATGAACTCGTTCCTGCTCCCTGCTCTCAGCTTCGGGTTGTGGAGTCGCTCCATACCTACCGTCGTCCAGGGGCGGTCGGTTATCGCAGATCCGCATGCTGAGCCCGGGCCATGCGCCGGGCACAGCAGGACACCATCACCTAGCGGGAGTATTCTCTGAAAGATGCTCTCGTAGAGCATGCCTGCAAGCTCCTCTGCGCGGTCCATCCCGAGGAGATCCACGCGCCCGACATCTCCCGCAAACATCGCATCTCCGGTGAAGACCGCGTGCGGGACTCCGGCGTGATCCTTCAGAACATAAGCCATTGAGCCGAGCGTGTGTCCTGGCGCTGGCATTGCCTCGATCTGCCAGGCGCCTATTTTCCATACCTGCCCCTCTCTGGCGGGCGCACCATACCTGTAATCGAGCTCAGGATCTGCATGCCAGACGGATGCTCCTGTCAGAGCGGAGAGCTCGACAGAGCCTGTGACGTAGTCCTCATTTCTATGCGTCTCCAAAATGTCTGTTATGCGCATCTTATTTCTGGAAGCGATGTCCACATAGACATCACAGTCAAGCCTCGGATCTATGACGATTGCGCTCCCATAGTCACCCACGATGTATGAGTAGTGCGCCAGACCCTCGGAGACGATCCTCTCAAAGAGCATAATCTCACCTTGGATTCGGGCCTGTGACCGTCGGGTTCTCCTGATATGAAGACCACTCCGTGAATGAGCCCTCGTAGATCCTGACATCTGGATGTCCAAGATAGTATTTGAAGAACAGATACTCGTTTGTAGCCTCCCGGC
Source organism: Methanothrix thermoacetophila PT (assembly GCF_000014945.1). Lineage (NCBI taxonomy): Archaea > Methanobacteriati > Methanobacteriota > Methanomicrobia > Methanotrichales > Methanotrichaceae > Methanothrix > Methanothrix thermoacetophila. The sequence goes on from NC_008553.1 coordinate 727,477, forward strand.
CAGTCCCGCAGTATACGATTATCTTTTTGTTATCCAGGTCGAAGCCGCTGATCATAGATCTCAGCTCCACATCGCTCCTGAGAAGACGGCTGTTCTTCTCCGTCATAAGGTTCCTCCACGGAAGACTGTGTGCGCCAGGGATGTGCCCGGGCTTGATCCACATCGCCTGACCCTCATACGATGGTGTTGGCCTTGCATCGAATAATATAATATCCTCCCCCTCCATCATGCTTCTCAGCTCATACATCCCCACGAAGTGCTCGCATCTTATCTCAGCTCTGAATCTGCTCTCCAAGACATCGGGAAATTCCTTTGTCAGCTTCCGTCCGGACTCCATCCATCCCTCTATTCCGCCGTCTAGGATGTGCACCATCTGGTGGCCGAAGCGGATGAGCGCATACGCGACCATTGTCTGCTCCAGGCCGTCGCCTATCCCCGCGGCACATCTGCTGTAAACGCCCGGGCCGCTGTAAACAACCACCGGCACATCTCTGGATATCCCCATGCTGCTGAACACAGACTCTATCGACTCTGGAGGCACGAAGCTGGCCGGCTGTCTCCCGCGTGCGACCCTGAGAATCCCCTCATTCATGTAAACGGCCCCCGGGATGTGGCCCATTATGTAGTCGTGCACGTTCGGCTGGACATCGATTATTCGCACGTCATCCATATTCTCATCCAGCCAGTCTGGAGATATCCATCTGACATCGCTTTTTGATGGATACGGATACTCTCTCATACAGCTCAAACCCCACTCTGCAACAGAATAACAATATTTTATTTTACAGGATTGTATTTCAACCTATCGTGAGTTGATTCGGAGGTGTCCGAATAAGGATTAGGTGTTTATGACGTGCAGAAGAGGAGGATATCCAGATTTCCGGCCACAGCTCTTATCCGGACAGGTCCTCTCACATGGAGCAGCCCGGATCAGTAGATTGATTTCTTATTAACGAAAACTGACAAATATTTTCCCATCATAATAACCAGCTGTCTTGGATAGGTATCCTGTGACCAGAGACAGATCGCAGCCGATTGCTGACACAGCTTTGAGATAGGTTTTCTCTCAAAATCACATCGAATTCGTATCGAAACTATTCGAGCAATGATGCCGATCTCCATCGATCCTGTGCGGAAAACAATCCACAAAAATCAATACGCCCTAGAATTTTGAGGAGACTTCATCAAAATCAGCATAGAGTTGGTGTGCTGATCGGTGTCAAAGAGCGTACTCAAGATGATGCATGGATAGCGTTAGATATTTTTGGATGACATCATGATCCTGTTCGAGACACATCCCGGTGATTCGGCAGATCAATAATCTCACAGGAAAATATAAAGAGGTGGTTGGCTGGTCGGGTTTACCAGAGCTCACCACGCCGATGATTCAACCTCATGAACATTTTATACATGATCCCTGTGCGTATCACATGACGCTCCCGAGGGCTTTGCTGAGTATCTACTTCATACGCTCCTTTATCGCATCGACGACGCTTCTGAGCTCCTCCTCGCTGATCGACAGATCAGGGGATTTCTTGACACCCAGCTCTGTTATCACGACATGCACATCCGGCTGAAATCCGCATCCTTCCAGGCTCTTACGACAGCATTCCAGGGAGCATCCGTCTATGGAGATGATTGCATCTGCACCCTGCGCAGAGGCTGTTATCCCTCTGATGCTGGCTGTTATCCCGGCCAGGCATGATATCCTGCCGTATCCCTGTGCGGTCAGCTCCCTGCCAGCGGCATTCGCGAGCTGGCCGACGTTCGAGCCGCCAGCGCATGTGAATATAGCGCGTCTGGCCTCGCATAGGCAACTCTCTGCCATCTCTACCCCTTCAGCAGGCCCTTGATCTCTTCCACGCTCAGAACACGCCCAACGGCAACCGTCTCTCCGTCGATGCACAGCGCCGGGGTCATCATCACCCCGCGATCCATGATCTCCATAATGCTGTCGACCTTGACTATCTCCGCGTCTATGCCCATCTCCTTAACAGCCTGGCGCACATTGTTCTCCAGGCCCTTGCATTTGGCACATCCTGTGCCGAGAACCTCTATCTTCAAGCATGTCACCTCCATGATCAGAATCTTCCGAGCTTCCTGTACCTCTCAGCCTCTAACTCCACTGCGATGCGTTTCTCGAAGCGCTTGGTGAGCCCCCACGCTGAGAGCTCGACGCTCAGGTTGTATACCCCTCCAGGAACGCCAGATGCGTCCCATGTGCCTGTGTAAACATATGCTGATTCTGGATGCAGCATGATCCTTTCAATCTCTTCGTCAGAGCTGTCTGTCACAACGGCCAGGACATCGACAAAGGACTCCGCCACCGGACCTGAATTCCCTGTATCCGCAGCTCCAATCACGTTCACGATCTTCCTCCCAGGAGATGTGTAGTTCCCAAGCCTCACACCGGTGCTCTTACTCCCGCTGAGTCCACCTGTGTAGATCGTTATTGGCTCGCATGTTACACACCCCATCAAGTTAAGACTCTCATTTTTACTGATTTCAGAGAACCTGGCGGTTATCACGACCGCTCGCTCCGGGCTCACCTCTGCGCTGAGATCTGATAGCTCCATCCTGAGCTCTGGCTGGTGGTCAAGCCAGTCCATCCATGTGTAGAGCCTCGCATCGTACCCCAAGCTCCGGAGGGCAAACCAGACGAGAGATGCCTGTCCGCCATTCAGGCTGTAAACGACCACAGGTCTTTCGTGGTCGAGATTGAAAAGTGGAACGAGCTCGCTCGCGTTCTTCAATCTCCCATTGCTCAGGACAGACGACGATTCTATGTTCACCGCTCCTGGAATATGCGCCGCCCTAAACTCATCTGCACTTCTGGCGTCCACGAGCTGCGCAGCGCCACTCATCACGTAATCATACGTGGCGAGCAGCTCCGGCCTCAGCTCAGGGGTGTAGTTTGCTGAAGGTCTGGTCGACGGCTCTTCACACATACTTGCCTCGCTGCTCTCTGCATCCAGCACCCTGACATCCTCCTGCCCCAGGTAGCTCAGAAGCCAGCAGATGTATGTCGGATCGCCGCACTCCATGCAGCTCCCGTAGACGACTACGGAATCATTTCTTGTTACGCCATGAGATCCTAGTATCCCGCAGATATCCCTCACAGAGCGCAGCCTGCCGTCGGCGACGAACTCCGCGCGCGGAACATGTATCGCGCCCTGAATGTAGTGATCTGGATCATCATTGCTCACATACATGATCACATCAGTCTGTGAGATGTCACCGATATCGACCACACCCACAGAGGACGCCGCTGATGTCAGAAGCAGCAGCGCAAGTGCACTTCCGAGCAGGACAGGGAGGCTGTGTGACGTCTCCGTGTGATGTTTTACCTTCATATGTGCTACCCAGCCCCTAAGGCGCATTAAATTCCTCTTGATCATCATGATCTGAGTAGTGTGGATTTATTTTGGCTATAAGTTTTGTGATGTAACGTCTGCAGATCACAAATCGTCTAGAATCAATCCATATACGTTGATACGTCCTGATCTGAAATCCGCTTGTGAATCTGCATGCCAGCATTCATGCTTCCACTCCTGTATCCCTCCAGATCGAGTGTGATGTATGCAAATCCCAGCTCTTTGAGCGCATTCACTATGCCATCCCTGTGTCTCACAACCTGCTGGATCTCAGACTGCTGAACCTCTATCCTGGCGAGATCGCCATGTGCCCTCACGCGGATCTGAGAGAGGCCGATAGCCTTAAGCGCATCCTCTGCCAGCTCCACTCTTTTAAGCAGTTGTGGAGTTATGCGCACACCGTATGGAATCCTTGATGCGAGGCATGCAGATGATGGTCTGTTCCAGAAATCGAGCCCGATGGATCTTGCGATCTCCCTGATATCGGATTTAGATATGCCAGCATCAACAAAGGGGTGGCATATGCCCTCCTCATCGGACGCCCGTATTCCAGGGCGGAAATCCTCGTAGTCTGTGGTGTTGACTCCATCGGCCACACAGCTGATGCCGAGAGAGTTCGCGAGCTTCTTGAGAATTCCCGCAGAGGATTTCTTGCAATGATAGCACCTCTCAGGGCTGTTCTCAATGACGCTCTCTAACTCAAAAACATCATGCACGGCCACGATGCACCTGATCCCCAGAAGCTGAGCAACAGACGTCGCATGCTCGAGTTCCCTTCTCGGCATAAGCGGGGAGTCCAGGATCACAGCCACCGCTCCATCTCCGAGAACATCTCTGGAGATCGCAGCGAGCAGGCTGCTGTCAACCCCTCCTGAGAAAGATACGAGCATGCTCTCCTTAAAGGCGATTATCTCTCTGAGCAGGTCAAGCTTCTCAGCCACGACGCACATTCTCCTCTACTCCATATCTCACCGAAACTGCCACACCCCTCTTTATTTGAAGCATCTCATCCGGCGCCAGAACCGTTCTCCCAGTGGCGATCAGCCTGTCATTCTCATCAACGACCAGTACCTCATCACCCGCTCTTATCTCAGGGTCTGCATACAGTACATGCCTCGCGAAGAGGTTCTTTCCAGCGGAGACAAAAGGCACAGCATCGGGAGAGGCGACCACCCTCAGTCTTGGATGAGAGAACGCCACGTGCAGCCTCTTGGCGCCGAGCATGCTCAGCGTGAGATGCGAGTCCCGCGCACGGACGGTCGCAATCCTCTCATTCCCTGATATAAGGTATCTGAGCCTCTGCGTGCTGGACAGCTGGAATGTTGTATCGTCAGGAAAAAGAGCTGCTCCAGCTCCCCGCCCAAACTGAATATCTGCAAGCATCCTGGCAAGGTTGATCATGATATGTGGTGGAATGCTGGGGGTTTTAAGCTGTTTCCAACATGGTTAATATTTTTACTCTGCTTTCCAAGTTTTTCTTCATTATAAGATATTTTTTATGATGAGCACCTAATATGCTTTTGGGATATACCATGAACAAGCTTGTGGAGCATCAAAGCTTAATCCGTATCTAGCGAACTTCGCTGATCCCTTTACCAAACCAAGTTCGCTCATTATGTGGGTAGCAACTTGTATGGCATGCGATCTGGTGATAGCACTCATTCATTCGCCACGAACGCATAGCACGACCACTGCTCCTTCTGGCAAGCCATCAAATGGATAAGAGCGACCAAGTTTTGTCTCATTTCGGGACCTGTCCGAATAAGATAAAAACCAGAACTGGATATAAAATTACTTCACTGAGTATTCCTATAAACCCTTATTTTTACAATGGCGGATTCTCGCTGATATCGTATTTGGCTCACATTTGCCTCAAAACCAGAGGTTTTTAGGAATACTCCACTGAAATTTAGAGAGGTGATGCTGATGATATCAGCATCTTTGATCTCAGTTTTATCCAGTCTACCTCTCTTCAGCAGGAATAAGGTGCCTTTAGAAATTAAGCTTTTCGCAATAGCGACCTATCTGGTCTCATCCAGTGTGAGGAGGACGGCAGCGGTTCTTGGTGTTGGAAAATCGAGCGTGCATTACTGGATCACCCGATTCAAGTATTCGCTGGATTACAAACCCGATGAGATAAAGTCTCTTGGGATAGTGAGACTCGATGTGGATGAAACCATTCTGAAGTATAATGGTAAGAAATGCTATCTTTTTGCTGCAATTGATCTCGAATCTGCACATACTAATGTGGGAGCAGCGGCTACTTTCAGTAGCCGCTAAATAAAATAATTCATCTAAGAGTATACTCAGCAAGAAATAATCTGACATCACATGCATTCTTAAAAATGCACCTACTAACGTAGGTGCAGCAGATACTTTCAGTATCTGCTGAGTCTCGAGCATGTGTAACGCGGAGGAGATCGTTCTGGATAGAGGACTGTGGTACACAGAGACGCACTCTGTCAACTTTATATAAAATGCAACATAAAAGTCAGATACGAATCTTTTTGGGGAGAGAAGCCTCGTGGAATCTGTATTCTCCTCTTTCAAGCAACGAGCAAAAATATTGTTCTGCTCAATAACTGTGAACTTCAAAACGCAGGGATAATAACCTGAGAAGCCTTAGATGGATGAGCGCTATAGAAGAAGTCGCCTCAAAATTCCCAGACGTATTAATTTGTATGGATTGTATTTCCGAGCAGGATCGATGCAGATCAGCATCGTTGCTTAAATAGTTTAGAGATGAATCGGAATGCTGGAACAATTTCTGTAAAATGTTTATATTCTACTATAACTTCGCCAAGAAGTGCTAATGTTATTCGGACACGTCCCCCAAAAGCGGACAGAAAACTATTTGTTAATGGAAACGATAAATCTCGGGAATACCGTCCTTGTTCTGAGAATTTAAAGGGGGCTGTATCGGATGCAGGACCTGGCAGCCAGAAAGGTTAGCAAGATAGACCTCGATCCCATGGAGCTCATCGAGCGGTACGAGCCACGCGGCGCGCCGGAGAAGGCCAGGATCACTGTCATCGATTACGATGAGGTCCAGTTCCAGGAGGAAGAGGTCAAGAGCGTCGAAGAGTGCGCACCATACAGATACAAGCCTACCGTCACGTGGATCAAGGTAAATGGGATTCGCGACACCGAGACTATGGAGAAGCTCGGCAAGATATTCGACATACATCCGCTCACAATCGAGGATATCATAACAGGCCAGCGACCCAAGATGGAGGATTTCGGTGAGTATATTTTCATAGTTCTGCGTGTCTTTTACTACGACAGGATCGCGAATGAGATAACCTCTGAGCAGTTCAGCCTGATCTTCAGCTCCAATTTTGTGATAACCTTTGAGGAGAGCGGGGGCGATGTGTTCAAGCTCATCAAGGAGAGGATAAAGAACGAAAAGGGAAAGATCAGAAGGAGAGGCACAGACTATCTCGCGTATGTGCTCCTTGATGCGATTGTAGATAATTACTTCTACATACTGGAGCGGCTTGGTGACAGGATAGAGCTGCTCGAGACTGTGCTCGTGGAAGAGCCATCTGAGGAGAACCTGAGGGAGATCTACGAGCTCAAGAGCTCCATGATATTCCTCAGAAAGTCAGTCTGGCCACTCAGAGAGGTCATAACGAGGCTCGAGCGAGGCGATTCGCCATTAATACATGAGGAGACCATAATTTACCTTAGGGACGTTTATGATCACACAATACAGGTTATCGATAACATCGAGATAATGCGTGATATGCTCTCTGAGATGGTCTCCATACATCTGTCCAGCGCGAGCAACGAGCTGAACAACACAATAAAAATCCTTACATCAATAACAATTATATTCATGCTGCCAACACTGATCGCTAGCATTTACGGTATGAACTTCAGATATATGCCCGAGCTTGAGTGGAGGTACGGCTACTTCGCCACGCTGATCCTCATGGCATCGGCTGTCGTGACCACAGTATTATACTTCAAGAGGAAAGACTGGCTTTGATATCTGGAGCGGTCTCACAATCACACAGGCAATCGAAGGAGATTGTACATTCTGCGGTCACCTTTGGGGTTCACGGCCACTGATCTATCTAATATGGCGGTCTATTTCGATGCGGTCTCTTATCTCCTGAGACCACGCTGCGCGTCAGAGTTATGCAGGCATTTGTGCTGAGTCTGCCTCATCCAGCTGTCGGTTTAGCTATCTGTCGGTCTTTCGTTGAAGATTCATAACAGCAAATCGATCCGACGAGGGCCAGCCCAATAATGCCATTAGCGCAGACCGGAGGCACATCTATATATTTCATGATCTCATCTCTCTCGCAAAAATGAGCAGAAAAACGTGGGGTATTGCAATGTTGAAGAACATGATTATGGTAATTCTCATGGGTTCGCTCGTTCTTGGTCCAGCTGGTGCGGTCTGGATGAATTATGCTCCCAGCGCAGGGGAGGTTGTTGCACAGTTCAGCAAGCCGGTATACACGATCAACACGACGGGCCAGTCCATGCAGGGATACTATCCTCTCATGGGACAGAGCTTCTGGTTTGAGCCCATCCCAGTTGCAGGCCAGATTGCTGCCGCATCGGAGAATGCCACGCCGGTTGTGCTCGGCAGCATTCCTGTGAAACATTACATCACTGACTTTGGCCAGAACTGGGAGAGGAACGTGGAGTTCGCACAGACAAGATCATCATTCAGGATCGCCGCAGATGACACTCTCGGATCGCTCGGGCAGAACTGGAACATCTTCGATACAGGATGGATCGTGATTTGATGTCGTGGCCGTGATCCGTCTCCTCGCACGGTAATCTCTGGCATTGCACAGGCCAGACTTGATTTGCCGGATCAAGGGGTTGCAACGGTGCGGTGGCTATCGCACTGGTGCATCCAATACATTTAACTATCTTAAGGGGAGGTAATTTATCTGTGCGATCCATCCAGAAGACCGGCGTAAAGGGCTTGAGCGGGAAGACTGACAGGAACCGTATAACAGGTGCAAGGTTTTTGCTTCTCAGACCTGCTGGATATCCTCTAAAGAGCACGTTTCAGGAGTCTCCTGTCGTATCAGACCCAGTGCTATTCGAACGGTACGCAAAGGAGCAGTGGTACGGCGAGCTTGTCAGAGCAGGAGCATATCTTTTCGACAGGCGACTATACCCGGACTTCGCATTCAAGGTTGTGAAGGTGTACCCCAGAGAGGCGGTGATTGGGGCAGATACAACGATAGTTGTGGAGAAACGGATAGAGCCGGCAGCTGTCGTGGAGCCTGCCTCCTTTGATGATGTTGTCGGTCAGCTCGATGCAAAGAGAAAGGTCAAGGTTATAAAGAGATACCTTGAGGAGCCTGAGAGGTTCGGGAGCTGGGCCCCACGCAACATACTCTTCTACGGCGCATCAGGTACAGGCAAGACGATGATAGCCAGAGCGCTTGCCACCGAGGCAAATGTTTCCATGATGCCAGTGAAATCAACATCACTTATTGGAGAATTCGTGGGTGAGGGGGCCAGACAGATCCACAGCCTCTACGACAGGGCTGAGCAGCTCTCTCCGTGTATCATATTCATAGATGAGATCGACGCCATAGCGCTGGACAGGCGCTACCAGGATCTCAGGGGCGATGTCTCGGAGATAGTGAATGCGCTGCTCACAGAGATGGATGGCATCTCATCCAGACGCGGCGTCTGCACGATAGCCGCGACCAACAAGATCGAGCTCCTCGATCCGTCAATACGATCGAGGTTCGAAGAGGAGATTGAGTTCAAGCTCCCATCCCATGAGGATAGGCTTGAGATATTGAGGAGAAATGCCAGCAAGATGCCGCTGGAGGTCAGGGGCGACCTCGCAGAGATCGCGAAGCTGACAGAGGGCTTCTCCGGCAGGGACCTTGTGGACAAGATCCTGAAGGTGGCGCTCCATCAGGCGATCATCGAAGACTCCAGATTCGTCGAGCGGCGTCATTTGATGGACGCGCTCCAGCGCATCAAGCGCGATGTGAAGGAGCCTCCGGGAGAGATGTTCATCTGAGGAGGCGCTTGCATGTGGCAGCAGATCCTGAGTAAGTTCAGGCGCTATCCTGCTCAAGAGAAGGTCGTCAGGCTGATACTGTCAAGGGGTTTTCAGATAAATGAGCGCGGCAGGGTCGCTTCCGGCTCGATAGAAATCCCTCATGCGCAGATCGCTAAAGAGATCGATGTTGATAGAAGAGTGGTCGACACCACAGCGATGGCCATTCGCGAGGATCCCGAGCTCTGGAAAGTATTCAAAAATGTGAGATCTGTGCTTTTTCTTGCGGATGTTGCACCTGTGCTCGGGCTCGGCGTGATCGAGATCACTCCCGTAGATGCCAGACAGACCGGCCTTCTGGGGAGCGTCGCCATAGCTGTGGCAAAACATGGATTGAGCATACGCCAGGCAGTATCTGACGATCCCTTCTTCGTGGAGGATCCGAAGCTCACAATCATCACAGAGGGTAAGATCCCCGGCGAGCTTGTGACAATTCTGAAGGAGATTGATGGCGTTAAAAAGGTCACAGTGGAGTGATCTTTTCTTTGGCTCATGAGGTCAGCCCCTCAACCAGCATCAATCCTGATCCGCTGACAGACAGTAGCGGGAGCAGGCTCTGGTTTTCAGGCCGGAGAAGAAGTCACCTTTCTGTCATACCTGTAACACCTAGAGCATGGGACCGCTCTGGTCCGCCGAAGATCGGGAGGATGTGTTTAGAATGATGCCATTTATGTCCCCATAGAGATGCGATCTCAGGGCTTGAGCCTCCTGACCTCCACATATTCCACGCCGTCGTCGCTGTATGCGAACACCATCATCTTTCGCACGCTGTGAGCCAGCCGAACCGCTCTGGAGAGCACAGGGAGATGAAATACATGATCTACTCTCACAGTATGCACCAGGTATTCTGAGTGCGTGCCCCTCTTTTCCGCATCAACGCTCTTGTACACTCTGAAGTGCGTCCCGAACTTGAAGCCGGTCTTCACGACGAGCTTCCGGTCCCTAAGATCCCTGTAGACACGGTACTTCATCTCGAAGTCCTCCTCGATCTCAGACGCCCTCCTCATCAGCTCGTCCAGCGGAACTGGAACTCCGGATCGATCCACAAGCTGGATCATGCCCCTCTCAAGAAGGTACGCGGTCTCCACGAGCGAGAGCTGGAGCCTCTCCCCGATCATCTTCCCATAAAAACCGTGTTTATGCAGCCTCTCCGATGCCTTGGGATCCCACAGCACCACCCTGTCATCCAGAAGCGTCGCCTGCCCGCCAGGCTCTGCAGATTCTGTCCTGCCCGAGGGATTTGATTCCCTCACCTCGTAGTACGTTATATCGCTCTCCTCATCGACGACCGCGAGCATGAGCCTTCTCCTCATCTGGCTGGAGAGCCTCAGGGGCTCAACGATCCTCTCTATAGGCAGCGGTGTCCGCTCAGAGACGACAAAAACGTAGAACTCTGCAGGCGTCTTTCCGGGATGTCCCCCACGCGGGTAAACTCTGAAGTCGGGGACTCCTGGCTGGACATAATAACCCCTCTCCCTCAGGTCCTTGTACACCACATACCTGAACTCGAAGCCCTTCTCGAAAGAGGATGCGAGCTCGAAGAAGCTCCGAAAGCTCAGGATGTGCCCATCATACTCGATCCTCAATCTGGATCTGTCGAGAAGATATGCGGCCTCGACGAGCGTCAGCTCGAGCCCGTCATCAAGAGGCCGCCCGAAGTAGCCCTGCTCGTAAAGCACCTTAACAGCATCTTTCCCGAGATGGACTTTCCCGGATTCAAGCCTTCCAAGCAGCGGCTCCTCTGACATGATCAGATGCTCAGCTTGTCAGGCCATACGCCATGGACCACTCCGATGGCTCTGTCTACCGTCTCATGAACATCAGCAGCGGGATATCCGCAGGAGAGCATGTACGCTTCCACGTGGTTGGGCACAGCGATCGACATCTGCTCGACCATCGAGACAGTCTGCATGATCGTGTAATCGCCGAGTTCGAAGGGTATTATCGCATCTGACACGAGAAGCTCAAATATCTCTGGAGAGATCGGCCTCTCAAAGCCTGACAGGAACGCCTCGAGTATCTCGCTCGTCCACTCATGACGCCTTCCGCCCGCGTCCTGATAGGGTATCACGACAACCTCACGCGTGCTGGCGAGCCTCTCGACGAGATCCTGTGGTGTCAATTGCCCCTTGAATATCAAATTGAGAAAATTCGTATGTGGTATCGTCGTCGGCACCTTCGAGGCGCGTATCGAGAACCTTACATCCTTGAAGATTGTGCCCGCGTCCGCGCCCTGATGACCTGCACCCCTTCCGAACTGTATGGCACTCGGCGATGCGCGCACGACTGTGTGCGGATCTCCATGTCTCCTGTCGATATTCCCAATTATGCCGCAGAGCCCGAGTGGGCGCGCAGCATATGCAAGCCTGCTCAGGCCTGTCGTGTTGCAGCTGGTGCACTGCACGACCCTTGGCTTCGCCTTCAGAAACCTCTCGTAGTTCTCAAGCCCGAAGAAAAACTCTCTCCTTAGATCCTCCTTCACATCATCTGTGAGCTGGAACCCCTCCTCCTCGAGCCCCTTCTGGAGCTTATCCCTGTGGGCCCCGCCCATAAGTGCTACGAAGCAGCCGTGCTCCAGCCCGGATTTCAGGTATGGCAGCTCCTCATCACCAGGTGTGCCAATCATGACGAACTCAGAGCTCTCGAAGAAATCCCTGTATCCTCCCTCCAGCTTGAACCCTGCACTCTCCCATTTTGCCCTGTCCTCGTCATTGCTGGCATACGCCCTGACACCGCAGATCCTGATCATCTTCCTCAGCATCGATACGGCTCTGGCATGCGGTTTTCTCACGAGAACATTTATATCGCCACTGATGCCGGCTGCCTGCTTAACAGCATGCAGGGCGAAAATTGTTCTCTTGCTCTCCGTGCCATCAAAACCCACAAAGCCAGCATTCTTATTCAAGTACGATCACTTCCTGCGCGGTGTTGAGAGTGCACCATATTTAAGATTTCTTGGAATGACCATCCAGACGCACTCATAACGCCAATCCGACGGCTGCTGGTTCAGCTGCATCCCTCAAACAACACTCTCCCCAGCGACCAGATTTCTCAGGACGGATCTGAATTTCCCGGCGCGGTGGCAGAGGTGTCTTCTGAGACATTCATCACCGGATGATACAGCCACGATGCAGCCCCTCCACCGTCCCCCTTCCAGGCCAGCCTCGTGGAATACCAGAGGATGCAGATCCAGATGCTCAGGAAACGCAGCACCATCCATGATATGCCAGCTCATCGCCGTCCAGCCGCGGTCAGAGGCATCTTTTAAAAGCTCGATCGCCTTATCCTGATCATCCGGAGAGGGGGGGTCAATGAGCAGAAGCCCTGGATCGCGTCTATTCAGGAGATCCATGACCCCAGAAAAGCCATCGCCCAGATGAAAATGTATGTCAGGACAGGCACTCCAGCTCTTCCCGACATCCTCGCTGATGTCCCATAGCTCAGCCACAACCCTCCTGCGGAAAAATCTGCCGAGCCTGAGGATGATCTTTGCGGATCCTGGGTAAATCTGGAGATGCTCATCATTCATCTCCTCCAGAACCGCGAAGTACGGGCTCTCGATCTCTGATCTCAGATGCCAGCACCTTCCTATGCCCCACCTCCACTCTCCATTGGGAGCAAGCGTGTACGCAGTGTAACCGGCATGCGATTCTGCATACACCAGATCCGAACGGCAGAGCAGATATGCTGCAGCCTCTGATAGCAGAAAGTGCTTCCAGACATCTCCGGCATTTCCTGCATGCTCCCTGTGGTCATACATCGTAATCTCCACAGGTTCTCAGGGAAGCTATATCTTTCTGTTCGATAACCTTCCCTCCGGAGTCTCAATATGCATGAAGAGAAGCCACTCAAGATACTTCTCATGGGCAACCCGAACGTGGGGAAGAGCGTGATATTCTCGAGGCTGACAGGTGCTGATGCCATCTCCTCGAACTATCCCGGAACAACTGTGAGCTACACAGAGGGCAGCATAAATGTGCTGGGCAGAAGCGCCGCGTTGATCGATGTGCCCGGTGTGTATTCACTTGATCCGAGCTCAAAGGCGGAGGAGGTTGCGAATCTCATACTGGAACAGGGCGCTGATCTGATAGTCAACGTTGTGGACGCGACAAACCTGGAGAGAAACCTGAATCTCACCCTGGAGCTCCAGGAGCGCGGTATCCCGATGGTAGTCGCACTCAACCTCTGGGATGTTGCTGTGAGAAGGGGTCTGGAGATAGATGTCAAGAGACTCTCAGAGGAGCTGGGCATAAAGGTCGTGCCAACTGTTGCAGCAAGCGGCCTTGGGATACGCGATCTCGTCGAGGCGATCGAGATCTCCATGAGCTCAAGACCGCCTGCATTGAGCCTCGATCCCACGGAGAGATGGCAGAGGGTGGGTGAGATAGTATCGAGGGTGCAGAAGGTCCATCACCGCCATCCATCTCACCTCGAGCGGCTGGAAGACCTCACGATACGACCATGGACAGGAATTCCCGTGGCGCTCATCGTCCTCTATCTCTCATTCAGCCTGATCGTGGGAGCCGGAGAGCTGTTTATTGAGAATGTGAGCGACCCGTTCTTTCTCAGATACAGCTACTGGGTATTCGCGCTGGCTGATAGATACACATCTGGACTCTTGCATGACATACTTGTGGGAAGATCTCCTGAGCTGCTCGAGTCGTTCGGCCTCCTGACAACCGGACTGTACATACCATTCGGCATCGTCCTCCCATTCCTCATACCATTCTATCTGGTGCTGGGGTTCCTCGAGGACCTGGGGTACCTTCCCAGGGTGAGCGTGCTCATGGACGCTCTTATGCACAGGCTTGGCCTCCACGGTGCTGCGATAATACCGTGCGTCCTCGGGATGGGCTGCAGCGTTCCTGGCGTCCTGGGGCTGCGCGTTCTGGAGTCGTCGAAGCAGCGCTTCCTTGCAGCAACGCTCATGACAATGAGCATACCCTGCGCATCGCAAACCGCCATGGTCTTCGGAATCCTGGCTCCACACGGTCTTAGATACATATTTGCAGTCTACGCAACCCTCCTCATAGTATTCATCATCTCTGGCATGATCCTCCACAGGCTGATCCGAGAGGAGTCACCAGAGATATTCATGGAGATCCCTCAGTACAGGATGCCCGTGATCGGTGCTCTGCTCAAGAAGACATTCGTGCGCATCAGGACGTTCATATCAGAGGCTGTTCCCTACATAGGAATTGGCATAGTTGTGATGAATGTCTTCGAGATCACGGGTCTCATGAAGGCCATCGGCGAGCTGGCAAGCCCGATCGTCTCGGGCATTCTCGGCCTCCCAGCGGATGCTGCGACTGCACTCATTCTGGGCTTCCTGAGAAAGGACATCGGCATAGGCATGTTTGTACCTCTCGGTCTCACACCGGAGCAGCTCGTCATAGCTGCTGTTGTGCTCGCGATGTACTTTCCATGCGTCGCAACCCTGACGGTGCTGATGAAGGAACTCGGTCCGTATGATACAATCAGAGCGGTGGTCTTCCGCCTGCTCGCAGCTGTGATGGTGGGCGGTATGCTCAGAGTTATTCTTCTGTGAGTGTGATGGGAAGCAGCAGTGCGCAACTCCCAGGCAGGAGAGACGTTCACGCAGGCATATAACCTCACAGGCATTGAATCCGGCATCCGAGGTTCCGATGCTCGCCGGACGTGTCCGAATAAGGATTGAGTATCACCTCCACCCAAAAACAGCAAGCCACAGATTTCTGAATTCAGCTTTTATTCGGACATCCCCTCGCTGACCAAAATCTATAAGTATTAATAAGTACAATCAGTTTTTGCTGTAGCTCTGATGTGAACGGCCAGGGCCTGCTCCTCGAGAGCGTTTTTCGCCTGGCACGCATCCGGCGAGGCTTGGAGTTCAAAGTTGTGCGCGCCGTGATGGGCGCAGCATCGCTCTGAGCAGGGGAACCGGGGTATATCAGGGCTGCAGCACCTACCATCTTATATTCTTTCTGTAGTGGTTTCTCACGACTATTGCCAGGAAGTTCATCGCGAGCACCAGCCCCATGAGAACCAGAGCTGTGCCCCACGCTCTCTTCTCGACATCCCACGCCCCGAGGAAGTATATCAGCTGCAGAAGATGGTAGCAGAGGTTGTTCACAGGCTGATACACATCCGGAACCACGCCGTAGACCTTGTCCACATACACTGGAGTGAAGGTCACAGCGGTCCACATGATCGGCGCGGTCTCTCCAGCGGCCCTCGCCACTCCAATTATCAGGCCTGTGAGTATGCCGGGCAGTGCTGATGGAATGACTATCCTCAGGATCGTCTGCCACTTTGTGGCGCCAAGAGCCACGCTTCCTTCCCGCAGCGAGTTAGGAACAGATCTCAGCGCCTCCTGCGTCGTCAGAATTATCGTGGGGAGGTTCATGAGCCCCAGAATCACGGAGCCTGCAAGCAGGGATATTCCGACCGTGGATACGAGAAATGCGAGCCCGAAGAGACCGTATACTACAGATGGAACCCCATTGAGGCAGCTTATCGATATCGTGATGATGCGGTTCAGCGTGTGACTCCTCGAGTATTCATTCAGATATATGCCAGCGCCTATGCCGAGAGGGGCTGATACCAGCATGGCACCTAGGACAAGCCACATGGTACCCTCAA
The DNA here is from genome assembly GCF_000014945.1 of Methanothrix thermoacetophila PT. Lineage (NCBI taxonomy): Archaea > Methanobacteriati > Methanobacteriota > Methanomicrobia > Methanotrichales > Methanotrichaceae > Methanothrix > Methanothrix thermoacetophila. The sequence continues at coordinate 743,524 of NC_008553.1, forward strand.
TGCAGGTCACAATGCCGCCCTCCTGCCCGAGATTCCTGTGCGGCTCTGTCAGAAACTCGATGCTTATGGCTCCGATGCCGTTGTATATGATGACTGAGAATATGCCGCCGAGTATCACAATGGCCAGCACCGCCGAGCCTCTGATAAGAGTGAATGCCAGAACCTCTCTCGCTTTTGGACCGAACCCGTAGAGCATGTTGATTGCGTCTTTTAATAACAAAACGCCCGCAATGAGTGAAGCTGCAGGCGCGAGAAGCCTGTAGCTGAACGAAGCCCCTAGGTTCAAGGGGCTGATGACAAGATCCGGGGGTGAAAAGAGAAGAAAGATCGCAATCGCGATGATGATCAGGGCATCGAGATACACCACCATCGCATTCCTGGTTTTCAGCGTGAAAGCCATCTGGATGAGCATGAGCGCCGCAACCGGCAGGAGGAACTGCCAGAACAAGAGCAGAATTTTAAGCTGTGGCTGGATGGCAAGCGCAATCAGCGATGAGAGAAGCAGGATCGAGCCTGCGACTGCGAGCGCTGCTGTTCTTTTATCAGTATCCACCAAACCTCCTCCTGATGCGCTCTCTGGCCAGGTCTCCTATCACGCTCAGTATCGATACTATTGTGAGAAGCATCAGCCCCACTGCAAAGAGCGCATGGTAGTGCAGGGAACCATGTGCCACCTCACCCATCTCCCCGGCTATGACAGATGTGAACGTCGCGCCCCGATCGAATACATCGTATATCGGGGTGGGTATCCGGGCGATGTTTCCAACCACCAGCAGCACAGCCATGGTCTCGCCGATTATGTTGCCTATGTTCAGAAGCACTGCTGCTGTTATCCCCGACGATGCTGCTGGAAGCACAACATATCTTATCGTCTGCCATCTCGTCGCTCCGAGAGCCATCGAGCCCTCCTTGAACTCGTTCGGCACAGCCCTAAGCGCATCCTCGCATATCGTCGTTATCGAGGGTATGAACATCACACCAAGCAGTATTGCGCCAGCAAGTATAGATCTGCCTGTGAGCATATCAAATGTGTTACCCAGGTACGGCACGAGGATTATAATGCCGAGGAACCCGTAGACTATAGACGGCACGCCGGCGAGCAGCTCAACTGCTGGCTTCAGCACAGCCCTGGTCCTAGGCCCAGAGAGCTCTGCGAGATATATTGCAAGGGGTATGCCCACCGACATGTTTATCGCCAGGGCGAGTATCGCGACCAGGAGTGTATTTACTATCAGTGGGCGCATCCCGAAGATGTTTCCAGACGAGTGCCATTTCTCGCCCAGGACCAGGTTCAGCACTCCAACCTCGAAGATGGCTGGCAGGCTCTCCCGTATGAGGTACGCGAAAATAAGAATCATGATGGCGATGGACGCCACTGCTGTAATGAGGAGTAATGACTCTATGATCCTCTCTGTCAGACTTCTCAGAGCGGTAGGCAAAACGCTCATACAATCCCAGAGATCGGTGTGCAGCATAAAGATCTTGTCTATATTCAGTATATAGATACATGACCTTGATCACCATCCTAAGAGGCCTTGCTGAGATATGCAGATCGGGATCGAGCTGTACAGCAATCCGAATCCACGCGCTAGAAGCTGCAAGGAGTGAAGTGTTTGGCCTGCATGATACGATCCTCATCTGAGATGCATCGACTCCGCTGAAGCAGTTGCTGAGATTTGTCAGACATTTGTAACTAAAGGTTCATCTGGTTGCTTCATCACATCCGGGATGTGATGAGTTCCAAAGCATGGGGGATGATATGAGCTTTGCGATAAACATAATATGCGAGGACAGGCCAGGGATGCTGCGCGATATAGCAGGCGTGGTGGCGGATCACGGCGGCAACATCGTCTACACCCAGCAGTTTGTCCTGGACAGAGGCGTGAACAAAGGAAAGGGGACGGTGTACATGGAAATCGAGGGGGATGTGCGTGGTGGAATCGAGGGCATGGTCGAGGCCCTCAGATCGATGCCCATGGTATACGAGGTCACCGTGCACCCATCCTTCAACCAGATCTACGGCTCGCGCGTCATAATCATAGGAGGGGGTGCTCAGGTCGCCCAGGCCGCCGTGGGAGCGGTGAGCGAGGCTGACAGGCACAACCTGCGGGGGGAAAGGATAAGCGTCGACACGATCCCGCTCGTGGGAGAGGACGCGATCGCCGATGCGGTGAGCGCTGTGGGCAGGCTCCACAGGGCCTCGATTTTAATCCTGGCCGGCGCTCTGATGGGCGGGCGCATAACAGAGGAGGTGGCGAAGCTCCAGAAGGAGGGGATACCCGTCATAGCGCTGAAGATGGCGGGCACTGTGCCAAAGCAGGCGGATCTGGTCGTCACGGATCCGATTCAGGCTGGCACCTTCGCGGTCATGCATGTCGCCAGGACCGCTGTGTTCGATATAAACAGGGTGAGGGGCATGGAGTTCTAGAGCTTCAGCTCCTTGAGACGATCCCCATCGAATAGATCTCCGGTCGTGTAGAACCTCCCGTCCATTTCGAGAACAGGAGCTGACATCGTGAATACTCCATTGACCCTGAGCTCCGTGAGGGCCTCGGCCGTGGTCATATCGACCTCCTCAAAGCTCACACCCTTGCTCTCAAGAAACGCCTTCAGCTGCTCGCATCTAGGGCAATCAGGCGTTGTGTAGATCCTGCATGTCAAACACCTCACCTCAGAGACATGGGGTAATCCCTGTCCGCCCATACAGCATATCCCTGGCTCACAGCGCGCTCTGCGCACTCCCTGCAGCACGAGAAGTTCGCAAAGTACTCGACGCCGTTCATCTCGTATTCAAACACATTGTTGATGCTGAAACCGCATATCCTTCTGAAGTCCTCGCCCATGCAGAAGAAATCGTTCGCCACCTCAGGAGGGCACTCCTCCAGATACCAGTCCTTCGGCACAAGCACAGGCAGAATGGCCATGTCCATCCCGCAGCCACACGGGCCGTAGCAGTCCTCAGGCCCCAGGAAGACTATCGCCTTGTTGACAGGAGGCAACTGACTCACCTCTTATGATGAAATGAGCACCTTGAGCTCCACAGAATCTGTGTCAGGATCGCATTTTAAGTTGTTGGCGCACGGGACTCAAATGCAACCCATAGGAGATTTGGCATGCCACCAGCCGCTGTATTTCAAATGTGGTCTCCACATCTGTATCTGCATGCACTATACACCTCTGAAATGATCGCGTGGCTCAGCCTGTAGCATCCCCTGCTTCTTGGGATTTCCGGATAGCTCTCGAGCGTCTCGATGCTCAGGCATGATGCGCCTGAGTCGCGGATCTCCTTCAAGACCGACCATGGTATCAGACGAGCGCTTTTCGATCTGCCCCTTCCTCCCCGAAACTCAATCGCCAGCACCCCTGTGCGACCGGATAGCTCTATGAACCTGCTCTCTCTGTCGATCTGGTCTGGTGAGAAGTGCTGCTTGAAATAGAGGGGACCTTCCATGGAAAGGCTCTTGCACTCTATCGCGAGGTAATACTCCGGGTATCTTGAGTCAACGAGCACATCCATGTGCTGCGCTGAGAACCTGGCCTGCCTGAGCCTGTATGCGATCGCCTCGATCTTCTCCTCCTCAAAGAATGTGTTGAACGCCCTCACAATCGCCCATTCGAAATCCGCCAAGCAAAACCCCTCTGAGAGAGCAATCGATATGTTTATGATTCTTGTGATCTAAAAAAACAGAGGTGGTTTCCCTTGGACGCTGAGGAGATTGCAGCAAAATACACCATGAAGGATCTCAGGCCGATTGCCAAGAAGTACGGTATCCCGACCCGATGCGTTAAGAAGATAGATATCGTCAAGCAGCTTCCTCCTGAAGCGCTGGAGGAGCTGGAGAAGAAGAGCTGAGAACCCCGGGTGCTGGATCATAGATGGCACTGTTGGGTAATCATCTGGTGGAATCGCTGGAGCCACTCGGAGATGTGAGATTCCGTGTGATTCTTGCAAACACCGCGTGTTCAGGATTATCATGAACAATATCGGTCGACTTGTTCGTGCCAAAGCAGCAGATGAAGCATGGCGGCGTGGCCTGAACATCATATGGCGGCAGGGCGCCGAGATCGAGGACGAGAGGGGCTCCAGGACGAAGGAGCTGATGAACCTAATGGTGGTAATAGAGGACGCCAGCTCCTGCATCGCTCCACGCGAGTACTCATGGACAGAGGAGCGGCTGGATGAATATGCATCACAGCTGCTTTCACCTGAGAACCCGGGGTTCGAGTACACCTACGGAGAGCGCCTCAGGTCGTGGAACGGAGAAGTGGACCAGATCGCTGAGATCGTGAATCGCCTGAAGAGAAACCCCAGGACGAGAAGGGCGACCGCGGTGACCTGGATCCCTCAGGTAGACCACAAAAGGGAGGAGGTGCCGTGCATGGTCGTCTGCGATTTCAAAATAAGATCCAGCAGGCTAAACCTGACCGTGATGTTCAGGAGCCACGACTTCGCCGGAGCGTATCCAGCGAATGTGTACGCCCTATCAAAACTCCTCCATCATGTCTCAAGGGAGTCAGGAAGCGTACCAGGGAGCTTAACCACGCTCAGCGCATCCGCCCACATCTACGAGCACGACTGGGACTGGGTGGAGGGTCTGATCGTGGGAGTAGAAGAACGGTAGCAGGCAATCTAATTTGAGTTCGTGGATCGACCTGTCCCCACATGCGGTGTCCGAGAGTACGAAGACATTCATCCATCAGATCACACGGCCAGCTCAGTGCTCCGATAGCACATCATCGTGTATATTTCACTCTTGGGAGAGGAGAGGGCGCAGCGGGAAGTCCCCGGATGAGAGCGAAGCCCTACCCTTCAGGATAGGGTAGTTCACTTTTTTCGGCTCTCGATGCAATCTAATCCAGGTATTTCCTGACCCTGCTCATCAGAATCTGCTTCGGATACGCTCCCACGAGCCTGTCGACGAGCCTGCCGTTCCTGAAGACCAGGAGTGTCGGTATTGCAGTTATACCGTACTTTCTCGATGTGAGCGGATTCTGATCCACATTCAGCTTCCCGAATACCACGCGTCCCTTCAGCTCGCGTGCCATCTCGTCTATCACAGGCGCGATCGCCCTGCACGGCCCACACCACTCTGCCCAGCAATCAACCACGAATACGGGATACTGCCTTATTCCGGCATCGATGCTGCTGTCCGTCACCAGAACCGGCCTGTCTGGGTACTCTATGGTGGGCGTTCCCTGCGATCTCGCAGCCAGCTCGCGCTTCAGCTCCTCGAGCTTCTTTCTCCTTATCTCATCCAGCTCATCCATAGCGAACCTCCAGCCTCTTCGCTGCATCAGATATGAGCGATCTGAAGTGATCAAGCTTTCCAGGGATTATGCTATACTGGAGGAGCGTGAAGTCCATGAACTCCAGAAGATCATTCTCGTAATCCTCTGCATTTCCCAGCGTGTCTATGAATATCACGCCTTTGAAACATCCCATCTCGAGGCGGGCCTCCTCCATACCCCAGCCGAGACGTCGGAATATGTCGCGCCAGCACTCGATCCATCCTGGAGTGAGGTAAAAGTACAGCCCCTCGGATGCGATCCTCTCAACCTCACGCCTTGTTATGAGCGCGTCTATGCAGTTCTGGCAGTCTATCAGCTCAGCCCTGTATCCCTCGAGAAGATCGTTCATCTTCGGGTGGCAGGCGCCGTAGACCACGATGATCATGTTATCTTTACATGACTCCAGCGCCTCTCTCAGCTTGAGCGCCAGCTCATCGAAATCGACATGCAGACCTGGATCCAGATAAAGAGGATCGAAGGAGAAGTCCAGCTCACCGGCGATGCGCTCGATCTCCTTTTTGAAGACGCCGCATGCGACCATGGAGTAATCAGCGGTGCTCATAGAACCTCCTGTTGTGAATACCCCCTACTGGCTGACAGTCCCACAGCTCACATGTACTCCAGCACTGTGCCGATTCGGAGATCTTTTGCCTTTCTGTAAACCAGGCTTGCCACTGCGATGTCCTGGATGGCAAGGCCTGTGGAGTCGAAGATTGTTATCTCCCTCACGTCTTCCCTTCCTGGCATCTTTCCAGCGATGATCTCCCCGAGCTGGGCGTGTATCTCATCGCTCCTGTACTCTCCTCTGGATATCGGGACGTTCACCTCTCCGGAGTGGATTGCCTGGGAGAGATCGTCGACGACCACCTTCGCTCGTCTCAGGAGCCTCGGGTCGAGCTCCTGCTTTCCAGGAGCGTCGGCACCGATAGCGTTGATGTGCGTCCCCTCCATGACCCAATCAGATCGCACGACAGGCTCTCTTGATGGAGTGGCTGTGACGAGTATGTCGCAGTCGCACGCATCCCGCCCATCGCTCACAGGGACACAATCGCAATCCAGGAAAGACCTCGCATCGGAGACGAACGCCATCGCGCGCGCCTGGCTCTTATCAAGAACTCTTACAACATCAAGATCAAAGATCTTCGCGAGGGCCATGACCTGGGTCCTCGCCTGCGCTCCGGCGCCGATGATGCCAACAGCTTTCGAATTCCGCCGGGCCAGGTACTTCGCCGCGATCCCGCCCGCGGCACCTGTGCGCACCGCTGTGAGATACGTGCCGCCCATCAGGGCCAGCGGGGCGCCGGTCTCAAAGGAATTCAAAATGATCACGGCCATCACAGAGGGCAGCCCCTTTTCTGGATTCCCTGGATGAGAGTTGACGATCTTGACCCCAGTCGCTCCGAGCTTTTTGATGTATGCAGGCATCGTTCTGAGATCCCCATGCTCATAGTAGAGATACGACTTCGGCGGCATCTGTACATTCCCCAGTCCATGCTCTGCGAATGCAGATTCCACAGCGGGGATCGCATCCTCCATAGTGAGAATTGATTTAACGTCATCTTCTGAAAGCCAGAGTATCTCCAAGCTCAACACCGACACACAAAAAGATGTTATGTGAGATAATCTTAGCTGTGTTCGATGGATATTTACGATGTCGCTGTGATCGGCGCAGGTCCTGCAGGGCTCATGGCAGCGAAGCATGCTTCGATGTGCGGCGCCCGCACGATCGTTCTGGAGGAACACATGGCCATAGGATATCCTGTCCAGTGCGCAGGTCTCCTCGGGATCAGCGCGCTCGAGGCATCCGAAATTCAAACAGAGGGATTCCTTATAAATCCATTCAAGGGCGCGGTCTTCGTATCCCCGAACGGCTCCAGGCTTTCGTTCAAGTCTCCGAATGTCCGGGCATGGGCTGTAGACAGGAGACTCTTCGACAGGAGTATGGCATTGGCTGCTGTGCATCACGGGGTCGAGATCACGCTCAATGCGCATGTGAGGTCCCTGAGAAGATTAGGAGATCTCATGATTCTGCATCATGGCGATAAAGAGATAGCAGCGCGTGCCGTGATATCCGCTGAGGGCGTGAGGGCATCGATAGCGAGGCGCTCCGGCATCCCTCCTCCAAAACGCCTGCTATCTGGAGCCCAGGTTGAAGTTCCATTCGATGTAGATGACATCGAGTCGGTGGAGGTGCATCTAGGGAAAGACATCGCGCCAGGCCTCTTCGCATGGGTGATACCCATCTCCAGGAGCTCAGCGAGGATTGGGCTCTGCGCCACAGAAAGAGCGTGCCATTACCTCAAGAAGTTCCTCTCCTCAGACAGAATACGAAATAGGATCCTGGGTTCTCCAGTTGCACTTGTTGTTGGCGGTCTTCCACTCGGTCCTCCCGATAGAACAGTTGCAGATGGCCTGCTCGTCGTAGGGGATGCTGCAGCTCATGTGAAGCCCACATCCGGCGGCGGTGTGTACCCTGGGATCGTCTGCGGCCGCATCGCAGGAAGGATCGCAGCCGAGCATGTTTTAACTGGAGGGCAGCTTGAGAGATACGAGCGTGAATGGAGATCAGCTATCGGCAGAGAGATCTCTTTGGGAATGAGGGTCAACGATATCCTGAGACGCATGAGCGATAAGGAGATCGATATGGTGATAAGAACGATCGCATCCAGACCTGATGCCATACGCGCAATTGAGGAACATGGAGATATAGACAGGCCGAGCCGCGTGCTGCTCCGGGTTCTGCCGATGATCTCACGCGACCTATCTTTTGTCAGCACGATTCTGAGGGTTATGTTCTGAAAACATGTTCTGAGAATCAGTATGAGCACGCCTCAAAACATCCAGCAGACCCTGATAAAAAGCTCAGAACTTGAAGGCGCTACATGACCACATATCGCAATGAATTGCTGATGGAGCTTTGAGAGAGCTTGCGCGAACCCAGCCATCCGTGATATGAAGTGGCATCGCGCAAACTCCAATCTTAAGGGTTGCATCTCAGATCTCCAGCTGTTCCATCTCTCCCTCCAGCCTGTGCAGCTCCTTTGTGTCAAGAGAGAGAGGATCGATATGCACGAGCATCACAGCTCCTCTCAGCGAGACCTCATCCCTCTGCGACTGTATAAACCTCAGCACGGTCTCATAGTTGCTCTGCGTTATCAGGTATCCAATACCCTCCAGGAGTATCACAGGGTACTCGGTCCTCCTCAGAAAATCTGATATCATTGAGCTGAGCCTCGGGAAGTTCGTTGGATCCACGGATCTGAACTTCCCCTCCTCTGTCTTCTGTGTGAGCCATATGACTGTTTCAGGTGAGATCCCGTACTTCTCACGGAGGCTCTCAGGGTTGTACCTGGATATGCACAACCCCTCTAACCCAGCGTGTACCAGCTCGCTGAATATCTCGAAGCACCGGACCGGCTTGTCCTCCTCGATCGCATATGTCGTTCCTGGATTCAGTATCAGCTCATAGATGCTGAAGCCGTACTTTTCGATGAGCGGCCTCAATACTTTCACAGAATCGAAGTCGGGATCAACCCTGCTCACGGAGGTGCAGATGCGTCTTATTATCGTGAAGAAATGCCTTCTCGTGATCTTGCACCGCGTATCTATCTCGATCAATCCCCTGCCGCGCATGTCGGGATCGCATGATGCGCCCTCTGCGACCTCTGATTGTTCGCTGAGAACGGAATTTGCGATGTCCATTGCAGCCTCTGGAGATCTCGTCCCGCCGATTATGGCAAGTATAAAAACCCTGAGGAGATAAGACGGCAGAGGGCCTGCCGTGAATATCAGACCCCTTACTTCCACAGGCTCCGCCTCAGATACAGCACAGAACCCCATGAAATCAGACGAATCCGCCAGGATGAGTCTGGTGTTCGTTCTGTGGACTAGATTCTCCAGCTGGTTGACAAAATCCAGCAGATCCTCCGCAGGTATCACATTCTCATTGACAAGAACAAGATGCTCGAGATTGTCCAGAAGTATTATACCCTTCCTGCAGGTCTCGACGAATGTCTTTATCGTGAGGAAGAGCAGTGGAAGATTTGTGGGAGATATCTGCTTCTCACCACCCTCTCTCTTTTGGTTAAGCCATATGATCGGCGTCTTCCTGAGACTGTACCTGCTTCTCACATCCTCCGGCGGTCTGCGTGTGACACACAGCCCCTCAAATCCATGCGTTACCTGATCCGTGAACACCTCATAGGCATTCTGAGCTGAGAAGTAGATCTTTCCAGGCTCGAGACTGAATTTCTGCGGAGCTGCTTCCACCCTCTCAACAACTGGCCTGGGTGTGATATGCTCCTCAACTATTATCCTTGTTGTTGATGTGCCAAGCGAGCCTGTGAGAACCCTCTCCACATGATCCCAGAGGTCCAGGAGGTGCCTGGCATCGACTTTATCTCTTGAGACTCCAAGCCTCGCAAGATCCGCATCTATCAGCATCCTGGCCTTCTCCGCTCCTATATACCTGGCGAGCATCGACTCAACCTCGTCGACCGTACCCAGTCTTATGGCAGGTCTCTCGATCGGAACTGCTTCCCTTCTCTCGCTGAATATCTCAACGAACCCCTCTGCCTGGACCCTCTCCTCAGGCGTCGGGCTGCTCATCAGGGAGAATAGCACATACAGGCTCGCATTTGCGAAGATGCTCCAGAACACCGAGTTAGTCCAGGGATCCAGATCCACACCAAAGAGGTTAGTCGGAGTGAGCGCAGATATCCCGAAGGGTCCTGATTCGAGAATGGACTGCGGAAGCCAGCCGGCCTTGACAACTGTGGGGATGAGTGCAGTGTAGAGCCAGAGCACAAACCCTGCGCTCATGCCTGCGATCGCCCCCTCCCTGCTGCCCTTTCTCCAGTAAAGGCCCCCGATCACCGCTGGCCCCATCTGGCTTGCTGCCACGAATGATATCAAACCTATATCCACGAGGCTCTGGTACTCGACGACCCTGGAGTAAAGGTATCCGAGCATCACCACAAGAATGATGTTGATGCGCTTAGCGTTGAGCAGAAGCCCGGGGAGACCTCTTCCCCTCCCCAAGTACCTCATGAGGTACGGCAGCTCCAGCTCGTTCAGCATCATGTGGCCAACTGCAACACCGTCCACCAGCACCATCGCAGTGGCAGCAGACGCTCCTCCTATGAACACGAGCACTGCGAGAGGTATGTTGCCCGCGGAGTACGGGATCTCTATCACGAACATATCTTTCACGCCAGGAACTCCCAGAAGCAGGCCTGCTCCGGCTATCGCTGGAACGAAAAGATTAATCAGAAGGAGGTAAAGCGGGAAGAGCCACATCGCCTTTCGTATATGCGATTCATCAGCATTCTCAACAACCATGACGTGGAACTGTCTGGGGAGAAGAAACGCAGCGAAGAAGGATATCAGGGTGAGCGAGAACCAGGATGTGTAATCTATGTTTATGAGATGAGAGAAATTCTCTGTTGAGAGGACGCGGTCTATTATCTCAGAGTATCCGTTGAATATCCCCCATGTTATGTAAACACCTGCCACAACAAATGCGGCCAGCTTGACAATTGATTCAAACGCAACCGCTGCCACCAAACCCTCGTGCCGCTCCATCGGATCCAGGTGGCGCGCTCCGAATATTATGGCGAATACAGCGAGCAGGACCGCCACGGAGAGCTTTGTACCCCAGAATGTATCTCCTCCGCTTATTATCTGTATTGAGCTTGATATCGCGATCAACTGGAGTGCGACATACGGTATGACTACCATCATGCTCACAATGGTCACTATCGCGCCTATTGCATAGCTTCTGCCGTACCTGAAGCTTATGAAATCGCTGATAGACGTGAGTCGATACTCCTTTGATATGCGGACTATCTTGCGTATCATCACCCATCCGAGGAGCATTGCAAGTGTTGGTCCGATGTATATCGTGAGAAAACCGAGGCCGCTTGTTGCTGCCCTTCCAATACTTCCATAGAATGTCCATGCTGTACAGTATACTGCAAGGGATAAAGCATAGACATATGGATTAGAGACGATGCTCCTGCCCGCCTGCCTCTGCCTGTCGGCGTAATATGCTATGATGCTCAGGAGGAGGAGGTACGTAAGTATGATGGAGAACGCGAAGAGAGGTGCGCTCAACTGGACCCCCTCCTGTCGAATATGTATGCCCAGAGTATCACAAGCATCCATACCAACATAATGTAAACCAGACGCTCGGGGAATCCCAATATCCTCTCACTTGGGCTGGGTATCGAGAGGATCGGCCAGTTGAAGAGAGCCACAGCTAGTATAAAGGCCAGCACCCACAGTTCGATCTGCTCGAATAGTCCTTTCGTTGATATGGTCATGGCCTACAGTCCCGGGTAAACCGTGATGCCCTTCGAGGTTATATCGAGAGCATGCTTCCCAGCGCGGTGTGATGTGCCCATCATCTTGAGTATCTCCAGGGATCTCCTTCTGGTCCTGCCTATCTCCATGTTGTAGAGTATTATCACCCCATCTGTTATGCAGGCAATATCCTGAGGATATGGAGTGCTCGATCTGGACTCGGCTGTTATCAGAACGGCGCTGTCCCAGCTCTTCATAATGGCACCCAGTCTGAAGAGAAATCTGTTGTAGCCGTCCTTCAGCACCGTCCTGATGAACGGGAGGGAGTCTATGACTATTCTTCTTGGCATGAAGCTCCTGACCTCGCGATCCATCAGTTCCAGTATCTCATCCTCATCTCCCTTCTCGATCACCTCACCGAGATCGATGTATCTTATAAGAGTGCCGAAGTGCCTGTGATCCACGAACTCGTATGTGGAGATGAACCTGAGCATCAGCTCGGCAGGCTCGCTGAGGGCCATGAAGTATATCCCGCGCTCCCCAAGCTCCGCTCCCTTGAACAGGTACTGCATGCACAGGGTTGTCTTTCCACTTCCTGTCTCTCCAGAGATAAGAACGCTGGACGGCACCGGTATCCCGCCCTCCAGCATCTCATCCAGCCCTGGGATTCCCGTGGGTATCTTCTCTATATGTGCCGTCAGACCGCCTCCATTCTGTGGCGGAGCGTGAAAGCCTGAATCCTATATGGTCAATTACTATCTTTTGTTATTTCTCTTTTGTCTATGGAGAGAATCTGCAGAAGAGTCGGAACAGCAGTGAGGCGTCGTGTCATATCTCTCGCAAAAGAGCAGCCGTATTCCAGTGGGCTCGTCCCTCTGATTCAATGGATCTGCAATCTGCATGGGGGTAGAGATGATTGATGCTGTTATACAGAGCCTGCCACTTCGATGATTCTGCCTCATGAGCCATCCAGTGATTGATTGAGAGTAGCAGAGCGCAAACCCCGGTCATCAAGGCAGGAGAGGTGGTCACAAATCGATCCCTTCATGACTGGTGTGGATCTAAAAAAGCTCCTCGTCCTGCGTGTAGCTCTTTCCGAGCCTCAGCGCGATCTCGGCCTTCTCGAGCTCTCTCCCTAGGTATGCAGCGTGATCCAGTCTGCTCACCAAGTTGAGATCTATTGCTGTGTCCAGTATCTCCCTGGCCGTCCTGCCCTTTATCACCATACGATCATGCACAGCCACAATCTCATCTCCACAGAGACCTATCCGGAAGGATCCAGCAGGATCGAGAACGAACATCCTGCTGGACCTGGCCGACATCACATCCAGATGGTCTGGAGGCACAACCTCTGGCCGAGGCCGCTTCTCCTTCAGGATGAGAAGGTCTTCTCCCAGATCCTTCGGGGGGCTCCGTCTCTCGCGAGCAAGCGCCATCATCTCAGCTGCCCTCCGGAGCTCCTTGATGCTCCCTCTCGCCTTCGGGCTGTACTCAGGTGTGAAGAGAATGGAGGCACCGACCTCCGCTCCGATGGCGGCGAGTATCGCATTGACACCCTGACTGTCTGCATCGATGAGCTCTGTCACGTTCCCCACACCGAGGAAGAGGGGTGTATCTGGATGGGCCCGTCTGAAATCGATGTACCTCGCTATCGAATCCGCGAAGCCGTTGAGAGGAGGAGAGAGCACAGGATCCGCGATCACTGTGAGACCCAGCTCAAGCGCAGCAGTGACATTGCTCTCGAGATCCCCAGGGCCGGGTATCACGACAGCCGGCACATCTCTTTCCAGAAGGGCATCGGCCACTGCATGCATGTTGCTGCCATCGATGCTCAGAATCATATCTGCTCCGGACTCAACCCCTGCCAGTATCAGATCGGGACGGAGCGTGTCTATGCTCACAGGCAGCTCTGTGAAACGCCTCGCGATCCTCACAACCCTTCGTACATCATCGGTGGTGGCATCCAGAGGAAAGCCGAGATCGATCATGTCAGCGCCCTGCGACTCATAGTATCTGATCTTATCCTCAAGAGCTCCGTCTCCCACTCGGGGTGCATCCACGATCTCTGCAAGAACCTTCATCCTGCTGCCACCGCCTATCCCCACGCCGCGAACAACGACCGTTGGGCGCGCCCTCTGTTCGATTCTCCTGAGCGTCTCCTCCGCATTTCTGGCGAGACGCTCCGCTATGAGCGCGCATGCTGGCGTTCTGCTCGAGAGCTCGATCTCTTCAATATGGTCGAGAACATGGGTTATATCGGCAGCATTCTTCGGGCCGAGCCGGATCTTTGTGCCGAGTTCCCGCTCCACATCGCTGAAATCTGATGTAATGAGGCCTGGAAGCATGATGAGATCATAGCCATCGGGTGCTGCTCTTTTGACATGCTCCGGGGTTATAAACGCGGCTATGTCCAGATCTAAGACGAGGACATCCGCAGGCATCCTGGCAGAGTTGACAGCATTCCTGACATCATCCTCTGCCAGCCTGCCCGTCAGAAGCAGCACTTTCATAAGCGATCACCCTGGTGGAGTTCATGTAGGAGCGGCTTCACATGGCGGATCAGATCCTTCATATCCATGGAGGTGGAGTAAACACTCTTATCTCCATATAGGAGCGGCTGGAGGGCCAGATGACCTCTCAGATCAGAGCGGGCTGCTTTCAGCAGCGCCCCGATCCTTTCAATGTGATCAGATATCCTGGATGATGAGGCTGTGCATTCAAGACCCATATCACTGATGAGCCTCATCTCGCTATATATCTCGGCATCTCGTCAACCTCTATGACGAACGGCTCGTATGGCTCTATAGTGTTTATCCTCCTGACCCTTCCGATGCCGAGGAACTGGAGCTGGGCTCTCGCTGCCTGCGACTCGATCTCCTCGTAGAAGAAGTCATTCGACTGGATCATCCTGTGCGTCATTATCTGGATCTCGTTGACCCTTGCTATCACCCCGGGCGTGCCGTTTACGATATCCTTCAGACTGGCCTCTGTCACGAAGATCCTGTCTCCCGGGTTCACGCCTCTCAGTGAGAAGAAGTTCAGCGGCGATCTGATCTCTACCGTTCGGACGCGATTGTTAACCAGGTCCTTTATGACGTTCCTGGAGATTCCGGTTAGCGCTACACAGATCATCACCATCACCCATACATCGGGAACTCCTTTGCTGTGGCCTCTTCGGCACTGGTCTTAACCTGTGCTGCAAGCTGCTGCATCTGCATCTCAATCTCCGCAGCTCTTTCAAGAAGCTTTGCTGTGCTGACATTCAGCCCGTATATCCTGTTTAACGCATCTATGGTTGCCGCAGCAGACCTCGGGTCGGGTTCATCGCTCATCGTCTCTCCAAGCAAGCAAACCGCAGGTATTCCCTTCAGCCTGCACTCGTTCATTATTGATCCAGAGATACCTGCTATAGTCCCGAGCTCGAATATTTCCGTTACTCCCCTGAGCTTCTCGAGCAGCTCGGCATGTGAGACCGCACCGAAGACGCGCCTCTGATCCGTCATCAGCGTTATCCCAGCGAGACACACGATCTCTCTTGTCTTTATAGAGGCTGCCCATCTCACAATCTCCCTGCTCATATCATATGAGGCGAGGGGATGTATCGGTATGTCTGATGTGAGCAGTATCAGATCCAGATCATCCCGCTCATAAATCCGAACAGGCATGTTCACAACGCCTCCAAGCAGCACCGCGAGAGGTGGGAAGTATCTGGAGGTCATTGCTCCGAGATAGTTCATTTTTAGCTCATGGATTAGGTACTGGCTAGCTATGTTGCCAACCAGACCTATCCCCGGAAATCCCTCTACGAGAAGCGGGTTCCTGCAGCGCGGTTCCCTCTCCAAGATAACCTGCACAGGATCATGATACATGTACATATTTGTTGCTCTGATGTGAGATAAAATCTTCTGATCCCTGAATGGTTCGTAGCACCTGCAACCTCAACAATCCCTCTGATCTCCCTTGACGAGCAACCGGGCATCGCTATTATGCTTCTGAGGCTCGTCACTGTGATTGGCGGTAACGCTGCGGAAAGAGGCGAAGTCGATTGCTGCTGGTTAGGCTCACAAGACTTCGCCTCTCCTGCAATTAGACCACATCAGCCTCCATCTGATAATTTATGAGACACTGGTGCTGCTACACCCTCCTGCCTTATGAATGGCTGTTTCCAGCAAACAGATCGCGAGATTCTCAAGCTGCCGAATAAAGTGTGCAGGTATTTTCGCGATGAGATGCGGGCTGAGATAAAAGAAGATGGAGGGACAGCTTCAGCCCGCGGCTAGTAAGACCGGCCGCCCATAACAGGTCTTTAGTAATACTATTTAAGTTTTACGTAACAAAGCTGACGTCCTGTCAAATTTTATTCAAATAAATACGGGTGAGAAGTCCAGAGGATGCTCACACGTACATATCTCCGCGCTCTATCTCCCTGGATGCCTTCTTCCTCAGCGACTCTGCCAGTCGCACATAGTACTTCATGGTGTCCGGAGTAACAGATGGCCCTATCTCGCGAATTGCCGCAAGGAAGTGCCTCTCCCGGACATGCTCCGAGCTCATGCTCTCTCTGAGCGCCAAACGGCCTGCCTTCCTGCATATAGCTGCTATATCAGCTCCAGTGTAGTGCTCTGTCAGCTCAACAAGCGCATCTATATCAACATCCGGAGCCAAAGGCATATTCCTCGTGTGGACCTCGAATATCTTCTTTCTCGAGGGTTTGTCAGGCACTGGCACTAGTATCAGCTCGTCGAAGCGTCCGGGCCTCAGAAGCGCCGGATCCACGATATCCGGGCGGTTCGTTGCTCCTATTACCACAACACCATGGAGCTCCTCCAGGCCGTCCAGCTCTGATAAAAGCTGATTCACGATCCTCTCCGTGACATGAGGCTCGCCGACCGCACCGCCACGGACCGGAACGAGTGCATCGAGCTCGTCCAGGAATATCACAGCTGGAGCAACCTGTCTGGCCTTTCTGAATATCTCTGCGACCCGCTTCTCACTCTCTCCATACCATTTCGAGAGGAGCGCACTCCCCTTTGCTGTTATGAAATTGGCATCGCTCTCATTTGCCACCGCCTTCGCGAGCATCGTCTTCCCGGTGCCTGGAGGTCCGTAGAGAAGTATTCCCTTCGGCGCGTTGATGCCCAGTCTCTTGAAGTTGCTCGCGTAGCGGAGCGGCCACTCTACGGCCTCTATGAGGAGCTGCTTTACATCCTCAAGGCCACCTATGTCATCCCATGTGACCTTCGGGACCTCAACCATTATCTCCCTCAGCGCAGAGGGCTGTATCTCCCTGAGGGCAGCCTCAAAATCCACTCTCTGGACGACGAGCCTGTCGAGGATCTCCTTGGGTATTGTCGGCTCATCCAGATCTATCTCCGGCAGGATCCTGCGCAGAGCGTTCATGGCGGCCTCTCTACACACAGCTGCTATGTCAGCGCCCACGAATCCATAGGTGAGTTCTGCGAACTCCTCGATGTTGACATCTTCTGCGAGAGGCATTCCTCTTGTATGTATCTGAAAGATCTCCTTTCGCCCCTCAAAATCCGGCACTCCGAGCTCAATCTCCCTGTCAAACCTTCCGGGCCTCCTGAGGGCGATATCCAGGGCCTCAGGTCTGTTGGTGGAGCCGATGACGAGAACGTTCTTCCTCTCCTTCAAACCGTCCATCAGCGAGAGGAGTTGTGCCACCACACGCCTCTCCACCTCTCCTGTGACCTCCCCGCGCTTCGGAGCTATCGAATCCAGTTCGTCCAGGAATATTATCGCAGGAGCGTTCTTCTCAGCCTCCTCGAATATGTCCCTCAGCGCCTTCTCCGACTCGCCGTAGTACTTGGACATTATCTCAGGCCCGTTAACAGAGATGAAGTAGGCATCGCTCTCATTCGCCACAGCCTTCGCGAGCATCGTCTTCCCGGTGCCTGGAGGTCCATAGAGGAGGATACCCTTAGGAGGATCTATGCCCAGCCGATCGAAGAGCTCCGGGTGCTTCAGCGGGAGCTCAATCATCTCCCTGACCTTGGTTATGGCGTTCTTCAGCCCTCCAACATCCTCGTAGCAGACAGACGGCACCGGGCGCTCTGAGACCTCTACTGCCTGAGGAAGAAGCTCGATCTCAGTGGCATCGGTTATCTTGACGATCCCTGACGGATTTGTGGAGATAACTCTGAGCTTGATCTCTCCCAAACCGAACGCCTGCGCTCCGAGGAAACCCCGAAAGATCTCCTCGAACATCGTCTCTCTGCCAAATGTATCTGATGGTGGTCTTCGCACACTTGTGGTCGAGATTATATCACCCTTGCATACCGGTCTTCCCTGGAATACCTTTGTGAGCACCTCGCTCGGAGCGAAGATCTGCATACCTTTCGTCACAGGGGCAAGAGTCACATGCTTTGCCTCAGACCACTCCGCCTTCCTCACCTCCACGTACTGACCTATGCTCGATCCGGCGTTCGATCTGATCAGACCGTCCATGCGTATGATATCCAGCCCCTGGTCTGCGCTGTAAGCACTCACAACCAGAGCTGCTGTTCTCCTATCCCCTGTTATCTCGATAACATCGAGCGGGCGTACGCCCATCCTCTTCATGAAGTCGTCGCTGACTCTGGCTATGCCCTTTCCCACATCTCTTTGATCTGCCTCTGCAACCTTCAGCCGCACAGATTCGCTCATAATCCAAAACCATCCCCTGAATATGGCACGCTTTTTCCGATCTCTGAATTCGAGAGCTCCAATCCCCCATGGGAATATGGTGGATTGATTCTTAAAAGTTTGCCTGCCATGGCCAAAAAATACAGCCCCGGCCACGAGATCCATATCCATGCACAGGAGGTATTCTCTTTTCGATGAGATATCAGGTCGTGTGGGTGTATCACTGAAATCAGGAACATACAACCCCGTGGAGGTAATACAATATTATGCCAAAGCATGCTGGCCTCTGAGAGCCTGTTCAGCTATTGGGGTGCACGACCAGATATCCTGATTTGATATGCTCCCCATCTGCTGGAGGAAACCCATCTGATAACCTTGCATAAAAGGCAAAGTCGATTGCATCTGATAGCAAAACTCACTTCTCCAACAATTCAACCACATAAACCAATAGACGCTCATATTTGCGTGGCAACTTGTAGGGCATGCGATGTGGTTGGTGATAGCATTCATCCATTCGACATGAACGCATAGCATGACCACTGCTCATTGGGGCAAGTCATCAAATGGATAAGAGCGACCAATAGAAATAGCAGATGAGGAGATCCGGTCAAATCTCCCCCAAGATATGATCACTGACCGCTTGTTATGACCTTTATCCCGACAGGAGTCTTCGCTATGCTCCCCATCTTTGCCCCTATAAGATAGTCCAAGCCCTTTTCAGCCGCGATATCCAGAAGCCTCTGAGTTATCACTCCATCAAATATCACACCATGAACGCTGCCGTTTGACTCCTTCAGCTCTCTGGCAAGGTCCCTCACAGCCACGTCCCTTATCGGGTTGTTGTTCCTGTCAAAGAGTCTTGCAGTGAGCGTTCCGTCGAGCTCTTCGACATGATGCTTGAACCACTCCTCGGGCTCTTGACCCTCGATCTCCGGCTCCTCGTAATGCTCATGAACCTCTTTCTGATGCACCCTGGTTTGAATCTCATGTGGTGGTGCTATCTCAGCATGGTGTGCTATGGGAACCACCTGGGCGACGGTCCTGACAGAGACAGGCCTCTCTCTTATCAGGCTCTTGCGCTTTGTCACAATCTCCCGCTTCTTCCTCGTGAACGGCTTGATCTTGTACATATCCATGACCTGCTCGACAGGGATCTTCTGACGGAGTGCGCGTATGATCTCCTTCTGGGTCAGCTCCTCCACGCACTTGCCCTCAGGCGCACGTGCGACATAATCTATATCCGCGACCTGCAGGAGCTCCTTGACAATGAGCTCACCACCGCGATCGCCATCTGTAAATGCTGTGGCGATCTTCTTCGAGCAGAGCTCTGTGATTGTGGGAGGGATGTTCGTCCCCCCAACAGCAACAGCGTTCTTTATGCCATACTTCAGAAGGTTCAGGACATCAGCCCGGCCCTCCACAACAAGAATCGCATCCGAATCCAGAACGTTCGGGCCCGCCGGCAGGTTGTCCTTGCCTATGTAGGTGATTTCCTCCACCCGCACAGACTGCTTAATCTCCTCGGTGATCTGCTCCGTCTCCAGGAGGTTCTCATCGAACATCTCCACCAGTATTCTCTTCGCCCTGTCGATGATGTACTTCCTCTTCGCAGCTCTGACATCCTCTATCTTTGTAACATGTATCCTGGCCATGCAGGGCCCAACCCGGTCTATGGTCTCAAGCGCTGCAGCCAGGATCGCAGTTTCAACCTTATCGAAGCTTGATGGTATGGAGATTGTGCCCATCGACTTTCCGCCACTTGATGATATCTGGACGTCTATCCTGCCAAGCCTTCCCGTCTTCTGAAGATCCCTTAGATCGAGGTCGCTGCCCAGCAGCCCCTCCGTCTGGCCGAATATTGCTCCCACGACATCCGGCCGCTCAACTATGCCGTCTGCAGTGATATCAGCATAAATTATATATTTTGTTGTGTCAACACTCTGCATATAAGACACCCCAAATTTTAAAATAGTCAGATAAAAGCCACGCTGACCTCCATTGCTCGACAGGGAGACCTACCCACACTGTATCGGCGTCACCCAACTGCCCCACATTCACAGCCATTCAGCCAAAATACCCTTCAGGTGCCCTTCCTATCGAGCTGTAATGATCATGAACGTGCATTTATCCAACTATTCACATGCTTATTTATCAGCTTTATGGATCGTGTGATAACTGCCCACTGTGGTCCTACCGAGCTCTCATGCGAGATACAATGCTCTTACAATAGCTCCCACGCGAGCATCTATCGACATATAAGGGGGAAAACTAGTTTAATAACTTTTTGGTACTACCATCTCGACATATATTTTATAATATCAGTATAATAAAAACAAACCCCTATCTGTATGCAATACTTTCACCTCTGCTCCAGATTCTAGGTTCATCCCGGCCGGGCGAATCGCGAGCACAGTTCGGTAGCTCTCCGGATCCAGGACCTCAACCACACTCTCATCGACGGAGACCACCACGCTCTTCCTGGCCCTCGAGCTATCTCCTATGATCTCCGCAGCATCTGCCTCCTCTTCAGATATGAAGAAACGCTCTCCTTTGTCAAGAGAGATGACAGCAGTCCTCCTTCCCTCAAACCCCACAACCTCCATCACAGTGCCCTTCGAGTATATCACATCGCCCTTCCTGAGCCTGGGCAGGCGCACGAGCATGGTAGTTCTGAAGACGTCCTTCCCGTCCCTGCATCCCACGAGCTTCACGGATTCCTGGATCCTGCCACCGAACCTCTGTGCGATGGTTTTTGCGATATGTCTTCCAAGCTGCGTGGAGCCCACAATGATGTCAATACCGCCCCTGACATCCTTTATATCCTGGATGAATGCAAGCCGATCGCCCTTTTTGTATCCAGCTGCCGCGAGGCTCTGGGCGATCTCCCTGGCCTCTGAGAGATCGCTCTCATCGGGCGGCCTGTCCCTTCTCCTGACCTGAACTATGCCCTCGAAGTACCTGCCGGCGATCCTGCTGCATCTGTCGCATGTGCGCCTTGATACCCTGACCCTGACCTGACAGTCCGCATGCACTATGGTGCCCCTGAACATTCCGCTCAAACGGATATCTGCCACGAACCTCGTCGCTCCCCTCTGATGCAGGAGGATCTCCAGCTCCACATCCTCGAGCTCGCGGTGGACAGAGATCTCCTTGAAGAGAGCATTTCTTATTAGCTCATCCAGATCTGAATCTGACTGCCTCCACCGCCCCCTGTCCAGGATCGAACCGCAGACCGGGCATATGACGATCTCGATCTGATCCGGGCAGATCATGAACTCTGTAGTCTCCAGGATGCAGGAGAGGCAGAGCCCGTCGTCAGATGCCCCACCGCATCTGGGACATATGCTCCTCACATTCGCACCATCTGGGCACACGGTACCCCATCGATACGCAGAACGTTCTCGCGATCGACGTATTCGAATGCTATAGCCCATGCGACAGCTCTCTCGCCAACGAAGTTCGCTATGGTCGCCTCCTCGAGAGCCATCTCGAGCATCGCCGCCGATGCCAGTTCCTGGCCGAAAAAGCTCACGCTCACCTCGAGCTGGAGCTCTTTCTCCGTGAACCGCTGTCCGAGCAGCTCGCTATCGCACACTGCCACCAGGACCTCCCCGCCGATCGTGTACGTCCTGAGACACATCGACATCTCATTGTAATCGCCTGGTGCACCATCATCTCCCATCATGCTATCCTTTTATGTGTCATGCTGGTTTATATCTCCTCCTGACCGCCAGGCATCTCCAGGTGAACAAATCCATGGTTTGTGACAGTAGTATTCAGGACAATATCAAGCGAGCCGCCCGGGCTGGATGCATTTCTGGTGAAGCTCCTAGACTCACCTGGGCAGAGCCGAAACACCTCGCCCATGTGTGCCATATGCACACAGCCAGCCTCGATGCCCAGGATCCCAAACCGATCCGTCTCGTTCGTCTCCATTGCCGGCACCTCTGCGGTGTACGGCAGCCTCACCGCATTGAGCATGCTGCTCGCACCTCCGCCGAGATCTCCGGAGAGCGAGATGCCGGTTCCAAGTACAAGATCCGCATCCTCCACTCCATCAATGGGGACCATCGATCTCAGCATGCCATCATCCAGCGAGTACGTTGGAAAATCTATCATGATACGCGGACCTGGCCCTGTTCTGGCGATGCCGTGCTCAACCGTCCAGATCTCGAGAAAGATTTGCTCCCCAGATGTACCTCCTGTACCCTTTTCACCTCCATCGATCCTGAGCACCCCACCATCGACCGCGACAAAGATCCGATCCCCAAGAGCTGCTATCGATTCAGGATTGCTCAGACCTGTTGCTATATCACGGATGCTTCCGTTCCTGATTGATGTTACTCTGTCTGAGCGTGAGACCAGCAGTTCGCCGTTGCTGATTGCCATCCCTCTGACACGCCCATCGATCTCAAACCGATCCAGAACCGTCCCATCCGGTGACACCCTCAGGATCTCCGTTGTATCGCTGCCGGCCCTGTAGATCGCCGCGTAGAGATCATCGCCGGTGCTGATCAGCGCATCCGGCCTCTCCCCACTCCAGACCAGTGTGTCTGCTGCATGTGAGAGTGAGGTCACAAAAATGAGCAGCATGACCAGAGCCAGCACTCTCATAACACCACCTCAGTATGTCTGGAGCTCCCCGTGGAAGATCATCTGCTGCACCCTGGGAATGTCCTCGAGCCACCTGTCAGTTATCTCCCGCGCCCTGGCATGTGCCGAACTCAGCCTCACCCCCTCCTTCAGGACGAGCTGCACCGAGGCGATGTGCGGCTGGCTTATTGGCTTGCCGATCTGAGAGAGTATCTTCACATAAACCTCCTCCACACCATCCACCTCCTCAGCAATCTCCTTTGCTATGAGGTTCGAGAGGAGGTTGTAGATCTTGCCAACGTGGTTGATCGGGTTCTTTCCTGATGTCGCCTCTAGGCTCATCGGCCTGTTGGGTGTTATCAGACCGTTTGCACGGTTGCCCCTTCCCACAGCACCGTCATCCCCCATCTCCGCAGAGGTGCCCGTAACAGTGATGTACACGGATCCGGTGGCTATGTTATCGCCCACGTTCATCTGCACATCGACCCTGCGCCTTGTCATCGACTGCGCCTTGGCGGAGATCTCCTCCACGATCTCCTTCTTCGTCTCCACATAGTGATCCAGATCATCGATGTATCTGTCGACCATTGCGCATGCAATTGTAAGATAGATTGTATCGTCTTCCCTGAGACCCATGACCTTTATATCCTCTCCTATCGCTGGTATCCTGCTCCTGAGCGATAGAAGCTCCTGCTCCGTGCTGTACACGATCCTCTCAGTCTCGGATAAAGGAGCATATCCAACGCCGTATGATGTATCATTCGCGCTCGGCACAGTGGATGCATCTCTGTCGAATATGTCACATAGATCCGCAGAACCTGTGCCGATCTTGCAGTCGATGATGACATGTGTATCCAGATCGAGGTTTCTCAGAGCTCTCTTGAGGTGATTTCGTGCTGTTCTGAGCGCTATCGCATCCACAGGCACCTCAACATCTCCGCATACCCGTGTCGCCCTGCCTGTGAGCAGTATGTACTGGGGCTGGATGACCTCCCCACCGCCGAATGCTGGCCTGGAGCGCCCCGCGACTATCTGTATCTTGTCGGTGTTGTGGTGAAGCACCCTGCCGAACCTCTCGATATACTCTTTACAAAGCGCTCTGCTGATCTCCTCTGCGATGCCATCTGCAACGCTGTCCGGATGCCCCAGCCCCTTGCGCTCCACAACCTCTATCTTCTGCTTCTCAACAGGCCTCTGGGTAAGCTCCTCGACCCTGATATTTCTGGTCATGACCCCATCCTCAGTTCAGATCTTCGAGCTCAGATCCACCAGCTCCCTATTAATACTTTGGTCGGTGGAATCGGGCTGCCCGGATAAGGAGTAAGTATCCCTGCCATCCAAAAACAGCAAGCCACAGCTTTCTGAATTCAGCTCTTAATCGGACAGGTCCAGTGGAATGAAACTCTGGCTCGTTTGAGTGATACCGCAGGGCAGAAATTTATTGATGGTATGCCGACTGCTTTTAGTCCTGTCTTACGAGCAACTCGCCTGATCCAGATTGGTATATATAAGACATGCGCATATGCCGGTACGATGAGAGTTGCTCTTCTCCAGATCAATACAACCGTCGGAGACCTCGAGGGTAATGCATCTCTTATCAGAAAAGCGGTAGAGTCGCTTGATGCTGACCTGGCGGTAACCCCAGAGATGGCACTGGTGGGATACCCTCCGCGCGATCTTCTTCTGATGCCTGGATTCGTGAAAAACGCCTGGGATGTTCTCACGCGGCTGGCACTCGATCTCGAAGATTCACCACCTATGCTTGTCGGGATACCGGAGCCGAACAGATCCGAGACGGGAAGGCCGCTCTTCAACTCTGCAGCTCTTCTCGCAGATGGATCTGTGAAGCAGATCTTCCGCAAGACTCTGCTCCCCACATACGATGTCTTCGACGAGGACAGATACTTTGAGCCTGCATCAGGCCCGCAGATGCTGAACTTAAAGGGGAGGACATTCGGGATATCCATATGCGAAGACATCTGGAATGACAGAGACATCTTCAGGCGCAGACGGTACCACAGGGATCCACTGGAGGATCTCCGTGGCGCTGACTGCTTCATAAACATGTCAGCATCGCCATTCACGGCAGGAAAGCATCTCAAAAGAGAGATGATGCTCAGCAGCATCGCCCGCAAGTATGGTGTGCCGCTGATCTATGTGAACCAGGTCGGGGGCAATGACGACCTGGTCTTCGACGGCAGAAGCTGCGCCTTCTCTCCGTCAGGAGAGCTAATCGCAAGGGCAGCGGCGTTTGAGGAGGATGTGCTCATAGTGGACATCGATTCCTGCAGCGGATCTGTTTCCAGAGACGACTTCTCCCCGGAGTCAGAGATCTGGAGGGCGCTTGTGCTTGGCACCAGGGATTATGTTCGCAAGTGCGGGTTCAGGTCCGCTGTGATCGGGCTCTCCGGAGGAGTAGACTCATCTCTCACAGCTGCAATCGCTGCTGAGGCGCTTGGCCCTGAAAACGTGATCGGTGTTTTAATGCCCTCACCGTACACGAGCAGGGAGAGCATGGAGGATGCGCTGGAGCTTGCGAGGAATCTATCCATACAAACCATCACGATACCGATAAGCGAGATAATGGCAGCATATGAGCGCACGCTCGAGCCGATTTTCAGAGGCGTGGAGAAAGATGTGACCGAGGAGAACATACAGGCCAGGATAAGGGGCAACCTGCTCATGGCGCTCTCGAACAAGTTCGGGCATATCGTGCTCTCGACAGGGAACAAATCAGAGCTCGCAGTCGGATACTGCACGATCTACGGGGATATGTCAGGGGGTTTCGCCGTGCTCTCCGATGTCCCAAAGACCATGGTCTACAGGATGGCGAGATGGATCAACATGAGAGGACCTGTTATCCCGCAGAGTGTCCTCGAGAAGGCTCCATCTGCAGAGCTCAGGCCCGGCCAGCGGGATCAGGATACTCTCCCGCCATACGAGACCCTGGACGAGATCCTGCACAGGCACATAGAGCAGCGCCAGTCTGAGGAGGAGATCGTGAGCGCCGGTTTTGATCAAAAGATGGTGAGATACGTCCTGAAGATGGTCAAAACCGCGGAGTTCAAGCGGAAACAGGCGCCTCCAGGAATCAAGGTCACAGACCGTGCCTTCGGGAGCGGCTGGAGGATGCCGATAGCATACATGATGTAAATTCCGCCCTGTTCGTGAAGAGCATGTAAGTATCGTGGAAGCGGGCCATGGTAGGGGATAGCCGGGCGCAAACTCCAATCTTCAGGAGAGGAGGTCACAAAAAGCAGTATGCCCACTCTTCGGAGAGGAAGCCTCGGAGATCGACATCCTCCGATATCACTGGATCTGTCATAGCGCCTGTTTGCAGCCCTTGCGAAATGAGCACTTCGCACATCTCGCCCGATGGTTGTGATTCCTCTGAGCATGACCATTTCTCAGCGCGTGTCTCATCTCGTCGAGTGCGCTCAGCACCTCATCCCTGAGATCTCCATCTAGCTCTATCCTGTGGCGCCTGTTTCCGTAGACGATGTAGCCATATGGAACATCTGTTCTGTAGAGCTCCTCCATGATCAGGCCGTAGGCTGCGAGCTGAAGCTGATGACTCCTGTACGGCTTTTCTGTCAGGCTGCTCTTGACCTCGACGGGTATCAGATGTCTGCCCTCTTTGATTATGGAATCCGGTTTTCCTGAAAGGCCATAGCGCTCTGAGCGAAGAATCTTTCCGGAGCCGGAGAGATCCGAGTAGATTGCGTCCCCATCAGGCAGCCCATACCTCTGGCGCAATGATCTGGCAGCTGAGGAGATCTTCATGGAGAGCAACAAAGACACTGTGCCCAGAGCGAACAGAAACAGCGCAATCTCATTCATGAGCGAACCATCCAATAACTGATAAAAGCATCAGAAGCCCTCCTGCGACCCTCAGGATGCCTGAGATCTTTTCCAAGAAGCGAGATCTCGAGAGGGATGTGCCAGCCGCCCTGTGCATCTCCTTTCCCTCTCTGAGATCCCTGCGCATGTGCCCGGAAGGCCGCACTCCCATCCTGCCCTGGTACCAGGCCAGGGAACAGTACGCATACTCAGCGATCTCAGACGCCGATATCCATTCCTTATTCTGGCGGAACATCACACATGGAGGTGGATCCGATTATTTATAAAATTGGCGGCATAAGTAGCATGTGGCTTGATGCTCTGAGCTTCTCAGGATATAAGCATTGGAACTGCAGCATATCGGTTATATGGAGCAATGGGGCTGTCATCTACCAGGAAAACAACAGCATAAGCCCTATCGCTCTTATGTGTCTAGCAACTTGAAGGAGATACAAGCTGGTTGCTGAAATCACCCATTCGTTAGCCGGAATCGCATAGCAGGACCAGTGTCTCTTCTGGCAAGTCATCATATGGAGAAGAGCGAGACCTATTTGTCTCGAATTACTGAAAAATGCATGTATATAAATGAGATGCGCCCTTCATACCCTACCGCACAGCGCCCTTGACCTCGTCAACTATCTTCTCGAAAAAACCTGTTTTTCCCTGATGCCTCCTCGTCTCCGTCTCGCCGAACTCCCTGGCGAGCTCCTCGAGGAGCTGTCTCTGTCTTGGTGTCAGAGATGCGGGTATCCGCACATTTGTTCTCACCAGAAGATCTCCTGTGCCCGTTCCATGGAGCCTGGGCATGCCCTTACCTTTGATCCTGAAGAGGGATCCGCTCTGCGTTCCCGGAGGTATCTTCAGGCGCGCCCTCCCATCCAGCGTCGGGACATCGAGCTCCGTGCCGAGAGCAGCCTGGGTCATGCTGATGTTCATCTCATGAATAAGATTGTCACCATCCCTGGAGAAAAGAGGATGCGGCCTGATATTGATGAATATGTATAGATCCCCCGGCTCGGCCGGTGCCCCTGGAGAGAAAGGAGGAGCCTCGCCCTGGCCTCTCAGCTTGAGGTGGTGGCCTGTATCGACACCCGGCGGGATCCTGACGTTTATCTTCCTGTACCTCCTGACCCTGCCTGTGCCGTCGCAGTCGTCGCAGGGCGTCTGTATCACCTGCCCCCTTCCACCGCACTTTGAGCAAGTGGTCGATGTCACAATCTGACCGAACGGCGTCACCTGTGTCCTCGTTATCTGTCCGGTGCCGTGGCAGCTCTGGCACCTCACCGGCGACGTCCCGGGCTTTGCGCCTGTGCCGGAGCATGTCCTGCAGACCTCTGTCCTGGGCACCTCGATTGTGGTCTCCAGGCCTGAGGCCGCCTGCTCCAGTGTTATCTCCAGGTCGTATCTGAGATCCCTTCCCCTCACGGGCCCGTGGCGGCCCCTGCCGAAAAACATGTCGAAGATGCTATCGGTGCCGAACCCGAAGCCTCTGAGCAGATCCTCGAAGTCGACGGATCTGAAGAGATCCTCCTGGGAGTATTGGCCGATGCCTGCATGCCCGAACTGATCGTACTGCCTCCGCTTCTCAGGATCTGAGAGCACTGCGTACGCCTCTGAAATCTCCTTGAACCTCTCCTCTGCATCAGGTGCGTCGGAGCGATCGGGGTGGTACTTCATCGCCAGCTTACGGTAAGCGCTCTTGATCTCCTTCTCAGTGGCGTTCCTGTCGACGCCGAGGATCTCGTAGTAATCCCTCTTCTCCGCCACCCCGACCGCCTCACTCAGCGCTTATCGTCGTTCACGACCTCGTAGTCAGCTTCAACTGTCTTGCCGCCAGATGTGGAGCCTGAAGCCGAGCCGGTAGCAGATCCGCTCTGGCTCTGTGCAGCCCTCTGATACATCGCTGCAGAGAGCTCATACACCGCATTCTGGAGCTTCTCCATCTTGCTCTTGATCTCCTGGACGTCCTTCCCCGAGAGAGCATCTCTGAGCTCGGATATCGCCTTCTCGATCCTCTCCCGCTGCTCGGACGTGGCCACATCCCCAGCTTCCTTCAGCATCTTCTCAGTCGTGTATATTAGGTTGTCAGCCTGGTTCCTGGTCTCGATCTCCTCCCTGCGTCTAGCATCCTCCTGCGCGTACCTCTCCGCTTCCTTCACCTTCTGCTCGATCTCCTCCTTCGAGAGCCTGTGAGGCGCTGTGATGGTGATCCGCTGCTCCTTCTTCGTAGCAAGATCCTTCGCTGAGACGTGAAGTATGCCGTTCGCATCTATATCGAACGTGACCTCTATCTGCGGAATTCCGCGGGGCGCTGGGGGTATGCCCACGAGTGTGAACCTGCCAAGGGAGATGTTGTCCTTAGCAAGCGGCCTCTCGCCCTGGAGCACATGTATCTCGACGCTCGTCTGATTGTCCGCTGCGGTCGTGAAAATCTGGCTCTTCCTGGTTGGGATCGTTGTGTTCCTCTCTATCAGCCTTGTCATGATCCCGCCGAGGGTTTCAACGCCCAGTGAGAGCGGCGTGACATCCAGGAGCAGGATATCCTTGACCTCGCCCGCGAGCACTCCTGCCTGTATGGCCGCGCCCATTGCGACGCACTCCATCGGATCAACGCCGCGCTCGACATCCTTTCCCATGACGCGCTTAACGAACTCCTGTACCGCGGGCATTCTCGTCGGCCCACCAACCAGGATTATCTTATCGATATCGCTCTTGCTGAGCTTCGCATCGCTGAGCGCCTGCTCCATCGGACCGCGGCACCTCTCCAGCACATCCTGGATGAGTTCCTCCAGCTTCGCCCTCGTTATCGTCATGTTCAGATGCTTCGGACCACTGGCATCCGCTGTTATGTATGGGAGGTTTATCGTTGTCTGGAGCATGGATGAGAGCTCGATCTTTGCGACCTCCGCGGCCTCACGGAGACGCTGCATCGCCATCACGTCATTTCGCAGGTTGATTCCCGTCTCCTGGCGGAACTTCTCAACGATGTAGTCGAGGAGCCGCTCGTCCATGTCCCTGCCGCCGAGCTGTGTATCGCCACTTGTCGACTTGACCTCGAAAACTCCTTCACCCATCTCCATTATCGTGACATCAAGCGTCCCGCCGCCGAGGTCGAAGACCATGATCTTCTGCTCGCCCCCCTTGTCAAGACCATAGGCCAGCGCAGCAGCCGTCGGCTCGTTGATTATCCTCACAACATCAAGCCCTGCTATCGTGCCCGCATCCTTCGTCGCCTGCCGCTGGTTGTCGTTGAAGTACGCAGGCACCGTGATCACTGCTTTCTCAACCTTCTCCCCCAGGAAGGCCTCTGCATCCTGCTTTATCTTCCTCAGAATATGGGCGGAGATCTCCTCGGGAGTGTACTCCTTTCCGAAGACCTTTACCTTGTAGTCGGTTCCCATCTTTCTTTTAATACCAGTTATCGTGCCCTCAGGGTTTGTGATGGCCTGCCTCCTGGCCGGCTCCCCCACAAGGACCTGGCCATCCTTTGTGAATGCAACATATGATGGGAACGCCTTTCCGCCCAGGCTCGTGCCCTCAGCGCTCGGTATTATCGTCGGCCGTCCGCCGATAAGCACTGCAGCCGCAGAGTTGCTGGTCCCAAGATCTATGCCTATGATCTTCGACATGCTACCATCCCCTAAACATAATTATGCGATTAACATTTAACCTTATCCATGTTTTGCGACAGCTACCTTTGATGTTCTTATGACTCTTGAATGAAGTGTGTACCCCTTCTGGAACTCCTGGACCACGATCCCATCCTCAGCCTCCTGGGATTCGACCTGCATCATCGCCTCATGCACAAACGGATCGAATTTCTTCCCCACAGCATCTATCGGCTCCAGGCCCTCAGATCTCATTATATCCAGAAGCTGATCGTAAAGTGCCTTCGCGCCCTCGTCGTGCTTTGCTGCCTGCTCCAGGCTGTCCAGAAATACCAAGAGCTTTTTTATGATCGCCTCTGATGCGAACCTTGCGAGCTCCTCCCTCTCCCGGGAGTTTCTTTTTATGACGTTGTCCAGCTCTGCCCTGCATCTCAACAGCTGCTCGAGCCTCTCATCCGCAATCCTCTTAACATCTTCAAGCTCCTGCCGCAGTTTCGCTACTTCATCCACAGGAACGCCTTCAGTGGTGCCTTCGGCAGGAGCTGATTCCCCATCCTCTTCAGTGCCCTCAACGGACTTCTCTGAAAGTTCATCTGCCATGGCGCCCACCCTCAAAAGAGGATGTGAGTGCTTACATCCTCGTGTAGTCGTGTGGACTCTGGCCTGGCTTCGGCTTGAGCTCCTCTCTCTTAGCAGCTATCACATCATCCACCCTGAGGATCATTGTGGCGACTTCTGCTGCTGACTTCACCGCCTGCAGCTTGACCTTGAGCGGCTCCACAACACCGCCATCGAGCATATCCGCAGTACCTCCGTTAAGCACATTGACTCCATACGCTTTGTGACCCTCCCCATGCTTTGCTCTCAGAGCTACAATGGCGTCTATCGGATCAAGTCCTGCGTTCTCTGCAAGCGTCCTGGGTATTACCTCGACAGCATCTGCAAATGCCTTCACTGCCAGCTGCTCCCTGCCGCTGAGCGTCGCAGCGTACTCCCTCATCCTCTCAGCGACCTCGACCTCAGGAGCGCCGCCGCCCGGGACTATCTTTCTGTACGAGAGCACATCGCCAACGACCATCAGGGCATCGTTCAGGGCCCTCTCCATCTCGTCCAGGAAGACTTCGGATCCGCCGTGGACTACGATTGTCACTGCCTTCGGGTCCCTGCACCCCTCAATGAAGATCATGTGCTTGTCCTTCTTGATCTTCCTGTCCTCAACGACCCTGGCATGCCCAAGATCCTGCGACGATGCCTGCATCGGATCGCCTATGATCCTCGCGCCGGTTGCGAGGGCGAGCATCTTCATATCCTCGTCCTTGACTCTGCGTGCGGCGAGCATGTTGTGCTTTGCCAGGAAGTGCGATGCAGCAACGCCGATGCCCTTCTGGCACAGCACCACATTTGCTCCAGCCTTCGCGAGAGCCTCAACCTGTGCCTCCAGGACTTTCTTCTCACCCTCCTTGAAGTTCCTGAGACCCTCGACCTCTGAGATCGTTATCTTTGCGTCCGTTCCAAGCTTCTTCAACTCGAGCGTCGCATCCAGCAGGGCGATCCTCGCATTCTCGACCCTTCTGGGCATCTCAGGATTCAGGCGCTCTAGCTCGAGAACGATGCCGTGAACGAGCTCTGTGTCTGCGAGGCTCCCGCCGGTGATCTTAACTATCTTCACCCTGTTCTCAACATCCACCTTCCCGTTGTCCTCGATGGCGAGAGCTGCATCCACCACAATATCTGCAAGCTTCTCTTTCATCGCCTCGATGCCCTTGCCGGTCATTGCGGTCATTGCTATCTTTCTCAGCACCTCTCTGTTATCTCTTGTGACCTCGACCGACATGCTCTCGAGAATCTCGCTGGCCTTCGCCTCAGCAGTCTTGTAACCCTGAACGATTGTAGTGGGATGGACGCCTTTATCAAGCAGTTCCTCTGCCTTCTTAAGAAGCTCTCCCGCAAGGACGACAGCTGTCGTGGTTCCATCTCCCACCTCGTCATCCTGCGCCCTTGCAACCTCCACGATCATCTTGGCGACCGGATGCTCGATGTCCAGCTCCCAGAGTACCGTTGCGCCATCATTTGTTACCACCACGTCACCATTGCTGTCCACCAGCATCTTGTCCATGCCCCTCGGGCCAAGGGTTGTTCTCACAGCCTCTGCCACTGCCCTCGCCGCTGTTATGTTTTTATGCTGGGCCTCACGTCCCACATCACGCTTGGCACCTTCCTTTAAAATGATGATCGGATAGCCGCTCATTCCAGCCAAATCAACTCCTCCAAAGCCTGGCTGGGCTTAAAGCTGTTTGAGGTTCTATATAAAGATTCCGAAGTGGCGATGGAACGTGTCTGAATAAGGATTAGGTGTTTCTGACATGCAGAATGCGGCAAGGTCCAGATTTCTGGCCACAGCTCATATCCGGACAGGTCCTGGCGATGCCGATCTCAATCGTACCAGGATAAGACCCACAGTCAGATCCGATACAAAATCAAAAACAGCCAAACAAAAACAGATTTAGAAATGAGCCTCTGCGCCTCTCGGCGCATGGATCTCATCTCACCCTTGCGGGCCTGTGTTTCTGATAGCACTCCTTGCAGTATACGGGCCTGGACCCATCGGGCTTGAATGGAACCTGCGTCTGTTTACCGCAATCTGAGCATATCACATCATGCATCTCTCTTGGGCCGCGGTTGAAGCCACCCCTGTTACCAAATCTCATATATTTCACTTCTTATTCGGCTCGAGAAGAGCCGCTCTTGCCACAAACACATCTCAACAAAATCACTTGAATCGATGTAAGTGCAGCACTTCAACGAAGAACGACTCAGTATATATGGTTATCCCCTGAATTGGGCTGAACTGCCTCCCGGAGAGAAGGATCGTCACAGAAATGCAACGTCAATTGCTTATGCAGTGCCTCTAACCATAGCTCATACGAGCCTGTGGGATTGATCTGACATCATACCAGTGCATGCCGATTGCTGACAGTCTGTTAAACTATTCAATCACAGCTGATCAACTGATGGCACGCTGCATCTGCATCGCCATGCGCAGTCGGCGGATTTCCAAAAAATACTTATCATGGTCTGCGCAGGTACAGATACGATGGATGTCTCCTTCTCATCATGGAAGCTCGCAAACGAAGGCAAAAGCCCGCTTCCGCTCAGCGGAGAAAGCTTCGCATTCCTGTTTGACAGGAGGTACACGAACAGGCTAAACAGAATGAGTCGTGTCTTTTTCGAGGCCTATGCGAAGGCGACTGCCGAACTTGCCCTCTCAGAGGACAGATTCCCCAGCCTGAGCGAGGTCGAGGCGAAGATGGAGGGCGGGGCTGTCTATGCCTTCAAAGACAGACTCATGAAAAACACAGAGTTCTTTGATGAATTGAAGATCTCAGGAGTCTCATACCTCATTCCAAAAGCGTCTCATTTCGTGGACTCCGCTGGAGTATACACCGATCTGATCTTCGATTTTGGCAGGGGGACGGTCACACTGCCCAGCAGGAGAAAGGTCTCGCTGCTGAAGGAGAGGGCCGAGATCAGAGAGCCAGAGGCTGGGGTGACCGCTGAAGAGGAAAAACTGGCTACGGAGAAAGCTCCAGGAATCGAACCCGCAGGCGTGGAAGAGATGCCGAGGGGCGAGCCGAGTGGAGAGGCTGCTGCAGAGGCCCCAGCGCAGGAGACGTCTGCAGAGCCGATACCATCCCCCCCGAGGCATGATGTTGCCGAAGCCCTGTACACAGAAGAGGAGAAAGAAGATCGCGCCGGAGAGGTCCAACAACCGGAGCCCTCGGCTGCACCTGAGACTAGAGGAGGGGCTAAAGAGGAGATCGAGGCTGAGAGGAGAGGCTACACGCGAATTCAGATCGGCATCATCTTGGCAGCACTGCTCATCGTTGCCGGGATTGGCGCATTCTTCATGTACTTGCCTTCTCTCGCCCCTGCTCAGATAGACCACGTGCTGTATGGTGCGTACATCTCGAACAGCACAAATGAGAGCGTGCTCAACTTTGACATCAAGAACTCTGCCGGCATAGAGCATGAGGTGGAGCTCATCCTCCCCGAGAACATCGACAGATCTGTGATCGCCAGGGGTGGCACCGTGACTGTGTCCCACTACAAGGGTACAGTAGTCCGGATGGTCTCGTCCGGAGACTCGAGCATAAAGGTGTATCTCTCTGAGAAGAGAGATTCTGTTCCGGTCGTGCTGAGCGTATCGGTGCCGGAGGGCTACGACTCAGGAATAGTGGTCCATGGCAGGAGCTATGAGGTGACCAAGAAGGACCGCGAGCTCGAGCTCAGACTGAATGTCACATCCGAGAGGGTGGAGTTTGACCAGAGCTACATGCGAACGCGATAGACTTGCTGTGGTGGTAAGGAGATCTGAGGCAGCTAACGTCATCGGAATGCTTCTAGAGGGCGGGCTGCTCGATAAGCGCAGGAAGATCGTGCGGAGAGGGGGGATGGTTGAGATTCCTGTACTGAAAGAGAGAGCTGGGATTCAGATCATCGAGCAGCAATCTCCAGAGTACTATCTCAAAATGCCGGAGCTCTCAGATCTCCTAGACGGAGCGATTCCAGAGCGGCTCAGAGATCTCCTCCCGAGTGGCTGGTTCATACTGGGAGACACGATAATAGTCAGGATCCACCCTGCCCTCTCAGAGCACAAGCAGATTATAGGCAATGCTCTTCTCAGGCTCTATCCAAGATGCAGATGCGTTCTTGCAGATCATGGAGTCAGAGGCCAGTTCAGGGAGCCATGCAGGGAGGTGATCGCAGGGACACCTGGGGAGACGATCCACAGGGAGAACGGAGTTCTCTTCAAGCTGGATCCGATGAAGATAATGTTCTCCCAGGGCAACCTGAAGGAGAGGATGCGGATGGCATCTCTCGGTAAAGATGAGGTCGTCGTTGATATGTTCGCAGGGATCGGTTACTTCTCCCTGCCGATGGCCGTGCACTCAAGACCATATAGGATCACCGCGATCGAGATAAATCCAGTCGCTCACAGATACCTGGTGGAGAATATCCGGCTGAATCGCGTTGAAGAAATCGTCGAGCCGGTGCTTGGCGACTGTGCTCTTCTGACACCTGAAGGAGAGGCAGACAGGGTCATAATGGGCATGGTGGGGATAACCGACAGATACCTGAGAAAGGGGATAGAGGCACTGAGGCACGGAGGCATCCTGCATTACCACCAGAACGTGCCCGCATGGCAGTATCCCGACGCCCTGATGAGACCTCCTGTGCATGCTGCAGCACTTCTCGGGAGATCTGCGGAGCCCATCGGATGCCATAAAATCAAGAAGTATGCGCCAGGGATCATACACGGGGTCGCGGACATCAGGATATGCTGATCTGTGATGTGTGTTCTCACAGCGACCTGTTCGCATCCGACCTCAAGGAGCACACGAGGACGATGCGGATTTCAGGAATCAGAGCATCCTGGAGATCGTGCAGCTTTTGATCCCGCAAATCCCGGCCATCTCACACGAATCGCATCTCTCGCCCCTCACATCAGGCATCTCTCCATCGCGTATCTCACGCACGCGGTCCCTAACCCAGAGCGCCCTCGATCTGTCCAGGCTTCTGATGCGAATGCGTCTCATCTCCCCATCGCGCACATACTCCACCTGTCCCGTGGATACCTCCACGCCAAAGCGCTCCTCCAGGAGCATCGCGTATCCAGCGAGCTGTATCCTGTCCCGTCTCCACACACCCTCTCCTGGTGATCTGCCGGTGCGGACTATGGATGGAATCATCTTATCCTCTCCGCCCAGCAGCATTCCAAGCAGCCCTCGCCGCCGGGGCTCGGGCCTGACCAGCCTGTCCAGGATGCCGGAGAGCCCCAGGCGCTCTGAGCGCAGCTCCACCTCGATATCGCATGGCTTTATGAGATCCCTCGGAACAGACGCGATCCTGGAGATCGAGTCCCTCATACCATCGATGGATCTGACGACGTCTTCCTCAGGGATTCGGTGGACTGTCGCCAAGTCTCTAACAACCTTAGACATATCTCCGCGTAGGTCATCTGGTGCGGAGTAAAGCGCGAGGTGTCGGAGAATAGTGCGCTCGATGTCAGCTCTGAAGCATTCTCTGCCCATAAACTCCAGATAGACCAGCATCGGGCACCTCAGGTAGAGCCCTATGTCGTGAATCCTGACAAGCATGTGATCACAGCCTGAACATTGCCCTGAAGCTCTTGGATCCCATCTCGCTCTTTCTGCTGGACAGCATTCCATCGGGAGGAGATGCGTACGAGGCACTTACTGTGGCGTTTGGCGGCGATGGGATCGATGCCGCTGACGGGACGCCGGTCTCATTAATTTGTAACTCGTGCACCTCCACAGGCATGCCGCTCCAGAGTGGCAGTCTGAAGCTCGCTATAAAGAGATCCTCCTGTTCAATATCCCCTGAGGGCATCGTGCCGGCGACCACGCATTCATCTCCACCGTACGTAAGAGACGTTGCGATGCCCCTGCCCAACCTGTAAGACGCGAGAGGCACGCCGTTCGAATCCGTGACCACCAGAATCATGCTCCAGTCGTTGGCCAGTCCACTTCTTCCAGCCACAATGTAACCATCATCTGACTCCGCGACCGCCATGCCCACCTGGTCCCCCTCACCTCCAAAGCTCCTCCACCAGAGTAAATCACCCGCTTCGGAGATCCTGGCGAGCAGTATGTCCCTGTCCCCCCTATTAGTCTCGGTTCTTCCCACCAGAACAAAACCATCTCCAGATGGGATCATCGAGAGCGCCGCATCGCTTCCCGTGCCACCAAAAGATCTGTTCCAGATCTCCGACCCCAGATGGTCCGTCATGACAAGATACACATTCTCGTTACCCGATTCTGTGCAATATCCTGCGGCTATGTACCCGAAGGGAGTAGATGCCACCGAGAATCCGACATCATCCTGAGATAGGCCGAAGGCCTTCGACCATAAGACCTCGCCATCCCGATCCATCTTGATCATCCACAAATCCTTGCCACCTGCGCCGAAGGATCTCGTCGATCCGGCTATCACAAAACCATCGCCCGAGTCCCTGACAGACCATCCGGCCTCACCATCTGTGATGAGACCGCCCAGCACCTTGTCCCAGATGAGATCTCCACTCTCATCAAGACGCAGCACCCACAGCTTCTCGCCTCCGGGACCGAAGGAGTCAGTGGTGCCGACCGCGATGAAGCCCCCACCCTCCACCTCGTCTATCCCGTAGCCCATATCATCACCAGGGCCGCCGTAGGTCCTGGCCCATTCGATCTCCCCCCGGCTGTTGAGCTTCAGCACCCAAAGATCTGTATCGTTCCTCACGGTGTATCCGATAACCACGTATCCGCCGTCGCTCGTTTCACTCAGAGACCATGCGCCGTCTGCATATCGGCCCCCGTAAATATGCATCCACACGACCTCAGGTGGCAGGGTCTGTGGGACTATATCTCCATGCCCATCAATAATCAGAAAAACTATCAGAAGCAGTGATATAGATCTCATGCTGCCGGCTCGTGGAAGATCACAGACTTATCAACCTGGAAATCCCCGCTGAGGGTGATTCTGGACCATATCCCCTCTCTCCCAAATTTCTTCTTGCTGGCCTCCATGCTCCAGAAGCCCCTGATGTTCCCGTTCACAGAGGACGCAACATCACTTCCGCCACTCATTGTTGAAATCGTATCATTAGAGGAGATGCCAGGTGCTGTGGTCTGATTCATCGTGCTGTTTGAATCGAGATTTGATTTATTCAGACTGAGAGTGCTGTTATCCGCCGGCAGAGACTGGGTGCTTATCAGTATCGCCTCCAACGATGAAAGGAGACGCTTCTCCATCATCGAATGGGATTCCGAGGATATGCCAAAGTTGAGAGCTGAGGATAATCCGATCATCAGCACCATCACTGCCACAAATCCCTTCAACACACCACCCCCTTGTAGGGAGACACTCTAGTGATTTTAATCTTTCCATGCTGTGTTGGGACGTGTCCGGATAAAGAGGAAGTCTATTTGATGAGCATATCTTCAAGGCTCACGATTCAAACACACGGCCTTTATTAGGACAGGTCCCTCTGTTGAATAATGTTTGAAGATCCGATAGCAGAGTCTGACTTAATACAAATTATAATTCTGTTAAAAATCGATAGCATTTGGCATTAGAGCTTTTAATTATTCAACACAACATCTTTCCACAGTGCCTGTAACGCCCCAGAATCTCCCGCACACCCAATAAAGGATCAACGTATGAAAAGAGCACTTCGTATATGCGATTCAGCTCCCCCAAACCGTCACCTAAAGTGAGAGCTGCCTGTGATGAGAGATGGATTTTGGTCTCGCATCTCCAGTGGGGTGTCAGATCAGGCTTCTGAAGAGCACCGGCCTCCCTGAGACCTGGGAGATCATCCACGGATCGTTCACCATCTCCGGAGATGCAAAGTCTGGTGCGTTTTTTGCGCTCAGGCTCGCATTCTCGATTATTGGCGTGCTGTTTGTGGGAAATGCCGGATAGAACCACATGCCTGAGCCCATGTACTCGAGTCTGCCACCTACGAGCGTGTGCCACTTTGGAATCGATCCCCATGACCAGAGCCCATCCGTCGTTGCATTTGTTCGGTTCTTCTCAACCCCCTCCACCTGCTCCAGGCTCTGCAGCCAGGCTCTGCCAAAATCACCTCCAACCTGCTGTGCACCCCACCCAGGCACGGCGACTACATACAGGAGCGAAATGAGAAACAGAATGACAGTCAGCGCGATGATCCTCATACGCAACCTCCCTGCCACCAAACACATATGTGGGCTCTGTATACCTGCAGCATCTTAATGCTTTTGCTTTTTCGAGAGGTAGTCGTTGATGGCTGCATGCAGAGCATCTGCCGCGAGGTTGGAGCAGTGCATCTTCTGTGGAGGCAGGCCATCGAGAGCATCTGCCACGTCATTTCTTGTTATCCTCATCGCCTCCTCCAGGCTCTTTCCTCTAGCCATCTCCGTTATCATGCTGCTCGTGGCGATTGCGGCCCCGCAGCCGAACGTCCTGAACTTGATGTCCTCTATTTTCTCATCCCCCACCTTTATGAAGATCTCCATGAGGTCCCCACAAACAGGATTTCCGACTTTGCCGTATCCATCGGGATCATCTATGACTCCAACATTTCTGGGGTTCATGAAGTGCTCCATCACCTTTTTGCTGTAGCCGGTCTG
Source organism: Methanothrix thermoacetophila PT (assembly GCF_000014945.1). Classification (NCBI taxonomy): domain Archaea; kingdom Methanobacteriati; phylum Methanobacteriota; class Methanomicrobia; order Methanotrichales; family Methanotrichaceae; genus Methanothrix; species Methanothrix thermoacetophila. Next base: position 782,978 of record NC_008553.1, read on the forward strand.
CTGAATCATGTGTGGTTCTATGTAGACCGCAGGATATTATATTTTCGCTGACATTTATGCGACCGGTTTACTTCGTTTTATCTCCATGAGATGCTGTGCCGGTGGATGCCGATGCGAACACCAACTTTTGAAATACCATATAATTCGAGCCACATACAGATAATCGCAGTTCAGATCGGATAACCATGTCGAAAGGGCATGCGCAGAGATGTACTTTCACCAATTCCTGAGATGGAACAAAAAATTAATATAAGGGGATTTGATATATACATGCAGAAGTACTTAAGAGCCCATGGATATGGATAATTCGAGGTATAAAAAATGGCGGAAAAAAAGTCTGAGAAGAGGAACTTCGCATTGAGGGATGCCGAAGGAAACGAGATCGGTGTCTTCAGCGGGAAGCAGCCGAGACAGGCGGCGCTCAAGGCTGCAAACAGAGGGTTCACGGATATCAGGCTGAGAGAGAGGGGGACGAAGAAGGTCCACATCTTCAAGGGATGGAGGACTCAGGTGCCGAAGCCACCAAATGCGCCCGCATGGATGCCGGACATGATCTGGAAGCCGAACGTCAAGAAGATCGGAATAGAGAAGCTGGATAAGATTTAGGGAAAGACAGGGGGAAGCAGGGAGCCCGCCCTTCGAGGGCGCGGGAGCGGCTCATTTTTTACCACGCCCTATACTGCGGATCACTTCAGTCTATCCGCCTGAACGACGATCCCTTAGCTCCGCATATCGGGCATCTCTCTGGAGGCTCCCTTCCGACGGTCATCCCACATACCGGGCATACGAAGTAGGGATACTCCTCCTTTGACTCTTCCAGCTTTGCCAGTGCCTCCTTGTAGAGCTCTGCGTGGACCTTCTCCACCTCATTTGCATAGCGAAACGATATCTCAGCGGCCTTCTTTCCTTCATCCCTGGCGGTCTTCAGCATCTCGGGGTACATATCCTTGAACTCGTGCGTCTCTCCTGCCACCGCCTCCTCGAGGTTCTCCTTCGTCGAGCGTATGGCGTTAAGCGCTCTCAGATGGTTCATTGCATGGACTGTCTCAGCCTCAGCTGCTGCCCGGAAGAGCCTGGCGACCTGCGGATACCCGTCCTTCTCCGCCTTCTCAGCAAATGCCAGGTATCTCCTGTTCGCCTGCGACTCTCCGGCAAACGCCTCCTTCAGGTACTCCTCTGTCTTGGACATCATTCTCACCCAAAAAGCGACTCCATCTCGGAACTCCCGGATTTTATGATCCCAGCACCTCGGCCTTGAACTTCTCGAAGCCGATCTCCTCGATGAACTCCCCCAGACGCTGCTTCCTCGCATGCGCCTTGTAGTAGTTGATTATCCTGTCGACGAGATCGATCGCCTCCTCATCATTCAGGTTCTCAGCCAGAACCTGCGCGATCCGCGGCTTTGCGCCGGCGCACCCTCCAACGACGACACGCCAGCCCTTCGATGTGCCTATAAGCCCGACATCCTTGATCCATGGCTCGGCGCAGGAGTTCACACAGCCAGAAACACCCATCTTGAACTTCCAGGGGAGCTGGTAACCATGATACCTCTCGTCGAGCTTCAATCCGACTCCGACTGAGTCCTGCTGGCCTCTCTTGCAGAACGTTGTTCCCGGGCAAATCTTGACGCTTCGCACGCACATCCCTATCGCATGGCCCGGGCTCATGCCGAGATCCTTCCACGCGTTGTCTATATCCTCAGGCCTGATGCCTACTATTGCAATCCTCTGAGCGGATGTGAGCTTCAGCACCTTTGCGTTGTACTTCTCAGCAACATCTGCGATTCTTCTCAGCGTGGCCGGGTCGATTATACCTCCGGGTATGTGTGGAGCTATAGCGTATGTCTCCTTGTCGCGCTGCACAATTGCGCCCTTCTCCAATATGTCCTTGGACAATACAAAACCCCCATATGAGATCGATGTTTTTCTTATTTCAATTATACGATATGATGAGAGCTGTCGGAATGAAAATCAACTGAAGTACTCACCAAATACGTTATTCTTAAAAAAAAATGTTATATGCCGAGTAGCGTTTCCAGGCAGCGTGAGCAAGATGCTTATCTCGACCTTCTCGGCAGGTCCTCAGACCTCGCCCTCCTGGAGACCTCTGTGCCCCTCGATCTTCTCGCCACGTCAGATCGAGTCCGTCTTGCTATATCTGACATACGTATCGCTGCTCCTTACATTTTATAAGAATTTAAACCCTTCGGTCGGGATTGTTACTATTGATGTGTCTAATCATAGATAGACATACATAAAATAAGAAAAATATGCACTGACATGGCCATATCCCATGAAGATCGCAAGTGCTGCTTATCGCAGGAGACGCGCAATCCACTCGATACAGTCTCGAGAGCATGTGAGTGAGATATTCGCCATGCAATGGGGCTATCTACTCGCATCTGAGACCAACACTATGCGCCTCAAGAAATCAAGTGGATCCGCCAGAATGCCGATTCCCTGCATTCTGGCGGTTCGAGCCCGCCACCCGAACGAATCGATGTCTTCAGCTCCACTTCTCAGATACTCACATCAGCCTCGGTGGTATGATCTGGCATGCCAGAAGTGCGCTGATATCCTCCGCCTTTCTTATGAGCTCCACCTCTCCATCGCGAACCAGAACCTCCGCGGGCCTAGGCTGGCCGTTGTACTGAGATGACATCGAAAATCCATATGCTCCTGCATCGAGAAATGCTAGAATATCACCCTTCTTCACCACAGGAAGCGCCCTATTGCGCGCGAGGACATCTCCGCTCTCGCATATCGGCCCCACGACCGTGTATCTCTCAGAGATCTCAGCATCTGCCCTGTTCGCCACAACGATGTAATGGTAGGCATCGTAGAGCATCGGCCGTGCAAGCACATTGAATCCGGCATCAACACCCACAAACGTGACGTGGGCCCTTTTGACAACATTCACCCCTGTGAGCAAAATGGTGGTATCCGCGACGATGCTCCTTCCCGGCTCCAGAATCAGTTTCAGCCTGACGCCAAGCTCTTCAGATCTCCTCTCAATCACAGGCAGCACTGCATTCGCGAGATCCTCTGGAGACGGCGCTGGAGGCGCTGCAGGATCGTACTGTATCCCAAGGCCACCACCGAGATCCAGGAGTTCCATATCACCCCCGATATCGACTATCTCCCCTACCAGATCCATCATCCTGGCGGCGGCCTCTGAAAACGACGAGACATCGAGTATCTGGGATCCTATGTGGCAGTGGAGACCGATCGGTTTAATGCCATCCATATGCATCGCCTTTTCGCAGATGCTCCTCACAGACTGCGCGGGTATGCCGAACTTCGAGCTCTTCAGGCCAGTTGCTATCTTGGGATGTGTATTCACCGAGATGTCAGGGTTGACCCTGAAGAGGATCTCCACATTCTTACTCTCCTCGGATGCAATCCTGCTCAGGCTCTCCAGCTCTTCCTCAGAATCGATGGAGACCCGAACTCCTGAGGTCACAGCCATCCTCAGCTCCTCATCCCTCTTGGAGTTACCATTGAAGAGTATCCTCTCCCTGGGAACACCCGCAAGCCTGGCCAGGTAAAGCTCTCCCGCGGAGAAGACATCAGCCCCTGCACCCTCCTGCGCGAGAATTCTTATTATCGAGATGTTGCCATTCGCCTTCACGGCGAAGTACTTATCAGCATCTGGAAAAGCTCTGTGATACCTCCGAATGTTCTCCCTCAACCGATCCTCTGATGTGACGTAAACAGGGGTGCCAAACCGCCTCGCTATCTCGACTGTGTCGGCACCTGAAATGTGGAGGTGACCGTTGACGACCTGTATGTGATCCTTGCCACCGAACATGCTCCATGCATGTATCGAGGTGTAGGTAAACCTTATCATCAGATCATGCTCGATTGATTGTGTGATTGTGAGAGGTGTACACCAGCATGAATAGTGAAGATGCACTCATGATGCTCAGGAGCGAGAATTACTTCGAGAGTCAGAAGGCCGCATGGGAGCTTGTGGGTATGGGAGAGAGCGCAGTTCCCGGACTTATCAAAGCGCTGGATGATCCCACACCCCATGTCCGCTACAGAGCCGCATGGGCTCTCGGCAAGATTGGTGATACAAGGGCGGTTGGGGCTCTATCGAGATGTCTGCTCGGCGATGATGATCGAGCGGTGAGAGAGTGGTCTGCAGCCGCACTCGAGGCGATTGGGGATCCATCTGCTGTCCCTGCTCTCGTCCAGGCCATCAGATCTGACTCAGCGAAAGATGTTCGCCTCAGAGCTGCTGCCGCACTGCGAGGTATGCGTGCAGAGGCCGCGCTGATAGATCTGCTGAATGACACTGACCCCATGGTGAGGAGCATGGCGATCACTGCGCTCGCCAGGCTGAAATCCAGGGAGGCTCTCCCCGCAGCCACAGCTCTCCTGCGCGATGAGGACCCGGAGGTCAGACGGAGGACAGCTGGCTTCATGGGAGAGCTCGCGATAGATGACATAGCAGATCTCCTCGCCCCACTTCTCGGCGACGAGTATCTGGACGTGCGGGTTGAGGCTGTGAAGGCTCTCGGACGCATACGCACAGATCGTGCATGCGATCTTGTTGTGTCTGCCCTCGGTGACGAAAACCCCGAGATACGGCTCTGCGCCGTGACAACGCTGGGCGAGATGGCCAATCCGAAAGCTCTAACCCCGCTTATAGGTGTCATGCTCGGAGAAGATCTGGAGGAGATCAGAGCCTGGGCTGCCTGGTCTCTCGGAGAGATAAATGATCCGAGGGCCATAGAGCCGCTCAAGAGAGCATGCAGCTCAGACCAGTGCCCAGAGATCGTCAGGGAGAAGGCCAGAGCATCACTGAGAGAGGTCTATGGCCTGGATCTCTGATGATCGCATCCCACAGAGAGGTTGAGAGATCTCTCCGGAGCTTTTCGCATCACGCCTTGAGATCGGATGTGCAGTAGGGACATCTTACCGCAGCCAGAGGTATGCTCTCCCTGCAGTACGGGCATTCCTTCGTGTTCGGCTCAGGCGGTGCTGGTGCTTTCTTCATGGCATTGATGCGTCTTATGACGATGAATATGGCCAGCGCCACTATTATAAAGTTTATTATGGTGTTTATGAACAGTCCGTAGTTTATCGTCGGAGCCCCAGCCGCCTGGGCAGCCGCAAGCGACGGATATACCTTTCCGTCCAGTGCTATGAACAGATCCGTGAAGTTCACTCTTCCCAGGATGAGACCCAGCGGCGGCATTATTATGTCCCTGACAAGCGAGTTGACGATCGCCCCGAAGGCCACTCCGATTATTATGCCCACTGCCATGTCCACGGCGTTGCCCTTCACCGCGAACTCCTTGAACTCATCAATAAACCCCACAAAGATCACCATGATTCTTTGAGTCGGTAGTTTGATAAATAGCTTCCCAGTGGTTGGCCTGCCTCAGACGCGTAGATAAACGAAAAAGCAATAAATTCGGGCAGTTCCCAACCATAAAACAGGCTGTGGGGTTAGAGAGATGGCAGAACAGCTTTCCGGATATTGATGCTTATATAAAATATCGTCAGTATTGTGTGATCTTCGAGGGCGAACTTTATTGGCAGTGAAGACAATCTCAAACCAGAACATCATGAGAACTGTAAGCCAGATAGACATCGCGCCGAGCATAGCGAAGGTGCTTGGATTTCATCTCCCACATCCTGATGGCAGGCCGATAGAGGAGATAGGGCGGTGGAGATGTCAGAGGGCGATTCTGATAATAGTCGATAGTCTTGGGTATGAGCTTTACAGATCATTTCTGCCGCACCTGAGGCACATGAGGGAGATCGCTGCATCAGGATTCCTGTTCAGAGCTCTACATGTTGCAGATCACACATCTCCTGCCATAGCATCGATACTCAGCGGGCTCACACCAGAGCATCACGGCATATACGATACAGAGAGCGCCAAGAGATCGCCGATTCTGAGCATACCTGAGATGGCGAGCTCAGCCGGTCTCAGATCCGCGGTAATAATGGAGAAGGGTGGCGCAGAGGTCTACGACGGGTTGATAGAGTACATAGGCGCTGTCCCGAGAACACTCCCTCCAGATGAGTTCGATCACCACATCTGCAGGCTCACCCTCGAGGCGCTCTCCACAGACCCGAATCTTGTTGTGTCATACTTCATAGGTCTGGACAAGGCAGCGCACAACGGTCTGCATCTCGACGGATTCGTTCGAGCTGCCGTCTCCATAGATGCTCAAGTGGGGAAGATATTCAACAGAGCAGGCCCGGAGACGATGATGGTAATCGTCGGGGATCATCCCGTTCATGCAGGGCACATGAAGAATGATGACGACAAGAATGTGGCTCTGATAATCGGAAAGATCGCATGAAACGCCGGCGGGCCGGATTCGCAGCAGTGTTTGCGGCCGGCAGGATCTGCGCACTGATCGGTTTTGATTTTGCAGCAAATATGGCACACTGCCGGAGCAACTCATTACGGCGAGAGTCTCAGGAGGGCGTCGTCGAACCATCTCCTCGCCCTTCTCACAGCATCTGGATCATCTGTGCCCATGTAACCGCTTTCCTTCAACTCTATTAGTGCCTCAGTAAGAGTTTTCACAGCCTCGATCGAGCCAGGGCAGCTGGTGTGTACCTTCACAGCATCCTCAGATCCGTAAATCCCCAGGAACGGAAATATCCGGCACGACCATGGCCTGGCCTCGTAGATCCTGCAGCCTTTTGTAGATTGATCGTAGAACCTGCACGGCCTGGTGTGCTTCATCGCAAGAAAACTCTTCCCGGTTTCTGAGACCCTGCGGGCAGCATACCGCTTCATGGCCCTGCTTGGCGTTATCCTGAGATGCCTGGCGATCCTCCTGACGTCATCCTCCCTCAGCTTAATCGGATCTCCAGTTGTGCAGCAGGTGCCGCAGCGTTTGCAGACGAATAGCATGTGGCACGCGATCCGGTAGTAGTCTGCCTCAGACAGCGTTGGAACGAGAGGATCCTCTGCCCTCGGATCGCCAAGCATCGATGTCGCCTCCATCAGCTTTATTGCTATCTCCCTCGGAGTTGTCATCCGAACCTCACTGTCTTCATGTACCACACGCACACAACCTGATCACGATGTGGATTTGCATTCAGACCTGCCCTGCCCTCACGTACCCCTCACCGGTCATTTCAGCCTTCCCTGTGAGGATGGCGTCTTCCAGCACATCAGAGAGGTCGGGCTCGCTTATGTCTATTCCGTAAAATCTCTTAAGACGATTGCGTATCTCCTCCATTCCCAGAGGATTGTCGGAGAGAACACGCTCGACAAAGCCTAGCATCTCCTCATGGAAGGCCCATGGATAGACTATCCACCTCCATCTGTGAACGATCTCAGAGCAGTAATCGGGCTCCACCTTGCTGGAAACCTTGTGATGCAGCACGCCTGTTTTGACTTCAGCAGGCCCCAGGCTCCAGAGATAATCCAGCGCGGCGCTGAGCGTATCCCCTGTGTCGGTCACGTCATCCACGACAAGAACACTCATGTTTGAGATGCTCACAGATAGTGGAAAACGTATCGTGGCCCTCTCGAGCTTGTTAGCCGCAACCCCCCATCTCTCGATCCTTATGCTCGTGAGCTGCGTGTGCAGAAGGCGGTCGCAGACCACCCTCGCGGGAACAAACCCGCCCCGACCTATTGCGACCACAAGATCCGGACGGTATCCGGAGGATTTTATACGAGATGCAAGCTCCCGCTCCAGCCCGTAAGCCTCCTCCCATGATACAACCTGGCAATCAAACTGCTCTTCGATCATCAAAAGAACTGACACGCTAATGGATAAAATAGCTTGCAGAGGTGAGAATGGTATAAGTCCCACGATCAAAAGGATTGAAGACAAACGTCCTCCCCATATCATCTGCAATGCTCCTGCAATATGCACACGCATCGCCTGCATCCGGTGCATGCATTGGCTTAACGGTGCTTAACGGTATATCTCAGGAGTATCGATTCAATCACCAGCTTTCAGCCTGAGGCGGGACTGAAGCCGGATCGCGAATGTGCAGAGGCCTTTTCACTGCTCTGAGATCTCCGCCTCATCTCTCAGCCTCTCAATCAAACTTCTGATCATGCCTTTCGTCCTCTCCGCGCTCTCGCAGTGCGATGCTATCTTCGGGCTGCAGATGCTCAGTATATCCATCACCCTGTCTGCAAGCCTGTACCGGCCTGCATCCTCCAGCCTCTCTAGGAGCCTGGCGAGCATCGCGCCGAATCTCCTGCACTCCTCGATATCGCAGAGCGCAGCATCATGCCTCTCGTACAGATCCTCAAGCTCATTTATGAGATCCAAGAGGAACTCCCTTTCATCGGGATTTTGTGATGAGCCCGTCAAACCACCCGCCACAGCTGCTCATCTTCGAATTACCCCGTCCTTGTCAGCGTGAGGTCCCCGTGAGGGATGAGCACGGTCCTCGCATCCCTTCCGTGCGCGCTCCACGCGAGCTCAAGCGCCTCCTCTATGGTCCTCACCGGCGTGAAGAAGCACATCTCAGCCACGTCTCTGGGTATCGATGATACCAGAACAAGGTTGTTCCTGAGGGCCAGCTCTGCTATGTAAGCTGCCTTGTGCCCCCCAAACTCGTACTCTCTTGCGAAGCGCTCGACGCACTCCTCAGGCGTGGAGCATTCTCTCGCCCATCGCTCGAAGACCCTGTTGCCCAGCCCCTCAGCACACTCTGCCAGGAGTATTATGGTCCCGCCAGGAGCTGCGGCGCCCTTTGCATTCTCCAGCGCCTTCACCGCCTGATAGAGGTTGATATCCTTAGGCCTGCCTCCTGCGCATGTTATGACTATCTCCGCAGGCTTCACCTCACGCAGGTACATCCTGTCAACGACCGATGCACCAGCGCGATGCGCCTTTATGTAATCGCCAGCCACTGCCGAGACGATCTCCTTTCTGCTGTTCAGCACGACATTGAGTATGAGATCGAGTCCTGCTATGCCTGCTGCTTCCTCCATGTCCTGCCTCACAGGGCTGTCGAGAAATCCAGAGCGCGCCCTCGGCTCTCTCATCATCATGTGGTTGTGATGTATCGAGCGCTCCGATGACACCCCGGGAAGAAGAGCCTTTGCGCCGCCGCTGTATCCGGCGTAGTAGTGGTACTCTATGTTGCCTGTGCCTATTATCAGATCTGAAGACTCCACCAGATCGAAGATCTCGACCGGTGTGCCTTTGCTGGTTTCACCAAGATGCACGCATCTCGATGCATCATGCTGGAAATGCGGAAGTCTCACACATCCGCGCAGAAGATGCCTGACCTCATCCTCGGTCATGCGCCGATGTGTTCCAAGGGCAAAAACGACCCTCAGGTCCTTCACTCCTACACCCTTAAGCCTGCGCACGAGGGGCGGAAGTATCCTGTGGCTAGGAGATGGTCGGGTGATGTCGCTCACGATCACCGCTGCACTCCTGCCAGAGAGATCCTCCAGGCCGGCGCCAATGGGCGAGTCCAGAGCTCTCTCTATCTCGCCATCATGCGCTGGTGGCAGCTCGTTCGGCCTGAGAACCTCCCAGCCATCCTGCAGCTTGATCCGCACAGATGAATTTCCATAGCCGAGAAGCATGTTTATTAACACCATAAGATCTAATTAAAGTAAGGGTCTTCTTGTATCTCGCGCCTTATGAAGGTTTCAATCCGCATTTTTCCAGGAACTCAGGGAAACGATTTGATTTAGGGTGCCCCTATCGTCTGGTTTATCAGAGGTGAATACTTTTATGCGCATTGTGCCACTTCCAAGTGCTGTTGCAGGGGATTTCGATCTGCCATGGTAATTGGACGAACCCACAGCGTTCCCATGCCAACAACTACGTGTGCTGCTATGAGATGGTATTAGGAGAGGAGGCGCCTGCCCCAATGCAAGCGCCAGATGGCATCGCTCGAGCCTTTCTCAGCATATCGGGAAACCTGTGAGTCAGGTAAAGGAGGTCAAGCCGCGTGCCAATGCTACGTCATCTTACTAGGTAATAAAGATTTTGATTATAGTATTACAAAACCAGCCACCTGGTGGTATACTCATATCATTGAGGATCAGTGCAACCTCGAGGGTGATTTTGTACTCATGCCATTGAGATAAGCCACAATGCTCTCTCATCCGTTCCTCGGAGATTGTGCCACTACATGCTGATTGCTGAAGCCTGTTTGGTTATTCGATCCTGCGGCCCACATGAGCCATGCAGTTAGTAATGGATTTGGATGCATAACAGCCCATTCGGTGATACAAGCCACAATGTGATACCTGGAGGGATTCCTCCTCGAGACTCCCAACAGCCGCGAGGATCTGTCCGGATAAGAGATGAATTCAGAGATCTGTGGCTTACTCCTTGTGGATGGAGAAGATACTCGATCCTTATTCGGACACGTCCAGCCGAGATAACCTATAAGTAATATGCATGCTCTCAGAAACACATGCTTCCTCCTGTGCTCCTGGATATCGCGGCAGCTCTGATCGGAGCCGGCGTACTGATAAGCGTCATAAACAATCGGATTGGTTCTGTGAGCATAGGCCTGGGATCCGCGACCATGGGCGTTGTGCTCCTCTCGAACGTTCCCCAGGGATGGGAGATGGTTGCTCTGGGATTCTTTGGTATCGCTGTGCTCGCAGGGCTCTGGATGATATCAGTCGGCTTCAAGCAAGCTGGAGATAATTCCTGAAACCGTGTGGATCTTCTAAGATATCATGTGGGGTTCTGAGGATCTGTTCTTAGCTGTGAGGGTACGTCACTGGTTCTCAAATGGCCACTGGTAGCGCATGCACACCACGCCATTGCAACGGATCTTCTCGATTCTGACATATCGTGCCAGTCGATTGATAATAATCACATGAAGGTCGTGTGATGGGTTCACTGACTGGATTTTCCGAAATTCCGCAGCCCTGGCGTAAACAGATCGCAAATCCTGGGATGCCCCCTGCGGGCTGGGTTTAACGATATGAGGACACGATCCGCAGGAGAATGTTGCAAAAATGAAAGATATCAGGAGATGCTCTGAACATCTGGCCATCAAATGCTATGGCGGGAGCTCTCCGCTGTTCTGCATCCTCTTTATCTGATTTCTGACCGTAGTTTGCGAGTAATTCACCAAGCTCGCAATCTCCTGTACAGATGGTCTCGGATCAAGCGCCCATAGCTGCTTTATCTTCTCCAGAGCCTCTTTGTCCTCCGAAAGTCGCACTCTTCTCGAGATCTTGCCCTCGGATACGGGGTTGCCTGCCGAACCTGCATCATGGACAAACTCCAGTGCCTTCGGAGAGATGCCCTTGAGGATCAGCTCAGAGGCCAGCCTCTTAAGTGTTTTCCTTTGAAGTATGGCCTCCGCCTCCAGCCCCATATAAGCCTCAGGCGTTATCTCGATCCTGGTATATCGACCACTTGGCATCGAACCAGATCGCCTCTTGTAAACTGGAATATAACAGTGCAGAATACCAGTAGTAGAAAAGATAGATAAGATCTTTTTGGTGACGTCGGGATCCTGTCGCGACCCATGCCCTAGAGAACAACTCCGCATTGCCTCTCGTAATCGGGACCTGTCTGGATAAGAGCCAAAGCCAGAGATCTGGACGTACCGCTTCTGCAGGTCGGAAAAGCAACTGATCCTTATTTGGACATATCCCTTAATCATAATGCGCTCCTATGTGTTCACCAAGTTGGCTGGCATGCAAGACGGTCAATGTTCGCAATTCATTTGCGAGTCGCGCATCACATGGCCAATGTCTCCAGGCAAATTATCAGATGGCAAGAGTGTCACGTCTGCAAGAGGATATGATGACATCGATGCGGAACGCGCAGCGGGAAGATGTCTCCAGGCAAGTTATCAGATGGCAAGAGTGTCAGAATGGCGAAAGCATTCTATGACAAGCCGCTGGTAGACCCAAGCCAAAGAGATGCGATCCGCCCCTCCAAACACATGCCCGCCCGGTGCCCACAGCTTGAAGTACGATGCAGTATTAATTGATATCATGATCCTTGGCATATCAGGCAGCCCGCGCAACAGGGCCACGGAGCATGTCCTCTCCAGGGCGCTGGAGATGCTGAGAGAGAGTGGATTCGAGACTGAGCTATTCACAGTCAGAGGGAAAAACATAGGGTTTTGCAGGCACTGCGACTACTGCCTTAAAAACAAGACATGCGCGATAAAGGACGACATGTACGAGCTGTATCCTCTTCTTAAAAATGCAAGGGGGCTGATATTCGCAACCCCAGTTTATAACGGCGGTGTGAGCGCCCAGACCAAGGCGGTCATGGACAGATGCAGGGCGCTGGTTGCAGCGGACTTCGACTTCTTCCGGGGAAAGGTCGGCATGGCGATAGCAGTGGGTGGTGACAGGATAGGCGGCCAGGAGGCAGCGATATACCAGATCATCACATTCTACATCCTGAACGGGGTAATTCCAGTAGGTGGGGGATCATTCGGGGCGAACCTCGGCGCCACATTCTGGTCGAGGGACACTCTTGAGGATGTGCAGAAGGACGAGGAGGGGTTCAGGTCCCTCAGGAAGACCGTGCGCCGGTTTGCGTCTCTCCTGAGGGATTTCGAGGAATTACCGGCTAGACGAGCAGCACAGCGATGAGGCCCGTGAGAAAAACGCCATCGAATGTCCCGGCACCGCCAATGGAGACCACTGGAGCGCCGAGGCCCTGAATCCTGTTGAGGTTGAGGATATCGGCGCCGATGAGCGTTCCCAGCGTCCCACTGACGTATGCTACGACAAACTCAAGCTCTCTGGGTCCTCCAGCGATTATGATCACTGCCAGTGACGATAATGCTGCTATGAGTGGTGGAAGAAGAGCGGGCGTCACTATGCCCAGGCCCGGAACAGGCCTGGCGATTCTGTGCACAGCAATCGTCACAATAACAGTGGCCGCTACTGCATATGCCAGCGCGTGAGAGAACATCATAAGCAGATACGCAGATACAAGGATGGGGATCAGTGCGCCACCTACATTCAGAGCCACTGTGGTGCTGTTGTAAACGGTCTCATATATGGGAATCCTGTAGTTCACCCCGAAAACCCTGACGTAAGCTGTCCTAGTCAGGGGCATCTCCGACTTCATCTCCCTAAAAGGAATGTTGATGCTGCTTCCGACCAGGGAGGCGAGGAGGAGAAGAAGCGCATCATGCCACGCGAACCCCAGCCGGAGGAAGGCTGTTTGGAGCGCGCCGACGAACAGCACGGAGACGACTAGAAATGCAAGCAGTGCCAGAACTGCCATGAAGAGGACCGTTATCGGAACATAGAACAACCGGCCATTCATGCATCAGTCTCTGACATCTTTATATAACAACTTTTGCCTGTGCTTGATCGCATGTATAAGTTAGTCCTGCTCAGACACGGCCAGAGCAGCTACAATGCTGAGAGGCGGTTCACGGGATGGTCGGATCCCGATCTCACGGCGCAGGGCATGATAGAGGCGAGAGAAGCGGGCAGGATCCTGCGAAGAAGCGGGTACACGCTTGACATTGCCTTCGTCTCCATGCTCAGGCGCGCCATAAAGACCCTATGCGGAGTCCTAGATGAGATGGATCTGCTCTGGATACCCGTCAGGAAATCCTGGATGCTGAACGAGCGGCACTACGGAGAGCTGGAGGGACAGATCATAGACGATGTTCCTGACGAGCTGAAGATGTACAGGCACAGCTTTGATATCCGGCCACCAGCCCTGTCAGAGGACGATCCGAGGCATCCGCGGTTTGACAGAAGGTACAGTGATCTGGAAAGCCCCCCGGCAGGAGAATCAATAAGAGACGTCCAGGAGCGTCTTCTGATCCTCTGGACGTATGAGATTGCTCCTGAGATACTATCCGGGAGAGGGGTCATAGTGACAACACACGCGAACGTCATTCGCGCTTTCATGAACTATCTTGAGGGCGTTCCCACGGAGGGTCTGATGGTTCCCAGGGGAAGGCCAATAGTCTACGAGCTCGGAGAAGATCTCAAGCCCATCAGGAGGTACTGTCTGTGATGCGAGGTCCTTTGCTCCGGCTGAACTGCTGCCCTTAATCACGGAGCGACAGGTCCGGAAGCTGAAGGCCACGGTGCTGATCGGTAAGTTGCATGCGTTCGGTTTCGCCACTCGATGTGCTGTGTAGGCCTCATATTACCCTCGTATAAGAGGTACCTTTAAATTCAGCATCGTCCAAGGTCATGGTGATGAAGCGAGTAGGATTCGTGCTCCTGCTTCTGCTGGGAGTGGGTTTGTGCACAGGTTTCGCAGTAGCAGAGCTCACTGCGAGCCAGTGGCTGGATAAAGGAAGCATCCGTGTGGGTGATACAGCGATGGTCACGCTCAACCTGATCTATGTTGGGGATAACGCGACACAGGCAAGCGTGGTGCCCAGAGTTCCGTATGGATTAATGACCTCTGGCCCAGGTATGTACATGGTCACACTATATCCGGGCCATCCGGAGGCGGTCTCGTATCCAGTGATTGCAGAGCAGCCCGGATACTATGATGTGGTATCCTCCATATCGTACACAGAATACGGAGCCATGCGCGAGCTCCAGATGGTGTCGCCGCTGGTTGTCATCAACCAAATCCCGGAGTCTCCGCCGCCAGCTGCACCATCCAGTGAGCCAAGGGATAACAGCACTCCTACAGAGCCCAGAGATGACACCCCATCTGACTATCAACTTTAGATGCTGTGTTGAATAATGTTTGGAGATCCAATAGCAGAGAGCTAATTCATATAACATAAGACTTTAGTAAGAATCGATAGCTATTGGCCACAAGGCTTCGAATTATTCAACACAGCAACTTTAGACTCATGGGGCCAAATCGCCGGAGTGGTGTGCTCTGTACAACTGGCATCAATCACCCTTACACCATATGAAAGATTGCTGATTCGTCGAATCACAGGGATGAGCCTGACTATATATTGCGGATCCTGCTTCGTCACAGTCCTCTGGACCTGTTGACGATAAGGGATGGCACGTATTGAGGGAGAAGATGAAATGAGGATATGTATATCGGCAGGATCTCCATACCCAGAATTTCGATCCGGCACATCTCTGCCATGATCCTGAAAATTTCAGAGAGGATCTTCGACCTCGCCAACATGCACCGGTTTCCTGTACTTCGGAATCCAAACTAGATGGCAGCTTATGTTATACAAACTATATCTGGCAGATCAAATCTCCACGGTCTGCTGGATGATTGCTTGCCATATGCGTTGCGCGCGGACTTACTCCAATGATTGGAGTTTGCGGCCTGCCACACCCCATCACATTTGCTGTGGCTGCATGTAAGCCAGCCTGGCGGTCGAGCGTGCCTGTTGATATGCTCAGTGCGCTCCGAATCGACATTGAAGCCTCTCGACTGCGTCGATGGCTAACTGGAAGCCCACCCCCAAGAGCTCACTCCAGAAGCTCACTCCAGATACTGCGCCAGGAGGTTCTCATAGAGATTCCTCACGTTCTCCTCAGTCTTCGGCATATCTGGAAAACCACTGTACTCCATGGCCATCTCGACATCCCTCAAAAGATCGAGCCTATACTGGCTCCTGGACAGGAACCATCCCCTCTTTCTGTAGAACCTTGAAAGGTACTCCTGCTCGGTCTGTCCAGGTGTTGGAATAAACAGGCCGTGTTTCTTGCCGAGCTCCGCGATCTCCATCATCGTTGTGTATCCGGATCTGCTTATCACGAACCTCGCCCGGTTCATGAGCTCCACCTTCACATCGGTGGGGACATATGAGTAGACGCGCGTGCTCTCATCAAGCTGTATGAAGCTGTTTTTCCTCGGGCTTCCGAGGAGCACGACCTTCTCCCCCGGAAGCTCGGTTATGCAGGAGAGCATGATCTCCTCCAGCTTGGTCCTCTGCGGCTCTGGACCCGAAATTATAACAAGATAGTCCAGATCCTCTCGCACATCCATCTTTTTCGTGCTGCAGAGAATGCCTGAGTAGAATGCCCTGACGTTTGTTACCCTGAAGCTGGAGCGCGAGAGCTTTCCGCTGATGGCATTCGGCCCTGGCGGATTGTCCGGAACTATGACGCCTGTGAACTTCTTATGGAAATATCCGTTGACATAAAGCGTTGTTAGCTCCACAGGCCACATGAAGAATGGAACGCTGAATCGAAGCTGATGAGTTATGAAGAAAGAGGGTATATCTTTTGAGTAAACACCCATGCGGTTGTCACTTATTATCAGGTCGTATCTGTCTCTTGAAAGTATATGTGCCAGGTTTCTGCGCTCGTCTGCCAGAGCCTTCATCATTATGGGAAGGTAGGCGGTGAACTTGGGCAGGAAGAATCTTGTCGAGCTGTACGGCACGGGGTAGTCCTCGAATACTATAAACCTGCACTCAGGGAACTCCTTTCGCAAAAGTTCCAGCGCATTTCCGCTCGATGCCACAGTCACATCATGCCCACGCGCAAGGAGTTCTCTGATTATCGGAATGTCGCGAGATGCATGTCCAAGGCCCCAGTTCAGCGGGCTGAAGAGCACATGTCCCATGGGATGCACAGTCTTCCCGGAAGGTATTAAATAGCTTTTGAAAATGGCCTGCGCCAGCTGATAAGCCTGCATAACTAAGTCGCACACGCGCACCACTGAATATCTGCCATGTTCGAGAGCCATGGGCGAGAATTCCATGTATCTGATGAGGCTGAACGCTACAGTTTCAATGAATACACAACCTATTACTAAAATCCGCATTGCGCGACTCGCCCAGACTTGTTGGTTATCCAGTTTGTGGATGTAGATTCCAGCAGAATCGTTCAGTGACCGGAGCCCATTCGCCACAGGGAGAAAGAGAGACCTGTCCGAATAAGATTGGGTATCACCTCCATTTAAAAGCAGCAAACCACGGATTTCTGACGTCAACTATTATTCGGACCCTCCACGCGCATCGAAACGCTTATAAACAGCTTTGTCATATTACCGACGCGGGCCGATAGCTTAGTCAGGTAGAGCGAAAGGCTCTTAACCTTTAGGTCGGGGGTTCAAATCCCTCTCGGCCCGCTTAAGGGGCTGTGGCCTAGCCAGGTAGGGCGACGGGCTCCAGCGGTATGACTGGATGATGAGCAACGGGTCTGCTGAGCCATCCCGACGGGGATGGTGTTGATGATCCGTTGGAGCACTGAGATGATCATGTGTTCTCAGAATCGGAGAGACCCGTCGATCGTGCGTTCGAATCGCACCAGCCCCACCTTTCTGACGGCACTGTTAAATACAATACTCAACATCTCCCGAGTGGTGCTGAGATGTACTCAGATATACTCACGATATGCTGGTCAATAAAAGAGGTCAACAAAAACCTTTCAGACAGAGAGGCGCTGGTGGATTACAGCGTGCGATACCTGAAGAAGGCATGTTCCCGTCTCGGCGAGATGCTCGTTCAGATAGACTCGCAATCTCCAGGCGAAGAGATCGCAGTCAAAGACAGGGATGGGAGAGAGAGGCGGTTCTCGCTCAAGGAGATATCAAAGATGCTGCTTGACGCGAAGAAGGTCGTTGAGTTCAACCTCATCGATAACATCGAGTCCTGGGCAAGATCGAAGGCGTGATGTACGCCGGAATTATTATATGCTTTTGAGTTGAGTCACTGGATCCCCAGTCTGGCGTCCAGCGGCACAATATTTTATGAATCGAGTTCCCATGCTGTTGATATCCGCCATTCGATCTTCTTCCGCACAATCTCTAGAATGCGCACTTAGACCCGTGGACCTCAGGGCCGATTTCAGCGCCCGCATCTCATCGATACCAGGGCGCTTGCCAAGATCACCGGTCCTGTGAAATCGGATCTTGCCCTGGTCGAGTCGACGAAGACGATCTCATCTGTGAGCACAGGCGCGCCCATGGCAGTTGCGCCACATATCAGCAGCATCGTTCTGAAGAGCAGGTTTCCAGATATGCCATCAGGCGCAAGCACGAGATCATCTCCGCATGCTGACTCTATCAGTATGCCCCTGTGGCTCGCATCGAACCCGTCCTCCCTCAGCCGCGCAGCCACGAACTCGCCATGCGCCAGGCTTGTGTCCACTCTGTTGCTCCTGCCGACGTCCTCCAGCCTGCCGCCTGAGAGAACCGATACCCTCGGCTCTATGCCAATCATTTTAAGAAAAGATGCCCCGCGCCTGGCAAGCTCCAGCTTCCCCCGCAGGGTATCACCCTCATCGATGCCGACCGGAGCCAGGAAGAACGCCCACCCACCGAGCTCCAGCAGAGCCATCCTCATGACATCGATCCCGGCCCCCGATAGTGCTCTCATGGTCTTTGTAGCGGATATGTTGCCTCTCACAGCCCCGTCGATCTCTGAGCTCATCAGAAGTCGGATCAGCTCCTCCTCGGGTGTGTCTGAGCGGATCAGCTCGATTCCCTCAGGAGCTGTATCGCCCACAGCGACGATCTCAGCATATTCCTTCGCAGAGGCCAAGCTCTCGAGAACATCGCCACTGGGATTGACCAGCCCTATTCCTATCCTTGCCCTGCAGCTGCGCGCTTTTTCCCTCAGCAGATCGATGAATCCGCGATCCATGGTTATCCCTCAGTTTATGCCTGTCACTCGATCCCGTTCGAAGTCAAAGAGAACTGCTCTTTCTTCGCCCTTAACAACCTCAAGCCTTCTCTCTTCAATCACCCTCCCAATCCTCGCAGCACTCAGCCCGTGTTTACCGAATACATCCACGACCTCAGACGGATCTCTGGTTGTGACGACAAAACCCATACCAGGATACATCTTCATCCAGTCTACGAGGTTCAGCGACTCAGGCACCGGTATAGCGTCGAGGTCGACCACCGCGCCGACCCCGCTGGTCTCGAGCAGCATTCCGAGAGTTCCTAGCATCCCCGGATTGCTGATGTCCTTGCCAGCTGTGACGAGTTTTCTTTCCCCGAGCGCACGCATCGAGGAGATCTGGCGCGCCAGAGTCTCCCTGTCTTTGTGGCTTGTGGAGTCGAAGTTTATCCTGAAGCTCGGGTGAACGGTTCCGTCGAGATCGACCGCGACCACCACAGAATCCCCAGGCTCCGCTGTGCTGCTCAGTATCACCCCGTCCTTCCTGGCCTTGCCCAGAATTGCCACATCCAGCGCACTGTAGGGCGTGTCCGGATGCAGATGGCCGCCCACTATCGGAACTCCAAACTTCTCGATTCCCCTCTTGACCCCCCGCAGGACAGCATCCGTTACCTCTGGGGAGTTCACAGAGAGCACATCCACCATGGCGATCGGGGTACCCCCCATGGCCGCTATATCATGAACGTTCACAAGAACAGCGCAGTATCCGGCCCATTCA
Organism: Methanothrix thermoacetophila PT; assembly: GCF_000014945.1. NCBI lineage: Archaea > Methanobacteriati > Methanobacteriota > Methanomicrobia > Methanotrichales > Methanotrichaceae > Methanothrix > Methanothrix thermoacetophila. Next base: position 802,193 of record NC_008553.1, read on the forward strand.
GGATCGGCATCCATCAGCACCGACCATATTCCATCCGCGGCGAGGAGCAGAACCTCATCGCCATTGTCTATGACAGCAGCATCCTCGCCGAAGTCCGCTATCACCTTATCTGAAATGTCAGGAAAATACCCGAGCATATCGCCAATGCTGCGCTTCCTGGTTATCCCCACGAAGCTCCTGAGCTCAGATACCAGAGACTCTATTGTCATTGTTACCACAGAGTCCCTTCTATCAAAAATAGATGGTGGTCACCCTGGAAGCACATGTTCCATGATCCCGGCATCCTGCTGAGATGTGAGGCTCCACTGGAAAAGATGGTGTGTGAAAGATGTATGATGTCCACCGATATTGAAAGCTAGGAACTCTATAAATATAAGTATATTATCTAATTTTGTTTTTTGCAATTAACAAGATGAAGCAAGTGTAACGTCACACTAGAAGCAAAGGGGTAAGTGTATCAAAATATGGCTAAAAGCTGAGACGAATGTGGAAAACACATGTGAGACAATCAGCATGTAGGGGTTGTATGACTCTCTGACCCCGCCAAAAGGTGATCCCAAAATAGCTGCAGAGGGCTGGAACCGTGGAACAGCCTTTCAGCAGCATGCGACCACGCGGGCTCATCCATGTGATTCGGCGAATCTGTAAACTTGCAGAAAGAACAGAAGTCGACTGCTTATTGCTGGGGCTAGCAGAACCCGCGTCTCCGAGAATTCTAGCACATGAGCCTGCATGTCTCTCAGGATGCGGTGGGTATATCTTGTATGATAACAGAAGATCGACCATGATAACACTGAAAATAGACAAGAATGATCTGAGGGACGCGAAAACCGAGGTCTCCAACCTTGCGGGTGCGTTCTTTGCAGGCACAAGCCCTCTGATACGTCCTTTCATGGACATGCTTGAATCGATAGTTCCGGCAGACCAGCAGGGAAGGGGGACTAGTTATCTTATCAGCGCCCTCAGGTACCACATAAGATCGATCCGGGCAGATGAGAGCGGGATAAGGGTAGAGAGCGAGATCGGTGCTGTGGATATACCGCGTGCGATGCTCGAGGAGAGAATTGAGGAGAGATACCCGTCTTTCGGTCACGAATCCCTGAACCTACCAGGTCTGCTTTTCCTGCAGAGCGGTCCAGCGGTTCATGCTGCGAGTGTGAGCAAGCTGCGGAAGGTGCACAGGATTGTGATTCCGGAGGGGAGACGGACGCAACGATATATATTCCATGTGATCGTCAGATCTCTCGAGGCGGATCAGGATACGATAAAGATGGAGTTGGATATGCAGAGGCTGCCGCTGGGCAGGCCGGAGGGATCTACAAACGCAGACTGAAAGCCGCGCACGTGCCTGAATATGATGCAATGTCAGGGCAGGAGCTCTCAGATTCTAAATGGATCGGAGATTGTACGGCATCTGCCGCTCTCTCTTCGGCCCGGATCGCCGAATGCCTGCCCGAGGCCGAGTTCCTGGGGATGGACTCAAGGACACAGATCCGGTGATGCACGGTTGCATCGCCCATGAGACTCAAATATTGGAGATTATAAAAATGAATGTGAATGCCGATCTCCACATACACTCGAAGTACTCAGCTGCCACATCTAAGATGATGGATCTGGATACCATTGCGGCTGAGGCGCGAAGGAAGGGCATACACATCGTTGGCACAGGCGACGCATTCCACCCGAAATGGCTTGAGGATCTCAGGCGACTTCCGGAGAGTGATGGGATTTTCCGACATGATGGCATGACCGGATTCGTCGTGACAGCAGAGGTAGAGGATTTGAGGGGAGTTCACCATCTGATCCTCATCCCGGATATCTCAAAGGCAGAGGAGCTGAGGGAGATCTTCCGGAAGAACTCGAGCAACATCGACACAGATGGCAGACCGAAGGTAATGTTAACTGGGGCCGAGATCGCAGATGCGTGCCTCGAGGCTGATTGCATCATCGGGCCGAGCCACGCTTTCACGCCATGGACCGGGATCTTCGCGCACCACGCGTCTCTTAAAGAATGCTACGGAGATCGGGCTGGTGATATATCATTCATAGAGCTCGGCCTCAGCGCAGATTCCGACTACGCGGATCGTATAAGCGAGCTGAGGGATAAAACGTTCCTGTCAAACTCTGATGGCCACTCTCCCTGGTCGAACAAGCTCGGAAGGGAGTTCAACCAGTTTGATATCAGAGATATCAGCTTTCAGGAGATCAGGCTTGCGATAGAGCACAGATCTGGACGCAGGCCCACTCTCAACGTCGGATTCTACCCTGAGGAGGGCAAATACAACAGAACCGCATGCACCAGATGCTACAAGCAGTATACGATGAGAGAGATGGATGAACGGCTGGGACGGTGCGCATGCGGAGGATCGATCAAGCTCGGCGTCAGGGACAGGGTTGAGATCCTAGCAGATCTACCACATCCGGTGCATCCAGATCACAGGCCTCCATACATCCACATAATCCCGCTTGCTGAGATAATCGCGATGGCTCTCGACCACAAGAGCGTATTCACAGAAGGCGTGAAAAGGATATGGAGAGATCTGGTAGCTGAGAGGACCGAGATAGATGTGCTGCTGCACACAGAGATCTCTGAGCTGAACACTGATGAGAGAGTCGCAAGGGCGATAGGGGCGTTCAGATCGGGAAACGTCGTGTTGACCCCAGGTGGTGGTGGGAGATACGGGAGGATATCCCTTCCAACACCCGGAGCCAGATCCAAGGCACCATCACAGAGATCCCTTATGGAGTTCTAGTTATTGCAGCACTGCAAGGATGTTCTGTTCATCGCATATACCCATCGTCCATCGGATCCACCTGCAGCCCTGACAAGGATCTCCCTGCACAGCGCATCTCTCACATCCATCCTCAGGGTGATCACTAGAGAGTCACCTGCTCTCAGGAGATCCACTATCCAATTCATCAGATCTTCCTCGATCTCAGGCTCCGGATAGACGCCCAGGACCTTCGATCCATTCGGAACCATTGCTGTGATGTACACGGGGGAGAGATCTCTGATCCCGTCGTTCTGTATCTTCATGCGGATACTCATGATTTCCGATCCCTCCATGTACGTGTCCGCGGATATGCTCATGTGGGGCGTTCCGTATCTATAGGAGACGGGCAAGTGTATGCTTCTCCGCATCGTGTAGTTTCCGATGTAGATATCGCTCAGGTATGTATCCATGAGATGTGTATCAGTGACTGCCATTCCGGAGAAGTTCACGCTTGTCTCAAGCCCTCGGACTCCAAGCACCGTATACTTCTCGATCCTCGATCCTGTGTACTCCTCGCGTATGCTCCGCACACTTCTGATCCATGCGCCCGAACGCCATGTAGAGCTGTTGCCCTCAGCTCTGATGCCCTCTCTCATAGACCCATGGCTCACCATCCCCTCCGAAATGTATCTGCCTCTGCCGGAGGTGTGAAGCTGCAGTGCTCCGTAACTCCTGTCTGATGCGAGCGTGCCGTTTCCGAGGTATGAATGGACGTAGCTCCCGTACTCACCGTGCTCCTTGAACCTCACAGATATGTTAGACATCCCGGAGTGTAGATCGTATGCGCTCAGCGAACCTGTGATGTTCGAGATCTTCTCTGAGAGGATGCTGCTGGATCCAGTGATATCTCTATCAAGGGAGATCTCAGTGCCGTTGGAATCCGCAATAGCGGCAATGCTGCTGATGTCACTATTTGCCTTGGAGAGAGATCTCATCCTCCCATGAGTGGCCCTGTTTAAGATCTCGAAGTGATCGCTCCAGGGAGACCCAAATACAACAGATCTCCTGTAAACTTCGCCCTTGTACATGCTGCTCTCTGATGCCTGCGATCTCGAGACCCTGATGGAGTGATTCTCTGTGCTTATGGACACACCCTCCTGTGAGTGCAGGGATCCACTGCCGTGTCCTCTCATCCGGAGCTCCGCGCCGCTCTCAGCTGCGATCCCCACGATAACACAGTCGCTTGCGGAGATGTTCCCGGAGAACGCCTGGACGCAGTTGCGCAGCGTGGTGCCCTCGAAGCCAGATGTGCATTCCCTGTATGTCCTGGTGAAGCCATGCCCATCAACGCTACCGGTCATGTTGAAGTACATCTCGCTTCTCGGAAGTATCCCGCTTATTCTTATTACACTGCACTCCCCGGCGCGGAGACGGTCGATATGCCATAGCCCATCAGGTCCGGGTGCGGGATCTGCATTTTGGATCACAAATCTCGGATCCGGGATCTCCTTCACAGTGATGTTCCTGAGATCTGTATCAGATGGGTTGCAAACCCTGATCTCATAATCTATGGTCTCGCCGCGCCTGCACTCTGTGCAGGATGGCTGCTTTTCGATCGTGATCTCTTTTTTGGGAACATGAAGATATGTGGAGACCTCCGCAGATACCGGCAGGGACTCTGTGCTCTCCAGGGTGAATATTGCCTTCAGCACATCACCATCAGCCCCGTCAACGAGAGCTCTGATGCTTACAGTTCTCATATCTCCAGGCATGAGCTCAGAGCTCTTCGACCAGACGATATCTTCGCTGTTCGAGATGCCTGGCATGTGGCTCGCGCTGACGATGCGCACGTTAGAGGGGAACAGAGCCCTCAGAGTGACGTTAGTCGCCTTCGTAGTTCCCGTATTTCTGTAGCTGACAGTGTAAGTTACAGTTCCACCCCTCTCAACGCGCTCGGGAGATCCTGTCGCATTGATGGAGAGCTCTGGAGCGATCAGGATCGTTCTCGTGGATGCATTCTCCTCATGCCCCTCGAACCGCATTGTAAATGTGGTATCCACATCTGTTCCGTTTGCAGCCCTCCCAGCTCTTGTGATGATTCTTATGACTCCCTCATCCCCGGGATGAAGCACCTCCGGAAGCGCACACCCTGACCAGATACTTCCATCTGGGGAGCAGGGCATCGGACTTGATGATATAAACGCAAGGAGCGGATCATATCTCGCCTCAATAACAGCACCCCTGATCTCCCTCTCCCCGATGTTTCTGTAGTGGATCGTGTAGTTCACGAAACCGCATGCCACATCAGGCGCATCCACGCTCAGGTATGACGATCCTACGATGAACTCTGATGATGCTGATGCGCTGTAGTCGCGCCCCCCGCTCTCAGAGCTGGACCATGTGAGAGTCGACTCGGAGACGGACCGACCATCTGAGAGTGCCACGATGTCATACTCCAGCAATGCGCTCTCGCCAGGCCCAAGCCTTTTGATCCGCCAGATCAGTAACCCATCGCAGATCTCAATATCCCCCCTCTCAGGAGACGTTTTCACGCTCTCCGGCAGGATGCCGGTGTTAGAGGGGATGCTCTCCCTCAGAACCACATTCCAGGCGTCGCATCTGCTCTCCTGCGAGTGATTGATTCTCAGAGTGAGCCTCGAAGTATCGCCTCTCGCCATGCCCCTCAGAGCTGGCGTCTTAGTCAAGATCAGACCTGGCTCGGCGATCTCCACCGGTCCTGTCGCCACTGAGATGGATTTCTTATCACTATTTGAGAGATAGTTCAGCTCCAGGACCGCCCCGGGCGCATAATCATCGACGATCGTATTCAGGGAGAGATCAATATGCATCGCCTGTACATCTCCAAGGTACCAGCAAATCCGGCCCTCGTGGATGAGCTCCTTCAGCGGATTGAAATTCATCCGGATGCCTGATACATTGTATCTCAATCCCTGAAGGCTCAGGTTCATCCATGCATCTCTTAGAGGAGGCAGCTCACCATAAAAGCGAATCGCGAGCTCCTCTCCGAAGCTCCTCCTCACAGGCCCCTCCGGTTCGCATCTCATGCTCAGATCCGCTACGGCGACGTAAGCCTCTGCGGTTCTGTTATAGCAGTCGAGATCGTTCCAGTGCCCTGATCTCTCGTTTGGGTCATCTCTCTCCCTGCTCGACCAGCAGAGCCTCGCAACCCCTCCTATGCTGCCTGTGGTGTTCACAAGAATCGTATACGTGATGGTAACGGACTCACCTCTATCTAGCCTCTGAAGGGACCATACAAGATCGCGGCCTGCCTGCTCGAAGCCCATTGGCCGGCTCGCGTTGATCTCCATGAGCCTTGCGCCTTCTGGGATGCTGTCCACCAGCAGGAGATCATACGCATCCGATCTGCTCGTGCCGTCATGATGGAAAGAGAGCGTGAACGTCACCTCATCACCCACAATCGCATATAGTGGGGCGTTTTTCTCCAGGGCGAGCGATGGCTCCACGACCTCTATGCTCCCCGCCTTGCTGTCGGTTCTCTGTCTGGAAGAGCCGTCGTCACTCTTCCACAATATCCTGGCCGCTCCCGGGATCAGGAACACACCGTCCCTGTTCTCCCTGATGTTTGCGACAATCACGCGGTACCAGATGTCCATATCGGTATCATCCGTGTTGTTCAGGTCGCCAAAGTAGAGAACAAGCGTGTTGCTATCAGGAGCCGGTGGTTGGATATCATTCGGATTGAAGCTGCTGATCATCAGGCTCGATGGATTGTAGGTTGTACCAGATGGCAGGATATCCGTGATGATCACCTCCCTGAGAATGGCCCGCGGAAGGTTCAGGTGGATCTTGTACGTCACAGAATCCCCGATCGCACAGCTCTTGTTCGTATTGGGCGTCTTGGATATGCTTACATCTCCCGATACCGTGAGCTTCACAGATGCGGTTTCATCATAATTATTGGGGCTCGATCCACCACCCCACCGCTCACCGGGATCCTCCCCCGGCAGGCTCGTCCACGTCACAGAAGCTCCAATGGTCAACCTCTCCCCGGATACCACTGTGTTTCTGACCCTGAGAACCAGTTTCAATGTCTCAGCAGCCCCTCTGGGAATCCTGGTATAGGTGGATGCTATGCTTCCCCTGTCAGCCACATGATCTGATTCCACGCTCAGCACCTCAAGCCCATCAGCAATCGTCACAGTCAGATTGACATCATAGGCATCACTTGATCCTCTGTTGCTCAGGGTCACGACCTGCTCCACAATATCCCCTGCCTCCACCTTAGTTATGTTCGAGCTGACAGTGATCACTATGTCAGGCTCTGTGATGGTGATCGATGTGGTGGCATTCGCAGTACGCAGCGCCCCATAAAAGTCCCTCCACGTGGCCTCAACTCTGTTCGAGAGGACTTCACCATCTTGATTTGTGAGCGTGTTCCGAACAACAGCATAGATTCGTAAGACGATCTCCGTCCGCCCCGCATCCCCAATGCTCCATAGCAGAGTATTGCCCTCTGGGCATGCCGGTGCAGGAAGATCACCCTCCCATTTGAGGTAATCGAGACCTGACGGGAGTGTATTTTTGATCTGCAGCTCGTGAACATCTTCACTGAGCTCAAGCCTCACAGTGAAGACGACCACATCGCCTATTGTTCTATTCGAATCCGGCTCCACAGTGATCGTCAGCTCAGCGTCGTTTCCCAGCGGTTCGTATAAATCCCGAGGTATACCGTCAACTGTATAAACTGATGAAGTATTCCCGGACGGTGATCCTGAAGATGCATGCGACGTGATACAGATACATGCGGCTACGATGATAATAATTATAGGAATAGCCTTAAACCACGCATGAAGATACGAACAAAAACTATAGAAAAATAATTTTTTAAATGGTGTATTATTTTCAGATACGCTTATGTACATGCACATGCTGCCTCCACACATCCTAGTTTGCATGATCTGCCGTAATCCAGACAGATTATCGTTTTTAGATAATTATATCGCACAGCCAGTATGAAATTGAACTCTGTGCAGAGAGAACTGGCGTTGTCCGGGATTTAATCCTTTCCGAACTCTGTAAACATCAACAGATAATTTTTATAATGTTATCTGACAAACAATGCTCTGTTCGCAGAAGATTGCCATGGCCGATGGACATAAAGAATCCGCACCTCAAGTGAACATATTTCCGGCCATCATCTCCGGATGATCGCCAGATGTCGATCTCTTGCACAGCTCCATGTGTCATCATGTGAACTGCATAGGGTGGGCTGTTCGCGAGGCAGTTTTCACGTTTTGACACGTCCAGCTGATCAGATGGATTTTGAGATTGCTTTCTAACTATCTAAAGTCGAATGCCATCGATTTTGCCGAATCAGAATTGGTACGCTCCAGCTCGAGATCGATCTTACGGACTGCGATTCTATAGATCTCGTCAGAACATACAGTCTGATGAAGCTGATACCGGATTCTCAGACCTCATCCAAGACGCCAGGCCCATCGAAAGACTGATATCCCTGGTCATATTCGAGGATATCGATGCTGAAAATAGGCTATGCATCTCTGAGAAGCCCAGTGGCCATGATATGTCACGGAGCCACATGCCCGCCAGGTGTGGGACTTGCAGTTCTTGAGGACATAGAGGAAAGAGGCGATATCGAGGCGCTTGTCGGAGATGCAGGTGTACCTTCGGTGCTGTCATTCAGATCAACATCTCCTGAGAGGCTCCTGGAGGCTTCGAGGATCGCGGCCAGGATGCAGGCAATCCTCGAGATGGATCTCTCTGATAGGGATTCCATAGATCTCATCAGAACATGCGGCATGCTGAAGCTGATTAAATCCGCTGGAGCTGCAACCTCGCTGCGCGTCAACCCAGAAGCCGTGAGCCCGAAATCGATGCCGGGTGCGATTAGGAGCCTGACGTCTGCAGGGCTTGATGCAATTCACATCGACCTGAGAGGATATGATGGATCCGCAACATCGGTTCTGAGGAGCATATCGGATATCAGAGGCCCTTGGATAATTGCTCTCTCTGATGTGAAATCATTCGAGGACGCTAAGCGCTTGCTTTCCATGGGCGCTGATGTGATCTCACTCAAAGAACCAGCAGACGAGGAGTTTGCAAGATGGCTATCCTCTGCCCTGAGAAAACTTGAGGATATCACGGGATGGTACAACGCTCCGAAGCACATATGCGCAGGTGGCGACCTTCGAGGACTTGCGTTCTGCTGTCCTCCGGTCAAGCCGTGCCCCGTCCACGGCGCCCTTAAAAGGCTCGGAATAACACCAGAGGAGTTCGTGAAGCGAAAGCTGGAGCTCGCAAGGGGAACCCCCCTTGAAAAGGGCGATGGGACATGCTTCGGCAGCCTGATATGGTGCTGCAAGATAACAAAACCATGTTACCTCAGAGATGCAGCGCTTAGAAGAGCAGGTCTTACGCCAAAGGAGTACATGGTCCTGAAGAGAAAGGTCGCAGAGGGGTTGCTGCGGTAATGCAGCGCTGGCTGCAATTCTCTTCAGTTAAATCCTGCTGCGATGAAAGCTGAAATTGATATAACGGATCCGGACAGGATCGCCCAGATGGCCCAGATGGCCATGCTGCTGGAGCTCTCCTCAAGCCCCAAGCCAGGGAATGTGGACAGGTGTCATGATTATGAGGACATGAGCTTCAGCCATTTCGTCGCGAGCGCCGTGTTGTCCTACCCTTCGTTCAGGAGGGCTGCATCTGGCGCATCGAATATGGGCAGGCTAATTCTGGACACGGTCTCCACATGGCGGGAGTGGGGGCTGAGGGGCAACACACATTTCGGGGAGATTGCCCTGCTAATACCGCTCGCCTCAGCGGCATCCAGGCCCGGCCCGCTCCGATCAGAGATCTATAGGGTGCTGGAATCGACCACCGTGGAGGATTCGATCTGTTTTTACAGAGCGTTTGAGCTCGCGGGTGCCAGGGCGGCTGATGTGAAGGAGATGAGCCTGAAGGATCCGAAAGCCCTTGAGGAGATCGAGGCGAGGAGCATGCGGCTGATAGATCTGATGCGCATCTCCCAGGGGCACGATCTGATTGCGAGAGAGTGGGCCACCGGATTCTCGAGGAGCTTCGAGCTCGCAGATGCCCTGTGTGAGATGGTTCCACGACACGGGCTGAACAGAGGTGTTGTTATCACGTACCTGACCGCGCTATCTGGAGAGCCGGACAGCCTTGTGGCCTCCAAATTTGGAATCGATGTCGCCCTTGAGGTCTCCAGGATGGCAAGCGTGGCCCTCAGATCTCATGATGTGATCTCGAGCGCCATGGAGATGGACAGGGCGCTGATCTCGAGAGACATCAACCCTGGCTCCACAGCAGACCTGATAGCATCATCTTTATTCATCGCGCTGATGAGGGGCCTGAGGTTCTGAGGAGATATAAAAATGAATGTAGATGGTATTCTTGACGAACTTGGCATACTTCCAGGCATAAACGAGGTTATAGTCACAACCGAGCGTGATGGTGTGCCGAATGCAGCACCCATTGGGATAATAAGAGATGAAAATGTGACAGTCCGTCTCTTTCTCGGGACCCACACATACGAGAATGTCCTCGCCACTGGCCAGCTCGTGGCAAACGTCACTCACGATCCTATGATATTCGTCGAGGCTGCGATGTCTGATCTCGGAGAAGAATGCTTTCTCAGGAGGGATGGTGTTTTAACTTTAAAGGATGCCGAGTCCTGGGCGCTTTTCCGGTGCAGTCCATACAGAACAGACATAATCATGCCAGAACTCGAGTTTGTCAGAGGTGAGGTCATCAGAAGGGAGTTCCGGGCCATCAACCGCGGTGTATCATGCGTGATCGAGGCCGCAATCGCAGCCACAAGGTACAACGCGCTCCGGGTCGATTCCTACCTCGAGGAGATAAGAAGGCTCAAGAGAATAGTGCAGAGATGTGGGGGTCCAAGAGAGATCGCGGCCATGAAGCGGCTCGAGGAGCATCTGGCCGCCTCTTTTCCCTGAGTAGGACGCCCCTCCAGCCCCTCCCAGACGCGTCGAAGATCCGAGAAATTTTGCCCATCCAATTGATTTAACATGCGGCAGACACATGGGACGTGTCCAAATAAGGATCAGGTGCTTTTCCGACCTGCAGAAGCGGTAAGGTCCAGATTTCTGGCCTCAGCTCTTATCTGGACGCCTCCGACACATGATTTGGATAACGCCTGTGACCGCACAAATGGTCACCCTTAAGAGAGTATTCCTATAAACCCTTATTTTTACAATGGCAGATTCTCGCTGAATCGTATTTGGCTCACATTTGCCTCAAAACCAGAGGTTTTTAGGAATACCCCAGAGCATGTTTTACATACCAAGAATCCCAAAAGGCTCAGTTCAACCAGATCTCCTAGGATTGAGCAAAAATAGAATGGAGGAGTTCAGTCGAAGTCCTCGCCCATTCCGCTGGGCTCCTTCTCCTTGCCCTCCTTGCCAGCGCCGGTCGACTTGGAGGCGATCACATCGTCGATCCTGAGTATCATCACAGCAGCCTCTGCGGCTGAGTTGATCGCCTGTGTCTTGACCCTAAGAGGCTCAACGACGCCGCGCTCGAGCATGTCAACTGCCTCACCTGTCTCCATGTCGAGACCAGCAGCCTTCATGCCCTTCTCGTGCTTGCTTCTCAGGGCGACGAGCGTGTCGATCTGGTCGAGACCGGCGTTCTCAGCGAGCGTCTTCGGGATGATTTCCATGGCCTCGGCGAACGCCTCTATGGCAAGCTGCTCCCTTCCGCCGACCGTTGCGGCGTACTCCCTGAGCCTGAGAGCGAGCTCGACCTCGGGCGCTCCACCACCGGGCACGAGCATCCCATCCTCAACGACAACGCCCACGACGCGGAGAGCATCCTCCATGGCCCTGTTGAGCTCATCGACTACATGCTCGGTGCCGCCGCGGAGGATGATGGACACGGACTTCGGGTTCTCGCACTCCTCTACGAAGGTCATGTCATCTCCGGCGATCTTCCTCTCCTCTACAAGCCCTGCCTTTCCGAGATCGTTTGGCGTGAGCTCGTGCAGGCTTGTCACGATCCTGGCACCGGTCGCGCGGGCCAGCTTCTCCATATCGCTCTTCTTCACCCTGCGGAGAGTGTAGATGCCAGCCTTCGCCAGGAAGTGCTGCGCCAGATCATCTATGCCCTTCTGGCAGAAGACCACATTTGCCCCTGTGGAGACGATCTTGTTGACCATCTCCTTGAGCATCGCCTCCTCCTGATCCAGGAAGGCCTGGAGCTGATCAGGCGAGGTGATCTCGATCTTCGCGTCGACCTCGGTCTTCTCGATCTCGATCGGCGCGTTGAGCAGCGCGATCTTGGCGTTCTTCACCTTCTTCGGCATGTTCGGATGCAGGCGCTCCTTATCGATCACCATGCCATGGATCAGCTGGGAGTCGGTGATGCTGCCGCCAACCTTCTTCTCCACGGTGATGTTGTCGATGTCCACGGAGCCGTCCTCATCGACGATCGCCTTCACAGCCTTGACCGCAAGCTCCGCGAGCTCTCCCCTAGCGTTGCCGCTGCCCTTGCCGGTCATCGCTGTGATCGCGATCTTCTTCAGGAGCTCTTCATCGTCAGGCGATACCTTCACCGCGAGATCCTTCAAGATCTCTATGGCCTTCGTCGCAGCGTCCCTGTAGCCGGTGGCTATGACGGTCGGGTGGATCTCCTGCTCGAGAAGCAGCTCGGCCTGCTTCAGAAGCTCGCCAGCCAGGACAACAGCAGTTGTGGTGCCGTCGCCTACCTCCTCATCCTGAGTCTTGGCGATCTCCACCATCATCTTGGCGGCTGGATGCTCGATATCCATCTCCTTGAGAATCGTAACGCCATCGTTTGTTATGACCACATCTCCAAGGGTATCGACCAGCATCTTGTCCATGCCCTTGGGCCCCAGCGTGGTTCTGACGGCGCTGGCCACTGCCTTGGCCGCCATTATGTTCGACCTCTGCGCTTCCCGGCCAGCAGTCCGCTGGCTTCCCTCTTTGAGTATCAGTACAGGTGTTCCACCTAGTCCAGCCATTCCGACACCTCTCCTTACAGCGGGGATAGAAGTGTTTTGAAGTTCTATATAAAGATTTCGTAGGGTCTGCTGTGTTGAATAATTTGAAGCCTTGTGGCCAATAGCTATCGATTCTTACTAAAGTCTCATGTTATATGAATTAGCTCTCTTCTATTGGATCTCCAAACATTATTCAACACGGCAGTAGGGTCTGCTGGACGTGTCCGAATAAGGATAGAGCGCTTATGACAAACAAGAGCGGTATGGCTCATATTTCTGGCTCCAACCTCTTATTCGGACACGTCCTCTGCTGTGTTCGGATTTGAGGGAAAATAAACAGAGAGCCGATTCGTGTAAGATCGGTCAGCCTGAATAATGATCCCCAAAGCCTGTTGGACATGCCGATGGCGATGCGCGAGCATGCTACGTCAGCCTTGATCGCACAGGCAAACATTTTTCTCAGATCTCCGCATCAGAGCAAGAGATGCCGTTCAGAAATCCATACGCACTCCTCGGCCTTCTCAGCGTGCTGCCGCTGATCATACTTTACCTGATAAAACCGAAACCCCGTGACGTTCTCTTCCCGAGCATAAGGTTTCTGGAGGCTGGAAAGGCCAGGAGATCCGCAGCCCTGAGCAGGATGATAAAGGATCCGCTCTTCTGGCTGCAGCTTTTCATTCTAATTATTCTCTCGATTGCCGCTGCCGGTCCGTATACCCTCGAGAGGGGGAGCCCAGGATCGCATCTTGTCATTGTTCTGGATGTATCTGCGAGCATGGAGAGCACGTTCCAGAACGCGCTGAGCATAGCATCATCAGAGCTATCCGGATACGACAGGGTGAGCGTCGTCCTGGCGGAGAGCATACCTGTCGTGGCGCTCAGAGAGGGCAGCGCGGATGAGGCTCGATCCATTCTGGGTAAAATCGATGTGCTCGATCTTCCTGCTGACATATCGAGCGCCATGAACCTTGCATACACCCTCACAGGAGCTGAGGGCGGCGATATTCTCGTCATCTCAGACTTCATCAGCTGGGCAGGAGACGATCCAGGTGTAACAAGGGATTCACTGGTCGCAGCAGGCGCGAGCATAGTCTTCGCTGACACAGGAGGAGGGGGAGATAACGTCGGAATCGTCGGAGGGTGGTTGACAGAGAGCTATGTGGGAATCAACTACACATGTAGGATCCACAACTATGGATCTGCGAGGGGTCTCTCCATAAAAGTCACATCACAGGGCGGCAGCTCAGAGCACAGAGCGTTCATAAATGCGGATGAGGACTACTACCTCACTCTCAGTCTCCCACGCGGCATCAGCACGGTGACTCTTGATGTCAGGGATGCCATATCCGCGGACAACATCGCGTACATCTACGCCCCACTTCAGGATGATACAAGGATACTCTACATTGGAGATAGCAGTCCCACACTGGCTGCACTCAGTGCGATAGGTGGTGTTGATACCATAGGAGATCCGGAGGGCTACGATCTGGTGGTCATCAGGAACAGCTCGATCGATGGAGATCTCAATAGATATGTGGACTCCGGAGGGAAGATAGTCTACATCCCCCAGGAGAATTCCCCAAGCCCTGAGTACCTGCCAGTAAGGATAACAGGCGTGGTGAACAGGACGGGCATTCCCTGGGCGAGAAATCCCGTCTTCGGAGAGGGGATACACTTCGAGGAGATCGGTATAAGGTCGTATGTGGAGTCGGTCCCAAGGCGCGGATCAACGGTTGTGGTGGAAGTAAACAGCGTTCCTCTTCTCGCATACTGGCAGCTCGGCAGAGGTACCGTGGTATACAACGCGCTCGAGTACGGCAGCGATTTTCACCTCAGGCCTGAGTATCCAGTATTCTGGTATGAATTGATCAGATGGCTGACTGGCGCCCCGTCACTGGATGATTTAAACAGGAAGACCGGAGAGGTGGTGCCGCTGGAGAGAGCGACGACTATAAACACCCCCGGAGGCACGGTCACAACACAGCTTCTGCTTCTCGACAGGGTGGGCCTCTACACGTTTGATGGAAAGATGCTGGCTGCGAACCTCTACGATCCCGCAGAGTCTGATCTGAGGAATAGGAGGTCCTACGCTCCAGGAAGCTTCAGATCCACCGCCCACACTGAGAAGCTCGTGGAGAGGGATCTCTCCGGCTGGATTATGGTGGTGGCTCTGATGCTCCTCATGGCTGAGCTCTGGATAATAAGATGGAGGAGGGAGCTGTGAGCGAGATATACCTGCAGAGGCCTGAGCTGCTCTGGCTCGTTCCAGCTGTTCTCGCAGCAGGGCTTCTGTATACCAGGCGCACACAGCAGAAGCTCCTGGTCCTCACGAGATCCGTGGTGGTATGCCTGATCATAATCGCGCTGGCGAATCCATACACAGTGGCAACCCACACAAAGGACGTTAGCAGGCCGAGGATAACGATACTCTCGGATCAGACCGCATCCATGGAGATCTTCGATACGAATATCGCAGAGCGTTTGAGCTCGAGGATACCCGACTCACAGCTCAGGTACTTCTCCGGAGAGAGCACGCCGCTCGGAGACAGGATCATACAGTACATGCCACAGGCTGATTCAATTCTGCTTGTGAGTGATGGTTACAGCAACAGCGGTCGCCCGCTCAGGGACGCTCTTCTCCTCGCCAGAAGCTCAAATGTATCCGTATTCGCGATCGAGATGAGCCCTGTGGCGAAAGAGGCTGGCGTCGAGATATCGGGAAGCAATGTTGCGGTTCTGGATGGTGATTATCCATTTAAGATAATCGTAAGAAAATCCGGAAGCGCCAGCGGAGATGTTGTGGTATACGCGGATGACCTGGAGATATTCAGGGGATCTCTGGAGAGCATAAACGATTCCCTCAGGATATCACACAGGTTCCGCAGCACAGGCACGCACATCCTGAGAGCGGAGATATACCCAGATGAGGATCATTTCGATATGAACAACATGTACACGAAAGCCGTGTACGTTGTGCCGAGGCCACGAGTTCTGCTTCTGGGCAGCTCATCCCCTCTGGAAGATGTCCTTAAGGATATCGTCGAGTTAAACACCGCAGAGGACCTTCCTCAATCTCTGAGCGGTTACAAGGCGGTCGTCCTGGACAATATCAAGTACAATCCCGATCTCGACCGGCTGAAGGACTACGTGGCCAGCGGCGGCGGCCTGGTCGTTGTTGGTGGAGCTGATGCATACGAGCTGGGCGGCTATTACGGCACAGAGTTTGAGAAGGCTCTCCCTGTCATCTCGTCTCCGAGCCTCTTCGAAGGCGGGAAGGTTCTGATCATGGTCATAGATATCTCAGGAAGCACGATGGCGCCGATGAGGATTGGGGAGAGCACGACGTACCTTGATTATGAGAAGTCACTCGCGATAGAGCTTCTCCAATCACCGGAGCTCAGGGATGCCAGGGTCGGCATCGTCGTCTTCGGCACGAAACCTTACGTCGTATCTCAGCCGGTGCCTATCAGAAACAGGGCTGTCATAGAGGAGAGTATAAAGAGCCTTCAGACTCCCCTCGGAAGAGATGAGACTAACCTGGATGAGGGACTCCGCCTGGCGTGGAAGATCATCAACGAGAGCAAGGCTGAGGCCGATCTTGTGATCATATCAGATGGCAGAATAGAGCCTGACAAGGTGAAGGGAGATCAGGTATTCCTGAACTCTGTTGATATTCTGAGGGAGATGAACGCGACGGTCACACTGATACAGGTCCAGAGCTACGCAGGGTCTGCCGGCAGGTTTGAGGAGCTGGCTGCGCTCACAGGCGCCACGTTCCGTCCTGCAGTATACCCAAGCTCTCTGACTGTGAGGACTCCTGAGATCGAAAGGGGGATAGAGGTTGCGAAGAACGTCTCCGGATACACACTTGTGGTGACGGATGAGAATCATTACATAACAAGCGATATAGAGATCAATGCTACGATCAGCGGATTCAATGATGTGACGCCGAAGCCAGGCGCCCAGAGGCTCGTGGCGCTGACAGATGGAAAACCGATAGTGACAGCAATGCGCTACGGCCTCGGCAGGAGCGTCTCCCTGGCCACAGATGATGGCAATGCATGGGCTCAGTCGATTTACGCCGAGGAGAACTCGATGCTCATTTCCTCCATGGTTAACTGGGCCGTCGGCGATCCGAGGCCCGAGAGAGAGAGGGTTGAGGCCGACGATGGATGGGCGGGAAGCCCTCTGGAGATATACGTCTCAAGCGAGAGCCCGCCTGAGATCGGAAAGGGAGCCAGGATCGAGAGCACCGCCCCGGGAAGGTACACGGTGACGATCGTCCCGGAGTCAAAGGGTGTGTATTACATCAACGATTATGGAATCGCCGTAAACTACCCGCTGGAGTACAGGGAGTTCGGGTTCAACCCGGAGCTGAAAGGAATGATAGAGGCAGTGGGTGGAAAGATCTTCACAGAGGACGAGGCGGGAAGGAGCATCGTGGAGGAGGCGAGGAAGGCAAGCGCGCGCCTCGTTCAGGAGAGAGCCAGCATCAGCTGGCAGCTGCTTCTGGCTGCGCTGGTTCTATTCCTGCTGGAGGTCACAGTCAGGCGTCTGAGGGAGATAAGGGGGTGATCCCCCTCGAAGGACTGTCGCCCCAGCGATGGCTTCGCTCTTTCAGAGAGGTGCTTGGTATACAAGTGAGATGAAAGAGCATTCGCTCAGAGCTCCATCAAATGCTGAGGGCAGGGCGCTGGGAAGACAAGCGGCCTTAGGCATTCTCCCTCTCAAGCTCACGCCTCAGGATCTCTATGATCTCCAGCAGCTCCTCCCTTCTTGCAGCGCAGATATGGCGACCCGCTATCTCCTCAAGCCTTCGTATCGCCTCCTCGATCCCAGACATCCGATCGCTCCAGCTGATTGGATTATACGTGAATGGATTGTAAGATTTGATGAATATATCTGTCCGGAGACCCGCGTCTGTTATGACGCAGACGATTGACAACCATTTCAGCACATCATGTGGTTATCCAGAGGTCGTCCTGCAGGCATGAGCTGCGCTCCAACGAACCGCGCGCTCACGCAACAGACGCCTCGATGAGCCTGCGTTTGACGAAATCCCTGTCGAGGCTTGCGATGAACCACCCTGCCTTCGGCCCCTGACGCTCACCGAGAAATGCGAGGTACACAGCCTGGAAGAACTTCTTAGGATCGAGGCCGAGCTCATTTGCAACTGCGTATATCTCATCATGGATCTCCTGCGCGCTCTTTCCCTCGATCCTCTCAGCCAGCATGCCAAGGCCTCTGCGCTCCTCTGGGGATATGTTTCTGACCGCCTGAGGGAGATCCTCCTTCACATCGAACTTCACAAACGGAGGAGCATACCGCTCCAGCCAGATCCTCACGTTCCTGGCGCGCGCGAGTATCTCATCCCTGCGCGACGTCTCATAGCCGCTCCGCTCCAGAACTTTGAGAAGGAGATCCTCGTCATCCCTCGCGATCTGGACGGCCGTCACCATATGTCTGAACGGTATAGTGAAGGGCTCGCTCTGCCTTATCGAGGAGAGTTCCAGCGCTCTTGCATCACCCCTCCTCTGGTCGAACTCATCCACAAGGGTGAGGAGCGGAAGCCCTGGATCAAACTCTATGTGCTTCTCTGGCTTCGTCCTGATTATGAGGTAACGCAGGACCTCTGGCGGCACGACATCGAGCATCTCCTGGACCGTCACAACAAGCCCTGTGGAGCTGTGCATAGCCCCCTTTCCCTTGAGATGGATCCACTCGTAGACGATCGGATACGGGGCAGGATAATTGTAAACATCCTCGCTGATCCTCTTTCCTGTGTCGTAAGATCCGCCTGCAGTCGCATGATCCTTTCCGAAGGGCTCAACGGTCACCCTGAGGATATGCCAGCGTGCAGGCCAGTCGACCCTCCAGACCAGCTTGCCGCCACCACGCATGCTCACGCTTCCTGTGGACCCACACTCGCATACGTAATCAACCCTCTCGGAATCGAGATCAAATCCTGTCACCCTGGTGGTGTTCATGCGCCCGCAGTCCCTGCAGATCGGATCGAAAGGACTCCAGCCCGGCGAGACATCCCTGCCGGAGACCTCCTTCAATATCCTCGCGATTTCGTCCCTCTTTTTCAGCGCGGTCTTTATCGCATCGAGATAAACGCCCTCTTTGTAGAGCTGATCCGCCCTGTAGACCTCAGGCTTTATATCCAGAAGATCCATCGCTCTCAGGAACGGCTGCAGGAAGTGCTCTGAGTAGCTGCTGCAGCACCCCTCCGGGCACGGGATCTCAGATAAAGGCTTGCCCACGTGCTCCCTGAAGCTCTCATCCAGAAATGGATAGAGCCTCCGCAGGCGATCGTATGTATCAGCTATGTAAATCAGCCTCGCCTCCACGCCTCTGTCTACAAGAGCCCTGTAAACAGCGTCAGCCGTCATGACCTCGCGCAAGTTACCTATGTGCACCGGCCCGGATGGCGTTATGCCTGTGGCCAATGTGTGCGGGCCATGGTCCTTGAGCCTCTCTGCAATCACATCTGCCCAGTGGATGATCATAAGCCGAGATCGATGCAGAGCGGAATATTAAGCTTCCGGCTTAAGCTTCAGGCCACTACAAAACACAACTTGGAATATACCTCGGCATGGGATCGGATTACTGAATAGAACTGAAATCGACGTTCACTTGCATAACAGATCGCGGATCATGCAGGATCATCCGCAATCTCAATGATGCGAGTACACACCTGTACCTCCTCTTAAGTTTCAATGAGGGTCGCCCTGTGGTAATACAATACTGAATATAAACATCTTAACACTGTTACTTGAAAAGATATATATCACAAATCAAGTTATTTCTCTGCATTTGATAATATCATGTCAGATCTACAAGGTGATTGTGTTGAAGATGTACACGATCAATCCAGATACTGTATCTCTTGATAATATGATCGAGCGCGGTACGGAGTTTCACGGCCATCTGGGTCCATTTCTCGTTCTCGGCATAAGGATGGGGCTCGCTGCCCTCAGCGAGCTCGGCTCTCGTGGACACAAGGATATCAGCGCTGTTGTGCGGTCCGGGAGCAGACCTCCGGTATCGTGTCTGGCAGATGGTATCCAGATATCCACCGGCTGCACGCTTGGAAAAGGAAACATCTCCGTGCTTCAGGATGGAGTGCCTGAGGCGACGTTCTCCTCAAACGGCAGGACCGTGAGCTTCAGGGTCAGAGGTTCAATCGCTGAGAAGATCTCGAAGCTATCGCATGATGAGCTCGAGGATTTCTCCTGGAAGATATCGAGAATGCCACTGGACTCGATCATCGAAAGGCTCTGAGGTGGATATGCTGATCAGGCTCGAGAACGTGCACACATTCTATGATGGTGAGAAGAACTCCACCCTGAAGGGCATCACGCTTTCGATCGGCGCGGGCGAGATGGTGTGCGTCATGGGCCCGAACGGCGCTGGCAAGACCACGCTCCTAGAGACGATAAATGGAATACTTCCATCGACCGGAAGGGTCGAGGTCTTTGGAAGGGACGCCCGCAGGCACGGCCCCGAGATAAGAAAGGACATAGGCTACATGCTCCAGGCCAAGACGTTCCCTGAGGACACTCCATATCTCGTGAGGGACGTCGTGCTAATGGGAAGATTCGGAAAGATCGGCATGCTCCGAAGACCGGGAAGGAATGACTGGAATGCAGCAAGGGATGCTGCGAGATTCATGGAGGTCGACCACCTCTGGGACAGGCCGATAGGAAAGCTATCAGGAGGACAGACGCAGAGGGTGCTTCTGGCCAGGCTTCTCGCAAAGAATCCCAGGATACTCCTCCTGGATGAGCCATACTCGAACCTGGACTGCAGAGCGGTGGAAGATGTATCGAGGAAGATATGCACCCTTCATACGAGGAATAAGCTCACTACGGTCATGGTCATACACGATACAGCTCACGTGCCCGATATCTGCGACAGGATACTCCTGCTGAAGGATGGCCGGCTGATCGGCGATGCGCATCCTGATGTGATGCTCCCCTCCAGGACGTTCAGAGATGCATTTGCTGAGGCTTAGCTCATGCTGCCATCGAGCATTGTGATGAACACGATCGTCGGGGCATCTCTTGCAGCCGTCGTCTGCTCCATGATAGGCGTGTTCATTGTGCGAATGAACCTCTCATCGATGGGGTTCTGCATGTCTCATGCCGCCTTTGCAGGCGCCGCGCTCGGACTGGCCATATCCAAGGATCCATTCGCTCTGGCGCTGGGCATGGCAACAGCTGTTGCCCTCATCCTCGGACCGGTTTCGGATAAAGCCAGGCTGCAGGCCGATGTAGTGCTGGGGACCATGTTCTCCCTCACGATGGCGCTGGCTCTGCTGTTTCTCAGCATCGCCCCAGGGTCTGTGGTGAGCAGCACCGCTCTTTCAGTGCTGTGGGGAAGTGTTTTGGGAATAACAACCGCCGACATCATCAGGCTCCTCGTTCTTATGCTGACGCTCTTGCTGGTGATATTTCTCTTTTATAAGGAATTCTTCGCGATAATGCTGGATAGAAAGCTCGCAGAGGAGTCTGGTATCAACACAAAACCGTTTTACTATGCAATTCTATTTCTCTGTGGTGTAACCGTCTCGGTCTCGCTCAAGCTCATCGGCGGCTTGCTCATATTCGCACTGATGGTCAATCCGGTCTCCTCGGCGTACCAGTTCTCTCACGATATGAGATGGATCATGCTGATATCTCCCCTCATAGGGCTTGCAGCAAGCGTCTCAGGATTAGCTGCATCCCTCTGTCTCGATATCCCCGTGGGTAGCTCGATCGCGATAATGAGCGTTGCGATATTCCTGGTATCTGTAGCACTCTCCCCGAAGAGGAGAAGGGGGCAGAAGCGCTGATCACGTCTTCTTCCAG
Organism: Methanothrix thermoacetophila PT; assembly: GCF_000014945.1. Taxonomy (NCBI): domain Archaea; kingdom Methanobacteriati; phylum Methanobacteriota; class Methanomicrobia; order Methanotrichales; family Methanotrichaceae; genus Methanothrix; species Methanothrix thermoacetophila. Next base: position 823,762 of record NC_008553.1, read on the forward strand.
CGGATTGTATCACCCTTTATCTCTACCACACCATTTTTCTCAAGGATCCTCGCCAGATCCTCTGCCACACCAGATGCATCGACGTCAAAGATGCCTCTATCCATATCCATAGTGACGCCGCACATTTGCGCGAAGCTATCGATTTCAGCCTTGCCTGATGGTGGCAGCTCCGTAAGATTATGCAGAATTGTCTGAATTGCGATGATCTGAAGTACCTCTTTATGATAATCATCGAAGAAATCATCACCAGGATCCTCAGATGTCAGAAGAGATCATTCATCTATGTAAAGACCATATGTTCTCCCCAGCTTCACAGATATATCTGTTCGCAGCAGCGGATGCTCCGGATAACCACCTGCCTCAACAGGTGTTGCGACTATGGGATCACCCAGCTTATCTCCAGGGTCTTCATCCATCTCCAGATCGTTCAGTGAGAAAACGCATGCCAGGAATTCCGTGGCATCTTCTTTATCCACAAAGACGTTGAAGTCGGGCTCCCCATCCACATCATCCTCAACAGAGGCGGCTTCAGGCGAGGCCTTCTCAGCAGAGAGCTCTGTCAGCCTGCTCAGAAGCTGTTTCTTGAGATGCTGGTGCGGAAGATGCCTCCTCTGAGACCTCCTCTTGGCGGGTCTTCTCTATCACAAGCGCCCCAATCTTCTCGACGAGTTTAACCCATTCTGGAACCGCATGTGTCAGGTATTTTTTGTAAAACTCTTCTGGTGCAGGCCCCTCAGCAAATGTCTTCCGAACTGCCTAAAGGTAGTGCTCATATCTTCTGATGAGTATCTCATCCTCAAGCTCGTTTTTCAGCTCACTGAACCGTCCCTGGAGTACGGTTTTGATTTTTCACATCTGCCTGATCGAGAGCCTGATATCTACCCTGACCTTCATCTTCCTGAGACGACCTGTAAGATCCCTTGCCGTCCCATCGTCGTACTCTCCAAGTTTCAATATGATAGCAGCATAATCATTTCGCTCTTGTGTGTTCAGCAACTTAGAGGACATGTAGTCCGGTTGCTGGAAGTACTCATTCATTCTCCAAGAACGCATGCCAGGGCCATTCTCTTTCCAGGAAAGTCATTATATGGATAAGAGCGAATCATTTTTCATGTTATAGTTTACGGCGTGATCTTCGGACCTATCCGAATAAGGATAGAGTGCTTATGACAAACAAGAGTGGTATGGCTCATATTTCTGGCTCCAACCTCTTATTCGGACACGTCCCAATCTTCCCGAAATTACTTCGAAAAATCCTGAACCAGAGATCTGCTGTGCGGCAGCGGCACCCAAGAGTTATCAGCACACAAGGTGATGTATCGATGCTGCAGATATCCCGAGACGGGTTCAATATTTATTCAGGGCATCCATAAAAATGCATGCGGCAGAAAAGGCATGCCAAAAAGATGAAAGCATTTGAGCCTGCAGTTGATAAGGGATAGGAGGGTGCGAACTCCGGCATTCAGGCCGGAGAGAAGGTCACGCAAATGAGGTGAATCTAAAATGTTATCCATGAGAGCCATGCTGCTTGAGAGACCAGGTGAGCCTCTGAGGTTGCGGGAGGTTGAGATACCCACCCCTGGCGAGCGGGAGGTCCTGATCAGCGTGAGCGCATGCGGCGTCTGCCGCACCGATCTCCACATACTCGATGGGGAGCTCGCCGAACCGAAGCTACCTCTCATACCAGGCCACGAGATCGTGGGGAGGGTCGTGGCGAAAGGAGAGAATGCAGAGCGCTTCAGTACCGGTGATAGGATCGGAGTTCCATGGCTCGGATACACAGATGAATCATGCAGGTACTGCCTGCGTGGAGAGGAGAACCTATGCGATAACGCGCGGTTCACCGGATACACGATCGATGGTGGATATGCAGAGTATACAGTTGCAGACGAGCGCTACTGCCTCCCCATCCCAGAGAGATACGATGATCTGAGAGCAGCGCCCCTGCTCTGCGCCGGATTGATCGGATACAGATCATACAGACTCGCCCTCTCGAAGCCCGGCGTTGAGCGGCTGGGTATATACGGATTTGGGGCTGCCGCTCACATAATCGCGCAGGTCGCTCTCTTCGAGGGTATAGATGTTTACGCGTTCACACGGCCAGGAGACCTGGAGGCGCAGGAGTTCGCCCTCTCACTCGGCGCTGCATGGGCTGGGGGATCAGATGAGATGCCACCTCAGGAGCTGGACGCTGCGATCATATTCGCTCCTGTCGGCTCCCTCGTTCCGGCTGCCCTCAGAGCTGTATCTAAGGGAGGGACTGTTGTTTGCGGTGGGATTCACATGTCAGACATACCATCCTTTCCCTACAGCATGCTCTGGGAGGAGCGAAGCATCAGGTCGGTTGCAAACCTCACCCGAAGGGATGGCGAGGAGTTCATCTCACTCGCCAGAGATCTCCACATCAGAACAGAGATCCAGGAGTTTGGGCTCGATGAGGCGAATGTGGCCCTGGATCTGCTGAGGGCAGGCAGGCTGCAGGGGGCTGCAGTCTTAAAGATCTGATGTCGATATACTCATAATCTCCATGGATGCGAACTGGCGGAAATCTTGTAATCGAACCTCTCCCAGATAGTAGCTGGACGAGAAATCGGAACCTTACCGCATTCCGTAGGTCGAAAACGCATGCGATCTGTGTGCAGCAGCTTGTGCAGCATGTGATGTGGTTGGTGAAAGCACTTATCCATTCGACACAAACGCATACCATGACCAGTGCCCCTTTGGGCAAGTTATCATATGGATAAGAGCGAACGCATAATCCTCATTCAGACCGGTCTCTGTGATCGGACGTGTCCGAATAAGGATTGAGTGTCTTCTCCATCCACAATGAGTAAGCCAGAGATCTCTGAATTCATCTCTTATCCGGACACGTCCCTGTGATCTCAGGCAAATTTAATATACACGATCTTCTAAAACCAAGATGTCAATTCTGATCGGGATGGGGGAGAGGGAGATCAGAAATTTTGGTAGTTAACCCCTTGATTTCCAGTGGAGATGCCACGGTAAAGCAGCAGCTATACAGAACATTACTGTAAATTTATTTTTCATAAGGTCGGCAATACTTAAGTAATATTTATATTTTTTAATTTAGTTCTCTCGCGAGAACTCATCTGCATCGTATGGTGAATTTTTGGATATCATTCGCCGAATCGAACCAGATGGTGCCGGTCTGCTGACAGCTCCCTGTACTGGAACTGCAACAAACTCCAAATGGAAATAAAGCTTTGCGATCATCTGCTGTGTTGAATAATGTTAGGAAATCCAATAGCAGAGAGCTAATATAACATGAGACTTTAGTAAGAATCGATAGCCATCGGCCACAAGGCTTCGAATTATTCAACACAGCGCGATCATCAGGTGGGACCTGTCCGAATGAAGATAAGGTGTTTCCGACCTGCGGAAGGCGGTAAGGTTCGGATTTCTGGCCTCAGCTCTTATTCGGATACATATATCTGATGCAGGTTGTGGTGCTCCCAACCAGAGGTAAAACAGCCTGTGGGCTGCAGCAAAGAAAATCAGCTGCCTCCACGGCAACTCCCGGTTAAAAAGAGCACGTATTTTTCAGTTGCAACGATGCCAGCCATAGGATGCCGACACGCGGCACGCAATGAATATATCTGGTGGGCGCTTGAACCACATTCATTGTGAATGTCTTCGATCTGCTGAGCCCCACGATCAGGGAGAACCTTCAACAGATGGGTTTTTCCGAGCCGACTCTGCCGCAGAGGATGGCGATACCCGAGATCCTTGCCGGAAACAATGTTCTTCTCATAGCACCAACAGGATCCGGAAAGACAGAGGCAGCAGTTCTTCCTGTGCTCCATAATATCATGGATATCGACGGTCCGGGAATCAAAACCCTCTACATAACTCCGCTGCGAGCGCTCAACAGAGACATGCTGAGGCGGCTGGAAGAGTGGAGCGACGCGCTGGGAGTGAAGATAGCGGTCAGGCATGGAGACACGACGAAGGGAGAGCGCGCCAGCCAGAGCAGATCGCCGCCGGATCTCCTCATAACAACCCCGGAGACGCTCCAGGTCATGCTGACAGGAAAGAGGCTCAGATCGAACCTGAAGAGCGTCAGGACGGTGATAGTGGATGAGATCCACGAGCTCGCATCATCCAAGAGAGGATCGCAGCTCGCAGTCCTCCTTGAGCGGCTTGTGGAGGTTGCGGGCGAGATTCAGAGGATCGGGTTATCAGCCACCGTTGGCTCGCCGGAGGAGGTAGCAAAGCTGCTCACCGGCATGTCCAGGGATTGCAGGATCCTCAGGGCTGATGTGGAGAGGCTCGTGGATTTCAGGGTTGTGGCGCCCCGCCCGGGGCGGGGTGATCACGCGCTCGCAGGCCAGCTCGGATGCGAGCCGCCGCTTGCAGCGCACATATCGTGCATAAGAGATCTTGTTAGATTAAAAAAGAGTTTGATCTTCGTCAACACCAGACAGGCCGCAGAGGTTCTCGGATTCAGGCTGAAGATGCTCGGAGAGCCGATCGAAGTCCACCACGGCAGCTTATCGAGAGAGGCCAGAGTGGATGCAGAGGATGCATTCAAGCGCGGAGATCTCCGCGGCCTGATATGCACGTCCTCCATGGAGCTCGGCATCGATATCGGCGATGTGGAGCATGTTATACAATACAGCTCGCCCAGGGAGGTCTCCAGGCTCATCCAGCGTGTTGGCAGATCAGGCCACGGCATCGGCAGGGTTTCCTCAGGCACCATATTGGCGACATGCCCCGACGATATCGCCGAGGCATGCGCAATCGCCCGGCGGGCATCAACCGGTGAGCTTGAAGAGGTGAGGATACACGAGACGCCCTTGGATGTCCTGGCGAACCAGCTTATCGGCCTCTCCCTGGACTTTGGGGAGATAGGGATCGAGAGAGCATTTGAGATAGTGAAAAGATCGTACCCCTTCAGGGATCTCAGCATGGATGAAATGCTCAGCGTGCTTGATGTGCTGAGAGGAAACAGGCTGTGCAACGTCGAGAACGGCATCATAAAAAGAAGGCGCAGGGGCTGGGAATACTACTTCGAGAACCTCTCGATGATACCTGACGAGAAACGCTACGATGTCTACGATATGGTCTCCAGGCGTCAGATAGGGACTCTCGACGAGGCTTTTGTTGTAAGCTTCGCCAGTCCAGGAGCGACGTTCGTCACCCGCGGAGAGATCTGGGAGATCGTCGAGATAGAGGATGATACCATAAAGGTCGTGCCGATCCAGAGGAGCGGGGAGATCCCGAGTTGGAGCGGTGAGGAGATACCTGTGCCGTACGGCGTGGCGCAGGAGGTTGGAGAGATCAGGTCACACCTGGCGAGGGAGCTGGAGGAGCACGGAGAGGAGGATGCGATCCGCTGGCTTCTGGCACGCTATCCTGTGGACAGGGAGGCTGCAGAGCAGCTAGTCGATCAGATAAAGCATCAGATTGCTGCAGGCTGTGCTGTTCCTGATGACAAAACTGTGACGATCGAATCTGACGGCTCTTTTGCGGTGATAAACTCGTGCATCGGCCACAGAGCGAATGATGCGTTTGGAAGGGCCATAACCGCGATACTCTCGACGCGCTTCGGCTCCAGCGTCGGCATGGAGATCGACCCATACAGGATACAGCTGACGCTACCTAAGAGGATGCTGGCAGAGGAGTTGCTGAATGTCATCAGCGATTTGAGCTCCGCTCAAATGAAAGTGATTTTGGAGCTGAGCCTGAAGAACACCACACTCTTCAGATGGAAGATGATCCATGTGGCGAGGAAGTTCGGCTCGCTCTCAAAGGACATAGACTACGAGAGGGTATCTCTTGTCAGGGTGCTGGGGGTCTTCGAGAACACACCGATGTACAGAGAGGCGATCCGTGAGATATACCAAGAGCGCCTGGATGTCGATACAGCGGGAAACATCCTGGATCGCATGGTGTCTGGGGAGATTCAGGTGATCACATGCGATCTGAGCCCGATAGGCTCCTCGGGGAGAGGAGGTGGACGTGACCTGATCTCTCCTGAGTATGCTGATGCAGCTGTTATAGAGCTCCTCAAGAACAGGATACTCCATGACAGGGTGATTCTCTTCTGCGTCAGCTGCAAGAAATGGAGATCTTTGAGAGAGGTCGGAAGGGTGCCTGACCGGCCTGAGTGTCCGCTCTGCGGTTCCAGGATGATAGCAGCGCTGAAGCCCTGGGAGGATGAGGAAATAAAGATCGTCAGGATGCCTGAGGAGAAGAAGAGCGCTGAGGACAAGAGGCGCACAAAGAGAGTTTACAGAAACGCAAATCTCGTTCTCAGCTACGGGAAGACTGCTGCCATCGCGCTTGCCAGCAGGGGTCTCGGCCCTGAGACAGCCGCCAGGGTCATAAAAAAGATGCACTCCGATGAGCTTGAGTTCTACAGGGACATACTCAGAGCTGAGAGGGAGTACGCCCGGACAAAGAGGTTCTGGGGGGATTGAGTGCTTGCCCTTGCGCTGATGAACCACATAAAGTTTGGCGCCTCTAACTCCATATGGTCACTATCATGAGGAACAGCGGCTCACCCCAAATGCTGTTTATCCCATGATACAGGTAAATGTATTAGACACAAAGATTTGAAATACAACATCCAAAACAGTACATGATGCTCATACTTGGCGTGGACGAGGCAGGAAAGGGGCCTGTCATCGGATCGATGTTTGTTGCTGGCGTTGTTTTCAGCGAAGAGGACATCTTTGATCTTGCAGCCTGTGGCGTGAAGGACTCCAAGCTTCTCAGCCCAACAAGGAGAGAATCCATGGAGAGGAAGATACTCTCCATAGCCAGAGAGAGCTTCGTTCTGGAGGTGACCGCACAGCAGATAGATGATCTGCGCATGGTCATGTCAATGAATGAGATCATGGTCAGAGCTCATTCCAGAGTTGTCTCCAGACTCCAGGCAGATCGTGCCATTCTTGATGCTGCGGATGTGAACGCGGAGAGGTTCGCTCAGAGGGTAAGGGAGGTCTCAGGCAAACCCATAGATATCCTGGCGGAGCATAATGCTGACAGGAAGCACATTGTGGTCGCAGCAGCATCGATAATCGCAAAGGTCGCCAGGGATAGATCCATAAGAGATCTGGAGGCTGCGCTTGGCCGCCCGCTCGGAAGCGGCTACCCATCAGATCCAGCCACAGTGAGGTTTCTGAAAGAATGGATTGAGGAGAATGGCGATCTGCCATCGTTTGTGAGAAAGAGTTGGAGCACTGCACAACGTTTAAAAGCAAGCTCTGTATAAGCAACTGAAAGAGAGTGATCCTATTGGATATAGAGGATACGCTTCTTATGATTCCAGGCCCGGTCAAGGTCGCTCCAAGGGTGCTTCGCGCGATGTCGAAGCCGATGATTAGCCACAGGAGCCCGGAGTTTGGCAGGATATACGACGACTGCAGGGAACTCCTCCAAGAGTTCTTCGAGACCAAGAACGAGATCGTCGTCATGAGCGGTTCCGGCACATGCGGGATGGATGCTGCTGTTGGCGGGCTGATAGGCAGTGATGACAGGATACTCACGATAACAAACGGAAAGTTCGGCGAGCGGTTCACGGAGATAGGCAACAGATACGGCAGAGCGATATCAGTCGATTTCGAATGGGGAATGCCATTCGATCTCGAGCGCGTGGAGGCAGCGCTTGAGGAGGGTGTGAAGGCTGTGGCCATGGTCCACAACGAGACGTCTGTGGGCATAATCAATCCTGCAAGGGAGATAGGCAGACTTGCCAGGAAGCATGACGCAATATTCATCGTTGATGGCATATCCTCAATCGGCGGGAACGAGTTCAAGACCGATGAATGGGGTATCGACATAGCGATAACAGGGTCACAGAAATGCCTTGCCGTGCCTCCTGGATTGGCAATAGTGTCTGTGAGCGAGCGGGCAGAGGAGGCGCTCAATGAGAGCTCAGGGGGCTACTACGCCGATCTGAGGGCGCATCTGAAAAGCGTGAGAAAGAAGCCCACGCAGACGCCCTTCACGCCCGCAGTTCCTCTCTTCTACGCGCTCCAGGAGGCTCTGCACATGGCGGAGGAGGAGGGCTTCGAGGCCAGAAGGGCACGCATAGCCAGGCTCGCTGAGGCGGTCAGGGCCGCTGCATCCGCGCTGGGCATAGAGCTATTTCCCGTCCTGAACGAGTACTCCAGATACTCGAACACTGTTACAGCGATGAAGATCCCACCGGAGATTGATGATGAGAAGCTCAGGGGCGGAATGAAAAAGCAGGGCGTCGTAGTTTCAGGCGGCCAGGAGAGGCTCAAGGGGAAGATCTTCAGGATAGGCACCATGGGCGTCTGCTCTGAGGGGGATGTGCTGAGAACCATACAGGCTTTAGAGCTTGTGCTCGCAAAAGAAGGAGTGATCAACGCACCCGGAGAGGGGGTTGCGGCAGCCGCAAAGGCACTTGACAGATGAGCCCCCTCTGGAATGGGATCCACTCCAGCGGCTTGTCTGGAGATACACCGTAGAATTGCGACGTTGAGGGGCGGCATCGGAGGTATATATTCTTTGATCCCCCAATGTATCGAATCTTAGATACAGGCCAGATGGAGAGCAGGTTCGGAGCATGTGGAGCTGCGTTGTCTGATCTGTGGGTGGTTGCTATGCGAAAGGCGAGAGCAGACAGATTTCTGGACTCAGTGGACACGGGCGTGAGCAGAGCGTTCAGATCGCTCGCGTCCATGATCCTCGGGGATGGGGCGTTATCTGCGAGGGAGAAGGCGCTGATAGCCCTAGCGTGCTCTGTGGCAATAAGGTGTGAGGACTGCACGAGAAGGCATATGGAGCAGGCGAGAGCGCTTGGCGCCACCAGAGAGGAGATGATCGAGGCGGCGGCTGTTGCATCGCTCATACGCATGGGCTCGGGCCTAAATACTGCTGCAGTCATTCTTGAGGAGATGGATGATGCTGCCGCGAACCAGAGGTGATTCTACGAAGTAGAAACAGCGACTGCTAAAGAGCAGTCGCTTCTGACATCGACCTCTGATCCGAACCCATCGCCTGAGTTTTCCACCGGATGAAGCGGCAGGGGCTGTCGCCTGCGAGGTGGGGTTTGCTCAAGACGTCCCTGCAAACATCCCGACATATTTATCTTCAAAAGATAAACCGTGGGACCATGCGGGGTTTGCCAAGCTGGCCAAAGGCGCGGGACTTAAGATCCCGTCTCGCAGGAGTTCACGGGTTCGAATCCCGTACCCCGCATCTCAGCATATCGACTCTCGATTCGTGAACTGCGTCTGCAAAAGATCTTCCGTGGTTCATATCTCGGGCATGTTCGAGTAGATCTCCTCAACAATGATCAGGACTGCGGCTTTCGGTTTCAGGTTCTTATGGAGCTCCATCATTCGTTGCATCCTCTCTTTAGTTCTCTGATCGCTGATTGACTCCATGTGATCTTTCTGCCGTTCCGCTTTGATCTTCATTATCTCAAGAACCTTCTCGAACATCTCTCCCTCGGTGAAAATTTTTGCCGTTCCCTTCAGCTGATACGACTCCCATCTTCTCGTGTCTGTAAATGATATAGCTACCTGGGGGTTGGCCTCCAGATTCGCCCGGGTCTTAACGAACATCATATCATGGATGAGAATTTCGTTGTCGCTGATCGCATAAGCCGATCCAATCGGAACAACATTTGGTTTTCCGTCCCTGGTCGATGTTGCCAGGTAAACTATGTTCTCATCAAGCATCTGCTTGATCTCCTCGCTCAACTTCATGTCTGCCTCGCCTCCACATCAGTTAACAATATTATTTTGCCCCATGCTGGTGATTCGGCGGATCGGTACCTTGGGGAAAGAGTCAAAGTCAATTACCTCTGGTTGTTGTTACCAGAGTTTACCTCTCCGACGATTCGGCCAGATGAACCTTTGTTATTATTCATGAGTTTCTGGCAGCGACTTGAATTAGAGGTGCGAAAACTACTGGAATATATCACTGTAAGTCGCATATCTTCCTGAATAGACCGGATACGTGAACCTCAGACCATCACTTCCAAGCATCACTCCAAGCGGCTTTGCACTCTCAAAGTCCATATCGCCGTCTGAATTGAAGAATCTCTCATCAACCTCAAGATGCACGACCTTGCCGATGACGAGCACAAACCTCTCCCGCACAACCTCCTCCAAAAGAACACACTCAGCCCATGCAATAGATCCCGCGACACCAGGTGGCTTAACCTTCACAGAAGGTTTGGCCTCAAGATGTGCCTCCTCGAATTCATCCACCTCAGGAGGATAGTTACGTGCTGTGTGCTGTGATGATAACCGCATCCTCCATTCCGACGCGCGGGACATTTACCACAAACTCCCCTGTCTGACGGATGTTCTCCAGCGTGTCCCGTTTAATCCAAGATGCGAGCAGCACTTCATCCAGAGGGCGTAAAATGGGTGTGAAGTTAGACCATGGAGCGACGTTCCTGATGCCATCCTTTGAGACGGTCGAGATCAGCACTACCGGCAGTGGAAGCACATTCTCTCGCTGATTCGGTTGCAGTATCATATGATATTCACCTGGTTGGTATGAAAATGGTTCTCGCAAAGGTTTATTTTCATCCACATGGGTGACCTTGGGTCATGAGTGTTTTTTATTCAGATTTTACTTCGCAAATAATAGCTTGTTCAGCGGTATGGGTATGCCGTTTGCGATCCCTCTCTTAGTGTAATACAGATCGACCTTGCCATTATGCGCCCAGAAAGATTCAGGATAGTACAATGGCAACGAAGGCAACTGCTGCGAGTAGACCAGCTGAATCTCTTTTACAATCTGCTTTCGCCTGTCAGGGTTCATTTCAGCAACCTCTTGGTCCAGCAGATCGTTTAGCGTTTGGTTCACGATGTATCGATCGCTGCAAAATGTGTATCCCTCGCCTATTATGCGATTGAGTATCTCGGGATCTCCACCCATTCCGCCGTGGCCGCTGAGCGCGAGATCGAAGTTCCACTCGTTGACCGCGTTATCAAGTGTCTTCGAGTCGACGCTGCGCATGTTGACCTTTATGCCAGCCTCCTCCAGGTCGTTCTTTATGATCTCGCCCGCGCGCTCATTGCTCGATGTGACGAGAAGCTCCACCTCCAGTGTATTTCCATCCTTCTCGAAGAAATCTCCCTTCTTCACATACCCCATCTCCTTCAGCAGATCCCCGGCCTTCTCAGGATCATGCTCGTACTGCTCCACATCCGGGTTGCACCATTCGCTGTCAGGCGCGAATAGTCCGGGGCTCGCAGGAACGCCATATCCGCGCTGGGCTATCTCGACGAGCTTCTCTCTATCTATGGCGTATGCGAGAGCCTGCCTGAACCTCACATCGGAGAACGGCTCCTTCTTGTGGTTTATCATCAGCTTCGCGAGCCAGTCATGAGCGCCTTCGAGAACGACGAAGCTGCCCCTGAGCTCGTCAGCGACCTCTGGTGGAACTGCCGTGGCATCGACCTCGCCTCGCTTCAGCGCCGGCCCGGACATCTCTGAGCTCAGCTTTACAAACTTCAGCTGCTTAACCTTCGGAGCGCCCTGGTAGTAATCCTCGTTCGCCTCATACAGATATGTCCCCTGGGCCTTGTCGTAATCGACAAGCTTGAACGGTCCTGTGCCTGTAAGCGCCTTTGGATCCTGGAAATCCTCCGGGTTTGTCACATCGCTGTAGATGTGCTCTGGGAGAATCGGCAGAGTGCCAGCCACCTGGTCCAAAAACGGCGCGTAGGGCTTCGCCAGGTAGATCTTCACCGTGTGATCATCGATCTTCTCAGCCCTATCCACAATGCTGCTGTCGACCCACTGGTACGGATGATCTTTTATGTAGTTGATCGTGAATACAACGTCGTTTGCGGTGAATGGCTCACCGTCATGCCATTTCACGTTCGGATTCAGATTGAAGAGATACGCGTTCTCGCCCTCCAGATACTCCCAGCTCTCCGCGAGCGCAGGCACGAAGCCGTTCTGGTCCTTCCAGACCAGTGTATCGAAGATGAAACTCATCCGCACGTAACCCGGACCCCTGGAGTAGTGGAGGTACGGCGATGGGTACCCCCAGTCCCCGGTCGTGTCCGCTATCGTGTATACCGGTATCTCCTCTGCAACTGCCGGCAGAAGAAGCGATATCAGTATTGCAGTGCACAAAACGTCTTTCAATCCAGCCATGACTCACACATCCTTTCCTTTTCTCCGCACAACTTTCCTGCCTGGTTCATGCTCTTCTGGATCTTGGGGTGTCGGTGCACATAGGAGAGGAGGTTGGTGCTTGCATTCCCCGCTGCAAGCACCTCATGGCATCGCTCACTGCTATCAACCACCGTCTGCAGGTAAAAATGACGTCTCGTGGGCGTCATCAGAAGATAATCTTAATAAGTAATAAAGTTTTTCATTTCAGTATTACAGCAGATTGTGCGTTATGTGGGGTTTACAAGACACGATCATTCGCCAGCAACACTGAGACACGTTCCGCGATGCGTTCTCTGATCATCATGTCCACCTCGGAGGGGCAGACGTCCAGGTACTCTGCGAGCATCTCCTTCGCGGTCTTGAGCTCCATCAGCACGTGATGCGGGCAACGCTCACTGGCCGGGTCTCTCCGACCCGCTGGAACCGATCTGAAGAGTTCGTGCATGTATCCCTGTAGGAGCTCGCAGGAGATATACCCTTGCATGAAAATCATTATCCAGCGACATATTTTCAGTGGTTATGAGGAGAGTCTTGAGGACACACATATAATACAATTTTGTGCAAGGCTGCATTCAAGCATAAAAGGCAGTGTGCCGAAATTTGCTGTGATCTTGCAGACACATTCCACCCAGCTATCCCCGGAGAACGGTAAAGAGTGTGGTGATGTTCAGGCATACCCAGTACTCGCCACTGTGCACCTCTATCACATCGCCGATCTCGGCAGGTTTGCGCCCTGCAACTCTCTGTCACCGATGAGCACAGCATCTCACTGCCGCGTAGCAACTCACTCATTAAGTATATGAAGAACTTATGCTCTCCTCACATTCATGATCAGGATCTGGGTCATCTCTGTAGTGGTTATTCTCATTGTGACATCCACTGGCACATCCAGAAACTACATCGTCGACGATGATGGGTTTGCGGATTCGGATAGCATAGGTGACGCTGTCAAGGCTGCCTCAGATGGTGATATAATTTACGTGAAGCCCGGTGAGTACAGCGAGGAGGTTCAGGTGGACAAAACGCTGACAATAAAGCCGCTACTGGGAGAGAGAGGAGAGTGCGTACTGAAGGGCGATGACAGATCAGTGGGAATCAGGATCGCTGCAGAGGGATGCACGGTGGAGGGGCTCATTATCACCGGATACTCAGAGGCTGGGATCCTGCTCACATCGAGCGGGAACAGTATTAAGGGCAACACCCTCAGCGAGAACCGCGCTGGAGTCCTAATCGAGGGGGGAGGATCAAACAGGATAGAGAAGAACATGGTTTACAGCTCAACAGGTGGAATTGTTCTTTACAGGGGAGCAAGGGATAACTCTGTGATAGACAATGAGATCAGGAGCTGCAACTACTCGATAATCTCAAAGGAGGCATATTATAATATCATCGAGAAGAACAACATATCCAGCGCTGGAGAGGGGGTGCATCTGATCAACTCCACCGACACAGTGGTAGCTACGAACACAATCTTCGATGCGCTCAGTGGCATTGTGATCGAGGGGTCGAGCAGGATCAAGCTCTCCGGATGTACCGTGAATAATACCGGAACGGCGATAGCTCTCGGCGCGACGAGCAGCAGCACTGTAACCGATAACAGTATATCCTCATCAAACGATGGCATCGACCTGGTCGGAACGAGCTCCTGTCTCCTGGAGAGAAATTCGATCGAGAATGTGACAACCGGTCTGATGATAGTCGATTCATTCAACAACACCATCAGAGATAACGAGATCAGAGATGTTGAGCTGGGGCTGTTCGTCGACGGCAGCACGAGGGAGGCGTATTCCAACATCATATCAGATACCAATCTGATAGATGGCATGCCTGTGGTGTACGTGTTCAACCAGAGCAATGCCAATATCACAGGTCACGAAGCTGCACACATGACAGTGGCATACTGCGATAGATGCGATATCTCTCGAAATATCATAGCGCATGATGCGCTCTTCCTCTACGGGATCACAAACAGCACTGTGGAGGAGAATACGCTCAAAGGCACATACGGCGGAATCCGTCTTCTTGATTCGACAAACAACACACTCAAGGAGAACACAGCATCAGGTACAAAGTACACCGGGATGTTCCTGCGCGGCACAGCGTACAATCTGGTCCAGAACAACAGCCTGAACAAGAACGGGAACAACGGACTGGCTCTGATCCTCTCCTACAGAAACTCGATATCAGGGAATCTCATGATGGAGAACAGCGAGTACGGAATAAGGTCGAACTACTCTGAGGAGAACGAGATCGCCAGCAACACGATCTCAGGAAATAAAAAGGCGGGCATATGGTTCGACAACAGCAACAGGAGCAGCATCTACGGAAACAACGTCACCAATAACGTGATGGGCATACTGATGACGAACTCATATGAGAACAGGGTATACCACAACAACCTCATCGACAATGAAGAGCAGGCGTCCGATGATTTTGGCAACTCCTGGGACATGGGCCCCGATGAGGGCGGAAACTACTGGAGCGATCACAGATGCACAGGCCGGCCATGCACGGGGTTCGCGAAGCTGATAAGCGCGAGTGCGATCGACAGATACCCATTCGGAGAGGTCAGCGGCTGGACGCTGCCCAGAGAGGTGCCAGGCAACATATCAGCAACAAACGCAACAAATGTATCTACAATGGAGAGCATGCCGTCCATCAAGAGCCTCGCATACGCGGTGAGCAACCGGACCGGCACATCCTACAGGAGCGGGCTCGCACTCCTGGAGGCTGCTCAGAGGCTGAGGGAAGAGAGCACCGGTACACAATGAGATCCGCAGGTCATCATATCTCCCTGCGGATTTTTATATCTTCTCGTAATTGCTCGATATTGTAAGCGTACTTGAGTCACAGATCAAGTGAAGCCGCTATCATCGTAGTTGTTTATCCGGAGATCTGTCAAGGACGAGGATATCGGGATGGAGTAAAAATGCAAAGGGTGCTATCATCGTAGTTGTTCATCCAGAGATCTGTCAAGATGGCAATTCACCTCAATGTATCGAGCATGTTCTTCTCTGCCCACCATGAAATGCCAAAAACGTATTTACTTTTGCAGCAGAACATCAGTGGGGTGGTCCACTGCCGACAATAAGCGAGAAGATCCTCAGCAGGGCATCGGGAACAGAGGCAGAGGCAGGAGATATTGTCGATGCTGAGATAGACTATGCGATGTCGCACGACGGCACAAGCGTCCTTGCCATAAAGGCATTCAGGGAGATGGGGTCAGAGAAGGTCTGGGATAAAAGCAGGATAGTAATACCGTTCGATCACATCGTGCCCGCAAACAATGAGACCGCTGCGACGCTTCAGGCGGAGGTGAGAAGATGGGCGAGGGCTCAGGGGATTGAGAACTTCTACGACTGCGGTCATGGCATATGCCACCAGGTCTTCTGCGAGATGGGTTTCGCTCTTCCTGGGGCGCTTGTCGTGGGCGCCGACTCTCATTCCTGTACTTATGGTGCACTCGGCGCATTCGGAACAGGTGTGGGCGCCACGGACATGGCTGAGATCTATTCCCGCGGGAGGCTATGGTTCAGAGTGCCGGAGACGATATGCATGCGCCTTGAGGGCACTCTGGGTGATATGGTATCAGCAAAGGATCTCGCCCTCTTCGTGGTGAAGGAGATGGGCGCGGATGGCGCCAACTACATGTCCGTGGAGTTCGTCGGCGGGGCTGTGGAGAGGCTGAGCATATCAGGCAGGATGACTCTGTGCAACATGGGTGTTGAGATGGGAGCAAAGGCTGCGATCGTCCCGCCGGATGAGAGCGTCGACGCATACCTCGCTAGAAGAGCCAGACGTCCATACACGCACATCCACTCAGACCCGGGATCATACTACAGAGAGATCGAGTACGATGTGAGCGATATTCCTCCAATGATTGCGGCTCCATACCGCGTTGACAATGTTCATCCAGTCAGGGATCTGGCAGGCATCGAGGTGGACCAGGTATTCATCGGCACATGTACCAACGGAAGGCTGGAGGATCTGGAGATGGCAGCCCGGATCGTGAAGGGCAAAAGGGTTAAGATCAGAACGCTTGTGATCCCCGCCTCCAGAGAGATATATCTTGGTGCTCTGAGATCTGGGGTAATTGAGACCCTTGTCGAGGCCGGCGCGATGATCGGCCCGCCGGGATGCGGTCCATGCCTTGGCGCACACATGGGAGTTCTGGGCGACGGAGAGGTCTGTTTGTCCACATCAAACAGAAACTTCCCGGGAAGGATGGGCAGAAACGGAAAGGTCTACCTGGCATCGCCTGCAACTGCCGCAGCCACGGCGATCACAGGAAAGATCACAGATCCAAGGGACGTATGAGGTTCGATCTCCACATCCACTCAAAATACTCCGATGGCGGGGCGAGCGTCGAGGAGATAGTGAGGGTTGCGAGGAGAAAGGGTCTCGGTGGTATTGCTGTGACCGACCACAATACGCTTGATGGTTCGATGGCTGCGCTTAGGATCTGCAGATCGAGATACAAGGAGATGATCATCATCAGAGGGGCTGAGATTGATACCTCTGAGGGTCATCTGATAGTCCTCGGTGTTGATGAGATGCCTGAGAAGGGGCTCACGCCTGAGGAGACGATCGAGGAGGCCCATGATCTCGGGGGAATTGCGGTACTGCCGCATCCCTACCACCTCTTCAGACACTCCATAGGAAGAATACCACCTGTGGATGCTGTGGAGGTCTGCAACTCGAAATACATCCTAGGGTTATCAAATCTGAGAGCCATGCTGGAGGCCAGAAGGCGGCGCATACCGATGGTGGCGGGCAGCGACGCCCACGTTGCAGAGACGGTCGGCCTGGGCGTCACAATCCTGAATGCAGCGAGCGAGGATGATGTGCTGGATGAGATACGAAAGAACAGAACGAGGATAGATTGCTGCAGAACTCCATTCGATGTTGTGGCAAAGAGGCTTGCAAAGAAGATCTACAGAAAGCTCAGGCATCAGCGTGTATGATTCGTCCGCCATGGGCGCATGGCAGGACCTACGCTGCAGGTTGTCAGATGAAAAACGAGTGGTGCTTTCAGCAACGCTTGCATGACTTTGTTATTGAAGACGTGAGAACTCTATAATGCAAGCACCTGACAGGATCCCTGCTAGACCAGCACCCTGCCATGGGTGTCGATCTTACCCTCGGCGATGCGTGTGGAGCTGATCCTCATGTTGTCATCGGCCATCTTATACTCGATCTGGACTATCTTCAGAGGCCTCAGGCCGTTCTCGCGCCTTATCTCGTTTATCCTGCATGCGGTCGGCGCGGTTTCAGGGGAGACGACAATATAATCATAGTCCTTCTCAATTGCAGATCCGAAGACGTCACTTATCTTCTCCACCTCGAAGCTATCCACTCCAAGCTTCTCCTTCAGAACCCGCCGGAGGTTTTTCAGCCGGGTATCGAAATCCCTCACAGGCCTCTTCCTCTGGCTCCTCGCCATCTCATCGGATGTGAGGGCTATCACCACCGTCCCGTTCTCTCCAGCGACTTCAAACGCTTTTTTCAGGAGAGCGAGATGGCCATCATGAATTGGGTCGAATGTTCCACCAACGGCAACTCTGGCCATACGTGCGCCAGAAGGAAGCGATCGGTATAAGTAACTACCGCTTGCGCAATCTGTTAGCATCTTTCCTTGAGGATCTTCTCCACGATCTGCCTCGAGCTGCAGAGCTCGCACGGTTCCCGTTCCGAGATCCTTACAACCCTTGCCATTAAACCTCTCTTTCTGAGCTCCCCCTCAAGCCAGTTCTCATCCATGTACTGGTCGTAGCCCAGGGTGATTATATCCGGCCTGAGAGCCCTTACAGGCTCGAAGATATCCGTCACGCTTCCCAGAACCGCCATATCAACCATCTTCAGAGCTGAGACCATCCGCAGCCTCTGATCCTCGGGAACGACCGGCCTTGGCTTGTGCTTAACATTGATATCCCTTGCAACAACGACCACGAGCTCATCCCCAAGAGCTCTTGAGCGCTCCAGGTACAGAAGATGCCCTGGATGCAATATATCGAAAGTACCGGTCGCCATCACTCTTGTCATAGTACCTCTCATGCAGGGCAGCAGAACATCTGATCTACAGCACGACGCTACTCATCTATTACCACAAGATCTTTTCTCCTTCCCGAGGAGTCGTAGCATCTCCAGCTCCTCTCATCGAACGGCGGAAATGCGATTATGTGATAGCTGCCAGTGTGTGAAAAGAACGCCAAGTCTTCTCTGGATGGAGCAGGATTGGGCACAGGATGGCTGTGGCATGATCCGACAATCGGCACGCTCGGCAGCATATACATCGGGACCCAGGCCATCCACTCAGATGACTCAGTCCCCGGAAGGATCAGTATCTCGGATATCACTCCATCACTGGCCTGAAGCAGCCCAGCGAACTCCCGCGGCATGCATGACCTGCTCGTCTCCAGTATGAATGCCAGCGCATCCTTTGAGATGCCCTTAACCTTCCGCATAACCTGTACTCCCCTTCCCAGTCTGAGAATCGGAGCCTGCCCTCAGATCTCCGTCATCTGGCCTGAGATGGATGCAATCTCCAGCGAGAATTCTCACAATCCCACCATCGTCTTTTCTCACAACAAGAGCTCCATCAGGATCCAGCGACTCCGCAATGCCTGTCACTTCATCAAACCCCTTGACTCTGACCCTCCGGTTTAGCGTATCAGAGAGCCTCACCCATTGATGATACAGATCCCCGGATTCCAGCAGTGCACGCATCTCCTCAAGCACTTTTGCGACGAGCTCTCCTCTCGGGACCTCCCTGTGCAGTTCCTCATAGATGGTGGTCGCATTCCATTCCTCCGGCAGAGATGATGCGCTCATGTTTGCATTGATCCCAATTCCAATGATCATGTAGTTTATGACATCAAGCTCCGCCGAGATCTCCGTCAGCACCCCGCATATCTTTCTCCCATTCACCAGCACATCATTGGGCCACTTTGTTCTGGCATCCAGGCCATAGAGATCCCGGAGGGCCCTGCAGACAGCAACGGACCCTGCCATAGTGTATCTGAAAGCCTCAGAGGGCGTAACTCTCGGCTTCAGTATGATGCTCATCCATACTCCCCCAGATGGAGAGAACCATTTTCTTCCGAGCCGCCCTCTGCCCGCTGTTTGAACCTCTGCAATCACCACTGTCCAGTTCTCGGCTTCGTTTGCGATCTCCCTGGCGAACTCGTTTGTCGAGCCAACGCTTTCCAGCTGTATGAGCCTACTGCAAATATCCTCTGGGATATGGAGATGGAGCGGCTCAGGACCAAGAAGCCTGTAGCCGAGGCGCGTTGAGGCCTCTATTCTGTAACCCATAGAACGAAGGTGCCTGATGTGCTTCCATACGGCTGCACGACTCACCCCCAGTCCATCTCCCATCGCCTTTCCCGAGACCCATCCTCCGGAGGCCGCCCTGAGCTTGCGTATGATGCTCCAGGACGGGTCCTCAGCTCTTTCTCTCACCTTCACCCTCATCAGAGCTGTATAGTGAGAGATACGCACCCACAGCGGCCGAGACAGCAGCGACCTTTCTTGTATCTGCGCCAAGTGCAGAGGCCAAGCTATCGCCCCTCTCCTTCTCCTGGACAACTATATTCTTCACATCATCGAGTATGTTCTCCTCCTTGATGAAGTGTGTATTGATATCGCCTCTTCTGAATCGCTCATTCCTCAGAACTGCCTTGTGGAACGGTATGTTCGTTGCGACTCCCACGATTATGTACTCGTAAAGAGCTCTCTCCATCCGGGCTATGGCCTCGCTCCTATCCCTTCCATGCGCAACAAGTTTTGATATCAGCGAGTCGTAGTACGGAGGGATCACGTAGCCTGTGTAGACGCCGCTGTCGACCCTGATTCCGGGTCCTCCGGGACTCCTGTACCTCCTGAGCCTGCCGGGCGATGGAGCGAAATCGTTCATGGGATCCTCTGCATTTATCCTGCACTCTATCGCCCATCCCCGTATCTCTATCTCGTTCTGGCTGAAACTCAGATCCTCGCCTGCCGCCACAGAGATCTGCTCCTTTGCGAGATCTATGCCTGTCACCATCTCTGTTATTGGATGCTCCACCTGGAGCCTGGTGTTCATCTCCAGGAAGTAGAAATCCCCATGAGAATACATGAACTCCACAGTCCCGGCGCTCCTGTAGCGTATGGCCTTCGCAGCCTTCACCGCTATCTCACCCATCCTCTTCCTGAGCTCAGGGGTCATTACTGGGGACGGGGCCTCCTCGATCAGCTTCTGGTGGCGCCTCTGGATCGAGCACTCCCTCTCGGAGACATATACAGTTCTCCCCCGGTTATCTGCCATTATCTGAAACTCTATATGCCTCGGCTCACTCAAGTACTTCTCCAGGTAAACCGTACCATCACCAAATGCGGAGGTGGCGATCGACTGCGCTGATACCACCGCAGGGGCGAGATCCTCCGGCCTGTCCACGATCTTCATGCCTATTCCACCGCCGCCTGCTGCTGGCTTTATTATGATCGGATAACCAATGCGCTCCGCGACATCCGCGATCTCCTCCGGATCGGATATGCCGCGCTCTGTGCCGGGCACTATCGGCACCCCTGCATCCTTCATCATCTGCCTGGCGGTTATCTTCGAGCCCATCGCATCGATAGAGCTGCTGGATGGGCCTATGAACACGACCCCATTCTCCTCACACAGCTTCGCAAACGCTGGATTCTCCGCCAGAAAACCATACCCCGGGTGTATCGCCTCTGCACCCGTCTGGAGCGCTGCCTTAACTATTTTCTCCATGTTGAGATAGCTTTCAGATGAAGGAGATGGCCCGATGTATACGGCCTCGTCTGCGTACTTTGCGAAGAGCGCGTGCCTGTCCGCATCCGAATACACTGCAACACTCAGGATGCCGAGCTCCCTGCAGGCCCTCATTATACGGATTGCAATCTCTCCACGATTTGCGACCAGAATCTTCTTGAACATCCCCAAATCAAATGCTCTACAAAGGTAAAACCTTTTTGGGAAAATGTCTGGACCAGTCCGAATAACACCTCCTCGCGAAGTTATAGTAAAACATAAGTACATACCGAATGTTCCAGCATTCTATAGTCTTCGTTCATCTGAGGCTATCCAGTTTCATCAAGCAGCTGGCATCGCGTAATTCGTGACCTGTTATGCCAGTGGATACAGTTTCCTGAAAATTCATTCAATGATTTGAGGAGACATCTGCTTTCATTGTGAACCACAACCAGTTAGTGAATTAGTCCTGCGACCTTGCTACCCGATACATCACAATCATTATGGCCAGAAACATATATATATGGGACCCACATGGAAGAGGATGCTTCTTGTGTGCTCTGCAACCGACGAACGGAATGGGCACGGAAGCGTTAAGGTGGGAAACCATACGTCCAGCTCCCATTATGCGGTACAAAGGGAGATGGCACCGTAATGTTTATATACTAATAACCCCTAAAGGTAAGGGCCAAGATGTGGCGAGTTGATCGCGGAGAGAGGCGCGGTGCAGACGGGCAGATATGCCTGGATGATTGCACTGGTTTCCGCTCTGCGGTACATTTTGTTGGGGTGGAGACGGGAGTTTGAGCTCCCTGTCTGACGTTGGTCAAGTGGCGACCCAGCCAATTCCGGCCGATGGTAATACTGGTTGATCCTGCCAGAGGTTACTGCTATCGGGGTCCGACTAAGCCATGCGAGTTGAATGTCCGAAAGGGCATAGCGCACTGCTCAGTAACACGTGGACAACCTGCCCTGAGGACTGGAATAATCCCGGGAAACTGGGGGTAATTCCAGATATGTCAGAACTCCTGGAATGGGTTCTGGCAGAAAGGCTCCGGCGCCTCAGGATGGGTCTGCGGCCTATCAGGGTAGTAGTGGGTGTAACGTACCTACTAGCCTACGACGGGTACGGGTTGTGAGAGCAAGAGCCCGGAGATGGATTCTGAGACATGAATCCAGGCCCTACGGGGTGCAGCAGGCGCGAAAACTTTACAATGCGGGCAACCGCGATAAGGGGACCTCGAGTGCTGGGTTACAAACCTGGCTGTTGGGCTGCCTAAAAAGCAGTCTATAGCAAGGGCCGGGCAAGACCGGTGCCAGCCGCCGCGGTAACACCGGCGGCTCGAGTGGTAACCGCTATTATTGGGTCTAAAGGGTCTGTAGCCGGCCGACTAAGTCTCTTGGGAAATCTGGCATCTCAAGTGTCAGGCTGCCAGGGGATACTGGTCGGCTTGGGACCGGGAGAGGTGAGAGGTACCTCGGGGGTAGGGGTGAAATCTTGTAATCCTCGAGGGACCACCAGTGGCGAAGGCGTCTCACCAGAACGGATCCGACGGCAAGGGACGAAAGCTAGGGGCACGAACCGGATTAGATACCCGGGTAGTCCTAGCCGTAAACGATACTCGCTAGGTGTCGGCCACGGTGCGACCGTGGTCGGTGCCGTAGGGAAGCCGTGAAGCGAGCCACCTGGGAAGTACGGCCGCAAGGCTGAAACTTAAAGGAATTGGCGGGGGAGCACCACAACGGGTGGAGCCTGCGGTTTAATTGGATTCAACGCCGGAAAGCTTACCGGGGGCGACAGCAATATGAAGGTCAGGCTGAAGACCTTACCGGATTCGCTGAGAGGTGGT
This sequence comes from Methanothrix thermoacetophila PT, assembly GCF_000014945.1. NCBI lineage: Archaea > Methanobacteriati > Methanobacteriota > Methanomicrobia > Methanotrichales > Methanotrichaceae > Methanothrix > Methanothrix thermoacetophila. The sequence goes on from NC_008553.1 coordinate 846,514, forward strand.
GCATGGCCGTCGTCAGTTCGTACTGTGAAGCATCCTGTTAAGTCAGGCAACGAGCGAGACCCACGCCCACAGTTGCCAGCGATCCCTCCGGGGAGGCGGGTACTCTGTGGGGACCGCCGCTGCTAAAGCGGAGGAAGGAGTGGGCAACGGTAGGTCAGTATGCCCCGAATCCCCCGGGCTACACGCGGGCTACAATGGTCGGTACAATGGGTATCGACCCCGAAAGGGGTAGGCAATCCCCTAAAACCGATCGTAGTTCGGATTGAGGGCTGAAACTCGCCCTCATGAAGCTGGAATCCGTAGTAATCGCGTTTCAACAGAACGCGGTGAATACGTCCCTGCTCCTTGCACACACCGCCCGTCAAACCACCCGAGTAGGGTCCGGATGAGGGTGTATCCTCTTGATACATTCGAATCCGGGCTTTGCAAGGGGGGTTAAGTCGTAACAAGGTAGCCGTAGGGGAATCTGCGGCTGGATCACCTCCTAGTGTGCATAAATCGGCCGGAAGCTGATAGGTTCGTCACTTGACCTGTTGCTGGGATCTATGGGCTTGTAGCTCAGCAGGTAGAGCGCCGCCTTTGCGAGGCGGAGGCCCTGGGTCCGAATCCCAGCAAGTCCATTGGGTGCACCTGTGGAGAACTGCTCCACAGGGAAGGGCTGATAATCAAGATGAGGCCACGTATACGCTTTGCAGACCAGACGCTCACTGAGATCAGTGGGACGATTAAGCTGCTGATATGCCAGCCGGGGGATGGCTCGGCTCGAGCGCTGATGAAGGGCGTGCCAAGCTGCGATAAGCCCCGGCGAGGCGCAGGGAGCCTTTGAACCGGGGATGCCCTAATGGGAAATCCCAGTTTCATGCTGATCCGTAAGGATCGGGAACGCCCCGGATTGAAACATCTTAGTAGGGGCAGGAGAAGAAATCAAAACGAGATGCCGTCAGTAACGGCGAGTGAACGCGGCAGAGCCCAAACCGAATCCCGAAAGGGAGATGTGGTGTGATAAGCACCGCTCATAACGGTCTGGCAAGGGAATCCGAAGTGGCCTGGAACGGCCCGCCAAAGAGTGTGATAGCCACGTAGGAGCAACCAAGCCGGATCCGAGCGGCGTCTTGAGTACCGTGAGTCGGATATCTCGCGGGAAGTTGGGGGTCACCAACCTCCAAGGCTAAATACGTCTCGAGACCGATAGCGCAGTAGTAGGGTGACCTAAAGCTGAAAAGAACCCTGGATAGGGGTGTGAAAAGAGCCTGAAATCGGCTGGCGATGGTGCGTCACGGCATGTGAGGACCTTCAGGCCGAAGGAGGTCGTCGCGAGGCGACAGTACGAGGCCTGATGCCGGTGTCGTGACTTACGTTTTGAAGAACGGACCAAGGAGTGCATCTGGCTGGCAAGGTTAATCTCGAAAGAGAGTAGCCGAAGCGAAAGCGACATGCGCGCATCGATGAGAGAGGCGCGGCGTATGAAAGTGCGCGGAGTCAGCTGGATGCGACCCGAAGCCGGGCGATCTAGGCGTGGGCAGGTTGAAGCGTGGCGAAAGCTGCGTGGAGGACCGCTAGCGGTGCTGATATGCAAATCGCTCGCGTGACCTGCGTCTAGGGGTGAAAGTCCAATCGAGCCCGGAAATAGCTGGTTCCTCCCGAAACATGTCGCAGCATGACCTGGCCGGAGGCAGTCGGCGGAGTAGAGCACTGATTGGGGATCCCGGGCGGGAAACCGCTCGCTCTCCTGTCAAACTCCCAACACGCCGTCGCCTTAGATGGCCGGAAGTCCGGGCTGGTGGGTAAGCTACTAGTCCGTGAGGGAGACAACCCAGACCGTGGTTAAGGTCCCAAAATGTCGGCTAAGTGTTAACACTGAAGGGCGTCCTAGACCTAAGACAACTGGGAGGTTAGCTTAGAAGCAGCTACCCTTTAAAGAGTGCGTAACAGCTCACCAGTCGAGGCCTAGGGCCCCGAAAATGGACGGGGCTAAGCCGACTACCGATACCACGGAGCGCCGCAAGGCGATCTGGTAGGGAGGCGCCGCGCGTGGGTGGAAGCAACTCCGTGAGGAGTCGTGGACCACGCGGGGACGAAAATCTTGGTAGCAGTAGCAGCAAAGTCGGGTGAGAATCCCGACCGCCGTAAGGGCCAGGGTTCCTGGGCAACGATCGTCAGCCCAGGGTTAGTCGGTCCTAAGGTGTGCCGTAACTCGAGCACATCAAATGGGAAACAGGTTAATATTCCTGTACCTACCGGCACTAAAACCGACGCTTCCGGATATGCCTGACACCCGCGCCAGGGTGCTCAAGCGCCGAAGTCCGCGGAGAGCCGTCATGGCGAGAAACGGACGAATGCGTGATGACGCAAGCAGGCAAATTCCGGGAGCCCGTGAAAAGGGAGCCGGAGGCCGTACCGAGAACCAACACTGGTGCCCCGAGCTAAGAAGGCTCAGGCGTGTCGGAAGTAATCCGGCTAAGGGAATTCGGCAAATTAGCCACGTAACTTCGGGATAAGTGGTGCCTGCTTCGCAAGAAGCAGGTCGCAGTGACGAGGGGGCTCTGACTGTCTAATAACAACATAGGTGGTTGCAGACCCGAAAGGGCAAGTACAACCACTGAATCCTGCCCAGTGCGGGTACCTGAAAACCCGGTACAACGGGAAGAAGGGCCCGTCAACGGCGGGGGTAACTATGACCCTCTTAAGGTAGCGTAGTACCTTGCCGCTTAATTGGCGGCTCGCATGAATGGATCAACGAGAGCCCCACTGTCCCTAGCCGGAACCCGGTGAACCTTACGTCCCAGTGCAGAGTCTGGGGACCCCTGATGGGAAGTGAAGACCCCGTGGAGCTTTACTGCAGCCTGCCGCTGGGTTGTGGTTCTGGATGTAGAGCATAGGTAGGAGGCGTCGAAACCCGGGCGCCAGCTCGGGCGGAGCCACCACTGGAATACTACCCTTCTGGAACTACCACCCTAACTCCGAAAGGAGGACACCGGTAGGTGGGCAGTTTGGGTGGGGCGCCACTCCCTAGAAAAGATATCTAGGGAGCCCTAAGGTCGACTCAGTTGGGTCGGAAACCCAACAAAGAGTGTAAAAGCATAAGTCGGCCTGACGTCATCCCGCATAGCAAAGGATGACGAGACGAAAGTCGGGTTTAGCGAACCTCTCAGCCCCCTTGGTGGGGGCGTTAGATGACAGAAAAGCTACCCCGGGGATAACAGAGTCGTCACCGGCAAGAGCACATATCGACCCGGTGGCTTGCTACCTCGATGTCGGTTCTCTCCATCCTGGCCGTGCAGCAGCGGCCAAGGGTGAGGTTGTTCGCCTATTAAAGGAGATCGTGAGCTGGGTTTAGACCGTCGTGAGACAGGTCGGTTACTATCTGTCAGGGGTGCTTCGCGGTCTGAGGGCAGGCTGGCTTTAGTACGAGAGGAACAAGCCAGCGGCGCCACTGGTCGATCGGTTGTCTGGCAAGGCACGGCCGAGCAGCTACGCGCCACAGGGATAAGGGCTGAAAGCATCTAAGCCCGAAACCCAACCCGAAAAGAGACCGCTCCAAGGGCCCTCGTAAAAGACGAGTTCGATAGAGTCGGGGTGTACGCACCAAGGCAACGAGGTGCTCAGCCCGCGACCACTAACCGCCCAAGCAGCCGCCCCGCTGACCTCAGGCGAATTCTGGATCTGTAAAGCGTATACACAACGCGCCAAGGTGGCGGAGAGGCTACGCAAATGCCTGCAGAACCATAGCGGATAGCATTACCACTCCGGTTCGAATCCGGACCTTGGCTTCAAATCAGAGAGCGGCGGCCATAGCGGCGGGGAAACTCCTGAACCCTTCCCGAACTCAGAAGATAAGCCCGCCCACGTCCTGCACTGTACTGAGGTGCGCGAGCCCTCGGGAAATGCAGGTCGCTGCCAACTCTCAATAATAATTACATCTTTCATGCTTGTTTTTGCTGTTATTTTCTCTTCGGCACTTTTCTTAATGCGGAAATGTTATCACCCATAAACCCAGATTTATTTTGATGTCCAGCTTTGTGAAATTCGACCCGCGAACAAGGCTTGCGCATCTTGAGGAGCATTTGCGTCGCATCCACAGAAACATCCCACTGGAAGAGGCCCGGATACAGCTTCTGAGATGCAGACTTGTTGCATACAAACTGATCGCAGAGATGGAAGATAGCGAATACGACAAACGGTACGTGGACAGGCTCATGTCTGAGATCTACGATAAGCTGAGCGAGCTCTCAGGCATAAAGCTCGCAGATCCGTACACGAATCCCTGCGAGTCGCAGTATCAGATCCTAGAAGAGCTGAAGAGCTACAGGTACAGAGACCCAAATGAGCGCTTCATGAGGTTCGTGAGAGAGGAGTTCAGAGAGATATTCATTCCCACGCTTTTCCTCCTGACCTACCTCTGCAGGTCTGAGAAGAAATACACCTGGGATGAGGTCAGGTCGCAGCTTGATGCGATCATGCACGACCTGGGCGTTGAGGTTTCCTGGGAGGAATGTGAGGGGGAATTGAGAAGGTACGCAAAGAAGGTCTTTCCTGTTCTGGATATCGCAGTAGCAGTGTGATTGTGCACTCACACAACAATTTCCCGTTCGCTCTTATGTGTTCAACAACTTAGAGGACATGTAGTCCAGTTGCTGGAAGCACTCATTCATTCTCCAAGAACGCATGCCGGGGCCATTGTCTTTCCAGGAAAGTCATTATATGGATAAGAGCGTAGGCCCATAAAATTGTATGGGAAAATATATCTCCCCGCTTTCCAGGAAAGTCATTATATGGATAAGAGCGTAGGGGCCAGATGGTTCTGTTGCAGAACCCATGATAGAATTTGTCGATAACCCTATTGCTGAAGAAGGCCGGCCAGCAGTTCATATCCCTCAGCTGTGATGTGATGTCCTGGATATTCCTGTGCTTATTATGTTCCAGTCACCACCGTCGATCCTGATTCCGCCTCTTGATATCAACTCCGGGCCATCCCACCCAGAGACAATCCTGTATCATTTCGGCCCTGGCTTTATCCGATGCGATGAACGATCTTATTCCAGTGGAGAGACCACCAACACTGTCCATAAACCTGATGGCACCTTTTTCCTCCACAACTGTCACTGGTAAGCGGTTCGATATGATCACAAGCCTCATCAAACACCTCCCCTATTCTACGGATATGGCTCTTCCTAATAAGATCGGCTCATACCTCTGATTCGGCGGATCGGCAATCTCGCAGGAGGTGGAGTCGATTGATGTTGGTTGAGCTTGTCAGAGCACCCCCTTCAGACGATTTGGCTACGTGTGGTATTTGCACATTATCATGAGCATACTTGAGTTACTGCTCAAGTAAAGCCGCTATCATCGGGTATATTCGTTCATCCAGGAATCTGCCAAGAGGGCAATTTGCCTCAACGTTATTGAGCATATTCCTATTGAGCCATCACATAAATGTGACAGGAAACACCACGAACCATTCGTGGGATCAAATCGCTGAACGTGATCTAACGAATTGACATTCATTGGCACAACAATATCACAATTCTGTGAGGTCACATGCTGTTGTTTTACAATGAATGCACGAAACGCGGGGTCAACCTCCTGCCGACTCGTTTTATGGTGAGACTATCCCGAATGCTTTCAGCCTTTTGGCACGCCTTTTTATTGCATGCGGAGTATCAATTACCTGAGTGCATGCCGATCTTGAGACTAATTCTCCTCCCTTACAGCTCAAAGATACACGATATCATCCCTGTGATACAGATGTATGAACAGACCCAGGTAGTCTTTTATGTGTCTGGTTATTAAAAAATTATTCCTTACGTGCTCTCTGCCACACTCGCCAAGCTTTGAGGCATATCTCGGCTGATTCAGCAGGATTCTGAGATAATGAACGGTTCCCTCTATCGAATGTGTGAGTATCCCTGTCTGCCTGTGCCTTATCTGGAGTGGTATCCCACCCACTGCTGAGGCGATGACAGGCTTCCCTTTCCAGAGCGCCTCGGTCACAGTTAATCCAAAACCCTCACCTAAAGACTTCTGGAGAATAACCGTGGAGCCCCTCTGCAATGCATTTATCTCTATATCCGGCGGATTGTATATCACATGGATATCCGGATCAGTTTCTGCAGCAGCTCTGATCTGCTCGAGAATTGCTGGTCCTTCAGGATCATCTGCTGCACCACCTCCGGCCAGGACCAGCTGGCAGTCGATATGCTCCTTTACCTTTCTGTAAACCTCGATGACCCCAAACGGATCCTTCAACCGGTCGAATCTGGATACCTGGGTAACGACTGGCCTCTCTCTATCAATCCCGTAGCGCTCGAGCACCGAGTTAATCGTCTCCTCTGGGAGTTCCATATTTTTACTGCTGAGTGGGTCTATGGATGGAGAAATCAGTACCTGCTCGATTGTGAGATCCTTTCGGGCGAAGCTGGGCGCCGAAAAGACAGAGACGTCGTACTGCTCGATAAAACCCCTCAGGAAATCCATGATCCTCTCAGCTGGCCTGGAAAGGTCGATATGGCATCGCCAGATCCATCTTTCTCCACGGGAGTCGCTCTGTTCGATCAGGGGTATAGGCTGTGGATCGTGAATGAAGAGAATGTCACCAGAGAGGTCCAGCTCCTGAGCATTCCACCGATTGATCTCGAGGAAGTATTTGAGATCCTCCTCGGAGATCTGAACATCTGATCCGTGAAGTGCATTGTGGATGCTCTTGGTGATAGAGAAGAATCTCTCGTCCCCCTTTATAACATCCCAGCGAGCCTCAACACCCAGTTCTTTCATCAGTGGAACTATGTGAGACAGGATCTCAGCCACACCACCCCCCACAGCTGTGGAGTTGATATGCTGGACAGATTTCCCTTCAAGCTTGTTTGCCAGAAGGTAAAGCTCATCAACCTCCTCATCGCCAACTATATCCCTGTACTTATCAATCATGGACACGCTCTTCAACCATCCTCACTATCTGATCTCTTAATCTCTCCAGACTGATACAATATGGATCCAGTCTTGAGATATTGTCTGCAAGCTCCTCTTCCCCGATACTTCTCAGCCACTTGGAGAAATCGTTATCCCTGACACCCAGCCTCATCCTTGCTTCGAATATATGGAAATAGAGCGAGCGGATGCTCACCTTCTTCAGAGCCTTTGCGAACTCCCACAGGTTGTTGGCCACATACGGCGTGGGTATGACGAGCGTTTTGGCTGCCATAAAGTGAAACTCAAATCCAGGAGGGCACTCTGTGTTCTCTCCAGACCTGCTTATATAATCCTCGAGGATTTTAGAGAACGTGGATCTCAGATCCTCCAGATTGCAGTAATCGAGAAGGTCCACGGAGAGAAACTGCTCCCCAAGCCTCTCAAGATGTAGGACATCCGTAAGCCAGAAGGCGAAATCGTTTGGCGGTTCTGGTGACAGATAGTGATGCTCCTGCACGAATCTGTGTGTATGGTAGTAGATGGATGAGTGGGGAACGGTCTTTATCCCCTCGAGCAGCTCTCTCAGGTTGCAGGCCTGGACTCCCATCAGCTTGATTATGTGGTATGGCGTGTAGAAATGGAAACCTTCATTCATTCAACCAACTCCTCCAGCAAGCCCAATGCCTCGGAGCAATCCGGGATGTTGTATTTTGCCACAGATTCAATCATTCCCACCTTTATGGTACAGGCCGAATCCGGCAAAGCTCTGAACATATCCTCATCAGTTACATCATCTCCCATAGCCAGAATGAAGTCGTATGTCTCTCTGCTCAGGAAGTACCTGAGGGCATTTCCTTTATTAACTCCGCTGGGTCTGATTTCGATCACCCTGTTTCCTGGAAGTATCTGCACATCGATATTCGCGGTGTAGCTCATGAGATCATCGATGAGCTCTGAGAACTTCTGAGATGCCAGTTCTGGATCTGCCATCCTGAAGTGCCACACAACCGAGAAGTCCTTGGTCTCGATAAAGGATCCGGGCACACGGTCAACATACCGCTCCAGGATCGCCTGTATGCTCGGTATCCAGCTGGTATCCACATTCTTATGGATCTTCATCCATGAGTTCTCCTTCAACTTCAGCCAGAAACCATGCTCAGCCACCAGGTACATATCGAACTCTCCAAACCATTCTTCCAGCGTCTTCTTGTCGCGACCGCTGATGAGCAATATATCCGTCTTCGGATCATCAACAATGCGCCTGAGCAGACTTCGAACCCTTTTATCAGGCCTTGCAAGCCCCGGGTACTCTGCGAAGGGGACCAGAGTTCCATCATAGTCAGAAACCACAAGCCTTCGAGCTGCATTTCTGTATCTCTCGATAATCTCTCCTCTCTTAACAGAAGTGAGTGGTCTGATCTCCAGATGCTTTCCTTCCTCGGCTGCAGCCCCCAGAGACCTCACAAAGCTTGACGCCCACTTAAATATATCATTCCGCTTCAGTCTGGACTGTATCATCCGGCACCGCCAGATCTGCTCGTCCTCCGGCATCTCAAGCGCCTTCAGAATCGCATCGGCTATCTCCTCTATGTTGTACGGATTTATCAATATCGCCTCAACAGCCTCCTTTGAGGCCCCGGCCATCTCACTGAGAATGAGAACACCCCTGCAGTCGACCTTGGAGGCGATGTACTCCTTCGCCACAAGGTTCATGCCATCTCTCAGAGGCGTGATGAGAGCGGTATCACAGAGATTGTACAGGGCCTGAAGCTGGGGCTCTGGCAAATATCTGTAAGTGTATAAGATAGGTGTCCAGTCCACTTTCCCGAACTTGCCATTTATATCTCCAACCTTTTCATCTATCTGCCGCTTCATCTGCTGATAATGCTCAACCCTGACTCTTGAGGGAACAACCACGAGGACCAGGATTACCCTTCCATGCCATGAGGGATTTTTTTTAAGAAACGCCTCATATCCCTCAAGTCTCTTGACTATTCCTTTTGTGTAATCCAGTCGATCTATTGAGAGAACAGTCTTTCTATCACGGAATGCTGCTTTAAATGCCTCCATCTCCACCTGCACTGCTGGATTCTGTCTTGAACTGTGAAACTTATCGAAATCTATCCCCATTGGAAACACATCCACTCTGACAAGATGTCCTTTATAGAGAATGTTACCAAGGTGACTCTCTGCCCCAACTATACGAAGTGCAGCCCTCAAGAAGTTTCGTGCATAATCGTATGTGTGGAAGCCTATCAGGTTCGATCCCAGGAGCCCATCCACGATTGCACGCTGCCAGTCCTTTGGTAAAATCTGAAAGACCTCATATGACGGAAATGGTATGTGAAGAAAGAAGCCTATCGGAAGATCGTGGAACCTCTCTCGGAGCATCTGCGGCAGGAGCATAAGATGGTAATCGTGAATCCACACCAAATCCCCTGGCATCAGGATCCTGGAGATCTCCTCCGCGAACACTCTGTTCGCATGGATGTAAGTATTCCAGTGATCCTTGTTGTATGACGTGAGTGATGGGAAATAATGGAATAGGGGCCAGATGGTTCTGTTGCAGAACCCATGATAGAATTTGTCGATAACCCTATTGCTGAAGAAGACCGGCCAGCAGTTCATATCCTTCAGCTGTGATGTGATGTCCTGGATATTCCGCCTCTTTAAATCAACTCCGGGCCATCCCACCCAGAGACAATCCTGTATCATTTCGGCCCTGGCTTTATCCGATGCGATGAACGATCTTATTCCAGTGGAGAGACCACCAACACTGTCCATAAACCTGATGGCACCTTTTTCCTCCACAACTGTCACTGGTAAGCGGTTCGATATGATCACAAGCCTCATCAAACACCTCCCCTATTCTACGGATATGGCTCTTCCTAAATAAGATTGGCTCATCCCTCTGATTCGGCGGATCGGCAATCTCGCAGGAGATGGAGTCGATTGATGTTGGTCGGACAGAACTCAACACTTCGACGATTCGGCCTCATGAGCCGTAAGATCAAACTGCATTTGGGAAGGTCACGCTCGTTAAGATACATCCCGTACCTCTGTGAATCAATGTTTCATGCGGAGACACCAGGCTCTTTAAGCTGTGATATGACCCCCTCCGCAATCTTCGGGCCGAGGATCTCTGACAGGGTGGATTTATCAGCTGCTTTTAGATCCTCCAGGCTCCTGTAGCCTGCCTGGTAGAGCTTCCGCGCCCTCACCCTGCCTATGCCCTTCAGCTCCAAGAGTTGTAAGAGCTCATCGCCTGCGCCATAGTGTATTCTGAGCGCCAGCCTCTCAGCCAGATATGTGACTCCGAGGTCCATATGCTTCGATATCCTGTGCAGCGCGCTCATGAGCCACTCCGCGGTCTCCGCTATCCTCACGAGATCTCCGGGGCTGATGCTGTATCTGTCCTCGATCCTGTCCTCATGCACCTCGTTTATCCAGTCCATGAGCATGGATGCGGTCTTCACCTCTCTCAGTAGCCAGTCGAAGTTCTTCTCGTTCCCGAGCTCTGATGAGTGCTCGGAGATGAAATCCTCGAGCCAGTTATCGCTCTGCTGAACAAAGAGGAGCTCCATATCAGGGGTCATCGTTATCACATGCAATAGCGTGAGCACAGTGGGCCTGCGAATGCCTCTGATCTCCTGGATCATCACCATGGCGCTCAGCGGATCAATGTACAGCCTGGACACCAGAGCGCCAAGGGGTGTTGGTGTGAGATCCTTATCGATCATATCGCTCCTCACGAGAAACTCCAGGACAGAAGCTATCGTCTCTCCCAGGTATGATGGATCCTGCTGGCGGGCGTAGAATGTGGATGCCATGAGCCTGCTCAGGGAGTCAACCGAATCTGCGAATCTGGAAGCAATCGTTGCAAGCACATGCGTGCGAAGCGCCCTCTCGCTGGCCAGCTTCGACCAAATATCCTCAGGCTCTCCCATTACATAGTGATCCATGAGCTTTTGGAGCTCGCTCTCGCTCCTGGCCATGATGAGCGACTCCCCGTAGGGATCGAGCCCCGGCCTGCCTGCTCTGCCTGCCATCTGCCTGTACTCCATGACCGGAATTGGGCGTGTTCCGAGACCAGCTTCATATCTCTTGTAGCTCCTTATGAGAACCCTGCGTGCAGGTAAGTTCAGTCCAGCCGCGAGGGTCGGGGTGCATGCTATTACCTTCACAACATTCTGCCTGAATCCGAGCTCTATCAGACGCCTCTGCTCCGGGAGCAGCCCTGCATGATGGAACGCGGCTCCATGCCTCAGGCACATTGCGAGTTTCTTCGCGGTCTTGCCCTCGCCGCTCAGCCTCTCAGCGAGCTCGATCGTCTCCCCTGATTCCTGGAGAGCTCCGGAGACCTTCTTAGCCATCGACTCAGCATTCCTCCTGGTGCTCTCGAATATCAGCATCTGGCCGCCCTGATCAACTGTATCCAGAACCAGGTTCAGCACAGGATCCCTGTTCCGGTTCTCGAGCTGTATCTCCCCATCCGGAAAGACCAGCCTGTCCTCCAGCAGCACACCCTCCCGGAGCCGTACGGGCCGCCAGTCGCTCGAGACGATCTCCCCTTTTATCCAGTCCGCGATCTCCCTTCCGTTGGCTATCGTCGCGCTGAGCCCGATCACCTGCATCTCAGGATTGAGATGCATGAGCTTCGTCATCGTCATCTCCAGCGTTGGCCCTCTGTTTGCTGAGTCCAGGAGGTGAATCTCGTCCACAACAAGAACGCCGATCCTGCGCACCCAGGAGGCTCCGTTCCGTATCAGAGAGTCCGCCTTCTCGGACGTCGCTATGATGATGTCATTCCTGCCCAGACGCTCATCCCTTTTCTCGAAATCTCCGGTGCTAATCCCTACCCTCAAGCCGAGCTTGGAGAACCTGCTGAAACTCTCGAACTTCTCCGAGGCCAGAGCGCGCAGCGGGACTATGTAGAGAGACCTTTTTCCCGAGAGCGCGCCCCTGAGCATCGCAAGCTCCGCGAGGAGGGTCTTTCCAGCTGCGGTCGGCACTGATATGATCATGTTCCTGCCGTCAAGGAGCCCGCGCTCTATCGCCTCGGCCTGTGGTGGGTATAGCTCATCTATCCCCAGGGCCTCGTAAAGCTCTATGACGCTCTCAGGCAGCCATCTGATCAGATCTCTGATCGTGAGCATGAATCCCCTTACCCTTATATACTAAACAGCGCTACTAGATGCGGCAGCATCTGGATCTCCAGCATCATCGGAGAGATATGAATGTACGCTGATCGGATAAAATCCCTTCCTCCCTATCTGTTCGCCGAGATCGATGGAATCAAGAAGAGAGCAAGAGATAGTGGCGTTGACGTCATAGATCTGAGCGTAGGGGACCCGGACATACCAACGCCTGAGCATATAGTTAAAGAGATGTGCGAGGCTGTGAAGAGACCTGCAAACCATCAGTACCCATCATATGAGGGAAAGATCGAGTTCAGAGAGGCAGTGGCTGAGTGGTACCGTGATCTCTTCGGTGTCGATCTAGATCCATCCACAGAGATACTCACCCTCATAGGATCCAAGGAGGGGCTTGCGCATGCCCCGCTGGCGTTCGTAAATCCGGGGGAGATAGTGCTCGTCCCGGATCCGGCGTATACAGTTTACAGCACAGCGGTGATGTTTGCTGGTGGCATCCCTGAGAGGATGCCTCTCCTGAAGAAGAACTCGTTTCTTCCCGATCTCGGGAGCATAAGGGCGAGGCTTGAGCAGGATCCTGACTGGAGGCCCAGGCTGATCTTTCTGAACTACCCGAACAATCCGACCGGCGCTGTCGCTGGAATTGATTTCTTCAGAGAGCTCGTGGATCTGGCCCGCGAGTACGGGATTCTTGTGATGCACGATAACCCCTACTCCGAGATATACTTCGACGGGCGGCCACCGAGCATACTCCAGGTACCCGGGGCGAGGGATGTGGCTGTCGAGTTTCATTCATTATCCAAGACTTACAACATGACCGGCTGGCGCATAGGCATGGTCTCAGGGAGCTCCAGGATCATCGAGGGCATCGGAAAGGTCAAGTCGAACATAGACTCCGGGAACTTCGGCGCGGTACAGGATGCCGGGATCGCTGCGCTCAGAAGCCCGCCGGAGGTTGTTGATGGGTTGAGGGCTGTGTACAGGGAGAGGATCGAGATCCTGCACTCGGCGCTCTGCGATATCGGTCTTGAGCTCTCGAAGCCTAAGGCGACGTTCTACCTCTGGGCGTGGACCGGCGGGGACTCCAGGGAGTACGCCAAGATGCTGCTCGAGAAGACCGGTATAGTCGTGACACCAGGCGTCGGGTTTGGCGAACATGGCGAAGGTTACATAAGGCTCTCTGTGACCCAGCCCACAGAGAGGATCGAGATGGCCGCTGAAAGGCTGAGGAATCTCTGAGAGGAGGGTGCATGTTGCGTAATGAGTATTCAGCGCATGAGATCGAGGCGAAGTGGCAGCGGATATGGGAGGAGGAGGGCGTATTTCACGCGGAGCCTGATTCGAGAAAGAAGTTCTTCCTGACGATACCATATCCATACCTGAACGGCAACCTTCACGCCGGACATACACGCACTTTCACGATAGGCGATGCCATAGCGCGGTACCACAGGATGCTGGGCGAGAACGTCCTCTTCCCGATGGCATTCCACGCGACAGGTACCCCGATAGTCGGGCTCAGCGAGCTGATCGCGAACCGCGATCCGCTGATATGGGATGTCTACACCAGGCTGCACGGCATACCAGAGGAGGAGCTGGAGAAGCTCACAACTCCTGAGGCTATAGTCGATTACTTCAGGAAGCAGGCGAAGCTCGCCATGCGGAGCATAGGTTACTCCATAGACTGGAGAAGGGAGTTCACAACAACAGATCCAGCGTACAACAGGTTCATCGAGTGGCAGTTCGGAATACTCAGGGAGAAGGGGTACGTCACGAAGGGCTCGCATCCTGTGAGATGGTGCCCGAACGACCAGAATCCTGTAGAGGATCATGATATACTGAGAGGAGAGGACGCGACGATACTGGACTTCACCCTGATAAAGTTCAGGCTTGATGATAAGGTGCTTCCATGTGCCACTCTCCGCCCTGAGACGGTCTTCGGGGTGACTAACCTATGGGTTAATCCCAACGTTGTACACTACATAGCGAGGGTGAATGATGAGGTATGGATAGTGAGCCCCCAGGCGTATCACAAGCTCACGTTCACTGACAGATCTGTGAAGAAGATAGGCGAGATCCCGGGGGAGGAGCTGATCGGGAAGAAGGCCAGGAATCCTGTAACCGGAGATGAGATCATCATCCTGCCGGCCACGTTCGTCGATCCGGACAGCGGCTCCGGCATAGTCATGTCCGTGCCTGCGCACGCGCCTCTGGACTACCTTGCGCTCAGGGACCTCTACGATGCGGATCTGAGCAAGTATGGGATAACAGAGGATCTCCGCAAAATAAAGTTCATCTCCCTGATATCCGTGCCGGAGTACGGGGAGTTTCCTGCTGTTGATGCTGTGAACGAGCTGGGTGTCAAGGACCAGAACGATCCGAAGGCAGAGGAGGCGACGAAGCTCGTCTACCGCAGAGAGTTTCACAATGGAGTGCTGAAAGAGATCACCGGAAGATACGCCGGAACTCCGGTGCACAGGATAAAGGACATCCTGCTCCAGGACCTCATAAATCAGGGTGTTGCTGAGATCTTCTACGAGTTCAGCGAGACACCGGTGATCTGCAGATGCGGGGCGAGGTGTGTCGTCAAGATGGTCCGGGATCAGTGGTTCCTGGAGTACTCTGATCCGGTCTGGAAGTCCAGGGTTTTGGAGTGTCTCGCTGGCATGCAGATCATCCCCGAGGAGATGCGCGCTGAGTTCATCAACAAGATCGACTGGCTCAAGGACAAAGCGTGCGCAAGAAGAAAGGGCCTGGGGACCAGGCTTCCCTGGGACAGGGAATGGCTGATCGAGTCGCTTGCGGACAGCACGATCTACATGGCCTTCTACATCCTGGCTAAGTACGTCAACGCTGGCATGAAGATAGACCGGCTGGTACCACAGTTCTTCGACTACATATTCCTCGGAAAGGGCACGCCTGAGGAGGTCTCATCCCTCACAGGGGTGGATGTGGATACTGTAAGGCGGATACGCGAGGACTTCGAGTACTGGTACCCCGTGGATCTCAGGACCTCAGGAAAGGATCTGGTGGCAAACCACCTGCTATTCTTCCTATATCACCACGTGGCGATATTCCCTGAGAGCCTCTGGCCAAGGGCGATAGCAGTGAACGGGTTCGTCTCCCTTGAGGGCCAGAAGATGTCGAAGTCCAGAGGGCCGATACTCACGCTCAAGCAAGCGGTAGCGGAGAACGGCGCTGATGTGACCAGGCTGTACATACTTGCGAATGCAGAGTACACTCAAGATGCGGACTGGAGAAACGACGGGGCGCAGGCGACGCGCGGGCAGGTCGAGAGGTTCTACACGCTAGCCAGGGAGATCATCGAGAGGAACGACATAGATGAGAGCGCGGAACTGACGCTGATCGACAGGTGGATGTTATCAAGACTGCAGCGGAGGATCATCGAGACGACAGATGCACTGAACAACATACAGACGAGAAGGGCGCTTCAGAGCGCGTTCTACCACATGCTCAACGATCTGAGATGGTATGAGAGGAGGGGCGGAAGGAACCAGCTCCGCAGGATACTGAACGTGTGGGTCAGGCTTATGGCACCGTTCACCCCGCACATCTGCGAGGAGATCTGGCAGAACATAGGCGAGGGGTACGTCTCAAGGGCGCCCTGGCCTGTTCCGGATGCATCGCTCATAGATGAGCAGGCAGAGCGTGCTGAGGCCTACCTGGAGCAGACGCAGAAAGACATCGAGGAGATCATAAGGGTGACGAAGACGAAGCCAAGAAGGATCGTACTGTACACAACTCCTGTATGGAAGAGAGAGATGCTCCGGCTGGCTCTTGAGGTATCAAAGGGCGGAAGGCTCGACATGGGCGCTCTGATGAAATCAGCCATGGGCCATCCTGAGATCCAGAGCCACAAGAAGGACGCTCCGAAGTACGGTGGCAAGCTCGCGAAGTCTGTGCACGCTCTGAGCGGGGATGTGCTTGCACTCGATGAATTAGGAATACTCTCCAGGGAGAGAGAGTATCTCTCACAGGCGTTCGGCTGCCCGGTTGAGGTCTACTCCGCTGATAATCCCCCATACGACCCGAAGGGCAGGGCTCAGAACGCAGAGCCTGGAAGGCCTGCGATATACATAGAGTGACCGGCCGGCAGAGGCCGGTGCACATTTCTCACATTCAGGGGATGGGCGAGCTTCCCCCCTTCTGAGAGAATCTGCTACTCTCCACCGCATGCATTTGGCCCTTGAAGACCATGGCCGGCTTGGATGATGGCAGACCGGCTACTTCAGGACCAGCGTCTCCCTCCCGACATTCAGCATGGCCTCCTTTCCTGCGAGAAGCTCGACGAGCTTCAGGGCGAAGTCCATGGCTGTGCCCGGCCCCTGGCTCGTGACCATCTTACCATCAACAACAACGCGCTCGTCCATGTAGCGCGCGCATGCTGCCACCTCCTCTTTTCCTGCTGGATGGACTGTGGCCATCCGGCCGCTCAGCACTCCCGCCTTCACAAGGACAGACGGAGCGCCGCATATCGCGGCCACGTACTTGCCGGCGGCGGACATTTTCCGGACAGCATCGAGAACACGTTCATCCTTGCCGAGATTGATGAATCCAGGATTGCCTCCCGGGAGCACTATCGCATCCGCGCTGTTGAGATCCACTTTGTCGAAGGTGGTGTCCGGAATCACCCTCACGCCATGCGATCCCTGGACCGGACCATCCCTCAGGCCGGCGATCTCGACATCGATTCCAGCACGCCTGAGGATATCAACCACTGTCACGAACTCTATCTCCTCAAAGCCCTCAGCAAGCGGCACCACAACCTTCATGACAGAACCTCCAATCTGAATATGATGGCAGAGCACATATATTTGATTGCGCTCTTATATTTCTAGCAACTTGGAATGCATGCAAGCGGCTTGCTGAAGCACATATTCATTCGCCAGAAGCGCATCGCCAGGCCAATGCATTTGTAGGAAAATTATCATATGGATAAGAGCGTTTGATTGCTCATACCCGCAAGATTCACGCAGCTGTTGTTCGTATCACCGATATCTGCAGCATGCCACCTCCTGGAATTCACGCGAGGATTCCTAAAAACCCGCCCTTTTGATATAAAATATTAATAATACAAATATGCTGCAACCTCTACAGATCTTAAGAAAGGGGTTAACAGGAATCCTCACGCAGTATTTTACCAGAACGTCGATTCGTGGCAGGCTATTCGGTGGTCTGAGCCCACAACTGTCGCTCTGCAGAACCATCTGAAACATCTGCGGGATTTAAAGGATTCGAGCGTCCACCTTTTCCAGATAGAGCCTGCCGGTGATCGTGGGCCTGTAGCTCTCGCCCACCTTCTCAACAACCAGCCCCTTTTCGAGCATCGCGAGATGGTATCTGGCCTGCTCCTCGCTCAATCCAAACTCCCTCTCGATCTCGTCCCTGCTCCTGGCCTTCAGACCTATGAACCTCAGCATCTTCCGCCGCAGCGGTAGCTGCAAAACCTCCAGGGCAAATTTGTGATCCTCAGCGGACTCCCACCACCTGGCTTCAGAGGATGAGACATCGGGATGATCTGGCCTGGAGCTCCAGCTGTCCTCCTTCATAAGATGTGTTGTTTCTCGCGCCCGGTATATAGCCATGTACCCGCGCCGTTGGGATCTGCGATGCGAACCTCAAATCGAGGTAGCTCAAAACTGCCTTAACCAATGACACATGGGGCACTTTCATCCTTTGGCACGCCTCTGCTGTTGCATGCGGGGTTTCGTCTGAAGTTTCTTTGGTCCATGCTCCAGCGTGCTCTTCGCGAATTTTCCTCTGTGTACATGCATTCTGCCCGGCTGGAACAAAGCAAAATTATTTTTCATGAACCAGCGTATGCCTGTTTAAGAGAAAAGTATTTATAGTACTTCAAAACTAGTATATACCGAGGTGAAAAGAATGTGGAGGAGAAGGTATCCATCGATCTTTGATATCTTCGAGAGCTTCATGAGAGGATTCCCGTTCGAGCGGAAGGAGCGCTTTGAGGAGGACTGGTTCCTGTCCCCCTTTGAGGAGATGATAAAGAGGTTCGAGAGCGAGATGCCGAAGGAGTTCAGGGAGCTTGTAAGAGAGGAGGAGACTCCTGAGGGCAAGGTCAGAAGGTACGGGCCGTTTGTCTACGGCTTCAGCTACGTGGTCGAGCCAGGGAAGGAGCCGATCTTCAGGGAGTTCGGCAACATCAGGCCGTCCTATCGCGGCATCGAGGCCAGCATAGGTCGCGAGCCTCTCGTCGATATAATGGAGGAGAAGGACAGCTACAAGATCTTCGTGGAGCTGCCTGGTGTGGACAAGTCCAACATCAAGCTTGATGTCGCCGAGGACAGCGTCGAGATAAGGACAGATGACGAGAAGAAGTTCTACAAGATGATCCAGCTGGAGCGCCCGGTCGATCCGGACAGCGCAAAGGCCATCTACAACAACGGCGTGCTCACCCTGACGCTCGAGAAGAAGGAGAAGCGGAAGGGCAAGGAGGTCAAGATAGAGTAAACAGCAAAGTTTACAATTTTTTATTTAATTGTGCTGTTTTCTGCTTGAGTACGTATCTCTTTACCATGAAAATCGTCTACAGAATACTGTTTTCATGCTTTCAGCGTGATCATTGTCCGGAAGATCAACTTTCTACGCTCTTATGTGTTCAGCAACTTTAATGCAAGCCGGTTGCTGGATGTGCTCCATTCACTTGGCTTGGCAGCATACCGGAACCAATACCGCAAGTTATCAGATGGATAAGAGCGAGTTTCTATATGTACTCGCTCTGTATCCTCACGACCTCAGCGCTGTCCTTTGCAGCTGCGTACTCCTCGAGGGGCTCTCTGTTGAGCTCGAAGAATGTATGCCCCCAGGAGAACTTCGAGAGAACAAGGGATGCCTGCTCCCGCTCGCCTAAAATGAAAAGCGCAGCTGCAAGCGCTTCCGCAGTTGATAACCTGAAGGGCCTGCCGAAGTTCACAGGGTTTGCAGCCAGGAGAAATGGCAGGGCTCTTGTGTTTGCATGAATCCTCTCGAAGACCCTCTCAGCCTCAGCCCAGCTGCAGTCGAGGGCCGCGAGCCCTCTACATGAGTATCTATCTGCTGGAGAGAGCGCCCTCTCAGAAAACGGGCTTAGAATCAGATAACCTCTGAGATCGGAGATCCTGTGAGTCAATCTTGCGATTCCAAAGCGCGCCAGCTTTCTTCCCGTGCACTTCTTCGGATCGCACTGGTTTGCGTGATATATCAGGAGATCCATCTCATGTGAGTATAACCGATAATCCTATTAACGTTGTGTTCAACCCTCCGTACATCCCCGCAAGGGGATGAAGTATCAGGAGCTATCCCGATGAGCGAGATCTCCAAGGAGTACAACTTCAAAGAGGTAGAGGAGAAGTGGATTGAGAGGTGGGATCCATCCGTCTATTACTTCGACTGGGGATCGGAGAAGCCGCAGTACATAATCGATACGCCCCCACCCTATCCCACCGGGAACTTCCATATTGGGAACGCCCTCAACTGGTGCTACATCGACTTCGTGGCCAGGTACAAGCGCATGCGTGGCTACAACGTGATGTTTCCTCAGGGATGGGACTGTCATGGCCTTCCGACAGAGGTCAAGGTCGAGGAGACGTATCACATAACAAAGAACCAGGTACCGAGAGAGGAGTTCCGCAGGCTCTGCGAGGAGATGACCGCTCAGGCGATAGAGAGGATGAGGCGCACGATAACACGCCTCGGGATTTCAACAGACTGGTCGAACGAGTACATCACGATGAAGCCTGAGTACTACGTGAAGACGCAGCGATCCTTCGTGCAGATGTACGAGAAGGGTATGATATACAGAGAGGATCACCCCGTCAACTGGTGCCCGAGATGCGCCACAGCCATAGCATTTGCAGAGGTCGAGTATGACACCAGAACGACAACACTGAACTACATGCGCTTCGAATCTGATCATGGCTGCCTGGAGATCGCCACAACGAGACCTGAGCTCCTGCCCGCGTGTGTCGCTGTTGCTGTCAACCCGAACGACGAGCGGCATATCGGATTCGTCGGGAAGAGTGTGAAGGTCCCTCTATTCGATTACGAGGTCCCTGTCCTCTCAGATCCTGCCGTCGATCCATCATTCGGCACGGGCGTGGTCATGATCTGCACGTTCGGCGACAAGCAGGACGTCCGCTGGTGGGTCGAGCACAAACTCCCTCTAAGGCAGGCGATAGATCGGGAGGGGAGGCTGACCGAGATCGCCGGGAAGTTCGGTGGCATGAGCATCACAGAGGCGAAGAAGGCGATAGTGGATGAGATGCTCTCAAGGGGCATAATCTACAGGCAGGAGCCTCTGGAGCAGAACGTCGGCCTCTGCTGGAGGTGCAAGACCCCGATAGAGATCCTCTCCGAAAGACAGTGGTTCGTGCGCATATATCCGGATGTGATAATCAAAACCGCAGACGAGATCGAGTGGGTGCCGGAGCACATGAAGCTCAGGCTGAAGAACTGGACTGGAACCATGGAGTGGGACTGGTGCATCTCAAGGCAGAGGGTCTTCGCAACGCCGATACCCGCCTGGTACTGCAAGAGGTGCGGGGAGGTCATGGTCGCCAAGGAGGAGTGGCTTCCGCTTGATCCCACGAAGACGCAGCCTCCGGTGAGCTGCAGCTGCGGATCGAACGAGTTCGAGCCCGAGGAGGACGTTCTCGACACCTGGATGGACAGCTCGATCTCAGCGCTCCATGTCACAGGCTGGCTGAGCCGAGAGGATCCAAGGTATCCGGCGCAGCTCCGGCCGCAGGGTCATGATATTATCAGGACGTGGGCATTCTACACAATCCTCCGCTCGATGGCGCTCGTCGGTGTAAAGCCCTGGGAGACGATACTGATCAACGGCATGGTCCTCGGCGAGGATGGCAGGAAGATGTCAAAGTCGCTGAACAACTTCGTCATCCCTGAGGAGGTCTTCGAGAAGAACGGAGCTGATGCTCTGAGGCAGTGGGCAGCCCTCGGAGGCTCACCTGGCTCAGACGTGATGTTCCAGTGGAAGGAGATCGTTGCCGCGAGCAGGTTCCAGCAGAAGCTCTGGTCGATCTACAGGTTTGCAGCCCCGTTCGCTTCTGATACAGATGCACCTTTCACGCAGATCGATCGCTGGCTTCTCGGCGAGCTGGGCATGCTTGTCTCAAAGGTGACAGATGCGATGGAGGCCTTCCAGTTCGACGAGGCGTTCAGGGCGATACGCGCCTTCACCTGGGAGGTGCTGGCCGACGATTACATAGAGATCGTGAAGTCCAGGCTGTACGGTCCGGACTCTGATGAGAGGAGGGCTGCACAGGCGACGCTCTACAGGGTGCTGGATGTCCTCTGCAGGCTCATGGCGCCGTTCATACCCTTCATCACGGAGGAGATATACACCTCGCTCACAGGAAAAAGCGTCCACACCCAGAGCTGGCCCTCCCTGGAGACGTACACATCCCCTGAGGGGGCTCTGATAAGAGAGATAGCAGCAGCCATAAGGCGATACAAGTCGGAGAGGGGCATGGCGCTGAATGCGCCGCTGTCGGGCATAGAGATATACACAGAGTTGGAGCTGGAGACGTTCGATCTGAGAGGGGTGGCGAACGCTCCGATACAACTCAGAAAGGGCCAGCCTGAGATCGAGAGCAGGGCGGTCGCTGTGAAGCCTGTTATGCGCTTCATAGGCCCGAGGTACAAGGATCAAGCTGGGAAGATCATAAAGAAGCTCACATCCATGGATCCGGCTGATGTGGAGAGGATGCTGGCATCAGGGCGTGTTGAAATCGAAGGAGCGGAGATCACACCTGAGATGGTGGAGATCGTCAGGGAGACGCTCTCAATGGGAGAGGCTGTCGATGTTCTAAGGCTCGATAGAGCGACGCTGCTGATAAGGAGGAGCTCTTGATAGAGGTTGAGGCCAAGGCCAGGGCTCTGGAGGATGCGGAGGAACGGATCCTGCGGATGGGGGGCGTGCTGGAGGGAGTGGAGAGCCACACGGACATCTACTTCCGCTCCCCGGTTCGCGATTTTGCCTCGACTGATGAGGCTCTGCGAATAAGGATCAAGGATGATGGCGTCCACCTTACCTACAAAGGTCCGAAGCTGGATTCGGAGACAAAGACCAGGCTCGAGCTGAGCATCAGGGTGGACGATGCAGCCGCCGCTGAGAAACTGCTCGAGTCTCTTGGGTTCTCGAGATTCGCTGTCGTCAGAAAGAGGAGAGCAAAGTACAGGCTTGGCGATGCTATCGTAGCGCTGGACGATGTCGATGGACTTGGGAGATTTGTTGAAGTGGAAATATCAGCGGATCACGTCAACCCCAGAGACAGGGCGCGTGTGCTCGAGATGATCTCCAGTGTTGGCATGGGCAAGCCGATCAGACTGTCGTACCTGGAGCTTCTTGAGATCGCGCGGTCGAGCACCCCCATCACCGCATCTGGCAGCGCTGATGAAAAGAGCACTCCTGCGAGGTCGGAGCCCTGACTCAGTGATGTGTATTCGGCTTGTGTGATTGCATCAGTGATTTCAGAGCATGAGATTTTGCGGATGGCATTATGATCGCATGATGGTTCCCGGCAGTCCATCCATTGATATCGCGATCTTTTCCTGAGCGATCGCAAATTTAATACTCCACCTCTCCCCTTCAGACCACCATGTTCAAGATCGGTTTTATCAAGCTCGGAAATATCGCGTCCTCGCTTGTTGTTGATCTCGCGCTGGATGAGATTGCAGAGAGGACCGAGATAGAGTCAAAGGTTGTATCTCACGGCCCGAAGATGTCCAGGGGCGAGGGTGAGCGGCTGGCCGAGGAGATGCGCGCCTGGGGTCCGCAGATGGTTGTTGTTGTGAGCCCGAACGCTGCCACTCCAGGGCCGACAGCTGCAAGAAGCATGCTGAAGGGGATCCCGCTTATCGTCATATCCGACGGGCCCACGAAGAAGGAGGCAAGGGATGCGATGGAGACAGAGGGCTTCGGTTACATCATCCTGCCGATGGACCCGCTCATAGGGGCGAAGCGCGAGTTCCTGGATCCGGCTGAGATGGCGATATTCAATGCAGACGCGCTCAAAGTGCTGAGCATATGCGGCGCTGTCAGGCTCGTGCAGGAGGAGATCGACAGGGCGATCGCATCTGTGGCCGCTGGATCCCCGCAGCTTCCGCACATACTCGCCACGCCTGAGCTATGCGCAGAGCGCATGGATTTCGCGAATCCATATGCGAGAGCGAAGGCGATCGCCGCGCTCTACATGGCCCAGACTGCCGCATCCATCGACGCGCAGGCATGCTTCAGGCTCAAGGAGCTCGAGGCGATCGCCCTCGCGGCAGCCGCAGGGCATGAGGTCATTCGAGCAGCTGCCAGGCTCGCAGACGAGGCGAGGGAGCTGGAGAAGTCTGGGGACACTGTATCGAGAAAGCCGCATGCGCGGTCGGGCGATCTGCTAGTGAAGAGAAAGCTCCTGGAGAAGCCGGCGAGGATCTGAAGGTCCTCCTCAGGCTTTCGCAGTCTTTTTTCCAAAAGCAGCAACATAAAGGCGACAGCACCTATGCCTAACTGCGAAGGCACCGTCGCCCAGCCAGATCGGTTGACAGTTCAGTTGATATTCAACCCTGCTTAATGCATACTGGCGAGGGCATTTTCTTCCCAGCGAATCGGCTATGCTCTGCCTGATACCGTGTTCGGCGCGCCCATCGTGCCCATCATGTATCCCCAGTCGCCTGCTGTGTCTCTGTCGCGCCCATCTGGGTACCTCCCCCATGTCATATCGTTCGCGAGCGTGTCTGTTCTGAGAGGAGATTCATCCACGATATTCCCGGCACCATCGATGAGCTGGACCACGCCGCTGTTGTTGTGCATCCACTCCTTGCTGCCCATGGCGACGTAGAAGCCATGCGGCTCGATCAGAACGCCATCTGGTATGTGGATCTCTCCAATCCAGCTCTCATCTATGATCCTTACGCACCATCCCCCGATCATAACGCTCTCATTCCCGGAGTTGTAGAGCTCAACCCAATCGCTCGACCCCTCCGGCGGGCCTAACTCCACCTCGTTCAGAACCACATCTGCTGCGCTGCAGCATGACAGAATCAATACCAAGAGGATGACAGCTCTCATGAGCGCATCTGCTCGGCCATGCTTATTATAGGTACTCCTGGAGATGCAGCAGAATCGCAGGTTCATGCGATGGGCATGGCCATCAGCTCCAGCGACCAGGTGATGTGCTGAACTTTTCTGATAACAGCATGTCCGTGTTGAAGACTGGTATTTGCTTTTGTCCTTGGATCCCATCCCAAGCTTGGACCTGTCCGAATAAGGATAGAGTGCTTATGACAAACAAGAACGATATGGCTCATATTGGCTCCAACCTCTTATTCGGACAACGTCCCCAAGCTTTCAGAGTTTCTCTTAAATACCTCAAATAGAAACGATTTTGTGGTGTCGTCATGCCGCTGAGAGCTGATCCAGAGAAAGTCGAGATGTATATAAAAAACCTCAAGGACGATAGCTCCAACGTCCGGGCGCAGGCAGCAGAGGCGCTTGGCAAGATAGGCGATCCGAAAGCGGTGGGGCCACTGATCGATGCGCTTCTCGATGTGGATGCGAGCGTGAGATCAGAGGCCGCGGAGGCGCTGGGGAAGATCAAAGACGCCAGGGCTGTGGAGCCGCTGAGCAGGGCCCTGAACGATGCGAACGCTATTGTGAGGTGGAACGCGGCTTGGGCTCTTGGGAGCATAGGAGATCCGAGGGCGGTGGAGGCTCTCATCGGGGTGCTCAACGACATGAGCCAGGATGTGAGGCTCAACGCAGCATGCGCTCTCGGCAGCATCGGCGATCCGAGGGCTGTCGATCCTTTGCTCCCCATGCTGAAAGATACGAGCTGGAAGGTGCGATATCATGTTACAAGAGCTCTTGGGCTGATAGGCGACCCAAGGATTATCGACCATCTGGAAAGCATCAGCGACGAGAGCCCGATAGTACAGAAAGCGGTAAAAGAGACTGTAGAGCGGCTGAGGCAGCGCTGACAAAAATGCTGGGAACAGCGTGACCTCCCGAAGATTGGAGTTTGCGCCCTGCTACCCCTATCAGATGCCAGAGCGCTCAAGTCCCAGCTGTGAGGCCAGTGGATGAGCCCTCACCATCTCCACTGCCTCCTCGCGTGTCAACCCGGCGCCAATCGCTATCTCCACCGCTCTCTTTGAGGTGATCAGATCTTCAGGAGCATGTGTATCTGTATTCACAGCCATCTTTGCGCCAGCTTTCTTTGCAACGCGCACAACATGCCCATTTGTGATGTTGTGCCCCAGCCGCGATGTTATCTCCAGCACAACATCGTTCTCCCGGGCCAGCTCTGCCTCCTCCAGAGCAATGAAACCCGGATGCGCGAGGATATCGACACCTGCCTCTATCGCGGCTCTGTTGGTCCCTGGCGCGACCGGCTCTACTGGAGTCTCCCCATGGACTACCACGATCTCCGCGCCCAGAGCTCTTGAGAGAAGCACGAGCCGCTCGATCTTCTCTGGCGGCACGTGGGTTATCTCGACGCCGATAATCACCTTGAGAGAATAGGCATCCTCCATCTCCTTCACTTTTAGCATGCTTCCGACGACATGCTCCACATTCGTGAAGTCGACGTGATCCGTTATCGCAATGGCCGTGTATCCGCTCGCCTCAGCACGTCTGAGAAGCTCGGCCGGAATGAGCTCACCATCGCTGAAGACCGTGTGCGTATGGAGGTCTATCATGCTGGATGCTTTCGCGCATGGGGTAATAATGGTTGCGAGAGGCTCGCTGGAATCGATACTCGACCAGCAGCGCAAAGATACACGGTGATGTACTTCCCCGCATATTATCAAATGGAAGATTCACGGTCTGAGGTTTGCCTACCAACCTGTCTGAACAAAGATCAGGTATTTCCGTCATCCAAAAGCAGCAAGCCACAGGTTTTTGAATTCAGCTCTTATTAAGACAGATCCGCCTATTCGACCGGAAATTGTATAACATCCGGAGCCATGATCGGGAATTAATGGAGTTTGTGGACCTCTACCCTTTTGTAATGTCTATGATCATCGGAGCGCTGATAGGAATCGAGCGCCAGCGGAGAATCGTCGAGAACAAAACCAGAGGCGTGGCCGGCCTCCGCACATTTGTACTCATAGCGCTCCTGGGTGCGCTCGCGGCCAGCCTATCAGAGATCTTCGGCCATCTTTTCATTGTAATTGCATATGCCGGCTTTCTCATACTTGTGGGAATAGGGTATGCCACCGCCTCCAGAATTACGGGGTGGCTCGATTTCACATCCGCTGTCGCTGCAGCGATCACCTTTCTTCTTGGAGCGCTCTGCTACTTCGAGGACAGCATGCTTCTAGCGGTTGCCCTCTCGATTCTCGTCACCTGGACGCTCGCCACCAGGAAGATAACCCACAGATACGTCGAGGCGATCAGCGATACCGAGCTGCTCGACACGCTCAAGATGGCGCTTGTGGCGCTTGTGATACTCCCGCTTCTGCCTGACAGGGCGCTGGATCCCCTAGAGGTTCTCAATCCCAGAAGGATATGGATGATGGTCGTTCTCGTGAGCCTGATAAGCTATGTGGGCTACATACTGATAAGAGTCCTCGGAGACGATCGGGGGCTGACGCTCACAGGAATTCTGGGCGGTATAATCTCCAGCACCGCTGTCACGATGAGCATGGCATCTGAGGTGAGGGAGAGGAGGCAGTCACTTGCGTCTGCGGTCTTCGCCACAACCCTGGCAAGCTGCACGATGTTCCCCAGAATACTTCTGATAGTGATGGTCGTCAACATGGAGCTGGTTCTTCCTCTATCAGTACAGCTCGCAGCAATGGCAGGAGTCGGTGTGGCTCTTGCGTACATCCACAGGAATAATCTCGCCCCGATCAAGGGCAGTGTGGAGCACAAGGATCCATTCAGATTGATTCCCGCGCTGAAGTTCGGCGCGCTCTTCGCCTTCATACTGTTTGTCACAAAGCTCGCGTCCGTTTCACTGGGAGACGCGGGAAGCTATGCTGCAGGCGTGATCTCCGGGCTGGCAGATGTCGATGCTGTTGTACTGACAATGGCTACACTTGCAGCAGGGACCATCACCGGCGAGACTGCAGTTATCGCCATAACGCTCGCAGCGATAACGAACACAGGCCTCAAGCTAGTGATCGCATTCCTCATGGGCAGCAGGGAGTTCGGAATGGAGATGGCAAAGGTCTTCATACCAATGATGGCAGCAGGGATCATGATGCTTTTCTGGTATACCAATGCTCTCCATCATCTCAGCCAGCTGCTCTCATGAGATGCAACATGGCTCACATCCCCGAATTATCTGAGATCCTCGTCTGGAAAATGATCTTTGGACGCTTTTCCATCACATTGCTGCCCCTCCCGATCCACCCGGGTCTGCCCGGACTTCATCAGCATATGAAGTATATGCCCAGCGCCACCATGGAGACTGCAGAGAGCTTCCTCATCACAGCCCCTCTGCATGTATCCTCCTCGATTAATCCCGCATACGCGGACCTGATGACCAGTATGGATATGAATGTCATCATCGGCTGGAGCGCGCCAACGCCATTCACAAGTGCAAGCGGACCGCTGGCATATGCAAATATGAATAGAATCATTCCCAGAAACTGAAACGCCTCCTCCACGAGGATGGAGCAAATGGTATGCGCGCTCGATGCCATCATGCACAGACCCGATATTCCCCCGGATCTCAGAAACGGCACTACAGCTATGAGATTTCCGAATGAGGACCATATGTACATATCCCATTCTCCCATTGAGCAGAGGAGATACTTCATTGCGATATAATAGATCGCGTTCATCACCCAATACGGAAGGAGATGCCTCAAAGCTGGGGTGGTGAGCGAATCCGGACGGTATGCGACGATGATCGAGCTCAGAAGTATGAGCGCTGCTCCAGCATAGTTCCTCGCCGGCAGGCTTTCATCAAGTAGCGACGCCGAGAGAAATAAGACGAGCACGATATAGAAGTACTCAAGCGACGTCACCCTCGAGAGCTCATCCTCCTTGATTGCTCTGAGAAAATATACCGTCGGGAGAACCTGGATGCTTCCAATACCCATGGCGAGGAGCGCATCCGGGAATACAAACTCTGGTCTTATAAACGCGAATGCAGTCAGTGAGAAGACCTGCTGGGCCAGCACCTGGCACAGAAGGTAAACCTTGGGCTCCTGCAGGTACCGGTCCAGGATCAGCTTGTCCAGCAGACCGGCAAGCGTGAACGATACCGTGCCGAACAGGGCGAGAAGGAGCCAGCTCACATTTGAAAACATCTCTTTCTGTGCTTAAGTATGTTACTGATGACTCGTAAGTACCACTGATCTGGTTTGCTTTGATAGTTTTGCTTTGATAGTGAGTGGCTGTGTATCGGTTGTGTGCTGGTATCATTGAGATCGACAGCGTACGCCATGCTAGGATCTGTGATCTGCTATGCCACTGAATGCCGACCCGCGGAATTCTCAGTAATCCGAGCCGGCAACCCGAAAAGCATGCTCTGTGGAGATCAGGGACCGTTTCGAGTGCTGCTTATGCGCAGCCTCTCATATGTGGTCGTCTCTCAGAGAAAGCTTTAACACATAAAATGGGAAGACAAAGATCCAATCGGCTTACAGGGTGGCGAGTGAAATCCAGCTGAGAAGAGAGGCACTGCCTTTGGATCTCGTTTTGGTGGCAGCTCTGGCTCTGATCACGGGAGCTATTGCCATGAACGTTCAGGCAGGCCAAGGCGTGGTTGTGTTTGCGCTTCAGGCGCTTCTGCTCTATGCACTCATATCAGCGGTATTCCCTGAGAAAGAGCCTCTTGGGTCTATTTTTCATAGGATCATTCTCAGCATCGGCGTGACGCTGGTGGTGTCTCTGGCGGAGGTCGCACTGGGTATGGGGGAATTTCCCGCGCTGATTGTCGCCATCCTGGTTTTGATTCTCGTGGTCCTTGCGCACATCCGTAGGGGTGCGGTCCCGAGGAGGAGAAGGTTCTCGGTACACACCTACAGATACGCTCTCAGGAGCAATCGAAGAAGCCTTCCGCAGAAGATTGTGCCCGCGATCATCGTTCTTCTGATTGTTGCTGCAATCTCTTTCGGCTACGTGACGGTGAAAAGCGATAGGCAGGAGGGTTTCACAGAGTTCTACGTGACTGGTTTGAGCATAAATAGTAATGGAAACGCGACAGCGACTGTTGGCGTCATAAACCACGAGGGAGTTGAGGCGAACTACACGATCGATGTTGAGATGAATGGAGTGAGGGCAGCACAGAGGTATGCACATCTGGCCGATGGAGGAGCATATGAGGAGACGCTGGAGTGGGGCATACCCATGCACACGGGCGAGCTTTGCACGCTCAGAATTCTTCTTTACAGAAATGGCGAGATGCTGAAGGATTACCAGAAAACCCTGAGGATCAGCGATTACATCACAGAGGCTCCTGTGGCGAATATGTCAGAAAGCGGGGATGCGCAGCAAGTGAACACAACGTCGAATGTCACGGCAGTCGCGAAGAACATATCACAGGACACATCTCTGCGCAGCACACCGGTGGCTTCTGCCACGAGAAGGGTCTCATCAGGGTCTGGAGGTTCCGGATCATCCAGCAGCTCCGGCTCATCATCCTCATCAGGAATATCAAATGATGTGAGCGCTGCTTCGAAGATGCCAGGGAACGAGAGCGCGTTAGAGGGCAGCACGACTGATATGAATCAATCAGCTGCTGCAGCAATGCCTGACGAAAACGCAACTGCAGTCGCGAACGCCACGCCGGCCAGTGTCTCTCTCATGGCCGCTTTAACAAGCGTTTCCGCCATCATAAATCAGACGGGGGAGGGCGCTGATTTAAGTGATGCATCGGTGAATGCATCCACAGCCCCAGCAGATCTTGAGAATAGGAGCACAGCTCCTTTGCCTGCGGTGTCGCTGAACAGAAGCCCGAGCAGGAGCACAAGCGCCGTGGAGAACAGATCTCAGGAGATTGTGCATCTGAAGGCGCGCCCTGAGATCGAGCGGCTCGAGCCGGATAAGGAGAGCCCTCAGAAGGTCGGAACCACGGTTGTCTGGAGTGTCAGAGCCTCAACGCATGCGGATGGTCTGAGCTACAGGTTCTTTTTGAATGGCAGGCCGATCACCAGCTGGAGCAGCAGCCCGAGCTGGACCTGGTACACATCGGGAATTCCAGCTGGAGAATACAACGTGAGTGCGTGTGTGAGGGGTTCGAATAGCACAGACTGCGAGGATACGGCATGGTCGCTGTACACACTGCTGCCGATGAACCTGCCGCCGGATCTGACTGCCGTGATATCAGATCCTGAGGGTCCGCAGCCACAGGGCACACAGATAAGATGGTCCGCAGCCGCATCTGACGAGGAGAACGATACGCTGCTGTACAGGTTCTCCGTTGATGGTCTCACCGTTAGAGATTGGTCGAGATCCGGCATCTTCGAGATGAACACATCCGCTCTCGCTCCGGGAAATCATACGGTCCGCGTTGATGTGAGGGATGGACTCCACTCAGCCGAATATGATGATGCCATTGAGCAGGTCGTGGAGATCGTGGCGGCAAACGCCCCTCCTAAAATCAAGGGACTTGTGCCTAACAGGGAGAGCCCGCAGCCTGTTGGATCTGTGATTACATGGACTGCATCTGCGGATGATCCCGACAACGACACGCTGCTGTACAGATTCTTTGTTGATGATGTGGCTGTGAGCGGATGGTCGACGAATCCGCAGTTTGTATGGAACACGAGCGGCTACAGCGATGGCGAACACAGGGTGAGCGTTCTGGTTAAAGATAAACATCATGAGGATCACGACAGGAGGGATGTGAGCTTCTCTCTCGAAAAGAAGAACTCTCCACCAAGGGCGCTGAGCCTCCTGCCTGACAGGGGGAGCCCGCAGCCTGTGGGCTCGAGGATCACCTGGAGCGCACTTGCAGAGGATCCCGATAACGATCCAATCCAGTACAGGTTCTTTGTTGATGGTGTGGCTGTTAGCGACTGGTCGTCATCCGCGGTATTCGAGCTCGATACATCCGGGCTCTCGCCGGGCAACCACACGCTCAGCGTTCATGTGAGAGATGGCATGCACGCGGATCACGATGACGAGAAGGAGAAGTTCTTCGAGCTCAGCGTTCCCAACAGGCCGCCAGCGGGGCTGAAGCTCATGCCATCTTTAGAAAGCCCGCAGCCTGTGGGATCGGTGATAACATGGACAGCCTCTGCAGATGATCCCGACAACGACACGCTGCTGTACAGATTCTCGCTGAACGGGAGGGCGGTGACCGACTGGTCGCCGTCAGGCAGCTGGTCTTGGAACACATCCGGCCTCTCCGCCGGAGAGCACACGGTGGGAGTCTGGGTCAGGGATGGCCGTCATGCAGGTGCGGTAGGCTTTGATTCTGCTCAGACATCGAAGTTCATACTGACACCGGAGAACCGCCCACCGGAGATGATATCGCTCAGACCAGACAGGGCCGGACCCTACGAGCCCGGGGCCGAGGTGACGTGGATCGCGGAGGCGAGGGATCCCGAGGGCGATGCGCTCCTGTACAGGTTCTTTGTTGATGGTGCTGCTGTGAGCGACTGGTCCGGCACAGAGCGCTGGACTTTGAGCACTTCAGAGGAGGGCAGGCACAGCATCACAGCAGCTGTGAGAGACACGTCTCATGAGACCGTCCAGAGCATCACATCTGAGTTCGCGGTGGAATCAAAGATGACTGTGAACCAGCCACCTGTGATGGAGGATCTCGTGCCCGATCTGAGCAGCCCGCAGCATGCCGGCATATCTGTAATATGGACTGCGAGGGCACATGACCCTGAGAACGATCCTCTCATGTACAGATTCCTGGTCGACGGCTCTCCGGCCACGGACTGGTCGTCGTCCAGCAAGTTCACCTGGAACACTGTGGGCGTGGCAGCGGGCGATCACAACATCACCGCGCAGGTCATGGATGGAAGCAGCATCATCAGCATGTCACGCAACTATACCATAAGATCCATAGTGGATGAGGCCCTCAGCGGCATCGAATCTTCGAGTAGCAGCGCTGCTCTCGGGAGCAAGAACATAACATCCGTCAGGGTTGGAAGATAGGTGATTTTATGAACGCGATCAGATCGATCTGGCCATTGGTCCTCATCATGGGATTGATCGCAGCATCTCATGCGTATCCTATTCAGGGGAGCAATGGCGCTGTCACATGCGTGGTCTTTGATGGGTACAAGAGTCGTTACGACATGAACACAAGCGCTCTGTTTCTCGACGTCGGGATGACAAGAGGGATCAATGTCACGTTCGAGGTTGTGGATCAGAACAACAACACATATCCTGTGGACATAAACCACTCGAGGGCCCTGCAGCCGGGAAGGTTCTCCCTTGTCTTCATGCTTCCCATGAGCTCGGATGCAGCGTATCTGACCGTTATCCCTGAGGGAAGCAATCCCTTCTCCATCGCATGGGACAAGCCTCTCAAATACACCAATGGCATTGCAAACCTCAGGTATTACGGCATAACGGACTGGCTCCTCTCCAACACAAGCCAGACGATATCAGTGGATATAAGCCTCTCAAACAATGCAACCGAGGGCGAGATTGTAATGAGCCCTGAGAACTTCACTCTGGTGGATCAGTGGGGCTGGAGGTACTTTGCCGATGCCACTTTCTCTCCGGTGATCATACCTCCGAAGAGTATTCTGAGAAAAGAGATAACATTTGCAAGCATATCCCCCAGAAGCAGGCCTGCGCTTCTCGAGTACGACTTCGCCACGGATCATCCTATACAGATACCCCTCGATACGAGCCTGATAGAGATACAGATGAGCATGCCATCTGAGTCTCCGGCTGAGACACATACTGAGGCCGCGGCTCCCACAGCTCGGGTGAATGAGACCACAAACGTAACCCAGACCCTGCCACAGCCTCCCCAGCTGGAGCAGAAGCCCATGACAACTCAGGAGAAGGTGTTGGCAGCCCGCGAGAGGCTGGCAAGTGTGCAGGAGATGATGCGCAAGAAGTGATAGTGCAGTGCGCAAACTTCAATTTTTGGAGTAAGCCCGTGCGAGAGCTTTAAATGCGAATCTGAAAACAAAATTGCAGAAGCTGAAAAGAGCCCATACACAAAAACAACTTTCATCCTAGGACGGGGGGAGCCCGTGAAAAAGCAGCTACTGAATGTAGCCGCTGCTTCTACGGTATACCGGGTGAGCCGGATCGCAGAAGCCTTCGACTAGCTTCAGCTGCTCTCGACTCCATCGAGAGGCGTCGACTATGTCGAAGCGCAGGAAGCCCCGCTCTTCAGGGCGGGGAGAAGGTCACAGATTGAGTGGTGGGACCCGCTGGGATCGGGCGATCGTCCCTATCAAGCACGATCCGTCGCGCGGGTCCTGCAAAAAGGTTTTATACCTGATCTACATTCCCTAGCATTGTATCCCACAGAAGCGGGGTGGGGTAGCCAGGAAATCCCGACGGGCTCATAACCCGTAGATCAGTAGTTCAAATCTACTCCCCGCTATTACTCATTGTGCTTCTTCTCACACAGCCCTTTTATGGCGCCATCATGGATTCCAGCGCGTTATATGCTGTTTATAGAGCGCAGCAGGGGCGCAAACTCTCGCCTTCAAGGCAGAAGGAAATCGCGGGTGCATACCATTTTTCAGGGCCAATGCTGCAATCCAGAACTGCTGGTTATTTTCGGTACTGTATGCATTAAAAGCGAATGTTTGGGCAGCATGTATCCACTCCGACCCATTTGATGAGCACGATCCTGCAGGCAAAGTTATAATATCTGATTTATCAACCAGTCTCTACCACCTGGAGGGATTGTGTGAAGGATTACCTCACCATGGATGATCTCATACTTGAGGACAAACGGGTGCTGGTGAGAGTTGACATCAACTCCCCGATGGACCCCACGGGAAGGATTCTGGACGATAAGAGGTTCAGGAGCCATCTGGAGACGTTGAAGGCTCTGGATAACTCAAAGGTCGTTTTGATGGCCCATCAGTCCAGGCCTGGCAAGAAGGACTTTTCCACCATGGAGCCGCATGCGAGGCAGCTGTCTAGGCTCCTGAGAAAGGATGTGACATACGTCGATGATATCTTCGGCAGCACTGCCAGGAACGCGATACGCTCCCTCGAGTCGGGAGAGATGCTGCTGCTGGAGAACACAAGATTCTATGCCGAGGAGAGCCTCTCGAGGAGCCCTGCGGATCATGCTAAGAGCCACATGGTGCAGAAGCTCGCCCCGCTATTCGATGCATTCATAAATGATGCTTTTGCTGTATCACACAGATCTCATCTCTCTGTTGTTGGCTTCACAGAGGTCCTGCCGAGCGCAGCCGGCATACTCATGGATAAAGAGATCCAAGCCCTCGATAAGGGTTTAAAGGCCAGTGAGCATCCGTGTGTCTTCGCACTTGGCGGCGCGAAGGTCGACGACTCCATAAAAGTCGCGCAGAATGTGCTCAGGCGTGGTGCGGATTCTGTTCTCGCCCTGGGTCTAGTCTCGGTTGTGTTCCTGATGGCGGCTGGGGTGAATGTGGGGGAGACCAACCGGAGGTTTGTGGAGAGCCAGGGGTACATGGATCAGGTCGAGATCGCTCAGAAGATCCTGAATGAGCATCCGGGAAAGGTCATTCTCCCCAGAGACATCGCAGTCGATAAGGATGGCGAGAGGCTCGAGGTGAGCGTGGACAGCATACCTGATTACCCCATCTCTGATATCGGGCTTGAGACGATAGTTGAGTTCTCGAAGATCCTGAGATCCGCGAGGGTTGCTGTGCTCAACGGGCCAGCGGGCATCACCGAGAAGGAGAGGTTCATTCTCGGAACAGCCGAGATCCTGAAGGCTGCAACCGATGCAGGCTATTCAATAGCCGGAGGCGGTCATACGGTTGCAGCAATCGAAAAGCTCGGCCTGGAGTCTAGGTTCTCGCATGTGAGTATGGGCGGCGGCGCGAGCATAACATACCTCTCCGGAGAGCCGATGCCCGGAATCGAGGCGCTGAAGAGCGCTGCCGCGAGGTACAGGAAGCTGTGATTGCCCAATTCGCTGGAAGTTGCAGGAAGTGCATGCTCAGATGCGAATGAAGAGCAAATCTGTGCGCATTACATCGTTCACATTCATCAGCAGAAGACCAATGGCCCTGCACAGGTTGAGCAGATCATGCTTTCAGCCTCTCAAACGCCGCCTCAGTCAGCTCTGCCAGCAGCCTCCCTGCGGGATGGCAGGCCTCCATTGCGGCAGCCCCACGGTGGCCACCACCGCTTCCGCCATGCGATCTTGCGATACTCTTCATCAGATCCGCGAGGTCGATGCCCGCCTGAATGGCTCTGAAGCTGGCTCTACCGCTCACCCTGAAAACCCCGCCATGGCTGCTGGCGGCAAACGCGATGTCTGCGCCGAGATCGATAAGTGCCATCGCGGACGAACCCTCGAAGGCGCTCACCTCTGTGCACGCGATTATCCACTCGCCCTTCCAGGAGATCCTTGCTCTGGTTGCGGCCTTGAGCACCGCCACACGCTGCGAGAGGTCCATGGGGGCTCTGGAGAGGATCTCCATGACCTCGCCGTAATCCACATCACCTGCCTCCAGGATCTCATGCACGCATCTGAATGCCTCCGATGAGGCGTGCCTGAACCTTCCTGTGTCTGAGACTATGCCTGCAAGGAGGGCAAGCGCGACCTCTCTGGGAACCCTGTCAGCCATGCCAGAGCTCTTTATGATATCCCACACGATCTGAGCGGTCGAATCCACCTCGCGCTGAATGTAGAACTCCGCATCCTCCAGGAGATCTGTATCGAGATGGTGGTCTATGACGCCGTACCTCCGGAGCATCGCGCCTCCTATCTGTGAGCTCACTGAGGTATCAATAAGAACGACCAGATCGTAGGATTGGAGATCTGGATCTATTATGGGCTTTATCCCTATCGAATCTGCAAGCTGGCTGGCAGCTTTGCTCAGATCTCCAACTGCCCCGATATCACCGCCGAAGAGCCAGCTGAGAGCAAACGCGCTCCCTATCGCATCGGGATCTGCATTCTTGTGGCACAGGTATATCTTCCTGCGGTCGCAGAGGTGCTTTATGGCATCGGATTCGAGAATGCGCATGATTATGCAGATCTCCTTCCATTCATTTTCGAAGTAGCAGCGGAAGAGGAAACAGTGGTACGGTGTGCGCCTTATAGAAATCTTTTTCCCAGAGCATCTCCGATGGGGGTTCATGCGTGTACTCATAACCGGCGCCGGTGAGGTCGGCCACCGGCTGGCAGAGGCGATGGTGGCAGACCATGATGTGACTGTTATTGACAAGGACATCGCCGCACTGAGCCGCTTCGAGGGTATGGACCTGAAGCCCCGCGTGGGGAATGCGGCAAATGCGAGGCTGCTCGAAGAGATTGGCGTCGAGGATATGGATCTGGTTCTTGCGGTCACTGGCAGCGATGAGATAAACATAATCACATGCATAATAGCAAGCCGGATGGGGGTGAACCATACAATAGCCAGGGTCAGGAACCCTGAGTATATCGATCGGCCGGTGAAGCCTCTGAGGGAGCTGGGAATAGAGTACATGATCTGCCCGGAGCTTGTAATGGTCGAGGATCTCGCCAGCACGATCTCGTTTCCAGCTGCTTTGATGAACAGAAAGCTTGCCGGTGGGATGCTCGGGCTGATCGAGCTCAAGGTGAGAGAGGGCATGCCCCTCGTCGGCCAGGTGCGGGACCTGAGAATACCAAGGGGCTCGAAGATCGTGGCAGTCAAGAGCAATGGCAAGGTCCGGCTTGGCGATCCGAATATCACAATAAAACCAAATGATCATGTGACCATGCTGATAGATCCGAAGGCCATCACGGATCTGAGACAGAGCCTTCATGAGGAGACCAGGGATGAAAATGCGGTCATAGTCGGCGGTGGTCTTGTTGGCTTCTATCTGGCCCAACGGCTGGAGAATATGGGCATTGATCTCAAGCTCATCGAGATCGACAATCAGAGATGCAGGGAGATCTCAATGTATCTGTCGGACACCATGATCCTGAATGGGGATGGTACGGATATTTCCCTCTTGACCGAGGAGGGCGTGGGGGATGCTGATGTTGTATTTGCAGTTACGGGAATCGACGAGAAGAACCTTCTGAGCTCTCTCCTCTCCAGGCAGCTCGGCGCGAAGAAGATAATCTCGAGGGTGAACAGGAGCTACTATGTAAAACTCTTCGAGCGTGTTGGTATAGACAGAGCTGTAAGCCCCGGTCAGGTCACCGCAGATGCTGTTCTCTGGCTTGCCATGGGAAGCGAGGAGATGGTGACGCTGAGCGATGAGGGCATGACCCTGATGGATTTCGTGGTCAAGGCCAACTCCAGGCTCGCAGGCAGACACATCATGAAGGAGCTGCCAGCTGGCGCAATTGCCGGAATGATCCTCAGAAATGGTCATCCTCTTGTTCCAGATGAGCACACGATCCTGGAGGTCGGAGACAGGGTCTTCGTGGTTGCATATCAGTCGTCGATCTCAAGGATCAAGAGGATCTTCGCATCGTGAGAAGCTGTACCTGATGACCGGTGCCGCCTATGGCCATCCTGCAAAAATGGTGTGTTTCGCTATGGTTGCGCCTTACAACATCCAACCAAGTCAGGCTTCATCGGGAGGGCACACTCCCATACCGGCATGACGGTACCTTTCCAGCATCCCCCGGCACGGCCGATCCTGACTAAGGCTTATATAGGTGGAGTCAGAAGTTTTTGGGTCCGAGTTAAGTTAATGCTTACACAAGTTCAGTGGTGCGTGTTATGGGCAAGAGAAAGAAGATCGCAGAGCGTGTGGTAGCTCTGATGGACAAGCCCGAGAGGATACGAAACATCGGGATAGTCGCGCATATAGATCATGGCAAGACGACGCTATCAGACAACCTTCTGGCAGGCGCAGGCATGATCTCCATGGAGCTCGCTGGAAAACAGCTCTTCATGGACTTCGATCCACTTGAGCAGGCCAGGGGCATAACGATAGATGCCGCAAACGTCTCCATGGTCCATGAGTATGAGGGGAAGGAGTATCTGATCAACATGATCGATACTCCAGGGCACGTGGATTTCGGCGGCGACGTCACACGAGCGATGCGCGCGGTTGATGGCGCAGTCGTTGTTGTTGATGCAGTGGAGGGCGCAATGCCGCAGACCGAGACCGTTCTGAGGCAGGCGCTTCGCGAGGGCGTTCGCCCAGTTCTGTTCGTGAACAAGGTTGACAGGATGATCAATGAGCTCAAGGTTGAGAAGAAGGAGATGGCAATTCGTCTTGGAAGGGTCATCGACAACATCAACAAGCTCATCAGAAGCATGGACGAGGAGCACTACAAGGCCGGATGGAGGCTGGACGCCGCAAACGGCAGCGTGGCATTTGGCTCGGCCCTCTACAACTGGGCGATAAGCGTTCCGCAAATGAAGAGGACAGGCATAGGCTTCGATCAGGTCTACGATTACTGCCGCTCGGATCGTATGAAGGAGCTGTCGCAGAAGTGTCCTCTCTATGTTGCGGTCAACGATATGATAATCCGCTTCCTGCCGAGCCCGCTCGAGGCACAGAAGAACAGAATCAGGGTCATATGGAAGGGCGACTGGAACAGTCCTGTGGGGAAGGCTATGACTGCATGCGATCCGAACGGGCCTGTAGCCTTCATGGTCACGAAG
This sequence comes from Methanothrix thermoacetophila PT, assembly GCF_000014945.1. Lineage (NCBI taxonomy): Archaea > Methanobacteriati > Methanobacteriota > Methanomicrobia > Methanotrichales > Methanotrichaceae > Methanothrix > Methanothrix thermoacetophila. Next base: position 885,252 of record NC_008553.1, read on the forward strand.
ATCAAGGTGGATCCGCATGCTGGTGAGGTTGCAACCGGACGACTCTTCTCAGGTACGCTTGTTCGCGGCATGGAGCTCCACATCTCAGGGGTTCCTCATACGAACAGGATCCAGCAGACTGGCATCATGATGGGTGCTGAGAGGATAGAGGTGGAGAGGATTCCTGCAGGGAACATCGCAGCTGTTACCGGTCTGAGAGACGCGATCGTTGGCTCGACAGTCTCGAGCGATCCGAACATGACACCGTTTGAGATTATAAAGCATGTCTCAGAGCCTGTCATGACGGTTGCGGTCGAGGCGAAGAACATGCGCGATCTCCCCAAGCTCATAGAGGTCCTCCGCCAGACAGCAAAAGAGGATCCGACACTCCAGATAACGATCAATGAGGAGACAGGCGAGCATCTCATGGCCGGGATGGGTGAACTCCATCTCGAGATAGTGGCCACCAGGATCCAGAGGGACAAGGGCGTTGAGATAAAGACATCTCCTCCCATCGTGGTCTACAGGGAATCCGTAACTGGCAAGTCCGGGCCAGTAGAGGGCAAGTCTCCGAACCACCACAACAGGTTCTACATAGAGATAGAGCCTCTGGAGCCCGGTGTGATCGAGGTCCTGAAAGATGGGAAGATCGACATGAAGATGGAGGAGGTCGAGCGCAGGAAGATCCTGATCGAGGCAGGCATGGACAAGGAAGAGGCCAGGAACATGGTCAACTTCGTCGGAACCAATATGTTCTTGAACATGACAAAGGGCATCCAGTACCTCAGGGAGACCATGGAGCTCATACTCGAGGGCTTTGAGGAGGCGATAACTGCAGGGCCAATCTGCAGGGAGCCGGTGCAGGGGATAAAGGCGAAGCTTGTGGACGTCAAGCTCCATGAGGATGCTGTCCACAGAGGACCCGCACAGGTGATACCTGCGGTCAGGCAGGCGGTCCAGGCCGGAATACTCATGGCCAACCCAACGCTGCTGGAGCCGATGCAGTACGTCTTTATACAGGTACCCCAGGACCAGATGGGCGGTGCAATGTCAGAGATCCAGGGTCGCCGTGGTGTTATCCTGAGCATGGAGACAGAAGGGGATATGATCACGATCAAGGCCAAGATGCCTGTCGCAGAGATGTTTGGCTTCGCAGGCGCGATCCGATCTGCAACAGAGGGCAGGGCGCTCTGGTCCACCGAGTTCGCAGGATTCGAGCCGATCCCGGCAAACATGATGCTGGATACGGTTCGGCAGATCAGGACCAGGAAGGGATTGAAGCCTGAGATGCCAACACCGAGCGACTATCTCAAGGCGTGAACCGCTGGAAAAGATTTAAAGGCAGAAAGAAAATACGCATGGAACCACTAGAAAGGAGATGAATAAAATGGCAGATACAAAGCCTCACCTTAATCTGGCATTCATCGGACACGTTGACCATGGCAAGTCAACGCTTGTCGGAAGGATGATGTATGAGATGGGGGCAATCGATGAGCACATCATCGAGCAGTACAGGAAGGAAGCTGCTGCGAAGGGCAAGGCGACATTCGAGTTCGCCTGGGTCATGGACAGCCTGAAGGAGGAGCGCGAGAGGGGTGTGACGATCGATATCGCTCACCAGCGCTTCGATACCGACAAGTACTACTTCACAGTGGTCGACTGCCCCGGGCACAGGGATTTCGTTAAGAACATGATCACAGGCGCCAGCCAGGCTGATGCGGCCGTGCTCGTTGTTGCTGCACCCGATGGCGTGATGGCCCAGACGAAGGAGCATGTCTTCCTCGCAAGGACGTTGGGTGTGAACCAGCTGATCGTGGCCATAAACAAGATGGACGCGACAGAGCCGCCATACGACGAGAAGAGATACAACGAGGTAAAGGAGGAGGTCGGCAAGCTGCTGAGGATGGTCGGCTACAAGATCGATGAGGTCCCGTTCATACCCGTCTCCGCTTACAACGGTGATAATGTCGTAAAGCACAGCGATCGGACCAAGTGGTACACAGGACCGACCGTACTGGATGCGCTGAATGCGCTGAAGGAGCCTCAGAAGCCGGTGAACCTCCCGCTCCGCATACCTGTGCAGGATGTGTACTCGATCTCAGGCGTCGGCACAGTCCCTGTCGGACGTGTTGAGACCGGTGTGCTGAAGAAGGGTGATAAGGTCATATTCGAGCCTGCCCACGTCTCAGGCGAGGTCAAGTCCATAGAGATACACCACCAGGAGATCCCGGAGGCGTACCCCGGAGATAACATCGGATGGAACGTCAGGGGCATCGGCAAGAACGACATCAGGAGAGGAGATGTCTGCGGCCACGTAGACAATCCGCCGACAGTGGCGAAGGAGTTCACAGCCCAGATCGTTGTGCTGCAGCACCCGAGTGCTATCTCCGCTGGCTACACGCCTGTCTTCCACTGCCACACCGCGCAGGTGGCGTGCACGATAACAGAGATCAAGGCCAAGCTCGACCCCAGGACAGGCTCTGTCAAGGAGCAGAATCCGGCATTCATCAAGACTGGTGATGCTGCTATCATCTCTGTCAGGCCGACGAAGCCGATGGTAATCGAGAAGGTTAAGGAGATTCCACAGCTCGGCAGGTTCGCGATCAGGGATATGGGCATGACGATCGCCGCGGGGATGTGCCAGAACGTTACTCCAAGATAAGACCGGTGTCTTAGCATGCAAAAGGCGAGGATACGGCTATCTGGGACGAACCCCGCGACGCTTGATGAAATATGCAATCAGGTGCGCGGGATCGCCCAGAGGACTGGAGTACACATGGCGGGCCCGATTCCGCTGCCGACCAAGAGGCTGGTGGTTCCGTGCCGCAAGAGCCCTGATGGAGAGGGCTCTGCGACCTGGGATCACTGGGAGATGAGGGTTCACAAGCGCCTGATAGATCTGGACGCGGATGAGCGGGCCCTCAGGCAGCTCATGCGGATCCAGGTTCCCAAGAACGTGAACATCGAGATAGTGCTCGAAAGTTAGCTGGACTCGTAGTATAGTCTGGATAGAACAGAGGCCTCCGGAGGTCTCCGGGGATAGCCTCAAACCCGGGTTCGAATCCCGGCGGGTCCGCTGCTTTAATTTTATTTTTGGTTATTTTTGGTTTGCATGTGCGAGATAGTTCTTGTTGGCAGATCGAATGTGGGGAAGTCCACGCTCTTCAGAGCCCTGACCGGTGAGAGGGTTCCCATTGGAAGAAGACCGGGGGTGACATTTCGCCCATATTCTGTCAGAATCGGCAACCTGACGTATGTAGACATGCCAGGCTACGGGTTCATGAAATACCGAAGCTGGAGGGATCAGGAGCGCGTCAAGGATCTCATAGTGAGGTACCTCGAGGATCATGCTGACAGGATAATAACAGCAGTCCAGGTGACAGATGCTGCGTCGTTCCTGGAGATCGCGGAGAGGTGGGAGAGCAGGGGCGAGGTGCCTGTGGAGATCGAGATGTGGGAGTTTCTATGCGATTTGAAGCTCAATCCGATACTCGCGGCGAACAAGATCGATCGGATAGCGAACAGAGAGCAGGTGCTGGACTGGATCGCGGAGCGTCTCGGCATGGAGCCGCCCTGGAGGCGATGGGAGGATCGCATAGCCCCGATATCTGCGAAGCGAGGCGAGATCGAACCGCTCAGAAATCTGATCAAATCACGGATAGAGATGGCTTCATCCTCGCCCTGAAGGGCGGGGCTTCCTGCGCTTCAACTACTCGTCAAAGGTTTTTGCGATCTAGTTTATCCAGTATGCTTCTACTGACGCAAATTATCAGATGCATAAGAGCGAATAACATCATTCTGAGTACTGAGAACTCTTGGGCATTACTGATCAACATAACCGAGCTCTGGGCCAGATTTTCGATGCAGTTTTGAAACAACCTCGTCGAAACCCTGCATGCTACTGAAGGAATGCTGCTTTTCTCTCCGGCGGTATGATAACATCCCATGGGGCACTACAGATCTATCCTGACCCCAAAGAGGCGTTCGAACCTGTCGAGCTTGGCCCTGGCTCTGTAGAGGTTCTGGCGGACGTATGGCCTTCCCTCCTGAAATGCGATCATATCTCTTATCTCAGCGGGTGTAAAGACCACCTCCAGGCGCTCCCGCGGCACCTCTGAAACCCTGAGAGAGGCTTTTGCAGGTGCATGCCCCTCAGCTTCGTCCACAACAAGCGGCTGGTCCTCTATCCATGACCAGTCCTCGCCGTAAACCATGAGCAATGCCCTGGAGCATCCAAGGCATCTGGCTGCGACCATCCATCTACCCGCGTGCTTGTAGTATCCGAGGCTCAGGAGATCTCCATCGCAGGCTGTGCAGATGCCCACGCGGTTCTGCTCTCTTGATACCGGAGATACTTTCGTGTCATCCAGCACGAGATCCGGGTCTCTGAAGAGAATCAACTCGAAGCCAACACCTCTTCCATGCTGTGGATCCCCGGAGGGGCCTTGACAACCCACCTTGCAGCTCTCAGAGCGCCTCTGGCGAAGGCGGACCTGCTATGCGCCTGGTGCTTGATCTCTATCCTCTCCCCAGGACCGGCAAAGAGCACGGTGTGATCCCCAACTATATCGCCAGCTCTGACCGCATGCACCCCTATCTCTCTTCCTCTTTCACACATTCCCTCTCTGCCGTGGCGGACATCCTCTATCCCGAGAGAGCGGCTGAGTATCTCAACAGTTCTCATCGCGGTCCCGCTGGGGGCGTCCTTCTTTTTGCGGTGGTGTGCCTCTATGACCTCAACATCATAATCGCTAAGAGATCTGGCAGCCATCTCCACGAGCTTCCAGAAGACGTTGACTCCAAGGCTGAAGTTGGGTGAGATCACAGCAGCGATGCCCGCGCTTTTTATCATCTCCTCTATAATCGAGAGCTGTTCCTCAGAGAACCCAGTCGTGCCGACAACAAGAGCCACTCCTGTATCAGCAGCTGCATGGATGTTTTCCAGTGCTGCAGATGGCACTGTGAAGTCGATCAGCACATCAGGGCGCGATTCTCTGAGAACCCTCTGCACATCCCTCGCATCTGATACGCATACATCTCCAAGAACCCGGTCACCTATACCGATGATGTCGATCGCAGCCACAAGCTTCAGATCAGGGGAACTCCTGATCTCATCGATTATCAGAGACCCCATCCTGCCCTTTGCCCCAGTCAAGGCAACATCTGTCATCTCATATCGCCCGTCAGATCTGACATCTTTGTAAGCACATCCCTGAGCTTCGCCTCGTTCTCATCAGACATCGGAGCCAGCGGGAGTCTGAGCGGACCGGCTGCCATCCCAAGCATGCGGTATGCGGTCTTTACAGGTATCGGGTTCGTCTCAAGGAACATCGCGCGTACGAGTGGAGCAAGCCTGTAGTGAAGTTCCTGCGCCCTTGTGATGTTCCCATCCAGAAACGCGTTGACCATCTCCACCGTAGCACGCGGGGCTACATTGGCAACAACAGAGACGACACCGGTTGCGCCAAGGGCCAGCATTGGCAGCGTGAGGTCATCGTCTCCGGAGAGCACTGCGAAGTTCTTATCTGCTGTGAGCTCTATTATCCTTGAAACCTGTGTCAGGCTTCCGCTGGCCTCCTTTATTGCAACGATATTGCTTATCTCGGATAGCCTGGCCACCACATCGGGACGGAGCTCAACGCCGGTCCTCTTCGGAACGTTGTAAAGAACTATGGGGATATCAGAGGATTCTGCAACCTTCCTGAAATGCTCAAACAGACCCCTCTCATTCGGACGGTTGTAATATGGTGTTATAAGAAGAGCTGCATCTGCCCCGGCATCGGCGGCATGCCTTGTCAGCTCTATCGCCTCTGATGTGTTGTTGGAGCCTGTCCCTGCCACAACCGGCACATCTGAGCAGTCGACCACTATCTCGACGACCTTCTTGTGCTCCTCGTGGCTCAGCGTCGCGGACTCGCCGGTGGTGCCGCAGGGTACCACGCCTGAGATGCCGGTCTTTGAGAGAACCTCTACGTTTCTTCGCAGTCCGTCCTCGTCCAGAGATCCATCGTCCTTAAAGGGGGTTATAATAGCGGGAAATACCCCTCTAAACATTGGACTCAACCCCTGCCCCCAGGGTCGCCCTCTGCTCCAGTATCCTCGTGATGTATCCAGCTATTCTGTTCCTTATCGCTTTGTTCCGCACATTTGTATAGGCTGAGACCTTCTCCTTGTTCATCTCAAAGTCAGTTGTGAATTCGCCCTCGTATGTGCTCAAGAGTTTTTTCGCGAAGTTCTTGATATAGCTCGGCTTTACACATCCCATCCAACTCACTCCAGACAGCGGTCTTTCCCTAGTATGAGGCATTGATTTATATCTTCCTATCGTTTCCAGACTGCTCTCGAGAGCCTAATCGCTACTGATGCTCGTGAGCGTACGTGATTCCGGCCCTAACGGCATCGTTTCCAGACTGCTCTCGAGAGCATGATCGCTACAGTGGCCACGGAAACGGCATCTCTGCCCAGAATGCGTATCATCGGCTCCTTTCCCATTCCTCCTCCGTCCCAGATGATATCAGGCACAGCGCCCAGCCGCTCTATCGCTCTTGCAGTCCCCCAACTCATGGTGCTCTCGCCTGGTGGCTCCTCCTCTCTGTCAAAGCTCGAGATCCTGAGACCCATGCGCGATGCCTCTGAAAGGAGGTTCTCATCCAGCCTGATGTTCATGGCAGCTCTGATCCCCATATCGAAACGCATCGCTGCGAGTATGATCCGCGCGATGTGCCTGCTTGCGCCGAACCTGATGCACCCGGAGACGTGAGATCTCCTGCCAGCTCTCACGATCCTGCCCTCAACAGCGGCAACATCTGCTCTTGACCGGGCACCGGGTATCGCCATTCCGATGTTCGATCCGACCTCGGGTATGAGCTCGGCGAACGTCTCCTCGTCTCTGAGCATGGAGACCGCATGGTCCAGAGAGGATATGACGCGAAACCTCTCCGCATCCTCTCTCAAACTTGCGGTTTGATCCACAGGCGCTGCTCCGTGGCCGACGGGCCTGCTTCCCTCTATCGAGCGTGCTGCGAAGTTGTGCGCCTGCCTCACAGCATCATCCAGAGACATGCCCATTGATAGGAGTGCTGTCAGCGCAGCTGAATAAGTGCAGCCGACACCATGGTTGCCGCCCTCCCTCCTCTTGCCAGATACACATGCAACTGCATCTTTTGTGACGAGAAGATCCACGCACTCATCAGCCGGCATTCCAGCAGCCCTGCAGTCCAGATGCCCTCCGGTTATCACGACAGCTCTTGCGCCCATGTCCAGTATTCTCATGGCAGCCTCTCTGGCGCTTTCCAGATCGACGACCTTCACGCCTGTGATCGCCTCCGCCTCGAAGATGTTCGGCGTGATCACAGATGCCACCGGTATCAGCTCATCTCTGAGCGTGAGAATAGCACCCTCTGCGATAAGCGATCCGCCGGCTTCCGCTGCGATTACAGGATCCACAACCACAGAACACCGCAGCTCTCTCAACCTCTCCGCGACCAGGGAAATCGCGTCGGGGGAGAAGAGCATTCCCGTCTTCGCCCAGGATATGTCGAAGTCCTCGACAAGTGCGTCCAGCTGGGATGCGATCATTTCTGCTGGTATGGGAAACACCTCGCGAACGCCCAGAGTGTTCTGGGCGGTCACGGCGGTTATAACACTCAAACCATGGACCCCTAACGCTGCAAAGGTCTTCAGATCGGCCTGGATCCCGGCTCCACCTCCAGAGTCTGAGCCGCCTACTGTGAGAACAGATCTCTCCATTGGTCGGGGCTAACGTCTCTTCTCCACCGCGCGAATCACATCTTCAGGCAGGCCGTACTTCCTTGCGAGCTTTATCGCCTTGGAGTACATCCCCGAGCTCACGTACATATCGAAAGCTGCCTGCGCTGCCTCCATCCTGAGCGTTATCGGAAGATCGAACTCCTCCGCGATCTTGGCGGCATTCTTTAACAGTCCGAAGTCCATGCTCTTCCTGAACGCCTTGGTTGCCGCATCCTGTACCATGTTCTTCGGCAGATCGAACTCCTTGGCGCATTTCGCAGCAGCCTTGTACTGCTCGCTGTCCATCTTTCTCTGGAAGGATCTCGCTGCAGCCTCTTTGACGATCGTTGGGTCGAGACCGTATGTCTTGCCGAGCTCAGCAGCAACCGAATACTCGCCGATCTCAATGTTCTTCCTGAAGGCCGCCTCGACAGCATCCTGGAGCAAATCGTTCGGCAGAGAGTACTGCTCCTTGATCCTGGCAGCCTCCTTATAGCCACCACGAGCCATGCTCTCCTTGAAGAGCCTAATGGCCTCCTCGAAAGACTCAGCCATATGTCACCTCTCTTAGGATATTCGCGTAATGAGTATAAAAAACATGTTGAATCTCTGGCTCAGAGCGAATCATCTCTCAGAGATGTCACGAACGCATACTGTGTTGTCGTCGGCAGCTTGCGCCTGAGCTCCCTCACGTCCGGGAGGTATATGACCATGCTCCTCCTGCCGATATCCCCTCGCTTGAGGTTGAGTATCTTCGATACCGCCTCTATCTCAGCCTCGCCCTGTATCCTCGCAGATCCGCTTCCCAGCTCCGGGGACATCTCTATGAGAATTGGAAGCCGGATTCGCGACCACATGAATCTGGGGATCGATTTGGAGATGAGCTCGAGCTCGGGCTTGTCCATCACATAAAATGTGTTGTCCTTGCCCTTTATCCCTGGTCTCTCCTCCTCGAGCAGCTCGGCCAGCGTCTTCCTCTTCGGAGGAAGATGCTGGTTCATCGTCTGGATCGTCTTTATCAGTATCTTCCTGTCTGCCTGTGTGTACATTTCCCTCGTGTTTTTCTCATGATGCCTTATATTACTTGTCCTCTCTCCTGCTCTGCGTGGCCCTGTTTCTTATCTGGCTCACCCGCTCGTTCAGCGCCTGTGCAATCCCCGGATCAAGGGTGCCTGAGTATAGGTCAATTCTCGCTGCAATGGCAAGCTTCGCTGCAAGCGCCCTCGCGATCCTGCCACGCAGTCTTTTAGGGGATGACTGGATCAGGGGGTGTCTGAATATGATCCCGTGCTTTGGCGATGGCGCTTTTCCTCTGAGGTGCCGGAAGAGAGACCTCTCAGCGCCGATGACCTGTATCGTGGATGCTGGAAGCATCGCGAGCTTCTCAAGGCCACCAGCCCTCGAGATCAGCCTGGCAGCCAGCACCGGCCCCAGGATCGCGGAGAGGTTCGGCGCGAGTTCCCTCGCTCTTGTCTCAAGAAGCTCTTCAAGATCTTCTCTGGCCCTGGTCAGCTCCAGGAGTGATCTCGCCACGAGGCCGATCCCCTCCCTTCCAGAGAGAGCCCTCGCCAGCTCCTCACCCCTGCACCTCATGCCGTAAAAGAGGGACCACTCGTAAAGCCGCTCCTCGATAAGGTTTATCGCCACGTTCAGATCGTCCAGAGACTCTACCATCTGAAGGAGATCCGACTGAGGTGTGCACATGCGCTCGAGCTGCCGCTTGACGAGAGAGATCGCGACATCCCTGAGACGCCGGTTGTAATCAACATCGTCAGCAGCGAAGCCCAGCTCAATCGCAGCGGCTCGTATATCGATCTGCGGCTCTGGGGATGCCTTCTCTGGGGATAGAAGACGCTCCAGGCTCTCTTCTTTGCTGTAAGCCCTCCTCTCAGATATGCTTCCGCACCAGATCTCCATGATGACCTTCCTGCCCACCATGAAGGGCGGGCTTCCCGATCACACGTTTCTCAGGATCTCTGCAGTCTCCTTCAGATCATTCCGGAGCGACGCCAGGATGACTGATGACTCCTGGAATCCCTCGAGGGCGTTGAAGAACCTGTCAACAGGATCGCCCTTGTATGTTGGGACAAGAAATATGTGCGTGTGCGGTATCCTCCTGCCCCTCGCATACATGGCCACGAAGTCCGGCTCGAATGCTCTTTTGATCCTCCCAGATACCGACCACGCTAGCCTGAAGAGGCTTGAGACCTCCCGCTCATTGAGATCATGCCACCACGGGACATGACGCTTAGGTATAACAAGACAGTGCCCTCTGGCGAGCGGGTTGATGTCCAGTATCGCCATGGAGAGCTCGTCCTCATCTATGATGTGGGCCGGCTCATCTCCACGGACGATTCTGCAAAAGACACAGCTCTCTGTCATTATTTCACGTTGGCATTTTAAGAAAAAGAGGTATAAAAATCTTCTAAGCAGGCGCTATCACAATCGCAATCTCAGCTCCATCTCCTCCTGCCGGCGTAGCTGGCAGAGCTGCCGAGCGCCTCCTGGATTCTCAGGAGCTGGTTGTACTTCGCATTCCGCTCGCTCCTCGCCGGAGCCCCTGTCTTTATGAGCTCAGCGCCTATCGCCACAGATACATCCGCGAGGGCGCTGTCCTCTGTCTCAGCAGATCTGTGGCTTACCATCACCTTGAAGCTGTTCCTGTAGGCGAGCGTTGCTGCATCAAACGCCTCAGAGACCGTGCCGATCTGGTTCAGCTTGAGCAGGAGCGCGTTCGTGGACCTCATCCTTATACCCTTCTCGATCCTAGCCATATTCGTCACATAGAGGTCGTCACCCACTATTATCGTGTCTGGAAGCTTTTTTGTCAGCTCTGCGAACTCCTCGAAGGCGTTCTCCTCGAAAGGATCCTCTATGAGCACAATCGGATACGTCTTCACCAGCTCCACATAGAAGTCGATCAGCTCCCCTGGCGAGAGCCTGTTATCATCCACGGAATAACCGCCGTCCAGGTAAAAGCTGGAGGCTGCAGAATCCAGCCCGAGCTTGATCTCCTCCGTGTATCCTGTGACATCAAGCGCGGCCATTATCGCATCGAGCGCATCTCTGGTCTTTGATATGGGAGGCGCGTAGCCGCCCTCGAATCCCACATTGGTCGCGACATTGCCGTATTTCCCCCTGAGTATCCTCCCCAGGGCGTGGTACGTCTCGGCCGCCATTCTGAGCGCCTCGCTGAAGCTATCCGCGCCCCATGGCTCTATCATGAACTCCTGTATGGATAGATCATTTCCTGCGTGCTTTCCTCCATTGAGCACGTTCAAGGACGGCACCGGCAGCCTGGTGGCTGAGACGCCGCCCAGGTACCTGTACAGCGGCATGCCGAGAGAGCTTGCAGCAGCCTTGGCCACAGCCAGAGAGACCCCCAGTATCGCATTAGCGCCCAGATTCGACTTGTTCGGCGTCCCATCCATCTCTATCATGATCTGATCAACGCCCCTCTGATCTATCACATCCATCCCGATGAGCTTGGGGCCGATGACCTCATTGACGTTCCTGACAGCCTTCAGCACGCCCTTTCCATCGTACCTGTCGCCACCATCCCTCAGCTCCAGCGCCTCGTATGTGCCTGTGGATGCTCCTGATGGCACTGCTGCTCTCCCGAATCCGCAGCAGGTCCAGACATCGACCTCTACAGTGGGATTGCCGCGAGAGTCGAGTATCTCTCTCGCATGTATCTTCTCGATCTCCAGTGACATGAATTACCACGGCCAGGAGTCTGTGCGGGACTTATTTAAGTCTGATGAGAGTGTAGATACTTGGATGAGCGATTAACGACAGATGTCGAGATAGGTTCATGTAGGTGTACTGAAAATTACAGATCGCCTGTGGAATGAGGAATGCAAGATGATCGGCAGAACAATAGCTCTCATCATTTTCATCACCGTGTTCACGGCATCCGGCGCAGATCTCGGAAAGGATCGCCCGATCGCTGTTTATACGGGATCCGAGCAGGAGCAACCTGATATCGACGGACACATAGTGGTATGGGCAGATGGCAGAAGCGGGAACTTCGATATCTTCATGTACGACCTGGAGATCGGTGCAGAGCGATGGGTCTGCATCGATCCATTCATTCAGATCAACCCAGCAGTATCCGGTTACAGAATAGTATGGCAGGACATGCGCAGCGGTAACGCCGACATATACCTTTACGACGTGAAGAATCGGGTCGAGCAGATCGTCTGCGGTGATAATGGAAATCAGACAGATCCAGATATTGATGGCGATGTGGTGGTATGGAGCGACGACAGGGACGGCGACTGGAACATATATCTAAAGGACATCTCGACGAACCAGCAGAAGCGTGTGACATCAGCTCAGAATGACCAGATCACCCCGAAGGTGAGCGAGGGTCGTGTGGTCTGGGCAGATGACAGGAGCGGGAACTTCGACATCTACATGTACGACCTCAAAGGTGGGTCTGAGAAGGCGATATGCACAGCATCCGGCGACCAGACGCTTCCGGCGATCGATGGAGAGATCATCGCGTGGGCTGACAACAGATCCGGCGAGATGGATGTCGCTTTCTATGATCTCTCCTCAGGTAAAGAGACAGTCCTGGCGAGGCCTGGCATCCAGACAGCACCCTCTGTTTGGAGAAGAAACATCACATGGCAGAACAACGGGACCGAGATAGTTCTCTACAACGTAGACACAGGCGAGGAGAGAACGCTCATCCGCGGTCCGATAGTGATGGAGCCAGCGATCGGCGAGAGGGGTGTGGTTTGGACTGACTACAGGCAGGGTTTGCAGGACCCGGATATCTACATGTGGGACAGGATGATACTGCCTGATCTCCCTGTGACCCAGGGTATATTCAACCACACGAATCCATCGATCTTTAATGACAGAGTTGTTTGGACGGACGATAGGACCGGGCACTACCAGGTTTATATGATGAATCTCACGACCGGAGAGGAGATCAGGATCACAAACGATGATATCGACCACAGCAGCCCTGACATCTCAGGGGATTACGTGATATACACAGACATGAGAAATGGCAACCTGGATGTATTTCTGTACGATCTCAGGGCGGGGAATGAGCGGCAGCTCTCGAAGGACCCATTCGATCAGAGATATCCGATGATCGACGGCAGGTATGTGGTATGGATGGACAACAGGACCGGCAGTGATCAGATCTACGTCTACGATGTACTCCAGGGATCTGAGAGGCAGATAACCACACAGCAGCAGGCGCAGCTTCTCTCTCCAGTGATATCGGGGGACAGGATCGTATGGGCTGATAGAAGATCGGGGAAATGGGACATCTACATGTACAACCTGACGACCGGAAAGGAGACTCCGATATGCACAAATCCCGCGAACCAGGTGCAGCCATGGATTCACGGGAATACGATAGTATGGGCTGATGGCAGGAACGCTCTGAATGCGAGCATCCGGAACTGGGACATTTACTCATACAACCTGACGACCGGAAAGGAGACTCCGATATGCACGAACGGCTACAACCAGGGGGCGCCCTGTGTCTACGGCAGTTACGTCGCATGGCTTGACGAGAGGGGAGGTGCAGCAGACATTTACCTCTACGACCTTGAGAAGGGCATAGAGGTGCCGGTCTCGACGCTTCCGATGTACCAGACGCCGAGCGACGGAAAAGGAGATCCATATAGAGTGAAGCCCATAGCCTCCAGCAGGATACTGAGCGACAAATACATCGTTTGGATGGACGACAGCTCTGGAAGGCCGCAGATAAGGGCGAGATCACCGCTCTGGGAGCCGCTGCTCTGGCTGAGCACAGACTTCCCCTCAACAAACGGCAGCCTGATGGTCTGGTCGGATAACAGGCGCGGCGACTGGGACATATACGGCTTCGATTTCTTCACGAGATCTGAGATTCCGATAGTCAGAGCTGAAGGGGATCAGCTGTACCCGAGGGCCTCTGGCCAGAACGTGGTCTGGTCAGACTATCGCTCAGGCAGCTCTGATGTGTACATGATCAATCTGACAACAGGGGAGGTCACAGATGTCGCGACAGGCCCCGGCGATCAGGTGTGGGCTGATATATCAGAGGACAGGATCGTCTGGATGGACAACTCATCAGGGAACTGGGATGTAGTGCTCTACAACATCTCCGATGGCAGTACAGAATCGTTGCGCAAGCAGGGCAACCAGATGTACCCGAAGATCTCAGGGAGCCTGATCGCGTGGCAGGATGACAGGAGCGGGAACTGGGACATATATGTATACGATCTGAAGACCGGCAACGAGACAAAGCTCACAGGCGATGGGGATCAGGTCTTCCCAGATGTATCGGGAAACACAATCGTCTGGGAGGATCGGGCCACCGGCGACATCGCCTACTACATCTACGATAAAAAGTGGAGCAAGAGGTATCCAAGGCCTGGAATGCAGACATCTCCAGCGGTTTCAGGAAAGTACATAGCATACGTCGATGATGACGGATCCCTGCGCAGGCTTGACATAACAACATGGAAGGATGATCTGATTGCAGCAGGGCCGGGCCAGATGAAGCCGGACATGGATCAGAAGCTCGTGTGGCTGGATTCGCCGAGGGGCAAGCCGAGATACGAGAGTCTTGTGGGGGAGATAAGCGTCGTGTGCAGGGCTCCGGGTGAGCAGAGCAGGCCAGCGGTTAGCGGAAACTTCGTCGTCTGGATGGACAACCGCACTGGCAATCCAGACATCTACGTCTACGATCTCTTCAGAAACGTTGAGATTCCTCTGGCCGGAGGCCCGCTCTACGATATGTACCCTGATATAAGAGGCACTGTGATAGCATGGGTCGGCCAGAACCCGCAGCATGACAACTGGGCTGTCAGAACATTCGATGTTATAACAGCGAACAGATCGCAGCTCACGGGCGCTGAGTTCTTCACCCCATCCCCGATATCGATCGGTGACAAGTATCTAGTCTGGCAGGACCTCTCTTTCGCTGGATGGCGGCTCTACAAGAAGCTAGTCTACGGAGGGACAGAGCCTGTGGAGGCGATACCTCCGAGCGGAACGAATCCTAGAACAGCAGGAGATATCGCTGTCTATCAGGACAACAAGGACGGGAACTGGAACGTCTACATCTGGAAAGGACAGCAGAAGAATCCAGTAACATTGGATCCGGCGGATCAGATCAACCCTGCGACGGATGGATACATCGTGGTCTACCAGGATAACAGAAATGGCAACTGGGACATCTATGCCTTCGATACAAACAACAGCAAGGAGATACGGATAACGTCTGATACAACCGACCAGACGAATCCAGATATCGAGAGCGGTGTTATCGTCTGGCAGGACAGGAGGAACGGCGACTGGGACATCTATGCCTTCGATCTCTCTACAGGTAAGGAGATCCCGATATGCATAGCCCCGGGAGATCAGACAGAGCCGCGCATAGGGAGCAGGAAGATAGTGTGGACGGACAACCGCAGCGGAGACAAAGACATCTACATATACGACAGCTATTCGCCATGAGCGCATGGTGAGTGCACTACCCGGTCGATGTATCCGCTCACAGAACCCTCTGATGGGCACAGTCCGCAAGGATGGAAGCTCAGGATTTAGAGCCTCCATCCTCTATTTCCCCCTCCATCTCTAGGCAGCTTCTTCTCAGCCTCTCTATCTCATCGTCTTCCGCTTTCCAGTAGCCTCTCCGGTGGGCTTCCATCAGCCACTCACCAATCTTCACAGCAGCATAATGGTTGTTCTCGAGCAGTTTCTGCCTTGTGGTCTCATCGAACATGTATCGCTCTGCTATTGATGACCATACCCAGCTCTCGACGGAGTGCGTAGTGGCAGCAAGGCCAAGCATGTTCTCTATGCGATCCGCGATCTGTTGGGCCCCGTGGAACCTGTGGGCGAGCATGCCATCGATCCATCTGGGATTGAGAAGCCTGGTGCGCACCCCTATCTCCACAGCGGACCGGATATCCTCGGTTCGTATGACCTCTCCGGTGGTGTCTGAAACGAGCATCACTGGATCACTCCCTCTTGCAGACCTTACAGCGCTCGAGAGACCGCCAAAGAACTCGAAGTAATGGTCGAGATCGATGAACTCCCAGTCGTGGGAGTCCCTGATTTGAGATACCAGATCCACCCTGGAGATGTTGCTCCTGTATAGGTCGAGCTGCTGCGCAGCATGTATCCCTTCTGTGTATATGTGGCCCATCGAGCTCGCATAAACCTCGGCAAGCTCATCCTCTGTGCGCCAGACCGAGTCCTCGACAAGTGGAAGCATCCGCGTCCCGTACTCACCTGCCCTGGGGCCGAAAATCCTACCCTTTGCAAGGACGCCAGCCTGCTTCTCCTCCATCCCGTTCTGGAGCAGGCTTTTCATGTTATCAAGCGTGTGCTTTCTCACATAATTCATATCCAGCGGCTCTTCGAGGGAACTCACGAGAGCAAACGCCCTGTCGAGAAGCTGCACCACATTTGGGAACATATCCCTGAAGAACCCGCAGATGTTGACCAGGCAGTCCACTCTCGGCCTACCGAGCTCCTCCAGAGTCAATGGTATTATCCTGACAGCCAGAGATCCCGGATCGCGCTCCAGGCGCACACCGAGGTAGCGCAGGATCTGTCCGATGGTCTCCCCTCCGGTCTTCGTGGTCTCGAATCCCCACAGGACGACCCCGACCATGGATGGATAGCTGCCTGTTCTTTCTATGTATGCCCGGATGGTATTCTCTGCTATCTCCTCTCCTCTCTTAATTGCATCTGATGTTGGTATTCGGGTTGGATCGAACTGGACGAGGTTTTTTCCCGTTGGGAGCGCATGAGGAGATCTGATTATATCTCCGCCAACCGATGGCTCTATAAATCTACCATCAAGCCCTCTGATAAAGTTCTTTATCTCAATGCTGTTGTCAGAGTATCTTCTGACCGCCTCCAAACCGTAGCTGAGCGTCTTCTTCAGCTCATCGCTCAGATATCCCTTGATCTCCAGAGGATAGCTTCTATCAGATCCATCAACTGCGATGCCTGTGATCTCTGAGCAGATCTTGTCGACCTCATCGAGCTTTCGAGATCGGTTTTTCAGAAGCTCTCTGTAATCGAGCCCCATTGCTTCTGCGACGATGCTGTTCAGGGATCTCACCCCATCTCTGTCATATCTCAGAAGCATCCGCATAAAGCTCTCCAGATCTTCCTTGCGGTAGCTCTCCCCGAGAACATGAAGGCCTTTAGGTATAATTCTCCTCTTCATCTCGTAGAGCATATCCTGTATCTCATCGATGCTCTTCGCTGTGATGTTTAGCTCTCCTGCTCTCTTGAAGATACGTTCTCTGAGCCGATCCGCTCTGCTATGATCGTATGTCACAGCCTGGCTGTGCTCATCTATCAGTTCCTCAAGCTCCATGTATCCCTCGTAGAGGTCGGCATTTGTGTACGGAGGAGAGTTGTAGCTGATGGTCATGGCGTACAGCCTTCTTTTGGCTATGATGACCTCTGAGGTGTTGACGACATGGTAGAAATAGAGGTTTGGCATATCCCCTATGAGAAAATCTGGATAGCATCTTGAGCTCAGAGCCAGCTCCTTCCCCTTCATGAACTCTGCAAGACCGTGAGTGCCGATGTGAACGACCGCATCAGCACGCCATACCCTCTGGAGCCAGTGGTAGAATGCGATGTACTGGTGATGAGGGGGTTTTGTTTTATCATGCGAGATCTCATTTAAATCAATGCCCTCAAGAGGCGGACGTGCTGGCTGCACACCGATGAAGACGTTTCCGAGATCCAGGCCAGGTATGAGAATCCCACCACCGGATACCATCACCTCACCTGGTGGCTCTCCCCAGAAATCCAAGATCTCATTCTGCAGCTCCTCTGGAAGAGATTTGAATGCCTGCATGTATTCTTCGCGGCTCATGGATGGGCATTCTCTCAGGGTGATATCTGTCTGGAGCCATTTTCCTGTGTTCACGGCTGCCATCTTGTAAAAAAGATGATCGAGCTCCATATCCGGTATACTCAGGCTGTATCCGGCATCTTTCATTGTGTAGAGCAACCGCTTCAGGCTGGCGAAGACATCTAGGTATGATGCCCTTCCGAGGTTCTCCTCTCCTGGAGGGTAGTTGTATATTATCAGCGCGATTCTCTTTCTCGCATTCTCTTCTCTCCTGAGATGCACCCAGCTGCGTATCCGTGAGGCTATCCTGGAGATGCGATCATCGATGGCAGCCACCTCACGCACTTCCATATCATCGATCTTGAAGGAGCGCACACCGCAGCATGGTATAGGCTCTGCGCACCCATCCAGCTCTGGCCATATAACAGCCATTATCGACTCTGTCGGGGACAGACCTGCATCAGATCTCTCCCAATCATCAATGGAGCTCTGGTACATTGATACAGGCGCGAACACCGGGACATCGAGATCATTCAGAAGATTTTTTGTGAGATCAGGATCACCTCCCAGAGGTCCTCCATTTATGCGGAACCATGTGAGGTTTATCATCGCATCTATCACAGGCTTATCTTTCAGGAAGAAGCTCCTGATCGCTCTCAGGTTGTGAATGCCATCTGAGAATACAGGTATGACGTTCATATCCCCAAGTCTGTCATCAAGAGCCTTGAGCACAGGAAGGCACTGATCGAAGTGCATGTTTCCGTAGAACAGGACTCCTATGGTGGCTCTCTCCGCATCCAGATGAGGCAGAAGCGCATCCAGAGAATCGAGGAATCCTCCTCTGTGATATATTCCATACTCTGGAAACGGCAGTGGATCTGGAGGCCGCGGAAGATCGCATCCAAGATATTCCCTGAGAAGCAGGGTGAGAAGGTTTTGGAGGTTCTCTGTGCCACCGTACCTCCAGTACCTCACAATCTTTATGTAGTTGCCTGCATCCCTCACGGGAGCCAGCGGAACAACTTTGCCCGCGGTCTCAACTATGCCCTGGATAGTCTTGATCTTCTCCCATAGATCCTCTGGGTCCCTAACCTCGCCTGCCTTCAGTCTCCTGGCCACCGATGATCCTCGAAAAGATCCGAGCCTGGTTATGGACATCATTCTTCCGATGGGGCTGACAAGGTTGACGACAATGTTATCTCCATCTTTCAGCGTTTCGTAAGCGATCTCCTCTGCTCTGCAGCTGCCTCTTATGTCGACCAGCACAGCATCAGAGGACCTGAGCTCCTCAGAGAATCCCTCAGGATCAACACAGAGGTCAAGCTGCTCAGGGTAATATACCCTCAGCTCAAACGGAAGTGCATGGTTCTTCTTAATGTTGCGGGCTGCAGACACCAGAGCAGAGCTGTG
Organism: Methanothrix thermoacetophila PT; assembly: GCF_000014945.1. Taxonomy (NCBI): domain Archaea; kingdom Methanobacteriati; phylum Methanobacteriota; class Methanomicrobia; order Methanotrichales; family Methanotrichaceae; genus Methanothrix; species Methanothrix thermoacetophila. Next base: position 904,234 of record NC_008553.1, read on the forward strand.
AACGGTTGATATGCAAGTGATCTTCATCGCAGCCCTCCGCCGTCTCAGGGCTCTGGGTAGATCAGTGCGCCACGTTTATTCAGATCATAGTCGAGATGCTGAAACTCTGTAAGGTATCTCTGGTGCACTGCTCTGGGATCCATATCTGCGAATGTATCTGGGTGAAGTATCTTTGCGAGATATGCCAGGCCTATGAAATGCCTGCATCCGCTGTAGGGCAGATACGTCCAGAAAGGAGATGCCATAACAAAGACCCTGCCGTTCCTGACTGCGGTGACATTCTGCAGCTCTGGTCTTTCCAGGATCTCGTCCCTCGCGAACTTCAGCTTTGAAATATCTTTTGCGTCTTTGGCGTCGTAATCCTCATCATAGACAAGTCTTATGATGACATCCGGGTCCTCCACGATCACCGTCTCAGGAGAGACCTCTCCTCCTGTCCTGCCAGTGATTATGCTCCTTCCACCGGCCATCTCGACTGGCATGGCATCGAGAATGGGGTTGTTCGACACCCTGTATGGTCCATATTCAACATACACCTTTGGCCTCTCCTCATCGGGTATTCCCTCTGTCCTGCCGATAACCGATCCGAGGACACCCTCGTAGAAGGCACGGAAACTGGCGGACTCGTTCCCCCTCTCCAGGATCCTGCCGAGCTTCTCGATCTCCTCTGAATATGAATCAGGCCGGCTGCATGCAAGGCAGAAGACCGTTATACCTGTGCCGTTGAGCCTGTCCAGCACCGTTTGGAGGTAGTTCTGACCGGTGGGGCCTGGCCCTGGATGCACGAGAAGAAGATCTGGGTGTATCCTAATTATCTGCTCAAGATCAGGCTCATAGAAGTGGCCTATTTGAGGAAGATCATGGTACTCCTGGAAAATGGAGTATTTCTCTATATCTGAAGGTACTGCAACCACCATCGCTCGCGGAATGCCGATGGATCTCAGTGTCTCTAACTGATGAGATACTGTGCAGGCAATGGACCTTATGGGTCTGTAGAATGTAACATTTCTGCCAGCAGAATCTACAATGCTCAGAGGATATCTGTCATGAATATGCCTTATCTCTGCCAGTGCATCTGATGAGATCTCACCTTTTGTAAACGACTCCTCTGCAATCCTCAGCTCATCCGCTGAGACCTGCATATCTCCATCCAAATCTCCAGGTATGGGGTCGAAAGCAAGTCCCGGAAAGCAGGTCAAGATAGCTAAAAGTATCACCAAGGCAATTGATCTGTACATTGCACCACCATTGCATCATTTAGTAGCATTTAATCAGATAAACAACTTGTTTTTTAATATTTAAGATTAACTTAAAACAATTATCGTATGCTTATAATTGGGTTTTTAAATATTTAACAATGACCGGCTGCAGGCTCCTTAAAACCGTCGAATGGACACGGCGGGATTCGGACCCGCGGCCTCTACCTTGCGAAGGTAGCGATCTTCCAGCTGATCTACGTGCCCACAAATTTGGAAGTCAGATGAGGCCTACCTCTTCGACCTCTACAGACTCCACGCCCTTCACCTTCGAGAAAGCCTCTTCAACCTCCTCAGTCCCACCACCAGCCTTGTCGTCAAGGAGGACAACAGCTATCAGCGCCTTGAGGCCGAAGGCGATCGGTCGCACATCCATCGCGTGGAGCTTTGCAGATGCTGGAACAGCTGACTTGATGGATTCCTTCAGCGATTCCATGTCTATGTCAGTGCTCTCAGGCATGACTCTGATCTTTGCGGCTACAGTTCCCATCTATAACACCTCACGGACCGGTGAACCCACAGCTTTTGCATGTGTAGATATTGCTCTGCTTCTTGCACCTGTTGCATCTGGCGATGACCTCACCACAGCTCGGACATGGAAATCTGACGCCTCCGATACCAAGCAGGGTAACACCGCACGATATACACTTCTCTGGTACGTCTTTCATGCTTCTCCGCTCACTCCTTCTTGACGTCCTGCTATAAACTTTGCGATCTGGATAGCACATGCCAAAAGCCACGATAAATGCATTTGCCGCATGTTAACTGAGGCCGAACATTCGCGCTGTACACGCTGGATTTCGATGTTTCATGCCAACTGATGCCAGTTATGTCATGCCATTCACCGATTCGATTCAGTGTGATTCGATCTTATTTCCAGAATACAGAGGCAGATTCATGCAAACGCATTCAGGGAGGGCGGATTACCATATCACAGTACCGTGGCATCTTTCAGGCAGCTCCTCCATCATCGCGATGAGCCTCTCCGGGATGGAGCCGTTGAGGACGAAGCATCTCGATCCGCAGGAGCCGATTATCCTCAGTGAGCCCTGATCGATGCAGCTCCGAAGCCCCATGAGCTCTGACGCACGTATCTCGGACACAAGCCTTCCCGAGATCATGACTCCATCGACATCAGTCACCTTTATCATATCCGAACCGAGCCTGCATGCCACAAGCGCCGCGATGGCATCTGATGTGTAATCCCAGCTGTGCTCCAGACCACTGTCGTTTTTCAGGAGATACCTGTATGGCCTCAGGATACGAATGTCCTGCGAGGGGCATGGATCATCCACAAGCTCCGCCCCGGTCCCGTCCGCCAGGAGATACGCATACTCCTCCATCGCGAGAACAGCCATCCAGTGCGCGGCCTCATCGCTTACCAATCCACTCTTATAAAGAGATCTCACAAGATCAGCCATCGGGCCACCGCCTGGAACAAGCAGAAAGCCATACCCGTTCTCAGAGAGAAGGAAGAGCCTGCGGACGATATCCTTCGCGCATCCGATCAGGCTTCCGCCGATCTTTACAACATAAAAGCGCATGGGCATCCCGTATCAAAGACGCAATTTATTTTTCATCTTCGCATGCGCGCACCGGGCACGCCCTGATTCGGTCTTCAAACGAGCTTGGCCTTGACCTTCTCGTAGAACCCATCCCTGCTAGCCTTCACGAAACGCGCCGGCCTCTCAGCCTTCCGCATGATGATCTCATCACCATGCGTGACCGTGGCCATCGTCTGGCCGTCGACGACCACCAGCGCCTCCTTTCCCGGGAGCTTCAGGTCGACCTCGATCATACTGTCTCCTCGAATCACCCACGGTCGCGCGGATAGCTTGAATGGAGCCACGGGCACCAGGACTATCGCATCCAGGTGCGGATCCACTATGGGCCCGCCTGCAGACATAGCATAGGCTGTGGATCCGGTGGATGTCGCGAATATCATGCCGTCTGCGCGAAGCCTCTCCAGCGGAGATCCGTTGACCTTTATCTCGAAATCGAGCATCTTCGCGGGACTGGAGGTTATGAGCGCGACCTCGTTCGTCGCTGGTGGTAGCCTCTCCCCCCTCAGCAGGGTCTCTATCCTGGTCCTCTCATCCACCTCGAATCCGAGAAGCAGATGCTCTATGGTTCTGACCGCATCCTTTGGCTCCACATCAACAAGAAACCCCACTGTGCCCATGTTTATGCCGAGAATCGGCCTGGGATCCTCCATCTTGTGTATCGTCCTGAGAATGGTACCGTCACCGCCTATGGAAACTATGAAATCGACATCCATCTCCTCGACCGGTGTCCCCTTCCACCCCAGATGCTCCGCGAGCTCCGGCTCGACAAAAATCTCAGCCCTGCTCCTGAAATGGTCTATGAGAGATCCTGCAAGTTGTATCGATTCTTCATCGTTTCGGGAGACAAAGCCTATTCTAATTGGTACCACCCTCTATCAGCTCCAGTATCTCTCTGTGCAGGAGACCATTTGAAGCTATCAGGTCCGTCCTCTCCCACATATTCCTTCTGAGATGCAGCTTCTCTCCAAGAGCGTCTGTGGCCACGCCCCCTGCCTCCTCCACCATGAGAATTCCGGCGATCACATCAACGACCCTGAGCGAGCCGCGTAGGTCGATGAAGGCATCCAGTCTACCATCCGCAACATAGCAGAGCTCGAGCGACGCTGCCCCTAGGTTTCTCATCCTCCTCACAACATCTCCAACGCCCACAATCCTCGACGTCCTCGGACGCATTGTATACGCGGAGATGCTGAAGTCCATGAGATTGGAGGTTCCTGATACATTTATCCGATCCACGGATGAATCTTCACGGTATGCTCCGTACCCAGGCTCCGCGTAATACTTCGTTCCCCTCACAAGGTCGCGGACGTATGCCAGATGCGTGCTGCCATCGCTTATGAAGATCGATATTGCGTAAAATGGTATCCCGTGTATCGCGTTGAATGTGCCGTCAAGCGGATCCAGATGGATGAAGTACACTGGATCCTCTCCGATCACGCTCTCCCCCATCTCCTCGCTCAGTACCCTGAATCCAGAGCCGTAATTCCTGAGAGGAGCAAGCGCCGCCTCCTCTGCGATCTGATCTATCGCCTTTGTGGGTGTTCCATCAGCTCCGATCTTTATGTGTGATCCGGCGCTAGCTGTCCCGGCGATGCCTCTCACAGCTGATGCGACGTTATCAGACATCAAGTCGCAGAGCGATTTCAGTTCATCTGCAACATCCGATAGACTCATGACGATGCGTCTCCAGTATGCAGTTTGTGCCGACCCTATTTATGCCGTCCCGCGAAGGTATGAAGGTGTCCGAATAAGGATTGAGTGTCTCAGACATCCAATAGCAGTAAAGCCCAAATCTCTGGCCTTAGCTTTTATCCGGACAGGTCCAAAGGTATCATGTATGCCTATAAATACAGTATCATTATTACTTCCCATGCTATCACAAGAGCATCTGCTGGCGGTACCCCATGCCCGGGTATTGTGCTAGCAATGCAGAGTGCCTGCTGCACACTTTATGGGAGCTCGCACCATGAAACGCATAGGTATAGCGGATACCACATTCGCCAGGTATGACATGGCGAGGGCCGCGATTCGTGAGATAAAGAAGCACGCGTCCGTGGAGATAGTCAGGTACACTGTTCCGGGCGTGAAGGATCTCCCGGTGGCTGCGAAGCGGCTCATCGAGGAACACAAGTGTGATATCGTAATCGCCCTGGGGATGCCCGGCGCCGCGCCCATAGACAAGGTCTGTGCCCATGAGGCATCGACAGGTTTGATAATGGCCCAGCTCATGACAAACAGGCACATCATAGAGGTGTTTGTCCATGAGGATGAGGCAGGGGACGAGCGCACTCTGGCCAGGCTCGCAGAGAAAAGGGCGGCAGAGCACGCCCTGAACGCTGTCAGGCTCCTCTTCAGACCGGAGGAGCTGACCAGGATGGCGGGCACCGGCCAGAGGCAGGGGTTCGAGGATGCAGGCCCACTGGAGGGGGGCGGAGGAACGCACTGACGCGCGACTCCTCATGCAACGCGAGTCGATAGAGGATTTGTCGGTAAATGTGCGATCCTGAAGTACAATCTTCCCGGATGCTGCTCATCTCCTCATCCGGATCCGCACGGATTCAGCGTGTGCCCTGAGCCCCTCAGACTCGGCCATCTTTATTATAGCATCCGCGAGCGACTCAAGCCCATCTGCGGTCATGCTCTGTATGGATATCTTCTTGGTGAACGCATCTATGTTCAAACCAGAGAAGATCCTCGCGTAACCAGCTGTGGGAAGCACATGGTTCGTTCCTGTTGCGTAATCGCCAGCAGCTACGGGTGTATAGTGCCCGAGAAACACAGATCCAGCGCTTCTCACAAGGTTCAGGGCATCCATCGGATCCCTGACCATCAGCTCCAGGTGCTCAGGCGCGAATGCGTTCGAAAATGCCAAAGCGTCATCCAGACTCTCGGCCAACAGGATGGCACATCGCTCAAGGCTCGCCTGGACTATATCCCTCCGCTCCGCTTTCTCAATCTGAGATGGTATCTCCGTCTCGATGGCCTTAGCCAGCGGTTCGCTGGTCGTGACAACTACCGCTATCGATGATGGATCGTGCTCGGCCTGGGCGATCATATCCGCTGCTACGAACTCGGGATCCGCAGATGAATCCGCTATGATTAAAACCTCTGAGGGTCCCGCTGGAAAATCTATCTCGACGCTGCCTCTCACGAGCATTTTCGCTGCAGTGACGTATATATTCCCGGGTCCGACTATCTTCTCGACACGCTCAATGCTCTCGGTTCCGAGGGCCATGGCAGCTATCGCCTGAGCTCCCCCAAGCTTGTAGATCTCATCCGCACCGGCAATATCCGCGGCGGCTAACGTTAGAGGCGAGATCCTGCCAGATCTGTCCGGCGGCGTGCACACGACCATTCTCTCAACGCCCGCGACCTTCGCGGGAATAACACACATCAGCGCAGAGCTCGGATACGCGGCTCTTCCGCCGGGAACATAAGCACCGACGCTCTCCAGCGGCACGACCTTCTGCCCTGCGACTACCCCAGGCGCGACCTGGTACAACCAGAGATCCTTCGTGCGCTCCTCATCATGGAATGCGTAGATGTTCTGAGCCGCAAGCTCCAGAGATCTGAGAAGACTCTCATCCACAGCATCGTACGCCTCCTCGATCTCATCATCTGATACCCTGAAGCTCTCAAGGCGCACGCCATCGAACTGCTCCGTGTATCTCCTCAGAGCTTCATCGCCGTTCTCTGCGACATCCATCACAATGTCGTTGACCCTCTGCAGGACGTCCTGTATTCCGATCTCTCTAGACAGAAGAACCTTCAGGTCCTCTGAACTCAGCTCATTCAGCTTCTTCACGATCATTTTTAAAGCTCCTCATTTTTTGGATCTGCCCCTCTGAAGCCGATATATCTCGCCAATCCTCTCAAGCGTATCAGCTTCAGATGGTGATTTATCATCCCTGACGGCGATCAGCCTTGGAAAACGCAGGGCGTAGCCGGATGAGTAATTGGGGCTCCTCTGGATCTCCTCATAGCCCACCTCGAAGACGATCTCCGGATGAACCTCCACCTCCATCCCGTTCTCCTTGACTATCAGCTCCCGGAAGAGCTCGGTGAGCTCCGCGAGCATCTCATCCGTGATCCCTGTTGCGACCCAGCCGACATCCTTCAGCTCCCCGGTATCGGTGTCGATGCAGGCGAGCCTGTAAGAGCCGAGAAGGTTCGCTCTCTTCCCTTCCCCCCACCGTGCGCCGATCACAACGAGATCCAGGGATTCGAGGAGCGGTTTGATCTTGAGCCAGTTCTTGCCCCTCTTGCCCGGAGTGTACGTCGATGAGGGATTCTTGAGCATCACGCCCTCGTGCCCGGCTGCAAGCGCCTCTCTGTAGATCTCCTCCACCCTGTGGACATCGCTCGTCACTACCTGCTCAGCTATGATCTCAGGATCCGCCACGCTGACGAGGACCCTCCGCCTCTCCTCCAGAGGTTCATCAAGAAGGCTCGCCCCGTCCATGTATATTATGTCGAAGAGGTGCAGTTTCAGGGGTATCGTCTTCGCAGTCCTCGCGACTCCGTACTTCCTGCGGAACCTCCTTAGTATCTCCTGGAACGGGAGCGGCCGCCCGTCCTCGCCTGTTGCCACAGCCTCCCCATCGAGGATTGCTGTCCTCGCCCTGACATGCCCCCTCACGATCTCCCTTATCTCGGGCAGGGACGATGTGACATCCTCAAGTCTGCGGGAGAATATTCTCACATTTCCCTTATCCTTATGGATCTGGACCCTGGCGCCATCGAACTTCCATTCCACTGCTGTCGCGCCCTCTGCGAGAGAGGCCTCGATGCTCTCACCGATCTGAGCCAGCATCATCTTGATCGGACGGTTTATGCTTATCCCCAGCTCGTTCAGCCTTCCGAGCTTCGCGTACTCTGCGACCAGCCCCAGATCATTCGTCAGGTTGTACGCCCTCTCCACATCCTCTTTAGACACACCAAATGCCTTTGCAATCGCATCCCTTACGAGCCCCTCGCCGACGCCTATCCTCATGTCCTCCATCGCGAGCCTGGCGATGTACTTTGCCTCCAGCGGCGAGGCCTCACTGAACATGTACTGAAGATTCTTCACCCTGATCTCCTGACTGCCCCTGCCGGAGGCCTTTGCTATCGAGAGAAACCTCTGATAGACATCCTGTACCTCGAGCCCCTCGCTTCCGGAGAATGCCGCAAGCGTGAGCGGTTTTCTCCTCTCGACCGCTCTGTACGCGACAAGCCCGGGATCTCCGGTGGCACGCAGGAGCTCATTTACTGCATCGCTGCTCAGGCCTGTTGCCCTGGATATGGACTCGTAGAGAAGGCTTGGGCCGACACCGAGCTCTGTTCCCGGTATGACGACACCCATGACGAAGCCTGCAACGATTCTAAGATCATCTGATTCCAGATCTGATAGGAAGGATGCCAGTATGTCTGTCTTCTCAAGAGAGCCTGATGTTTGTGATATCCGCTCGCAGAGCTCTGCGAATCTCGCGAAGCCTGTCATCAGAATATCGCATCCACGCGCTTCGTCCTGTATATGCTCACAATATCGCTCAGTATCGCGGCTGCGGTCTCCAAGCCCCCCGCCCCGAGACCGGTGACCGTTATCGTACCTGAAAGATCTGTGTATATCGCAGCTGCGTTAAGTGTGGATCCGACTGCAAGTGGGCTCCTGATCGGCACGAGCATCGGCCTGACGGTCAGCGCCGGCACCTCGCCGATCAGCTTTATAACATACCCGTGCTTCTTCGCAAGCGCCAGGGACTCGGGTGTGATCTCTGTTATGCCCCTCACCTGGACATCATTGTACTTCACGTTCATGTTGAATATCGCATTCGCCAGTATGACGATCTTCGCAGCTGTATCCACGCCCTCTATATCGTATGTCGGGTCAGCCTCGGCATACCCCAGCTCCTGCGCCTCAGCCAGGGCCCTGCTGAATGGATACTGCTCCTCGGCCATCCTCGTGAGGATGTAGTTGCATGTGCCGTTGAATATGCCGCGTATACCCAGAATGGTGTTCCCGACGAGCGTTCTCTCTATCAGATTTATCAGGGGCATCGTGCCGCCGACTGTCGCCTCGAACTTCAGCATTACGCCGTTATCATCAGCCAGTCGCTTCAGTTTATCGTACGCAACAACAAGAGGCCCTTTGTTTGAGGTGACCACGTGCTTTCCATTGGAGAGAGCTTCCTCCATGTGGCCCAGGCCAGGCTGTCCGTGGACTATGTTCGTCGGCGTGACCTCCACGACCAGCTCCGAGTTCACAGATCTTATGGTCTCCTTGGCGCTCATCTCAGAGTTTGCAACCTCATGGAGGGTCTTGTGACTGAGAACACTCTCCCCTGATATACCATCCTCATTAACCAGTGTGCCTGTGTGGTCTGTAATGCTGACAATCTTGAGATCAAGCCCCAGCCCCCTGAGCATCTTGCGCTTCCTGCTGATGACATCGACTACTCCGTGGCCGACGACACCGTAGCCGATCAGCGAGATCCTGACCTCCCTCATAGATCATCCTCCACCGGTTCTATCACGAGTAGCTTCTTCTGAGCACCCACCTCACGCAGAATCTCCAGTGCTCTCTGCATCTCTTTCTTTCCTGTGGCCCTGATCTTCATGTACGCCGATGATGGCTCATCGACACCCGGCATGGAGAGGGAGAGATCCATGACCTCAGCATACCCCGTAGAGTCGATCCTGCTCACTGTATCTCCCAGATCGCTGTCTAGAACATGGCCAACAAGTATCACTGACACCTCCTCTATGAAGCGCTCCTCTCCGGCACGCACAACGACGATCCCACTCCTCTCAAGCTCTTTCTTCACACCCTCAAGCTTTGACCTGTCCATCTCAACGATGAGCCTCACAGGCACCGTGCCCCTGGGTGTCTTCCTGTCCCTGTGGTGTACAACACTGATTATGTTCCCTCTGGCATTCTTTATGGGTTGCAGTGCTAGGAGCAGTTGCCCCGGCACGTCCTGCAGCTCCAACTCCATCGAAAGTCGCATACAATTCCCCTAAGTCGCTCTCTTCTCCAAATGCTTTTAAGAAATAAAGCTTGTTGTGCATGTTGTGGAGGCGGTGGGATGCGGTGGTATTCATGTATCACGATGGCGTGTGTCATAATCATAGCTTCGCTCCCTGCCAGGGCGGTGACCGTCTGCGGAGAAGGATGCGATTTCTCGAGCGTGCAGGAGGCGATAAATGCTGCCAGCGCTGGAGACACAATCGAGGTTCACAGCGGGATATACTTCGAGCACGTGTACGTCTCGAAGAGCCTGACGCTTGTCGGCGTGGACACCGGTGGAGGAATGCCTGTGATAGACGCAGAAGGGATTGGCAGCGCCATAACGATAAGCGCAGACAATGTGACCCTGAGGGGGTTCAGGGTCACGAACTCCGGTAGTTGCGGATGTGGCAATGCAGGAATAAAAGTTCTGTCCGACAACAACACAATCGCAGACAACGTCGCGCAGGGCAACAAGTACGGGATCCATTGCACTGGAAGCAGGAACTCCTTCATGAGGAATGACATTCACGACAACGACATCAGCATGTACGATGAGGGCAAGGACAACGTATGGGATGTGAGAGAGGATGACTGATCCCTACCACTGGTCTGTTTTTTATGACCTGAAATGAAGAGACCCGGGTCATGTTTATTTTTAAGCTCATATCCATAAAGATCATAGATCCTGATCGAGACTGACATTTCATGGATTTGCATTTTCATGGTTGCATCTGGTGTATCCGAATGAGAGTTTGAAACCAGAAATAAACGAGCCATCAGCTCTTGTTGTAAACTCTTTCCCGTTATTCGGACCCCTGCATCCCGCTGAACCAGCCGGGCGAGCCAATAATGATAGGCTGTGCTGCGTCTTGCTGGCTGAGAGGAGACATATAATACTAATATTAGATGACATATTAACATGGGGTATCGAATATGGAGAAGATACAGGACGTCAAAGGGCTTGGAGGAATGCTGAATGGCTTCAGGGACATGGTTAAGGATTTCGAGAGCATCACGTTCATAGGATCTCCCGGATTCTGCACGCCATTCGCGCTCTTCCTGGGATATCCTGTGAGGGAGAAGAGGCTGGCATTCGTGCCTGGAGTGAGCCCGGAGAAGACACGCAGGGTCATCGCCACCGAATACGGCATGGAGCTGGGAGAGATGTGCTCCCCGGACGCGGATGTTCTCGTGGTGCTTGGGGGAATGGCCATGCCCAAGATCGGCGTCAGCATTGAAGATATGAGGCAACTTCTCGGAAAAATCCCCCACAAAAGTGTTATGGGAGTTTGCTTCATGGGGATATTCGAGAAGGCCGGATGGTGCGACAGCATAGAATTCGATTATGTGATGAACACCATCATAGAGGGAGATATATCAAAAAGATAAAAAAATATGGGCCCGACGCGATTCGAACGCGTGACCTCACGGTTATCAGCCGTGCGCTCCGCCAGGCTAAGCTACGAGCCCGCGAACGTGGTGTTTGATAGAGCGTCCAGCTTATAACGTTTTCCCTTAGAGATGCACTCGGGCCTTGAGGTATGATTGCTGAATGCTCTGATAGGAGGTTTGAGATGGGCCTTTTAGATCGCATGGGAACGATAGTCAGATCGAAGATGAGCAGGATAATGGACAAGATGGAGGATCCGAGAGAAGTGCTGGATTACTCCTATGAAAAGCAGCTCGAGCTGCTCCAGAATGTCAAGAGGGGCATTGCAGAGGTCGCCACCTCTAAGAAACGCCTGGAGCTCCAGCGCGCCAGGCTTGCACAGAACGCGGAGCAGCTCGAAGGGAAGGCGCGCGAAGCCCTGAACTCCGGAAGGGAGGATCTCGCAAGGCAGGCGCTCGAGAGAAAGGTATCCCTGCAGAACCAGATCGAGACCCTGGATGCGCAGATCGCCGAGCTCGATCGCGAGGAGCAGAAGCTCATCGCTGTGGAGACACGCCTCTCAACGAAGATAGAGACGCTTCGCGCCAGGAAGGAGGCGATAAAGGCGCAGTATTCAGCGGCTGAGGCGCAGGTCAAGGTGAGCGAATCTGTGACAGGCATAAGCGAGGAACTCGCGGACGTCGGTCTTGCGATACAGCGCGCCGAGGAGAAGACTGAAGGGATGAAGGCCCGCGCTGCAGCTCTCGATGATCTCCTCGAAAAGGGGGTTCTCGAGGACTACACCGGAGGAGATGCTCTGGATAGAGAACTCTCGAAGGCGAAAACATCAAGCGCCGTAGATGCGGAGCTGGCCAGGCTCAGGGGTGAGACGAAATGATCATCAGGATAATGGGCGAGGGCCAGTACAGGGCACCTGATGCCATCATCGAGGATCTCAACGCCATTGACAACCGCATCGTGGAGCTTGTGGAGAAGGGGGATCGTGAGGGGTTCAGGAACGAGCTGCTCAGGATGGTCTCGCTTGTCAGGGAGCGGTGTGAGCCGCTGGAGGCGAGCGAGATCGTAAAATCTGATCTGATTCTTCCGCCTTCGGATCTGACTTTCGAGGAGGCGAGGGGCATATTCAGGGGACAGGGTCTGATCGAGGATTAGAGCGGCATCTCCCATATGGGATACCACCGCTCCACGTTCTTTTCTATGGGGAGCTCCTCGGACATCACAGACCTCAGCCTGAGCTCCAGCGCGCTGTCCCGCTCCCTGCCGGGTTTTTCGCTGGCTGGGACAAAGGGGTAGTACGCGCCCAGCTTGAAGCTGAATATCCAGTAAACCTTGGAGTTGTTGGAAAACGGAAACACAGCGCATAGAAGCTGCTGGCCAAGCCCGCTGTCTGTGAGACTCCTGGAGACCATGTGAATTCCAGAGACGAGATCCTCGAAATCCTGGTCTGTGAGAACCACCCACAGATAGCCGTAACTGTCGCTCTCGAGGCGGTATGCAGTGCCAGTCTCTCTCGAACCAAGCTTCAGCAGGTCCTCCACCTCGGCACGCGTGCGCTCGTACGTCGATGACTCCAGAGGCTTTATGCAGATCGCTGCGTTTCCTGCTGGCTTAAGCCCGAGCTTCGCCTCGAGCGTGATTCTCGCTGTGGCTATGGCGAAGAGCCTCTCAGACTTCGGCTGTGGCAGCTTTGTGGTACCAAGAATAAAGTCGAGAAAGCCCATCAGAGAATCTCCCTCTCAAGACGCTCGAGCGCCGCAATTCTCGCCTCGATGGGGGGATGTGTTGAGAGGAGGTTCGCTATGGCGCCCGTGGGAATTATGAAGAATGCGTTCATCCCCTCCACCTTCCTGAGATCCTCCCTCGGGATCCTGGCCATGGTACCGCTGATCTTCATGAGTGCAGATACGAGAGCCGAGGGCCTTCCTGTTATGATGGCCGATCCCCTGTCCGCCGAGAACTCCCTGTACCTTGAGAGAGTCCTTATGAGTATGAAGCTCACGATCCACACAATCAGGGAGACGAGCCAAACAGCGAAGAGGTTGCCTGACTCCCGGTCGCGCCTGTCGCCCAGGAAGAATATGTTCTGGACTATCACAGATGCCACTGTCGAGAGGAAGCTCGCGATCGTCATCACCGCCACATCTCTGTTTTTGATGTGTGACAGCTCGTGGGCGAGAACCGCCTCCAGCTCGCTTTTATCAAGTCTTCTGAGAAGACCTGTGGTGACTGCGACCACGGAGCTTGACTGGCTCCGGCCGGTGGCAAATGCATTGGGTATGTCTGTGCGAACGATCGCTATCCTGGGCTTTGGAAGACCTGCTATTGCGCAGAGCCTCCCCACGAGCTCGTGCAGCTCAGGAGCCTCGCTCTCAGAGACGATCCGCGCGCCGACACTTGCGAGGGCGATCTTGTCCGAGTAGAAGTACTGTATGAAGAGAAACAAGCCCATGATCAGGACAACTCCCTGTATGCCCACCCCCATTGCCATTATGACGTTTATGAATATCAGGTATACAGCTGCAAGCAAGAACATCGTCAGAAGCATTCTCGCCTGCAGGCCCCGATCTGCGCTCCATCGTACCATGACTCTCACCTCAATGCAGGATATGGTTCATGAGATATAAAGCGATTTGTTGCTAGATGCCATATCCGGGACGAAATCGATAAGATCGCTCGGATAAGCTGAAAATTTAGCATGAATTTATAAAAATGAAATATATCATAAAGATGTCTCACTTTTTGAGCCGCGGTTCTAATTTAAAGATTTTTAATCATATAATAATATTAATAAATTTTTAAGATATTATGTAATTACTTAAAATAAATATTATATATAGCTTTATCTTTTATATGTTAAATTTTAAATTTTTGCATTTTTTTGTATAACTCATTAATTATATCTAGTTAAAAAGCTACTATTTTAAATATATCAAAAATTAATATTTAATTTTATTGATTATATAAAAACGTGTGACCGCCGATTTAAGCAAAATTAGATGTTTTAGTTCAAATTATGTTTATAATTAAACCAATACTATAATTAGTTTTATCACCGATGAGATGAATGCATGGATGGTATGATTTATTTTTATAGTTCATGTATTAAATTAATTTTGGTGGCGCTTTATTCCTATATGTTATGGGTTTCAGGTTATGCAATTTTATGAAATCCTCTTCAGAGCAGTTTTTTATGTAATGAATGAGGGGTATGCGCGCAAAAGGAGGCAAATTCACATAACATTTGGAATAAATGAGCTGACAGAATATATGATTTTCAAAGCACATCTGGATCTCAATACCATATGATATGCGAATAAAATCCGGCATAGCGGTGGCATCGATACAAAACCTTAAATGACGATCATGCGTGAAGTTGCAAGAGATAAAAATCGATCGCTCTTATCCCCCGCTGGCTATGTGAAAATGTCGGCGCTCTTATACATTTGATGACCTGCCCGAAGAGCAGTGGTCATGCTATGTCTTCCTGGCGAATGAATGAGTGCTATCACCAACCACATCGCATGCTCACAAGTTGCCATGCGCATGAGGAGAAACCGATATCTGCAGATGGATGCACATGGATCACATCACAGCTCCGATAGACTCCATCGAATTGCTCACTACATTCGTCCGCAGTGAGGAACAGATAGACGTTTGATTTGCATCCATCAAGACCACGTGACTTGCCAGACAAAGATAACACAAGCGAATGTATATAAAAATTATACAAAATTAGTACAGTAGATAAATTGCTTTTAAAAAATAAACTTTTTTTCGTGTCAATAAATTTATTTTAGTGATTTGTAAATAAATAATATATTTTTATGTATTTAAATTTGTATAAAACCAAGTGAGATATAAAATATCTTCATATAGAAAACCTATTAGGCTGGATGTTCTGGTGTTGGAATTAAGATAAGCTCACGTCGCTCAAAAAGTGAGACTTCTTGCGGGTTGCGGTATCCCGCTATATATTTGGATCTGCCACCCTGCAACACCTGTGTCTGCGATCTCAGAGATCCGAATTGTATCAAGCTTTTCGAGATCGCTGCAGTCTTCACTCAGAAGTCGTCTTAAAGTATCTGATGCTATCGGTACACCACCTTCCGTAATGACAACTCCTGGGCATTCCAGATCTGCACAATCGAGCCTCTGGGCCAGATTTCGAAGCGAGGCTCATGTGGTTGAACTGTCCGAGAGGCGAGTTCTGACAGCCTCAACCAGTTGCATTCGGCTTTGCCCCTTTCTACAATGTTAACGGCGCCGAATCACAGGAGGAGCCTTGAGGCGATTTTGAGACGACCGCTCATATATTGCAAGCTGTGCTGGAAAAGGCATTATTTGCCAGGGGCAACATCGCAGAACCAGTGGTTTTACATGGCTAGAGACGAACCAAAAAGATCATCCCATTTGGGAGAAAGGAATATTAAAGATGCGTCCTCACTCCGCATCATGATCAGGGGCAGGGCATGGGTCTTTGGGGATGATGTTGATACAGATGTAATAATTCCAGGGAAATACCTCAGGACAAAGGATCTGCGCGAGCTGGCGGAGCACGTCATGGAGGGTCTGGATCCGTCGTTCTCATCAAAGGTCCAGCCAGGGGATGTTATAGTAGCAGGCAAGAACTTCGGGTGCGGCTCTTCCAGGGAGCAGGCCCCGCTTGCCCTGAAGCTCGCAGGAATATCATGCATCGTCGCCCGATCCTTCGCCAGGATATTTTACAGGAACGCCATAAACATCGGTCTCCCTCTCATTGAGGCAGATGTCATGTGCGAGCCGGGGGAGGTCGTGGAGGTAGATCTCTCCCGGGGGAGGGTCATCGCAGGCGGAAGGGAATATACCGGCAGAAAACTTCCGGACTTCCTGATGGAGATCCTGAACGATGGAGGGCTCGTGGCCCACAGAAGAAAGCAAAGGGAGCGCGGTCTGATTTGATATTCCCAGAGGACTACAAGCAGATAGGCGTATCAAGAGAGCCCAGGCATGGCGATCCTGTGTACTTTGCAACCAAGTACCTGATATCGTATGACGGGAACGAGATCAGCATTTACAGGATTGAGAGCGAGGGAGAGGGGTTCATGAGAAGGGCGAAGCATGTTGAACTCCTCTCCAGCGGCGAAGAGATAGCTGAGTATCCGGAGATTGTGAACACGAGGAACAGGGCGCATCTCATAAGACTGGCGATGGACATCTGCAGGGGAGATGTCAATACTGTCATCTTCAGGGGTCCGGATGAGCATGTTACCTTCGTCCACGACCCTGATCCAGGAGCGATAACAGAGATTGAGATCCTGGATGTCCAGCCTCCCGAGCCGCCGTGGCTTGTGTATGTCATAGAACGGCTTGAGGAATGCGGTATCATAGGAGATCTGACAATGAGCTTCAAGCCCAGAGTTCTCGACCTCAGGAGTTTCAAGGGGGATGATGTCTACTTTCCGTGCAGGGCATCCGGCCTTGGAAGATCGCTCGATGCTGACAGGGTCATGGCCGCCATGCCAAAGATCGTGGGATGCGAGATATCCAGGGAGATCTTCAGAGCTGTCTATGGTGGGAGAGCGCACAGGTTCACCAACATATGCCCTGTGAGCGGAGATCTTTTGATTCCAGAAGGCCCGTTTATCACCAGATGCTGCAGGTCGGAGCGGAGGGGTTTGATCAGGTTGCACGGTCATACTGGTGTCGTGGTCCACTGGGGTGACGGGCCGCATCAGATAGAGCAGGCGCTGAGAATGCTGGCCGAATCGATAAGGGGGAGTAAATGAAGAAAATCGCTCTTGTGCCGGGCGATGGCATCGGGCCTGAGGTCATATCGAGCGCTCTTCGTGTCTTGAATGCAGCAGGATTCGATGGGGAGCTCGTAGAGTTCGATATAGGCTATGGCAGATGGAGGCGTGATGGAAAGGCCATAACAGATGATGATATAGAAAGGATGAAGGATTGCGACTGCATACTCTTCGGGGCGATCACGACTCCTCCTGATCCTGGTTATAGGAGTGTCCTGATAAGGATAAGAAAGGAGCTGGACCTGTATGCGAACATACGCCCCCTGCGCTCGAGCAGGATCGATGTGATCATTGTGAGGGAGAACACCGAGGGGCTGTATTCAGGTCTGGAGATGCTCGGCGATGAAGAGGCCAGGACCGTGCGTGTCATAACGAGAAAGGGGAGCCAGAGGATAGCCGAGGTGGCGTGCAGGATCGCATCGGAACGCAAACATCTCACAATAATACACAAGGCGAACGTCCTGAAGAGCGACGTGCTGTTTTTAAAAACATGCAGGGAGGTCGCTGAAAGGTATGGAATCAGGTATGATGATATGCTGGTTGATGCCGCGGCATACAACATGGTGATAAGGCCGGAGATGTTTGATGTGATGGTGACGACAAATCTCTTCGGGGACATTCTCAGCGATGAGGGCGCCGGCATTGTCGGCAGCCTGGGGCTCTGCGCCAGCGCGAATCTGGGCGATCGCTGGGCGCTCTTCGAGCCGATACACGGCAGCGCGCCCGACATTGCAGGCAATGGCATAGCAAACCCGGTGGGAGCCATACGGAGCGCTGCGATGATGCTCGAGTGGTTCGGTGAGATGGAGAGGGCGCAGTCGATCCATCAGGCGGTGGACCGCACGCTCTCGAAAGGGGTGAAAACGCCGGATCTGGGCGGCTTGTGCACGACATCTGAGTTCACAGATGCGGTCATCGATGAGATGAGGCGCGCCGGAGCATGTTGAGGAGCAGATTGATCTTCTACAACATTTATCTGTCATGTTCACTATCATGACCCAGACTGTGCAATCTTTTCAAGATCGAGACGCTCCTTTTTCTACATGGACTCATCGGTCGAGTCGCAGGAGCGGCAATTTCTGACGTGCCCAACCAGCAGCAACCGACTTCTTCTCTTTCCGCCAGGTTACTGATCTGTCAAATCACAGAGACGAACCATGTAAAAATTCACACAAATTGAATTAATTTTTCGCTTTTATCCATTTGATGACTTGCCCGAAGGAGCAGTGGTCATGTTATGCGTTTGTGTCGAATGAACGAGTGCTATCACCAACCACATCGCATGCCCTACAACCTACAAGTTGCCACACACATATGTGCGTTAATTTTTACCCTTATCGGAAATACTTATATCTAATAAGTATCTTAAATACTTATCTAGAGTACGTATCAAAGGTACTGGTGGGTGGTGTGGATGGGGCCCATAAAATATGCTTGTCTCCTTGCTGTTATCCTCGCAATTCCCACAGCATGTGCGATATCGGTGAGCTACGGTTCCAGCGGTTATGGCGGAGCTGTGACAGTCTCTGAAAGCTACGAGTTGGATACCTCCACGGAGCTTTCAGAGTCGACGAACCTCGGACAGGGCTCGGTGGAACAGACGAAGAGCGCCTCCGGAACGGGAACCAACCGCATCTCCACATCCATATCATCAAATGGGTACAGTGCTGGCAGCAGCATCGAGAGCACATCATACCTCTCGCTTTCGAGCGCCGTTGCCGGGGATGGCAGTGGAGCGGGCATCTCGCAGGCACTATCTGCCTCGGGCTCTGTATCATCCTCACTGAATGGCGTCACCGGTGATATCGAGGCAGTGCACAGCGCAGGTGTAGAATCCGGCATGCTCTCATCCGCGCAGAGCCTGAGCGTGGGTGCAGATGTATCCGCACTGGATAACACCCGAATCGCCGGCATGAACGGATATGTCTCTGCTGGCTTCTCGAACAAGGAAGGAAGCGGGGAGGTGGCATCCACATTTTCAGAAGGGGCGCTGTATGGCAGTCTCGGCTCTGAGAATGCTGCAGTCTACGGTGATGTAGCAATGACCGGCCCCGGAAGCCTGACAGCATCCGCGTCTGATTCGGAGAGCAGCAGCAAGCACGAGATCATCATAGAGGATGAGGGGGCGGATGCGGAGGAGAGCGCCTCGGCGATGCTCCTGGCGGCCACCGGAGGATACGCCCTGTCAGGCACATCAGTGGTTGCGACCGGAGATCAGCTGAGTCTGAGCTCTGTCATATCCAATCCGAAGGGGAGTTCGATCACAAAAGAAGCGCAGAGCAGGGTCTCGAAGCCTATGAGCTCCCAGTCGATTGGCATCGCCTCAGGAAACAGCGTGACCACAACCTGGAGCAGATCCGGAAGGGGCAAGATGTCTCCGATCTCATCCACATACAGAAGTACAGATGGGACAAAATCCGTGTCGAACAGCGTGAGCGGCAAAGGTTATCCATACAGCATAGCGGGCTCTGCCACATACAGCGATAGCAGTGCTGCGATGTACCAGACTGTGAGCAGCACGAAAGGAGTGCTCAAAACATCACAGAGCGCATGGTCGAGGAGCAATGGCGAGGAACTCAGTGCAGCCAGCTCTCTCTCGTCATCAGGCACGATCTCGGGAACCCAGATCGCGATCTCAGATCCGATCAAGGTAATAAGCTCGCAGTCACTTACGGTGACAGGCACGGCAACAGTGTCATCATCATCCAGAGCGAGCTCGAATGGCGACCGCTCATCTGCATCATCGATCGTAAACGGCGCGAGCAAGATGTCGCTAACAACGCTCGCCGATGCGTCGAATACAAGGTACAACAATGTGCTCTACCACAGGACCGGTGCGCTTGTTGACACCTCAGGATATGCAAAATCGCTAAAAGCTGACTCATCTGCATCGTATCTCAGTAACTTCGCGAGATCCCACGGCGAGTGGACGAAGGCCGGATCAGGGGAACTCACGGTGAGCGCCGAGACCGTGAAGAGTGCGGTATCAGATGTGGAGATCAAGACAGGAAGCGATAAGGCTCTTTCGTACACTCAGTCTGGGACAGGATCGACTGTTAAGAGCGGGCTGTACACATATGCAGCCAAGAGATCCGGCGGTGATGTGTACCTCTACCAGAGCCATCTATACTCGCATGCTTATCCGAAGAACGACCACCACAGCATTGACGAATACGTATCCACAGCCTCCTCTGCAATATCAGCGAAGAAGTCAGACATGAAGATATGGCAGTGGGAGAACGGAAGATGGGTGGCGGCAAAGAACTACTACAGCTCGGGAAGCTACACAGCCGCGACTAGAGCGAACGATATAGTGACATCATCATACAAATGGGACAAGCTCTGGGAGGTTCGGCCCAGGAGCAAGACTCCATATGACAGGGTGCCGTGGGGAGTGGAGTACATGTACAGTAGCTCATCTCTCTCCAAGACCTACGGAGGAGAGGGGATCGATGTCGCGATAATAGATACTGGCGCCGACACACTCCACCCGGATCTGCTCATGGGGATCGAGGACTTCGCAGATCCATACGGCCCGGGAGAGTACTCCCAGTCCGATAGCCACGGCCACGGAACGCATGTGGCGGGCACGATAGTTGCCGATGGCGGATTCGATGGAAGGGGCATATACGGGATGGCGCCTGAGGCTGACCTCAGGGTATACAGCACCAACTTCTACTACAGCGATGTCGCCAGCGGAATCTACAGGGCCACCGATCTCGGAGCTGAGATAATATCGATGTCACTCGGCGGCTCTGTGGAGTCCAGCACGCTCAACAGGGCTCTCGATTACGCAATGGCGAATGGTGTGCTGGTTGTAGCTGCGGCTGGCAACGGCGTCCCGGACAATCCAACAATGGCAACGCCAGCCCGCTACCCCGGCGTCGTCGGCGTCGGCGCCATAGACAGATCAGGAAATGCGATATGGTGGTCCTCACCCGGCTCGAACGACGGCGATTATGTGCCTGAGGGCAACGAGGTCACATTCGGAGCGCCAGGAGTGAGCGTTTACTCGACGTACCCGACATACTGGGGATACTACACAACGATGAGCGGCACGAGCATGGCCACACCACACATCGCAGGGACTGCTGCAAGCCTGTGGTCGAGGTATCTGATCTACGGAGATGGAGCGAACGATATCAAGAATATGATGATGAACTATGCGAAGCAGAACGACGTCACCACCGTGAAGGTCACTCCTGAGTCGGTGTTGTACAGAAGCTATGCAGAGCAGTACTTGAACTCAGGATACTACAGCAGTATATACCCGTATATGGACGGCTCGAAGACATATTATCTGAATATACTCCAGGGCGATGATGTTCTCACAGGTGTGGGGGTTCCAAGAATAAAGCTGTAGGGGAGTGGCAGAGAAGGGCAGGGTGCTCATGCATCCTGCCCCGCAGATTTTACAGCCGATCTGAGAGCTACTGTTCCACAGCACGTTCTTCCATCACAGAGCTCATGGCTGCGCATCTTACTAGCGATGCGGTGTACCGATGCGCAGGCTCTCTGATAACCTCGCCCGACGGCCCCTCCTCAACGATGCTCCCTCTGAGCATGACCGCGATCCTGTCACTCACCTTTCTCGCAAGGGCGATGTCGTGCGTGATGAACAGTATCGACAGCCCCATCCGCTCCTGCAGGTCCATGAGCAGCCTCAGGATCTTCGCCTGGACGCTCGGATCTAGCGCTGAAGTGGGCTCATCGGCGATGAGCAGCTTTGGATGCATTACCAGAGCTCTGGCTATTGCAACGCGCTGTGCCTCGCCACCGCTGAGCTGATGCGGATATCTTCTTAAAAACTCAGGATCTGTAGAGAGCTCGGCGTTCTCCAGGGCCTTCATCGCGCTCGCAATCCTCTCCTCCTCGCTCCCGATCCTCTGCACATCCAGAGGCTCCCTGACAGCCTGAAGCACGTTCAGCCTGTGGCTTATCGACTCCTTCGGGTTCTGGAATATCATCTGCACTCGTCTGTAAAATCCGGCGTCCCATCTCGCACGCTCCCTCTCAAGAAGAATCTCCCCTGAGTCAGGCTCAATTATCCCCATGATGATCTTTGCAAGAGTCGTCTTTCCCGATCCGCTCTCGCCCACAAGCGCAAGCGTCTCGCCCTCGTAAAGCGTGAGGCTGACATGCGATACCGCGGAAAATCCATTGAACTTCTTGCACACATCCCTGATCTCCAGCAGCGGGACTATCCCGCCCCTGTGACAAGCGATCATCCTGCCGTTCAATTCTGCGAGTCTTGGAACCAAATTCCTGCAGACCTCTATCTTTTGAGTGCACCGCGGGTGGAAGGGACAGCCGCTGATGCCGGGTATGGTCCTCCCCGGAATTCCCTGGAGGTCCTTTGTTGTGTTCATGCTCGGGAAAGATCTCAGCAGCCCTCTTGTGTACGGATGTCTCGGGTTTCTGATCAGATCAGCAGTCCTGCCTACCTCCAGGATCATCCCTGAGTAGAGCACCGCAATTTTTTTGCTTAGAGCGGATGCGAGCGATATGTCGTGCGTGATTATCAAAGAGATGCGATCTGATGTTGCAGATCTGAGGAGCTCCACGATGTCAGCTTTTGTGAGCGCGTCCAGCGAAGCGGTCGGCTCGTCCAGGATGAGAAGCTCCGGGTCGTTGGCGAGCGCCATGGCGATGAGAACCCTCTGCCTCTCCCCACCACTCAGCTGGTGCGGATAAAGCCTGTACCGCGTCCCATCGAGCCCCACTGCAGTGAGCAGTGCGCGGGCTCTCTCCCTTATGCGCGATTTGTTCCATCTGTTGTGAGCCGCTATCGCCTCGCAGACCTGCTCCTCTGCAGTGTAAACAGGATCGAGCGCATCCTCGACGTTCTGGAAGACCATTGCCATCCTGTCGCCGCGCAGCCTCCTCATCTCATCCTCTGAGAGCTCCAGAAGATTCGTTCCATCGAAGACTATCTCGCCCTCGAGCTTGGCGGCAGCGAGCCGCATTATCGACAGGCCCAGCGTTGTCTTGCCCGCGCCTGACTCTCCGACGACCGCCAGAGAATCTCCCCTTTCAAGCCTGAGATCTATGCCTTTCAGAACCTCATTCTCTCCGTATCGAGCTCTGAGCCCAATTACCTCAAGCATCAGACATCCTCCCGCAGCCGCGGATCCATCGCTCTCTCAAGAGAAGCGGCGATCAAGCTCAACCCGACAAGTGTCAACGAAAGCAGAACTCCGGTGGGAATTAGCCACCACTTCCATACATCTAGATACGTGAACGACATCGCCTGCTTCATCATCCTGCCCCAGCTCACAATCATCGGGTCTGAGACACCCAGAAATGCCAGGCCTGCCTCCATGAGAACAGCACGCCTGGCATCCTGTATCATTATGGCCACAAGAATCGGGCTCAGATCCGGGACGATATGCCTGAAAAGAAGATACCTCCGGGATGCGCCGAAGGTGCGGGCCGCCAGGACATGGAGCCTCTCCCTGAGCGAGAGCGTCTGCGATCTCACAATCCTCGCGCCGCCCGGCCAGCTGAAAAGGGAGATCAGGATTATCAGGAGTCCAAGATTCGGGCGGAGATAAGATGCCACAAGTATCATAACAATCATTGATGGCAACGCGATCACCGCATCCACAGCCCGCATGCAAATCCTGTCATATGTGCCACCAAGAATCGCAGCGCTTCCCCCGATGACCACACTTATAAGCGCTGAGAGAATAGCCACACCTATTGCGATCATCAGCGATGTCCTCGCGCCATGTACAAGCTTGCCCGCGATATCCTGACCGAGGTCGTCTGTGCCGAGTATGTGCTCTCCCGATGGCGGACTGAAGACCGGCCCGATCTCCCTGTACGATGGGGCTATGAGAGGGGCGGATGCAGCAAGAATCAGTATCACCGCCATTATCAACATCCCGAAAGTCCCTGCCAGGCTGGATCTCATCTCCTTCCAAATATCAACGTGCATACCTCACCCTCGGATCAAGTCGGATGTAGGTCATATCCACCAGAAAGTTTGTTATCAGGACTGTTACTGTGACGATGAGCAGCACACCTTGTATGAGCGGGTAGTCCCGCGCGCTGAGCGCAGTGTTGAGCAGCGTCCCCACACCGGGGTACGAGAAGACTATCTCGAGGAAGAGTGCTCCTGTTATCATGTGTGGCACGCGCATTCCCATTGCAGTCACAACAGGCAGGAGAGAGTTCCTGCCAGCATGCCTGTATCTTATCGCCCCCTCTTTCAACCCGGTGGCCTTCGCTGTCATTATGAATCTGGCCCTGAGCGTGGTTAGCATGGCATTTCTTGTGAGCAGGTATGTGGGAGCGAGCTGGACGAGCACCAGGGATATCAGCGGGAGAATCAGATGGTGCACGATATCCAGCAACAGATCGATACCGGTATGTCCGGCGTACGGGCTCATCGCCCCTCCGAGGGGCGCCCATCCCAGAGCCACACCAAATAGGAGCAGGAGGACGATCCCAATGAAGAAGTCAGGCATGCCTCCCAGAAACATCATGCTTGAAAGCATGCAGCCATCCAGCTTCGAGCCCCTCCTGTAACCGGACTCTATGCCCAGGATAAATCCTATGCACGAGGAGATGACGAAAGCAAGACCTGTGAGGAGTAGCGTCCAGGGGAGAAAGCTCAGTACCACATCTGAGACACCGGTTCTGTAGTAGTAAGAGTATCCTAGATCACCGGTGATCAATGCTGTTATGTATGTGATCAGCTGCGTGTGCCATGGCTGGTCAAGGGCGAATCTTTTTATTATCTCTGCTTCCATCTCAGGGGTCATTGCTATCAGAGCCTCCTCTCCATATATGGCATGAAGCGGATCGCCCGGCACCATTCTGGGAAGCACGAAGTTGAGTATGAGGATGATGAGAAAGGAGATGATGTAATTTGATAACCATGAGATATTCATTTTGGTTATGGCATCACACTTTTTGAATGAAATGGGCAAATAAATATTCAAATTACAATCACCTGATATAACTTAATTTGATGATTTTTCTTCTTTTTGAACTTATTATTATCATAATGAATATAGTATTTGTTTGATATCACATATACAAATTGAGTTACATGATTTATTAATTTTTTGGAGAAAAAGCTGTATTGGATGAGTCCACCAAAACCGTACGTATAGGTCTCATCTGATCGAGAACGTGAATTAGCAAAAGAATCAATATCTAGAGATCAATTTTTGGGGAATTATTCAACACAGCACACGCGAGCAATGCTGTGTTGAATAATGTTTGAGAATTCGATAGCATAGACTGAATTCATATAAATACCAATCCTGGCAAAAATCGATAGCAATCGACTCCAGAGCTATTAGTTAATCAAAACAGCACACACGAGCAAAATCTTTTATCCGGATAGATCCTCAGCACCCGTGAATGAGCTCGGAAATCAGGCATCGTGTCTACAGGCTACTTGAGCCCGGCGACGATGCGGGAAGATATATCGATCTCTTCATAATTTGCCTGCTGTGTTGGATAAGTAGCTTTATATTCATATATTCTCTCTTATTCTTTCAAGAATCTTCGTCATAATGTTATACGCTTAAAATTATAGTATAAAATGTGAACATCCTGCGTACTTCGCGAATCATGCCTTCCTTCGAAGTGGCCCTCACAGTCTCGCCAAATATCCTCTTAATTGCTGAGAATACACTTTCAGCCGCCCACCTTCTTCCATATCCATGCACAATTTTCCAACTGTGGTATCCATACTTCATAAACTCAAGAACTGGTTCGGCTCTGGACGAGCCTGCTTTGACGATAGCATTCTTCCTGATCTTGATTCCAGGCATATCTACGCCCTTCTCTTTCATGAAATCGAATACCCCCTCCTTATCATAAGCTCCATCCATCAGTGAATCTTCAAGCTTAACATCTTCCAGCAGCGGTTTTACCATCTCATGATCAGTGACGGTCTCATCGGTTATCTCGAAGGTTACGGGCTTCCTTGTTTCAACATCTACGGCGATATGCACTTTTATCCAGCCTCTGCGTTCAACACCATGACTTTCTCTCATCCAGTCGCCTCTATTCGTAACCTTCATTCCTGTTGAGTCAACTGCGACCACTAAATCGTTATCAGGTATTGGAATATTCAACTCCAAATTCGTAATCCTCTGCCATAATGTCGAATAATCGGCAGCCAACAGCCCAGGAACAAATCCGCTTAGCGCCTGAATAAATCCTTCGAGCTGCCTGTATGGTAAATGAAGAAAGGCGTATGCTAAACCACAAAATTGAATAAATGTCTCAGGATAGCGATAGGGTCTGCCATTCTTGTTCTTATTCATCTTCAGTAGCTCTTCATCCCAATTATTCACAAAGTCAGTGCTAAGGTAAAACCATCCTCGCCTAACCAATTTCTCATTGTATTCGCGCCAATTGCGGTTATCCTCATAGGCCATGAAATATATTATATATTTTCCTAGTTTAAATAGTTATCCAACACAGCATAATTTGCCTCATAGTTCTCAACGTCATAGCGGTGATGCTCGAAACCGTCTTGTGGATCAGCGCGCACTATGCCTCTCTCTTCAGGGCCTTCGAAATCTTTTCCGTCGCAGTGTTCACCATCGAGTATATTCTCAGGGTATGGTCGTGCACAGTCGATCCCCGCTTCAGAGAGCCCATCCGTGGAAGATTGAGATTCATGGTAACACCGCTTGCAGTTATTGATCTGCTTGCATTCCTGCCGTTTTACCTGCCCTTTGTGCTGCCAGATACAAGAGTTCTCAGAGTGGTCCGCCTCTTCCGGCTGTTCAGAGTCATGAAGCTCGCAAGGTACTCGGAGTCGGTCGATCTCTTCATCGACGTCCTCAAGCTGAAGAAGGACGAACTTCTTCTGGTCTTTGTATCCATAATGATACTTCTCCTGGTCTCATCCACACTGATGTACGAGGTGGAGCACGACGCACAGCCTGATAAATTCTCATCGATACCCGCAGCCATGTGGTGGGGCCTGGTGACGCTGGCAACCGTCGGCTACGGAGATATGTTTCCCATAACACCAGCTGGCAAGCTCATAGGCTCTATGGTTGTGATGCTGGGAATAGGTCTATTCGCGCTGCCTGCGGGCATAATCGCATCCGGCTTCAGCGAGGTTCTTCAGAGGAGAAGGGAGTGCCGTGAGATCATATGCCCTCACTGTGGAAGACCGATAAAAGAGGAGATGATATACAGATAACGCTTATCAGGCGGTCAGTTCGAGGGTGTATGTGGAACCTGTTCTCCTGAGCCGCTGTGCTTTCATCGCCTCGACGAATGCCAAAAATGGAGGCGATGGCCTGCCCGGCCTCGACCTCATCTCGGGATGAAACTGACACGCGAAGAAGAAGGGATGTCCCGGGATCTCCATGATCTCCATCAGATCCCCGTTCCTTCCTGAGAAGAGTAGCCCGTTCTTCTCGAGTACCTCGATGTATGCCGGGTTCACCTCATATCTGTGCCTGTGCCGCTCAACGATCTCCGTGGTGCCGTAGATCCTGTGGGCGAGAGTGCCCTCGATGAGATGTGCGGGATAGTTGCCCAGCCGCATCGTCGCCCCCATCTGCCTGACCTTCTCCTGCTCCGGTAGCAGCGCGATGACAGGATGCGGCGTCTCGCCGAACTCTGTGCTCGACGCACCCTCAAGACCACAGACGTTCCGGGCGAACTCTATGACTGCGAGCTGCATTCCGAAACATATCCCAAGGTACGGTATCCCTTTCTCCCTCGCGTACCTTATGGCGTTCATCTTGCCCTCGGTGCCCCGCGCCCCAAAACCTCCCGGCACAAGTATGCCATCGAAATCCCTCAGCACTTTCTCGGGTTGGATCCTCTCAAGATCCTCTGCATCTATCCAGGAGATCTCGGGCATCACCCCAGCCTCGATGCCTGCATGCTTCAAAGCCTCGCGTATCGAGAGGTAGGCATCCTTCATCGGATCCGTGCACTGTGATCCGGATGTGTACTTTCCAACAAGAGCCATGCTGACCTTCTCTCTGATCGAATCCATCCTCTGGACGAGATCGTACCAGTCCCTCCGTTCCTCCAGCGGGAACAGCCGCATGGCCTTCATGATATATTTAGTTAGACCCTCTGCCTCGAGCTGGAGCGGAACCCTGTAGATGTCATCCGAATCGTGCCCGCTGATCACAGCCTCTATTGGGACATCGCAGAAGTGCGCGATCTTCGCCTTCGTCTCTGGGAGCAGCGGCTTCTTGCACCTCACCACTATCATGTCTGGCTGAAGCCCCAGCTCGCGCATCTCCTTTACGCTGTGCTGCGTCGGCTTCGTCTTCTGCTCGCCGTCAGAGGTCATCGGCGCAAGCGTTACATGGACAAAGAATATGTTGCCCGATTCCTCATACTTCAGCTGCCTCATCGCCTCAAGGAACGGCATCGACTCTATGTCGCCAACAGTTCCACCAACCTCGATGAGACAGATCTCGCTTCCTCCGGTTCTCGATACCTGGCGTATGCGTCTTTTTATCTCGTCTGTTATGTGTGGTATTATCTGAACGGTCTTTCCCAGGTACTCGCCGCGCCGTTCCTTCTCGATGACAGTGCTGTATACCTTTCCGGTCGTGATGTTGTGATCTCTTGTGAGCTCTATGTCGAGAAAGCGCTCGTAGTTGCCGAGGTCGAGATCAACCTCGCCGCCGTCCTTGAGCACATATACCTCGCCATGCTGGAACGGGCTCATGAGCCCCGCGTCTATGTTGATATAGGGATCTATCTTTATGGCCGTGACCCTGTACCCCTTGTTCATGAGCAGCCTGCCTATCGAGGCTGCAGTTATGCCCTTGCCAAGCCCGCTCATCACCCCGCCAGTGACCACAATGTACCTCAAACAGATCACTCTCATCTGGAGCTAAGATCTCAACAGGGTAGCTGTACCATAGATGATAAGGCTGACGATCATCATGGATGTGGCCAATGCTCCGGGGAAGAGCGGCAGGGTTCTGGTGTGGAACGTCAGCACCATGAGTATGATGGTAGCTGCCAGGATCATAGCGCCCGGGATCAGATCGATGCAGTAGATGCCGCATCCGGGGACCGGCTCATATCGCTCAATGCTCTCACTCTCGCGCGGACCGATCCATGAGTCATGACGGTAGTACCGATCGCTTTTGTAGTAACCCGCATCGCTTCGATCATCATCAACTTCAGCATCGTATTCATCACTGTAACCATCGCGTGGATCTTCTGATGATGAACAAAAGATCGGTTGACCTGCCTCAGCATTGTACCTCTCACCATAACCATCATGACTACTATACTCCATCAAATCCTCCTCTTTGCTGTCATCTCTGGGAATGCCATCAGCCTCCAGTGTCACCGGGATTTTTTTGGTAGTGGTGTCTGTGACGAGCAGAAGCTCACCGCTCACAATCTCACCAGTCTCCGGCATCCTCACCGAGATCGGGATCGATTCCTCGAGCACTATGTAATGATTCGTTTTCTCAGGTTTCAGATAGCGATTGATGCTATGATTCGTTTTAACAATCAGATTGGTTGGCTCGCCCAGATTGACAACCCGAAGGCGTATCTCATCACTACCACCAGGCGGTAACCTCAGAGATACCGGTTCCGGCTCGCTTTCACCTGCGCTGTCGTTTATCCTGATCACGTACTCCATCCAGGATAAAGATGTGATCATATTTTATAAATATTTCTCTAGTGTATTAACGCCTCTCGCGAAGCTCCGGCGGCAGCATGTTGGGTATTCCCTCCTCTATCGGATACACCTCGCCACAGGATCTGCACGTGAGCCTTCCAGTGAGTATCTCCCTCTCGTTCTCCTCGAAGACCTCGAGTTCGAGATCTCCCCTGCAAACAGGGCATACAAGTATCTCCATCAGATCACGTCTCATGATCCCTCATGAGATGCCCATGGAGATCAAACTTCCTGCTAGTGGAGGTGCTTGGATAGCGTCTGGATCGGTTGCCCGCATCGGGAGGTTAATCCTGGAAAATCACAGCTCAGGTGGGGGTAAGCTGGAAGCCCCCTCCAGAGCGCAGAAGCGGCCCCCCAGCCCCTCGGCCCGACGTTCTCGTTAATGTGTCACGGGATCAGAGCAGGCTGAGCCTTCCTGTCACCCTGTCCATGATATCATCCGGCGCCGGTCCCAATCCCAGGGCTGTCACGGTTCCAGGAGGTATCTCGGTGAGTCCAGCATCCCTGACGATGGCAGCCGGTATCCCCAGGGATTCTGCCTCAGATCTGAGCTGGAAGAGGTGCTCCTCATCTCTCCCTCTGAGGACGATCTTCCTCATGCCCTCCTGCATCCACTCCTCAACGATCTCCTTTCTGGCGAGCTCCATTGCCATTATCGAAGCATGCGCCACCTGGACCGCGAGCTTTCCTGTTGACAGCCTCAGATCCTCCCTGACAACTATGCATTGCTTGAGCACCATGCCGAACCTCAGGTTTTGCCTGATCTTCTCCTGTAGATGTAAGCCCCTGCGCCGCCCAGCACCACAAGCACCGCAATCGCCGGGAGCATCATCGATCCGGATGCTGGCTCCACGCTCACTGGGATCTTCATGCTCTCAGATATCACAGTATCCCCCCTCACATCGGTGTACTTGATCTCGCTGTTGATGCCATACTCCTTTGGAGTCGCATCAGAGTCCACATCGAGGCGGAAGACCACGGTCGCCTCCTCACCAGGCCCGAGATCGCCTATGTATGCCTGATCGTCTGTCGAAGAGAACGGCTTGAATATGCTCAGCCTGGCGATGGCGTCGCTCACGCCCTCCTCTCCGATGTTTTTGTAAGTAACCTGCAGCTCATCCTTCTTGGCTCCGGCATGGAGGACACCCTTGACACCGGTGATCATGAAGTCCGCCTTCTTTTTCACGACGATCGGCACGATAACCGTCTGGTTTGCCTTCTGGTACCAGTAGGCGGCCCTGAACCCTACGAGGTTGTTTGTAGCTGGATCAAACTTGTTCGCATCGACCTGGACGTTGTACTGGTAGTCATACTCCAGATTGAGTTTGAGGGGATACACGCCTGCTGGTGCATGCTTCGCTATCTTCACTGTGAACTTGAGTGGATTTCTTGTTTTGTCACCGGATTTGAGGGACTCCACAACCTGATCTCCGGACTTGACCTCGATCTGCTCGCTCTCTGAGACCAGAGTTGCAACTATTCCTATGGCAGTGGTCTTGGCCTGCTCCAGCTCCTGCTCTTTGGCAGCGAGCGCCATCTCCATTGGAGTGTATGCGGTTTTGTCCTTCTCGAAGCTCAAGAACCTGCCATAGTTTATGAGGTCGATGTATAGCGTGACCGTATCCCCCTTGTCGAACTCGTTCGTGCCGCTTATCGCAGCAGTCAGGTTCGGGGAACCATACATGTTCCAGTAGTTCTCACCCTCTATCACAGGAGGGATGTAGTTGCTCTGGCCCATCGCTGGGACAATAAGGATCAACAGCATTATCAATCCGTATCTCATCAAGCAGCACCTGCGCATCTTTTAATCACATCGATCAGCATCACATTCAGCCTCTGAATTCTCTCCCGCTCTCTTTCAAGCTGAATTAGAAGCACGGGAAATACTGTGAATGTTGTGATAAGAGCGAATATCACAGCCAGCACAGTTACTGTGCCAAAGTTGTTTGTTATTACAAATGGAGATGTTATGAGGGCACCGAAGCCGAAGACTGTGGTCAGGCCTGATGCAACCAGCGCAGAGCCTATGCTCGACGACGCCTTTGATATGGCCTGATCGATGTCGTTACATCTCTTGAGCTCCTCATAAAACCTCTCCATCATCAGTATCGAGTACTCAGAACCCACGCCAAGGATCAGGGCACCGAGCGTGGCTGTAAGTGGTGTGTACTTCATGCCTGTGATGTACATCACCCCGCCCATCCATCCGATGACCACCAGCATTGGCAAGACCGGCATTGTCGCTTTTATCAGATCTCTGTATATCAGAAGCAGGATGAAGAATATCACAACTAGCCCGAATAAAGTCATCTCTGTCCTTCCAGTCGTGAGCGCCTCGATCACAGTCGTCATCACAACGAGGTTGCCCGTTATCACAACGCTGGTTCCAGGAGGTACGCCAAACCACTCGACGTCCTTGTACATCTCTTTTATGAGGCGGTCGACCCCTTCTTCCCCAAGGTCCCGCAGCGCGTTGCCTATGTTGATGTCCATCACAGCTGTATCATGCCCATCGATGTACCTGTCTCTCATCGAAGAAGGCATGATTCCAAGCAGATACCTTGTGGCGGTCTTATCCTCAGGTATGGAACCGTTGTTCAGCATTCTCATATAACTGGCAACGCTGTTGACAAAGTACACCTGCTGTCTTGATTCTATGATGTACTCGCCGAACTCATTCATCCACTCCAGCATCTTCGGATCTGTTATGTCATCTCCCTGGACTATTATGTTCAGCTCATCGCTCCCTCCGAATATATCGACCAGGTGCCTGAACTGGACCAGTGGAGGAAGATCCTGCGGCATGTAGTTCTTGAAATCCGTATCCACAGGAACCAAGGTGTCGGAGTAAACCCCTGCAAGCGACAGAAGGAGGGCTAGCAGGAGTATCATAGGGCCGCGCCTCAGCGAAAATCTGACTACGGATCTCACAGCTCTGCCAGTGGCTGTCTCAGCAACTGTTGTCTCAGATGCATCTCCGTCCCTTCCGCGGGACCTGTTCTTTCTGTTGTTTCCACTCGTTTCCGCGGCATAGAGCACGGTTATCCCAACAAAGAGGGCTGAGAGGTAACACATTATCAGCCCTATAAGGCAAAGGACGCCGAACGTCCTGATCATGGGCACGCTTGATGTGAATAGCGAGAAGAATCCAGCTGCTGTTATAGCCAGCGCTATCAATACCGCTGGCGCTGTATGGGCCACGGTCTCAACGACCGCTTTTTTAATAGATCCTCCCTTGGAGAATTCCTCCTCGATCCTGTTATGGAATTGTATAGCATAATCGATGCCAATGCCGATGAGTATCGGGAAGGCAGACATCGATATCATCGTCATCGGGATTTTAAGCAGCCCCATTATCCCGAATGTCCAGATTATGCCGAGAAAGACGACGGGAAGGGGCAGGAGAGGCCAGTTGACGTGCCGGAAGACGAGCAGAAGGGCCAGGATCATTAGGACCCCAGATGCGCCAAGCAGGCTTCCAAAGTTCTCCGACATCTCCTTCTTTATCGCCACTCCAAGCGCAGCATCGCCTGTGACGATAACACCCACTCCTAGAGGAAACTCGGCCATGGCCACAGCCTTCTCTGTCTCATGCAGGACCTCCTCACGCTCCTCATCTGTGAGCGTGAGTGGGAGCTCTATCGAGAGTATTGTATGCTTTCTGTCAGGAAGTATGTTCTGTAGCAGCCTGGGATCCCCTTTAAGGAGAAGCGCATCTATCAGCTCCTGCTCATCTGGAATACATCCCCTTCCGAGTTCATTCTCAGCAGAGGTCTTGACGATCTGCGATATTCCCTCAACAGATATGACATCGGGCACAGACTCCATGTGCACAGCAAGCCTGTCCATTGCCTTCAGGACTTCAGGGGTTGTTACATCATCGCCCTCGATCACCACAGTTATCGAGACTGTTGCAAACCGCTCCTTGAAGAGGTGTTCATAGGTCTGATACAGCATCGATCCCTCATCCACAAAGTCCTCTGTCCTCATCCCATGCATCTCGATCTGCTGGGCGTAATGAAGCGACAGAAGTGTGAGGAGGACGGCAGCGATGAGTATGAGCTCAGGATTCTTTGCTATCCAGCAACCAAGCCGCTCTTTTCTGTCTATGGGCCTCACCCGCGATGATTTGGTATGTACGGTGATTACAGAACGTGCGGTATTTA
Source organism: Methanothrix thermoacetophila PT (assembly GCF_000014945.1). Lineage (NCBI taxonomy): Archaea > Methanobacteriati > Methanobacteriota > Methanomicrobia > Methanotrichales > Methanotrichaceae > Methanothrix > Methanothrix thermoacetophila. Next base: position 938,046 of record NC_008553.1, read on the forward strand.
CGAAAACTACTTAAGGCTTCCGGCTCACGTTCGGGTGATGAACCGGGAAGAGATCGAGGCGATCAGAAGATACATCACTGAGGCCTGTGTTCAGATCGCGAGAATGCGCGGATACAGCGATGCGCTTGGGGTGCTGAGGGGAATTCTGATGCTCTCTGAAACCCCATTATCACTTGACGATCTGGTCGAGATCACAGGCTACAGCAAATCCACTGTGAGCACTAATATGAGTATTCTTGAGGGCATCGGCGTTGCAAAGAGGGTTGTAACGCCAGGGGAGAAGAGGTACAGGTACATACCCGTGACGGATACGGAGATGCTCAGAAATGCGATGATGAATCATGTCAGCAAGGAGATCAGCACGATCATGGCGGCCCTCGATCGCGCTGAAAGAGCGCTCTCAGACTCCGAGACCCCAGAGGCAGATAAAATCAGGGAGAGGATTAACGGGATAAGGAACTTCTACAGCAAAACGGATCGCCTTCTGAAACTCATACAGAAATACGATGTTGACAGTCTCATCGAGATCTTAGAGAGGGGCGGGTGAGTCCCCGTAATAAAGCCTACCTGTATGCAATTACAAAGCGCAGAATTGCCTGTGCCTATTGCTGCCGGAGACGCCCCTGGCTCAGGCAGAGTGCTTCTTCGCGCGCTTAACATTCCTGGATTTACAGCTCGGGCAGGACGGTAGGACTCCCATCCCCTTGAATGCGCTGCCACAGTCCAGGCAGATGTATTCCTTCGCGAGTATATGCTCCTCATCCCCCACATTTATGAGGCTGAAACCAGGACCAGAGCACATGAGGATCACCTCAAGAAAATCATCATTATTATCAATTAAATACTTTTTGTTGTGGATCCGGCTGCTTTTCCGTACCTCTCTCATTAAGCATGTGGGATGAGGCCATGCTCTTTGTGTTATCCCAGCGCACAGCTTCGAAATCTGGCTGTGTACTCGCATCATTGAAATCCGCTTGGCTCCGCCCAGACTCATAGAATATCTCGCTATAGATCTCGATTCCAGCAAAATAATCTACAATTCGAGCCACGACCCGAAATCTCATCGGGTTGCTCGTGATCCAGCTATGCCAGGTCATGCAATCCCCTATCGCTGAGATCAAAGACTCCCGAAGATTGATGGTGCGTCATGCCTGTGAACACCGCTCCCCGAGAGCCGTTGATTCAGGCAACACACATATGATTTAAATTATAATAATTTATTTTCTGTTAAATAACAAGCGTACTATTTATATTTTTAATCTATGTGGGTTACATGTTATCAGACAGACTTGAGAGCCTGTTGATAAGCCAGTTGGTCATGAACCCGGTGAGGAAGCATACGAGCATGGTTGAGAAGACTGTGTCATCTGATTTCACATTGAATGCAATGAGGCCGCTGCTGAAGAGCAGGTACGCCATGTATCCGAATATCATGCTGAGCAGCGGTATCGTCGTGTACCAGATCCGCTTGTACCTAACCACCATTCCTTCCCTGCGAAGGTCATCAACAACCCCAGTCAGTATCTGGGCTGACGAGCCGAGTCCCGCGAAGAAGGAGCTCCACAGCGGCACCCCGAGGATCCTGATGTCAGAGTAGCCATATATCAGCGCTCCAAAGATCAGAGCGGCAATCACTCCGTAGAGCACCGCGTAAAGGCCGTAGAGCTTGAAGAAGAAAGAGACTGTCCTGGAGCTGTGAATGCGCAGCCCGCGTATGTTGTGTTTTGCCTCGTTGATCGCGCTGGTCAGCTCGTACTTCGCCCTGTCGTAGTAGAGAAACGCATCAGCGTAGTTATCCTTGCTCAGCTCCTTGAAGGCCAGGACGTAGAAGTCATAGCTGTTCTTGACATCTATCGAGCTTCTGTGAGCAGCCTGCAGCATCCGCCTCAGCCTTCTAAGGGCCAGGTTGAGGCGCTCAGGCGATACTTCCTCAAGAGCGTCTTTTGCTTCCACGAATAAATTTACTTCAGTAATAAGGATATATAGTTTTCCATCAAAAGGGGTGTGTCTAATATGCTAATATTAGAATATGCTGTATTCCAAAGTTAAGCTAAGATAAATTTTAATATACCATAAAACAAGCAAATAACATGCTTAAGAGATGGGATACAAGATTATACGATATTAAGTTAATATTAGAAGTATTTGATTCGTTATCGTTAGATTTGCGATCAATAAATGCTCCAAAACCAAAAGTTTATGATTTGGAGACCATAATTAAGGCACTTTTGATAAAAGAGTTTGAGGGGCATTCTTTAAGATCAGCAGAAGTTAGGATTAAAGAAGTGCTTGGAATAAGAATTGATCATTCAGTTTTGCATTTCTGGGAAAAGAATTTATCTTCAAATATTGAAGAGATATTAAATAAAGTTCTTGAAAGGTTACAATCAATAGATTATACAGATAGTTTCATTGATTCCACTAAATTCGCAAATAAAAAAAGGATATCATAAAGATACAAGCAATAACCAGGAAAAATGAAACGATATTCCCTGTGGAAACGAGGATAAAATCGGAACTAACAGTGCCTGAGGGATCAGGCTATTTATTTGGTGACGGTGAATATGATTCCAGGAAATTTTTGAATGATGTTGTAGATAAAGGTTACATGCCTGTTATTAAACCGAGAAAAATAAGTGCCGGTGGTTTTGGATCCAGAATCAGAGATCGGATCTTTAATAGAGAAATATACAAACACAGATCAGTTTGTGAAGGATTCTTTGGTGCTTTGACCAATTGGTTTGGAGATAGAATACCATGTTTCCTCGAAGAGACAACTATTACAAGGATGCTTCTGAGAGTACTGGCTTATGCATTGAGAATTCTATCAAGATTTAGTATAAAATAAATTTGAATGATAGACACACCCCCATCAAAAGATTGATTCAAAAACAATAATATTAATAATGTCTTAGCATATTCTCCGGATTTCTGGCTATATATAGATGAATCATACTATATCTAACAATCGACTCGATGTGGGCAGAACGCATGGCCGTGCGCTCATATGAGTGATATCGCAGTACCCAATCCGTCCACACTCATGAAGCATCTCGTCCAAAGCAGTCGATTGCAGTAGAACCGTTCAGTTATTCAAGCCCGCGACCAAACGCAAGAAACGGCCGTCCGGAGAGCAGAATGGGGGCCTTGCAGATCCCAGCGCCCGCTAACAATGCTGTTTGTTCAACAGCAGGTTGGATGCAGTCTATTCAGGACTCACCGCATAACGTATCCGCCGCCCGAATAGAAGAACGTAGGCGGTGTTGTGTAGTAAAATGTCATGCCTCTGAGCCCGTAAACATTTACATCCCACCACGGATCGATGCCCAACTCTGCCGGATCAAAGGTGGTTCTGACAAGATGGGAGGGCGAAGGGTAGCGATACGCTCCGTACACCGGATAGTATACGGGAGTGTATCCGTAATACGGACTGTAGTAAGGCAGCCGGTCCACCGGATAAACCCAGCTGTACTCCCAGCGGTAGCTGTGTGTCAGAAACGGATTGTACCATGGAGAGAGCCAGTCGTACTCCAGCGATATCTCCTCCGCCAGGCACGGCAGTGCCAGAATCGATAGCGCCAGAGCCGCAAGCGCGAATCCTTTTCTCATAACCCCACTCACACATTAGGCTCTGAACTGTTAATACTTATGAGTTTCTACGTGGAGCTGAGAGACGATGGCGAACCCGGTTCGCGATCGGTTTGGAGAGAAGCTTTAACTCGCATGTGGTATCAACTGACTTTCATGAGGCGCATATACATGGACCACTCGGCCACGACCCCGGTTGCACCCGAGGTCCTGGATGCGATGCTGCCGTACTTCAGGGAGAAGTATGGCAACGCGTCAAGTCTCCACGAGTTCGGCCGGGAGGCGCGCGATGCTGTTGAGAGCGCGAGGGAGGAGCTCGCCTCGCTGATCGGCGCGAGCCCTGAGGAGATATACTTCACGAGCGGGGGCACAGAGTCGGACAACCTGGCGCTCAAGGGCGTTGCGCTCAGCAGCAAGGGAAAGCATATCATCACGACGTCGATAGAGCATCCTGCGGTTCTTGAGGTGTGCAGGTCTCTGGAGCGCATGGGCTTCGATGTCACGTGCGTTCCAGTTGATGATCAGGGGATAGTCAATCCGGGAGAGATCGAGAGGGCGATACGCGATGATACTGTGCTCATATCCGTCATGCATGCGAACAACGAGATAGGTACAATACAGCCGATAAAGGAGATCGCGGAGATCGCCTCGGAGAGAGACATACTCCTGCACACGGATGCTGTCCAGACGGTTGGCAAGATACCCGTGAATGTTGACCAGCTTGGTGTTGATCTGCTCTCAATATCTGCGCACAAGTTCTATGGTCCGAAGGGCGTCGGCGCGCTGTATGTCAGAAAAGGCACGAGGATCGAGAGCATAATCCAGGGCGGTGGGCACGAGAGGGGGCTCAGGTCGGGCACAGAGAACGTACCGGGGATCGTGGGTATGGGCAGAGCTGCAGAGCTTGCATCTGAGATGATGGATAGAGAGGCGGAGAGGCTCACAGCGCTGCGCGAGAGGCTCAAGAGTTTTGTGCTCTCGAACATCGACGACTCCTGGCTCAACGGCCATCCGACTAAGAGACTTCCGATCAACCTTAACTTCGGCTTCGGCAGGGTGGAGGGAGAATCGCTGCTGCTCTACCTCGACTCAAAGGGCATAGCAGTCTCCACAGGATCAGCCTGCTCTTCAAAGAAGCTGGAGCCGAGTCACGTGCTCAGGGCCATAGGCCTGGATCCGGTGAGATGTCATGGCTCCCTCAGGATAACGCTGGGAAGGGATAACACGCAGGAGGATGTCGATTACGTCGGTGAGTGCATACGCGAGGCTGTGGAGCGGTTCCGCGGCATATCAGCGCTGAGGTAGTAATGTTAAATCTGCGCGCACAAAGCGCAAAGCGAGAAATTTTTTATATGATTGCATAAAACAACCAATCGCATGTCATCGACGCATCCCATGCGCTCAGCTCTTCTGCTGCTTCTTCTTATTACATCTCTGAACACGGCAACCTGCTGGAGGAGCTATGAGATCCATGAGTATGATACAGGATGGAGCACCGGAAGGAGGTTCACGATGAACCTCTCCATGGATCTCTACGGATACGCACTCGGTACAGGGGATCACAGCAGGTACACTGAGATCGGTATCAATCATGTGAGCATAAGCGAGCGCGTGTCTGCGAAGAACGGCACAATGGAGGAGGCGGACAGGATTTATCTGGAGGCAGCAGGCGATAACGTCAATGCTAAATCAACGCTTGTCAAGATACCAGGAACACAGAACTACATACTTTCTGTGAACGAGACCTGGCCGGTCGTGCTCCACACGTCAAGTACGATTGACTACAGAGGAGAAGGGATATCGAGCAGGGAGACCTTTATCAACAACCTCGATCGTGTGGGAACATCGTATCTTTACACGAAAGACCTGAGAAAGGAGCGCGCATGCGACATGTACCTCAAGAGCGCGTGGTTCCAGCTATCGATGAACGACAGCACAAACACGATTATATCAGATCTCTTCCGCCCTAACAAAAACATACACTACAGCATAAGCTCACACTCCTCTGGGCTTGTCATGCAGAGGTACAGGCAGTACTCCGACAAAACTCCGGCCTCCGAGGGATTCGACTCCTACTGGGGGAGCTTCGATGTACGTTCTGTAATCGATATGGGGAGTCGGGGAAAGAACCTCGGGCTTGAGGAGTCCTGGGTTGGAAAAAACACCTACGATGCAGCCGTCATAAATGAAGCGCCGGAAAGAAGGGTGTACATGTGCGGGTGCCTCGGGTACGATGTTGTTTCCGTGAGATCCCCTGGTCTGGAATGGCTCTCATGCTGCCAGTTCGATGATACGAAAACGATCCGAGTCCTCAGGGATTCGATATGGAGCTGCTCAGGGGATGTGAGATGAGACTGATCATCGTTCTGTTGCTGCTCTTCATTTCTATTTCAGGCGCCGTGGATGTAGCGATCCAGTACAGCGACAGCGCGCCAGAGGATGGTGTGTGGCTCGCAGGCGACCAGGGCCATGCGGTCCTCTTCACGCCTCCAGAGAACTGGACTCTCTCCAGGATTGCTGTCTGCGGCATGCTCAACCGCGATGGGATATTCGTCCTGGAGATATGGGATGCGGCCCTCAACCTGGTTTACAGAACCACAGACCTCTCTGGAGCTTACTTTGGCAGCAATCTGAGCTGGTCTGAGATAGATGTGCCTGATCTCAGAATTGATGGGCCTTTCTTCGTGGTGTTCTTCGAGTACTCCACGGTCTTCGTTGGAATTGATAAAAACACAACACTCAATCGCTCTTTCGTCGCATCCAGGAGCCCCAGCATGCTTGTATCCCCAGGCGATTACGAGTGGATGATTGCAGCAATCGGCCACATCACATCTCTCCCCCCGCGGATCAACGCATCCTATGAGAACCTCACTGATGGCATTGTCATAAAGGCAGATATCTCAGATACCGAAGGGGATCTCGCCGGCGTCTCTCTATACATATTAGACCAGAAGAGCGGAGAGGTTGTGTGGATGGATAAGGCGGATTTAAACGGGAGCAGATCAGAGATCAGGTTCATCTGGCCGAGGGTGGTGTACGGCGTGAGCTGCGGCTCTGAGCGTGTGTCTCCCGTCGTTGCCGTTGAGACGAGAGGCATTCCTGAGAATATATCGAGGTACATGAGATACTCTGCGCCCTGCCTGCTGAATATAACAGATGAGGGGCCGTTCTCAGACGCACTGGCATACTTCGGAGAGGATATGGAGCTGCATGCGATCGAGGGACTGGATGGAAGAATACACTACATATCAAAGGAGCTTTTCGAGACGCTCAGGCCTGGGGCGCGGTACTCTGATTACGTGAGAGAGAACATAACGATCATCGAGGGGAGGAGCTCCCTGCGGTTCATCTCGATGAGCGAGACCCTTTCATTCCACAAGCCGATTTATCTCAAGAGATCTCCGATCTTCCATTACGATATGAAGCTTGAAAGGGAAGCAGCAGGATCACAGTACGCTGCGGTGTTGATCGCATCAGATCGCCACGGCGCCACTGCGAGATCATCCCTGGATCTCGGATAGGGACCCCGCGCAGGGATGGATCCGATTGGAAAGGGTTATTTCTTTGGTCGAGAAGGGCGGCATGTGAACTACCCTACCTGAAGGTAGGGCTTCCCACTTCATAGCCAACACTTGCATCACAGAACTATCTATCGTTGAGCATGCCAGAGGCAGGGAGGACTTCGTTTTATCCCCACCGCGCCCGCTCCACTCCCCAGAGTTAAACATAACAATTGATCGGATCGCGTTTAAGCGTTTAATAGTCAGCCTGATGTTAACATACTTTCGTCAATACACGTAGAAGTTATCTCAAAATATATACCGCCATCGATACAATACTTGAATACTGCTCTATCGCACCACCAATCAGAACAACCGAGCTCTGGCTGGTTGGTATGAAAATGGTTCTCGCAAAGGTCCATTTTCATCCACATGGTGACCTTGGGTCATGGCTGGTTTTTCGAAGCAATTTTGAGACGGCTACATACTATTCTGCATTTGCCCAAAGGCGATTCACATGGGTCATTCCTCTGCTGCAGAGAGTATCTCCTCCATAAATATGCGTCCGTCATCAGTGGTGAAAAGCGGGAGCTCCCACTCCTCGACGATGCCTGAGCCCGATCTGTACACCATCACCCCTCTTCTCTCCCAGGCAGGGGTCTTGGCGAGATTCACGCCGCGCTGAAAGAGCATCTCGTGTATATCGCTCTCCTTCATGTTGCGGAGAGACTCCATCGCATCAGCATGGCTTTTCCCTTCACCCAAAAGAGCGTAGAAACCGTAGGAGAAGACGTGGTTACGCCACGCCTCGGCCTGGGATTCCTGGAGGTAGCTGAGGATCTCCTCCCTGCAGATGGGTATCACCCTAGCATCCATCGAGACGACCCTGCCGAGGGATATGGAGAGCGATGATGAGATGTAGGATGCTGTGATGGAGTCGAGCTTCTCAAGCCTGCCACGGAAAGGTTCGTCTAAGAAGAGCAGGTTGATCTCGTCGGAGAACGTGTACGCTAGTATCGGAGCCAGGCCGGAACTCTCCATGAATGCCCTCGCAGCAGAGACGATGGACCGCGCGAATCCAAGGTCGTACGGCTTGCTGAAGTCCCTGAGCATCCTTCCGAAACCGCGGCCGTCCACGCGGACAAAAAACGGAGAACGAACGCGAAGCTCTGAGTATATCGCCTCGTTCCTGCGGCCTCTTCTGATCATGCTACTCTCTGGGAGGGGCATCTTTCTTCGCAGCAACCCTCTTTGTGTGCCTCATTATGATTATATCTCCAACTGCAGTGATCCATCTGAACGGCACTATGATTCCCCTTCCCTTGAGATCGAAGAGCTCTTTATTGAGGGATCCGACAGCGATGCCGCTCAGAGTGCCGCTATCAGCGTCCAGAACAGCGTCCTCGACCTTGCCAACAAACACGCCACGATCGGTGTACACCTCCAGCCCCAGTATCGATGAGATCTCTGCATCCATGCAGATCGCCAGTGTTATTTAGATCATGTATAATATAAAGATTACATTGAGCGTGGTGGGAGCCTCTACTAATAAGCAAAAGTGATTGTGATAAACAAGAGCTGATGTGTGTCTAATATGCTAATATTAGAATATGCTGTATTCCAAAGTTAAACTCAAGAGTATTCCTAAAAACCTCTGGTTTTGAGGCAAATGTGAGCCAAATACGATATCAGCGAGAATCCGCCATTGTAAAAATAAGGGTTCGCTCTTGTGTGTTCAACAACTTAGAGGACATGTAGTCTGGTTGTTGGAAGCACTCATTCATTCTCCAAGAACGCATGCCTGGGCCATTGTCTTTCCGGGAAAGTCATCATATGGATAAGAGCGTACGAGGTTCCGAAACAACTTCACAGTCGGTGGTGGAGGGGGTTTTGAGATATGTACCATTCAAACAACTCCAGGCGGGTCCAAAACCTTTAAGTAAATTAAACTTACATTAAAACAAAATATGTAGATGTGGTGGCTGCTGGAAGAGATGACTAGTATTATGCATGATGATATAGCCACTCATGAAATGCACACATGGTGAGTATGATGCGGGTACATGCAACCCTACATATGAAAGATATTTACACCATATTAAAGGGCAACTCTAGTATATACTTGATCACATTGATCATGGTTTTTGCCATCTTTACCGTTCTCTGCAATGTTGGCATATCTGATTGGCCACAGTATCAGCAGGATGGATTTAACTCCGGAGTGACTTCTGAAAGATTCCCCGAATATCCTGTAATCCTATGGTCCGCAGATATACAGAGGGTCGATGTTACACCAGTAATTTGTGACGGAGCAGTATATGTGATTGCAGGAAATGGCACCCTTTACGCATTTGATGCGGGCACGGGAGAGGCCATATGGGCCTCGCATCTCGACGGCTGGGTTTTCCAGACCTCCACACCAGCTTGTGGTGGGAAGAAGGTATTTGCTGCAACCGATTCTGGAAATCTCGCAGCTGTTGATCGACTGACAGGAATTAAATTATGGAATTACTCACTTACAGACAAGAGATTTGAAGCTCCTCTGACATATGACGGTTTGCGATTGTACATAGGTGAGGGCAGCGCGTATGGAACTTCAGAAAAGAAATTCTTTTGCATATTTGATAATGGTACTGAATGCTGGAACTATACTTCAGAAACAAAAGGATATCAATGGTGCGGATCTTGCAGTATCGGCAATTATGTTGTAGTGGGACAGAATGATGGCATCATTTTAAGCTTGAACCGAGTGAACGGAGAAGTAGCAGATGCTTTGAGTCTCAACGATAGCACAAGGCTCAGTTTTTCGCAGAATAATCCGGGCCGAATCAGAGCACCAGTCACATGCAAAGATGGTTGGATCTATACAACATCCGAGATCACAGCAAATGAGGGTTATGTCTGGAAGATAGCTTTTGACAAAGAGACAGGAAGATTCGAAGACCGCGGCTGGAGTGTGCCTATTGGATTTAGCACGTCGACTCCAGCGATCTTTGCGGACAGAGTATATCTCGGAGTTGGCGAACATGGTCATCCTGGGGCCTTGGTGTGCATCAATGATACCAGTGGTGATATGATATGGACCTATCCTGTGGAGGCAGGTGTTAAAGCGTCTCCAGCGATCTCAACGGCCTACGATAAACCGCGAATCATCTTCAACACAGCTCAGATCGACGGTTCTGTGTATTGTATCGAGGATTCAGGAGATCGTGGTGAGCTTCTCTGGAAGTTTGATCCACCAGATAATGGCTATATCTTGGGAGGTGTAGCCGTATATAAAGGTCGACTGTACTTTGGAACCGAAGGGGATCAGCACTATGGGAAGCTTTACTGTCTAGGCGATGATGAATGGTCGCAGTTCCATCATGATCCGCAGCATACAGGGCTCTCAAGATCCAAAGCTCCCAGAGACAACCGCACTGCATGGATAAGTGAAGATATCAGAGCTCAACCAGGCTCCTCGGTCTCGGTGGCCAGTGGGATGGTTTTCGTAAACTGTGTTGACAGGTTGGTCTGCCTGGATCAGATATCCGGTAGGGTGCTGTGGTCGCATCCATTCAAGTCAGCGGGAGATTATGCATTCGGTTTCACTCCAGTGTATCATGACGGCAAAGTCTTCTTCACATCGGATAGAACATATTGTCTCAACGCGTCCGACGGAGAGGAGGTCTGGAGCTATACGCCACCAACAGGCAGGTTCGCCATCGATGGCAGCCCGGCGATAGCGGAGGGAAAGATCTTCGTGAGCGACTGGGATGGTCATCATTACTACTGCCTTGAGGAAGAGACGGGCAAAGAGATCTGGAACTTTACAGTGGAAGGAAATGCACAATCCACGCCTGCAATCGATCTAAATAGATTGGTATTTGGCAGCTGGGAGTGGGGGCTTGGCGGGAGGATCTATTGTGTTCATCTCAATAACGGCACGGAGATATGGAATTTGAGCACTGAGAACTCGCCCTGTGGTTCGGCTACGATAAATGACGGCGTGGTTTACATGCCAACCTACAACTTTGATGGTGATGGAGACCTTCTCGCTTTATCTCTGGTGAATGGATCCATCCTCTGGAGAGCGGAGATAAGTCCAACAGATTCGACTCCTGCATTTGCCGATGATAGAGTGTATGTTTGTGGAGGCTGTGAGGGATTCAGCAAACTGCACACATACTGCTTTGATGCAAAGACTGGCGAGCTGATATGGAAAACACCTTCAGAGCTGGAGATCGGCGACTGGAGGTGCTCTCCGGCATATGCTGATGGACTCGTGTTTGTTGGCAGGCCGGATTTTATGGAATATGATGGCATATTTGCCTTAAATGCCACAACAGGGGAGATCGTCTGGAGCTATCCAGCTGGTGGATCCTCACCGGCAGTCGCTTGTGGTATGGTCTTCACCATCGGAAACGGCAGGGTGTACGCATTTGGAGATTCAAAAGCTACAGGATGAGGGGAACTGGTTTATGAGGAATTTAAAAACCAAACATTCGTTCTTTGTCGTTAATCTTGGTCTCGCCCTGATCATATCGCTGATGCTGCAGGCGAGCGCGGAGTTTGTGACGTTCCATGGCGATAACCAGAGGAGCGGCAATGTTAGCGGTTCAGGTCCTGATTCGCCTGAGCTCCTGTGGAGCACGAGCCTCACCGGCCATGGATACATAGGTGGATCGGCCTCGATTTCATCCGGCAGGGTCTTCGTCTCGAACTGGCCTGACATGACCTTCAAGGGAGAGCTGGGGCTTGCGTGCATCGATGAGAGAAACGGAACGGTTCTCTGGATAAACCCAGTAGGCGGAAAGGGCGGGGCATCAACACCAGCCGTCTTTGGTAACAAGGTCTTCACAGGCTCACTGACCGGTGAGATCTACTGTGTGGATGTTCTTACTGGCAAAACTCTGTGGAACAGAACCATAGAGCGGGACCCGAAGTACTGGGGTGTCGCATCCTCCCCTCTCATCGAGAACGGTACTCTCTACGTGATGAGCTTCTCCGATGGTGCGCTCCATGCGCTGAGTCTGGATGGCGATGAGCTCTGGAATGTATCGACAGGATCCGTATCGCCGTTCGCATCCCCTGCCGCATCTGGAGAGAGGATATACTTCCCCGGAGGGGATCCTGCTCTCTACTGCATCAATGCCACCACACAGAAGATCGTATGGAAGACGCCTGCAGATGCTGTTATCACCTCAAGCCCTGCTATCTGGAACAGCACAGTATTCTTTGTAACGGAGAGATCGATCTCGGCCCTGAACGCCACCACTGGCAGCACCCTCTGGCAAAGGAGCATCAACGGCACAGAATCAACCCCAGCGATCGCATTCGGCCGCGTTTATGTGGGAACGGCTGATGGGCATGTGGTCTGTCTTGACACAAACGGCTCTCAGATCTGGGAGACTGAGGTTAACGGACCCGTGAGATCTTCGCCCCTCTTCCTGGACGGCAGGATATATTTCGGCACCAATACCGATGGAGGAGCTGTTTACGCGCTAAATGCATCCGATGGATCGGTTGTGTGGATGTATACTGTGAATGAGTACATCATGTCCTCGCCCTCAGCATCTGATGGGATCTTGTTCATAGGAGCTGATGATGGGAGGCTATACGCATTCAGCTCCCTTCAGAAAGATCTGCTCTGGAGCGGCGAGGTTGTTCTCGAAAACAAGAGCCTGAATGTGAGTGTGAAGGGCGATGTTTACACCATCAGCATGAAAAGCGCGCTGGGGGCGCTGATATCATTCGCATCCTCGAATGGAATTAACGTCAGCGTGAACGATTCCCTTATCAGCATCTACGGATTGACGGTCGAGTCGATAGGAGATCTTGTCTCCACAAAAGAGAGAGCCTGGAGGTACTGGGTAAACTATCCCGATGAGCCCGTGCCTTTAACCGGACCGGAGTCTGCGATGCTGAATGACGGAGATCGTCTGGTTTTCTACTACGGGGAGAGGAACTCCAGGCCAGAGGATTGTCCCAGGATCGAGATCACCGCCAGGCTGAGCAAACCGGATGCGCTCTTCGTCACGGTCGGCCAGCAGCCGTCCCTCCGGGAGGTGATGAGAGATGTGCCGCTGAACATAACCCTCACATCGCCTGACATGCTTGATCCAGAGATGAACCTCTCCAAATACAGTCTGATCTTTCTGGAGATGATCGGCAGCGATTCTGCATCAGTGCTTGAAACTCTACTGGAGGAGCCGAAGAGAAGGGGCGTGCCCGTGGTGCTCCTGAACTCTCCTGGATACCAGAATCTTGCGAGCGTGAACCTGAGCGCCCATCCTGATATCGAGCTCTACTGGGAGTACGGCGGAGTGGAGAACATGCGCCGGCTCATCGCATATCTGGCTGCGCATTTCTGCGGAGTCGATGTGATGGTTGATGCGCCCATGCCTGCGCCGAAGGAGTACATCTACCATCCTGACGCTCCGGATCTGTTTGAGAATATAACCTCTTACATGGAATGGTACCGTTACAACACCAGCGCCCCGACTGTTGGAATCGCAAGCTATTACGGAGATATGGGCCAGCCAGACAGGATCGATCTGATCAGGGCGTTCGAGAGAAGGGGCGCGAATGTCATATGCATAGGCTTCTCGAATGCATCCTCTCTGGAGAGGTTCTTTGTTCTGAACAACACCTCTCTGGTCGACCTTGCCATTGTCACCAAGTCATTCCGTCTGAGCTATGGTGATCCTGATAGAGGCGTGGAGATCCTGGAGTCGCTGAACGTGCCGGTACTTCGCGGAATGCGGCTCTACTACCAGTCACCCATGGAATGGACCAACTCCAGTATCAACCCCATGGAGCTCTACTTCCAGGTCGCGCTCCCTGAGATGGATGGTATCTTCGATCCCATCGCGATCTCGGGCAAGAACGATACCGTGTACTCCTCCATAGAGCCTGAGGTGGAGAGGATTGCGGATCGTGCCATGGCGCAGATCAGGCTGCAAAAGCCCAACTCTGAGAAGAGGGTTGCCATAATCTACTACAACCACGGCGGCGGGAAGGACAACATCGAGGGGTGCTACCTCAACGTCCCGAGGAGCCTGAGAAATATCCTGGAGCACATGAAGAGGCTGGGGTATAGGATCGAGAGTGATGTTCCTGATGAGAAGGTCCTGGTGGATCTCCTGGCCCATCAAGGCACGAACGTGGGCACATGGGCCCCCGGAGAGCTGGACGCGATGGTCAAAGGGGGAAACGCAACACTGATCCCCGCAGAGGAGTACATCCAGTGGTTCGAGGAGCTTCCCGAGGACCGGCAGATGGAGGCCGTTAATCACTGGGGTCCACCGCCTGGGGACATCATGGTCTTCAGGAACTCCAGCGGCTCGTACATGGTCATACCGAAGCTGTCATTCGGAAATGTGATACTGCTGCCGCAGCCGAGCAGGGGGTGGCTTGAGAACGGGACGGTTCTTTACCACTCCACAGATGTGCCTCCACACCATCAGTACATAGCATTCTACCTATGGCTGAAGCACGAATTCGGCGCAGACGCCATAATCCACCTGGGCAAGCATGGAACCCAGGAGTGGCTTCCCGGCAGAGAGGGAGTGGTTGGAGGAGACGACTGGCCTGCCCTCCTCGTTCAGGACGTACCTGTTGTTTACCCTTACATCGTGGATAACATCGCGGAGGGGACTCAGGCGAAGAGGCGTGGTGACGCTGTGATGATCTCTCACCTCACTCCACCAATAGTCGCTGCAGGCCTCTACGGAAACCTCTCGGATCTGAAGGAGAGCGTGGACGAGTACAGGAACGTGCTCAACGAGAGCGTAAAGGACGAGTACAGGATGAAGATACTGGAAACATGCAGAGACCTCCATCTGGATGAGGATCTCGGCGCGAACCTGAGCGCTCTTCAGGAGCCTGCTGCGTTCGAAGAGTTCCTGCCAGAGCTTGAGGATTATCTGGAGGAGCTGAAGAGCTCTTTCATGCCCTATGGGCTGCACACATTCGGCCAGCCCTACGAGAACGACTCGCTAGTTGCCATGGTGCGGTCGATGCTCGGCGACTCGTACATCAAGGAGATCGAGGGGGCGCTCAACTCCTCTGATGTAGATCGGATCGAGAACGTATCCTCCTCTCTTCTTTACGAGGTCGTGATAAACGGCTCATCTCCAGAGACTGCTCAGGAGAATCTTCTCGGAGAGACCGGCTCCAACCTGACAGAGATCCTGAACCTCTCGAGAATATACGCTGATGGTTTGAGAAGCTGTGAGAATGAGCTCACAAACATGACGAATGCCCTGAGCGCAGGCTACATACCACCATCGCCAGCTGACGATCCGATAAGGGATCCGCAGGTGCTCCCGACAGGTAGGAACTTCAGGTCTGTGGATCCTCGAAGGGTTCCTACGCCTGCCGCATGGGAGGTGGGGAGAAAACTCGCTGAGGAGCTCCTCGATGAGTACAGGCTGAAGCACAACGGCACATACCCGAGAAAGATGGCCATAGTCCTATGGGCCTGGGCGATGACAGATCATGGGGTGGTCGACTCTGAGATCCTCCAGCTCATCGGTGCCAGGCCTGTTTATGATGCATACGGCGGAGTGAGCGATGTCGCGCTTGTACCATTATCAGAGCTGGGCAGGCCCAGGATAGATGTCGTTGTGGTTCCGTCCGGTCTTTACAGAGATCTCTTCCCCGAAAAGCTCAGGCTCATAGATAAGGCCATACGGCTCGCTGCAAACGACACAGATGCAACATATCCGAATTACATCAGGGAGAACTCAGAGATCCTGAAAGATATGCTTCTCCAGACAGGCAACTACACCGCAGAGGATGCGGAGTTTCTCTCCAGATCCCGGATATTCCTGGAGGCTGCAGGCACATACGGCCCCAACCTTGACGCGCCGGTATCTGCGAGCGACAGATGGGAGAACGATTCAGAGCTTGGCAGCCTCTTCATATCCAGGATGTCCTACATCTACGGCGATGGTATATGGGGCGGGAGGTTCGATTCGGGCAGATCTCTGTCCTTAGAGCAGCAGATGGAGGTTTACACCGCAAACCTAAGAGATGTGGATGCAGCTGTCCATCACACGAACTCCAACCTCTACGGATTCATCGATAACGACGATGTCTTCCAATATCTTGGAGGCATAGCTCTTGCAGTCAGGACAGTGACCGGCTCCACTCCGGAGATGTACGTCACTGATGTGAGAGATCCGAGAAAGGAACGTGTCCATGAGCTGGGCGAGTTCTTCTCGAGGGAGTTAAGGACGAGGTACTACAACCCGAAATGGATCCAGGGGATGATGGAGCAGGGATACTCTGGGGCCAGAGAGATGGACAGGTTCGTCGAGTACCTGTGGGGATGGGAGACCACGGTGCCTGAGCTTGTGAGCGAGAACACCTGGAACGAGGTTCACGATATCTATGTTGAGGATAGATATAATCTGGGGCTGCAGGAGTTCTTCAGGGAGAACAATCCGTGGGCTGCGCAGGTGATGGATGCGAGGCTTCTTGAGACAGCGAGAAAGGATAGATGGCATCCATCGGCCGGGGTTCTGGAGGATCTCGCTGAGGAGTACAGAGATCTGGTCGAGGATTACGGGATTGCGTGCTGCCACCACACGTGCGGCAATATTCTTTTGAAGGAGTACATGAGCGGAATGCTTCCTTCTACCACAACGTCTTCGACCGGCCATGCTGTGAAGTCCGGTAGCTCCTCGCGTTCGAGGCATCCATACATGGAGAACAGCACAATCCCTCAGGGTGTCGGGTCAGATATGGAGAAACAGCCCGAATCAGAGGCGGATAACGTGAGGGGGTATGTGATGGAGAATGTCACTGTGGATGCTGCAGTTCCTCCTGTATCAGGGGTGCCGCTGTTCGGGATAGCTCTTGTGCTTTTCCTGCTCCTCCTGGTTGCAGCAGGCATGTGGCGGAGGGGATAAATAAATTGCTCTCCCTCTGATTCAACGGACCGGCAATCTTGCATATGGGGTAGAGGCGTGTGATGCTGGCTGTACAGAGCTCACAACTCCGACGATTCGGCCTCATGAGCCACCTAGCTTACACCAAATGGAAATCGCTCTTGTGTGTTCAACAACTTAGAGGACATGTAGTCTGGTTGTTGGAAGCACTCATTCATTCTCCAAGAACGCATGCCTGGGCCATTGTCTTTCCGGGAAAGTCATCATATGGATAAGAGCGATGGAAATACACTTCCACGGACCTGTCCGGATGATAAGAGCTGAGACCAGAAATCTGGACCTTACCACCCTCTGCAGCTCGGATACACCTAATCCTCATTCGGACACGTACACCTCCACAAGCGTAAAGGCTATAATCAGATCGTGCATCGTTATACAGGATTCTATGAACGAGATTCTGCAGATACTCTCTGAAAATGCACGGGCTACGCCAGCGGAGATCGCGGCTCTTCTAGGCAGAACTGAAGAGGAGGTGGCCCGCGAGATAAAGGAGCTGGAGGACTCAGGGGTCATACGGAAGTACATCACAATTATAGACTGGGAGAAGGCATCTGAAAGCTATGTTTACGCGGTTATAGAGCTGAAGGTGGCCCTTCAGAGGTCGACAGGCTACGATTCCGTTGCAGAGAGGATCGCGAGATTCTCTGAGGTTCAGTCTGTCCGGCTCATATCAGGGGATCACGACCTCTCGGTCACAGTTCGCGGCAGATCCATGAAAGATGTGGCGTTCTTTGTGGCAGAGAAGATCGCACCCCTGGAGGGGGTCCAGTCGACATGCACTCATTTCATACTGAAGAGCTATAAGGAGCACGGGGTCATTCTCACTGATAGGCCCAAGCCAAAGAGACTGGTGATAACAGCATGACTCTTCTCAGAGAGGTTCACGCATGGAATGCTGAGTCCCATCTCTCCCAGACCGTGAGAGATCTGCCGCCATCCGGGATCCGAAGGTTCTTCGACCTGGTGAACGAGATGGACGAGGCTATAAGCCTGGGGGTCGGCGAGCCGGACTTCGTCACGCCATGGCATGTCAGGGAGGCCTGCATATACTCCCTCGAGTCCGGCTACACCTCATACACATCAAACAAGGGCATGCCCGAGCTGCGTGAGGCCATCGCGGATTTCACTAAGGAGCAGCTTGGGCTCGACTACGATCCCACCGATCAGATACTCGTGACCACGGGCGTGAGCGAGGCCGTGGATCTGGCATTCAGGGCGACGCTCAACCCGGGAGATGAGGTGATAGTGCCCGAGCCCTGCTACGTCGCATACGTTCCTGACATAATCCTGGCAGGGGGCGTGCCCAGACAGATCCCAACAAGAATCGATGATGAGTTCAGAGTCACTCCGGAATCGATCGTACCAGCGATCACCGAGAAGACGAAAGCTCTGGTGCTGAGCTACCCGAACAATCCAACGGGCGCGATAATGACACGCAGCGATCTCGAGAGCATAGCAGATCTGGTTGTGGAGCACGACCTTCTCGTCATATCTGATGAGGTCTATGGCATGCTCACGTACTCCGGCACGCATGCTAGCTTCGCACAGCTTGATGGCATGTACGAGAGGACGATCATACTCAACGGTCTCTCGAAATCGCATGCTATGACCGGATGGCGGATAGGCTATGCGCTTGGCGATCCGATGCTCATAGGCGCCATGACGAAGATACATCAGTACACGATGCTCTGTGCTCCGATAATGTCGCAGATGGCGGCCATCGAGGCCCTCCTGCATGGAGAGGAGGAGATGCTCAAGATGAAGCACGAGTACAACCTGAGGAGACGGCTCTTTGTCGCCGGACTGAACAGGATAGGTCTGCGGTGCATAGAGCCACAGGGTGCCTTCTACGCGTTCCCATCGATCGCCGAGACCGGTTTGTCATCAGAAGCCTTTGCAGAGCGCCTGCTCAGGGAGCAGAGGGTGGCTGTTGTCCCGGGGAACGTCTTTGGGCAGAGCGGCGAGGGATTCCTGAGGTGCTCATACGCCACGTCCAGGGAGGAGCTCATCGAGGCGCTGGACAGGATCGAGACGTTCCTGGATGGGCTGTAGCAGGTGGGCTGATGCTCAGATCCCGGCTTGTCAGGAGGGAAAGGACTGATGTATTGCTAAAACCCTTCGCCAGGCTGAGGCTCCATCCAATAGCGTGGTCCTTGCTCTCCCTCCCCTTTGCATTCGCAGGCATGCTGCTTCTTGGAAGAGGTGAGCTTATTCCAGGTCTGCTGATGTTTCTCGCATCCGGTGCCATGGATGTCATCGACGGAGCGGTTGCGAGGGCGACCAGCACGGTCACACTTCTCGGCGCATATGTAGATGGTGTACTCGATCGGTATGTGGAGATCCTCCTCATCCTGGGACTCATGCTCTACCTAGGTGATCGCGTCAACCTGCGTATCTCGTTGCTCTTTTCGATTCTGATTTTTGGATCCCTGATGACGAGCTTTGTCAGGGCCTATGCAGATCACAGAGGTCTTGTCAGAGACCAGGAGGAGCTCATGAGGATGGGAGGGTTTCTTGAGAGAGCAGAACGTCTCATGCTCCTCTACGCATGCATAATCTCAGGGCTGTACAGCACGGATCTTCTCATATTCCTGTTAACGATCACAGCGCTGCTCGCAAACCTGACCGTGATCCAGAGGATCTTCCTGATTCTGAATTATGCGAGAAGAAGTTCAGGACGATGACCGGTCGGATCCGGTGCGACATTGAGACCCCCAGTTCCGCCAACACCGCTGCTCCCGGCACATTCAGTAACATTTTTAAGTCATAGAATATAACTAAAAAACACATGAGATGCCAAATGTGCGGTCGGGATCTTGAGGAGGACGATGTGTACATCCATGACGGAGAGACGCTCTGCGAGGACTGCTATATCGAGGCGAGCCACAGGATACGTGTGTGCGATCCATGGGGCGAGTACTCGGCAAGGACGTTCAGGAAGATGCATGGCCTCAAGGGCGATGAGGGTCTCACGGAGATCCAGAAGAGGCTGTACAATCTGGTGTGCTCAAGAAAGGTCACGCGTGAGGATCTCCAGGCGGAGCTGGGGCTGTCGCCACAGGAGCTGGAGAATGAGATCGCGATCCTGCGGCACTGCCAGCTCGTGAAGGGGAGGCGCGAGGGAGACAAGGTATACATAGTGCCCTGGGAATATACAGGTGGCGATGAAGCTCCCTCCGGTGAAGGCGCGCAGCGGATTTGATATCAAATGGCTCTGCCACAGATTCTTTGCTAATATATGCCTTGAAGAAAAGCGACGTGGCGAGCATCTCTCTTTTCTCAAAGATCACTGGTCCGAGAGGGAAGAAGAGCAGAGGAAGATCGATCTCGGGGAGAGAACCTCATTCGATATAGCCCTGCCCATACCTGCCCGAGACAGGGGTTTCGCTGAGACGTGTGAGGGCGTGGAGCTTTTCTGGGAGCTCTTCAAGTGCAGGAGATGCGGGCGATGCTGCTACACCCCAGGCGCGGGCCTGGTGCTGGAGAGGGGTGATATCAAGAGGATATCGGAGTTTCTGGGATCGAAGAAGCGTCTCAGATCGATGTGCAGGAAGGGCGAGGACGGGACATGGATACTGAAGCAGCCCTGTCCCTTCTACGACAGCAGTGAGGGCTGCAGAATTTACGAAGTCAGGCCGCTGACCTGCAGGCTCTATCCCCTCCATCCACCTCTGAAGGACATGCCGTTCAACCTCGCAGTTGACTCATTCTGCCCTGCGGCCAGGGATGTGGCGAAGAAGACACTTGGCTGGTGGGCGATCTGCGAGAAACACTGGGCCGAGATAGTAAAATCATCTCAGGAATGATGCTCAGGAATGTACATCTCCCAGAGCAGCTCCACACCATCATATATCTTGGCGAAACCGCAGCTCAGCCTGGAACTCTCGCGATCCCCTGCCGCATGCAACAGCTGCTGCGTCTCGGTGTGCAGTGGAGATACATCAGATCATGCCGGCAGCGCGCATGTGGTCGATTATCTCAGCAAACCCCTCTCCAAATGCTCGATCTGCAACATACCTGGCCGCAGATTTGACTGAAGGGTGTGCATTCCCAACAGCCGCCGGAAATCCAGAGATCTCCATCATCGGTATGTCGCTTGGGCTGTCGCCGATGGCCGCAATGCGTTTCGTTGGAATCCCCAGCCTCTCGGAGATCCTCCGGAGACCCGTGCCCTTTGTTATACCCCTGTTCTTTATGTGAATGGCAAAACCAGTATCAACAAGATCCACAGGGAGGTTAAGGGATTCGAGATACCTGGAGGCCGCATCTACATCAAACCCACGGATCAGCACGAGATCTGTGAGGCGGTATCTGGAATCGAACTTTTTGATGTTGAACTTCTCCTTGAGATGCTTATACGCCTCATCGCACAATTTTCTGTCGCCGACGACCTCTATTCTGTCATCCGATGAGATGACCCCGCCGTTCTCTGCGACGAAGTGTCTCACTCCGAAGAGCACCGCCGCGGCTCTCGTGAAGCAGTGGGTGTTGCCTGTCACGAGGATCACAGGCACCTCGAGCTCCCTGATCACGCTCACGGAGACAGGGCTGAGAACTCTGCTCGCGTCTGTGAGCGTACCGTCGATGTCGACGGCCACAGCCTCAATCAATCCCTGAGACCCTCCATCGTCACGGAGAAGACCGCCTCGCCGTCTGGCATGCTTGGGGAGTCTACGAGCCTGGCTATCCGCTTGTCGCCCTTCGACTTTCTCAGATACACCCTGAACGTCGCAGTGTGGCCTAGGACGTGCCCTCCAACAGGCTTTGTAGGGTCTCCAAAGAAGGTGTCGGGCTTCGCCATCACCTGGTTCGTGACGAGTATCAGCGCGTTGTTCAGATCCGCGAATCTCATGAGATCGTGGAGATGCTTGTTGAGCTTCTGCTGCCTGTCGGCCAGGGTTCCGCGGCCGACGTACTCGGCCCTGAAATGCGCAGTCACAGAATCGACTATCAGGAGCCTCACAGGGTGTTCGGTCTCCCTGAGGCTTTCTGCAAGCTCCATGGCGCTCTCAGCCAGCAGGATCTGGTGGTTCGAGTTGTAGGCCCTGGCGACATGTATGTTCTTCAGAAAATCCTCAGGCCGCCACTCCCGGTCATCTATCGCCCTGAGCCCCATGACCATCTGCGATATCCTCTCGGGCCTGAATGTGTTCTCTGTGTCTATGATGATCGCCGAACCGTTCAGGCCGCCGAGCTCCGGCGGAAGCTGTACGTTCACCGCAAGCTGATGTGCCACCTGTGTCTTGCCGGAGCCGAACTCGCCGTAGAGCTCCACTATCGCCTGCGTCTCCATGCCGCCGCCGAGCAGCTCGTCGAAGTTCCTGCTGCCTGTGGTTATCTTGCCGACGAGCTTCCTGCGCTCGAGAACTTGGTCTCCGGTCTCGAACCCTCCGATATCTGCGGCCTCCCTCGCTGCAGCGATTATCTTCGCAGCGGTGGCCTCGCCAACCTCGGCCGCTGCCACGAGCTCCCCGGGGGAGGCGACTGCTACTGCCTCAATTGTTGTGAAACCCGCCTCCCTCAGCTTCTCCGCGGTGGCAGGCCCAACACCGGGCAAATCCTCCAATAGCTTCATCCGAAACCCATACTCCTTATGAATATAACACGTTTATCCAGGCGGCGCGAAAGTGATCCTGCTCCTCCAGCCGCAGCTGACCTCCAGCTCGCCGTTCCAGCCGTTCTTCACCTGTCCGCCCATGATCTCGACCCTGCAGCCGAGATCCGCATTCTCCAGCAGCCGGTAAAGATCCCCCCAGAGAGAGACCCTCACACGTCCTGTCTCGTCTGTGACGTTTATGCTCGTGACATATCCTTTTGTGCCATCGTCCCTCTGAAACTCCCTTAGCTCACCGATCCCTGTGAGATACCCAGCTATATTGCAGATCTCCCCCACCCTGAGATCCGCGATGGGCGTGAAGCGCTCGGAGTACTTGATCTCAGAGGAACTCTTTCTTATCACCGTGTACCTGCTGGTCTGGAGTTCGATGAATCCGTATCTCTCCCTGGAGCTGCAGTTGATCACCTCGAGAACATCCCCCTCCGAAGCATCGATGAGGGCATGATCGTTCCAGAGCGTGATATTTATGCTCCCAGTATCATCGCCGAGCAGCATGCTTCTGACGAACCCTTTCGACCCATCCTTTCTGGTGAACTCCTTAGCCTTCCCAGGATCTATTACCCTTGCGATTATGCTGATCTCGCCCATATCCGGCCTGATCTCAGCGATCTTCAGAGGCTCGACCCTGACCTTTATGTCGCTGTCGATCTCCTGGATGCTGCAGCCTCTGCCGATGCTTATCTCCGTCCCAGATCTTCCGAGCCTGGGGAAGCCTCTGACCTTGAGGCACTGGTCGACCCTGATATCCCCTGAGACTACAAGATCAGTCGCATCATCCCAGAGTGTCACCTTTATCATCCCGGTCTCATCACCCACTGTAAGAGACGCGACCCTTCCAATGGATCCATCCGACCGGCTGAACTCCCTCACCTCTGAGATATGAACAACCCTGCCTGTGAATGTGACAGCCCCTGACTCGGGCCTGATATCCTTTATCTTCGTCAGGATCTCGCCAGCACCGAGCTCATGTGCGACCAGCATGGCTGCAGTGAGCGGATCGCAGAGCCCGCCCATCAGGGAGACCTTCTCGTTCACCCTGGCCTCGAACTCCTCAACGCTTATCCTATCTGAGACCTGCCTGAAGATCTCCTCCACCTGATCGTCCACGAAACCCTCTCCTCGCTGCAGATCCTCAAATCAGTGCTCCCTCAGGTACTCCGCGCCGCATCTCTCAACGAAGATGTCGCAAACCTCTTTAGGATCCCCATCCGCGACTATCTCCCCGTTATCGAACAGGATCGCGCGGTGGGCGACCTCCTTCACGAGGTCCACATGATGGCTGACGATGATGATGGTCGTGCCGTACCTCGCCTGGATCCTCTTCATGGCGTTCGCCACGTCTCTGAGAGTGATCGGATCTATATCACCGAAGGGCTCGTCCAGTATCAGTATGCTAGGATTTGCAGCGAGCAGTATCGCGAGCGACGCCCTGACGCTCTCCCCACCGCTGAGCTGCTCAGGGTACTTGTCGAGGATGGAGGTGTCGAGGTCCATTATCCTGAACACAGGCTCCGCGAACCTCCTCGCCTCTGTATCTGGAAACTTCGGGAAGAGCTCTGAGAGAACATCTCTCCCAATGCCCAGCCTCTCGAGAACCGCCTTGGCCTCATCCTCACGCATATCTGTGAGCGTGTAGAGCATGTCAAGAACACGATCGCTTATCCCTATCTCAGCTGCAACCTCCCTGGCGTACTCGATCACATGCTGCCCCTTGACTCCAAGCTTATACGCTATCTGCTCCAGGATCGTCTCGTGGGGCATCAGGGCGAACTCCTGGTACATTATGCCTAGCCTTCTCCTGATCTCCATCCTGGTGGGCGAGTATGTGGTTATGTCGACCCACCCATCCTCATGTCTGTAATAGATATGCCCATCATCCGGCATCCTGAGGCCCTCGATCATCGTGAGCAGTGTGGTCTTGCCCGCGCCGCTCGATCCTATTATGGCAGTCGTCTCCCCCCGGTTTATGTTCAGCCTCAGATTGGAGATCCTGAGGACCTCACCCGTTCCAACGAGATAATTTCTCTTGAAGAGCCGTCTCACCAGTATCTCCGGCTCAGGCGGCTCAGGCCTTGGCGGAAGAGGCACGGCCGGACCGATCTTGGATAGGAACATCTTGAGCACATTGGATGGTTCGCCGATCGTCCTGATCGATCCACCGTCCAGCCAGATCAGGCGATCTGCGAGGTACCTATGTATCTCAGGGAGATGTGATACAACAAGCGTTGTCAGGCCGAGCTCCTCGTTGACCCTCTTTATTGTATCAAGGACCTCCTGTTTCGTTTTCGGGCATGCCATTGTGGCAGGCTCATCAAGCAGAAGCAGCTTGGGCTTTTTGGCGAGCTGTCTCGCTATCAGCAGCCTCTGCTTCTCCCCGCCGCTCAGTATCGTTGCGAGATGGTTTGCCTTGTGCCCCAGACCGACGAGCTCCAGGAAACCCTTCGCCTCCTCGTAGTACTCGTCGTATCTCGCATCCTCAGGTATGGGAAGAGCCTCGTAGCCCGTTTCTCTGGAATACACTCGCCTCACGACATTCTTTATCGCGGACTCCGTCCACAGACCGAACTCACGCTGGAGGTGTATCGCCGTTATCCTCCGCTGCTGCATCCTGACGTCCTCACCGGACTCAGGGGTGATCTCGAGGCCGTCTATGACGATCCTGCCAGCATCGAAATCCTCTATGCCTCTGAGTATCCTCATGAGGGTGCTCTTGCCACCGCCGCTCTTCCCGACGATCCCGAGGATCTCACCCTCATTTGCGCTGAAGCTGACATCCTTCAGAGCGAGAATCTTCCGCCCCTTTACATCGTAAGTCTTGCAGACTCCCTCGACCTCAAGCATCCTTCAACACCTCAGCGAATTACCTGATTCCACATCCGGCTGGAACCTCTTTATCAGGCTTGAGGAGCACAGCATCTCCATTTATGTCTGCCGCAAGCAGCATCCCCCTCGACTCCACGCCGAAGATCTTTACAGGCTCAAGGTTTGCAACGACCACCACCTGCCTGCCCACAAGCTCCTCGGGTTTGTACATCTTCGCGATTCCCGCCACAATCTGGCGTTTTTCACCTATGTCGACGATCAGCCTGAGGAGCTTATCAGATCCCTTTATCCTCTCTGCCTCAAGAACTGTGCCCACCCTCAGATCAAGCGCCTTGAACTGGTCGAACGGTATCACTGGCTTCTCCTTCACCTTCTCTCCAGCACCCTCAGCCCTGCGGACGCGCTCCCTGAAGATCTCCTCAAGCCTCTTCACAGTCGAGTCCTCGATTCTGCTGAAGAGTATCTTGGGCGTGCCAAGGGGATGACCCTCCGGTATGGGCTGAACAGCATCTCTGAACTGTATATCATCAAGAGACTCCATACCGAGCTGCTTCCAGGCGACCGCCATCCTGGAGGGCATGAACGGCTCCATGAGTATGATCATCGCCTTCACCATCTGGAGGCAGTTTCTGAGCACAGAGCCAGCTGCTCTCCGATCAGAGCGTATCAGCTTCCACGGCTCATGCGACTGGAAGTATGTGTTCGCGTAATCAGCGAGTGATAGCACCGCATCTGATGCCCTCTTGAACTCATATTCCATAAGTGACGAGGATACATCCCCGACACTCATCTCTATTCTCTTCATGACCTCAGGGTCCAGCTCACCCTCCGGTACCTTTCCGTCGAAGTTCTTCACAGCAAATGTCACAGCTCTGTTCAGGAAATTGCCGAAGGCGCCCACAAGCTCCGTGTTCACCTTCTCCTGCAGGATCTTCCAGGAGAAGTTCACCTCCTTTGTGTGAGATGTGTAGCTTGCCAGGTAGTACCTGAGATAATCAGGCTCAAGGCCCTGATCGAGATAATCGTCCTTCACCCAAACGACATATCCGCGGCTCTTCGAGAACTTCTTGTCGTCGATCTTGAGCATGCCGCTCGCGACGACATCGCTTGGGAGCGTGTATCCAGCGCCTTCGAGCATGGCTGGCCAGAATATGCAGTGATGGTAGACTATATCCCCGCCTATGAAGTGGATTATGCGGCTCTTCCCGCGCCAGTACCTCTCCCAGGGCACACCGTGCGCTTTACACCACTCCTCTGTGAATGAGATGTAGCCGATGGGCGCATCGACCCAGACGTAAACGACGAGATCCTCGCTTCCAGGAAATTTGACTCCCCAGCTCATGTTTCTTGTTATGCACCAGTCCTTGAGCTCCTGCCGGACCCATTCAAGCGCGTAGTTCCTTGCACTGGCAGTACCGCCCAGCCTCTGGAGGTAATCGAGAAGGAATTCCCTGAATGCGGAGAGCCTGAAGAAGTAGTGCGTCTGCTTCCTGTACTCCGCCCTGGTGCCACAGACCTTGCATACCGCGTCCTTTATCTCTCCAGGCTCCAGGTGTCTTCCGCAGCCCTGATCGCACTCATCCCCTCTCGCAGGCACACCACAGTACGGGCATATTCCCTCAACGTATCTATCAGGGAGGAACCGCTCGCATCTCGGGCAGTACGCCAGCTCGATCTCCTTGGGGTAAACATGACCTCTCTCCATCAGAGCCCTCACGATCTCCTGAGTTCTGTGATGATTCGATGGATCATCTGTGCATCCGAAGTAGTCGAACCTGACGTTGATGCTCCTGAAGACATCCTCGAAGTGCTTGTGGTAGAACTCCACAAGCTCCCTGGGGCTCATTCCCCTCGACTCGGCATTGACCACGATAGGAGTGCCATGTGCATCTGATCCGCATATGAAGAGGACATCGTGTCCCATCCTCCTCAGAGCTCTCACGAATATATCCGCAGGAACATACGTTCTCAGATGTCCTATGTGGGCCGGGCCGTTTGCATATGGCAGACCACATGTGACCAGAATGGGATCGTTATCTGTGGGCAACTATGAACACCAACCCCAGTATTGAGCTAAGGGAGATATAGGTTTTCCCTGATCATTGAATGAATCACAACTCCCTACAAAGCCCCCTACAAAGCGCGTTACAATTAATTTCCACGAAACATATATATATTGAACAATCTCGTATCTCCTGTGGTGATGGGGTTGAAGAAGGTACCACTGCCCGACCCCAGTGACGAGCAGGAGGAGTTTTCTTCCATACTGATGGATATCGGGCTCCGGAGAAACGTTGCCAAGGTTCTCACATATCTCGCAGGGGTGGACGAGGCGACATCCAGGGATATAGAGACAAACTCCGATCTCAGGCAGCCGGAGGTGAGCATCGCCATGCGGGAGCTCCGGGAGCTTGGCTGGATCTCCGAGAGGGACGAGAAGAATCCTGGGAAGGGCAGGCCCTACAGGATATACAGGCTCGAGAAGAATATCGACGAGA
Source organism: Methanothrix thermoacetophila PT (assembly GCF_000014945.1). NCBI lineage: Archaea > Methanobacteriati > Methanobacteriota > Methanomicrobia > Methanotrichales > Methanotrichaceae > Methanothrix > Methanothrix thermoacetophila. The sequence continues at coordinate 966,010 of NC_008553.1, forward strand.
TCATAAACTATCTGGAGGACCAGAAGCTTCAGGAGATAGAGCGAACCATGCGCCAGATAGAGCGCCTCAAGGAGCTCAGGAATGTGGAGGCGCGTGGGATTTAGTCACATCCTCCATTCAGCCACAGGACGATCGCATGCGGATGAGAATCCTGTCGGAGATACGGATAACAATATAACATCCATTTACATGGCACGTATTTTGATTACAGATAAAAATTATAACCATATATATGATGATTTTGCCGTGCACCAGCAGGATACTGTTAAATGCTATGTGGATATATTATCCCTGTAATCCCAGCTTCACTATCAAAAAATCTATATACTAATTGCACAGTAAAACCAAACAAGCATGTAGAGGGGATGGCATGAAGTCCATAATCGACGAGGCTCTGAGCAGGGCCGAGCGGGAGGGAAGGGCTGAACCCACGAGCGCCACAGACGAGGATCTGGTCTCGATCCTAGAGGGGCTCACCACGGTCATAAGGGTGATAGGCTGCGGTGGAGGGGGATCCAACACAATAGACAGGTTATCGGAGGCGGGCATCCAGGGGGCTGAGCTTTATGCGATAAACACAGATGCTCAGCACCTTCTCCACATCAATGCGGATAGGAGGTTCCTGATAGGCAGGAGGACTACCAGAGGCCTGGGAGCTGGAAGTCTGCCGGCCATCGGGGAGGAGGCCGCCCAGGAGGATATCGAGCAGATAAAGGCAGCTGTCCAGGGGGCTGACATGGTATTCATCACATGCGGCCTTGGTGGGGGGACAGGCACAGGTGCGTCACCTGTGGTCGCTGAGGCTGCAAGGGAAGCTGGCGCCCTCACCATAGCGATAGTGACCCTTCCGTTCAGCGCAGAGGGCTCGATAAGGATGGCGAATGCCGAAGCAGGGCTGAAGAGGTTGAGGGAGTCCGCGGATACGGTCATTGTCGTTCCGAACGACAAGCTCCTGGAGGTCGCGCCAAACGTGCCGCTGCAGGCCGCATTCAAGGTGGCAGACGAGGTACTGATGAGATCTGTGAAGGGGATAACAGAGCTGATCACCAGGCCCGGGCTGATCAATCTCGACTTTGCGGATGTCAAGACGGTCATGTCTCATGGCGGCGTGGCGATGATAGGCCTCGGGGAGGCGGACGGCGAGGAGAGGGCAAGAGACTCCGTGATGAGGGCTCTGCGCAGCCCTCTGCTTGACGTGGATGTCTCCGGTGCGACCTCAGCGCTTGTCAATGTCGTTGGCGGGCCTGACATGACCATCGCGGATGCGGAGATGGTGGTGGAGGAGGTCTACAGCAGGATCAACCCCGATGCGAGGATCATATGGGGCGCTCAGATAGATCCTGAGCTCAAGGGCACGATAAGAACAATGCTTGTGGTGACCGGCGTCTCCTCCCCGCAGATACTCGGCAGGGACGAGGGGAGGCGCGTGGTATCGAAGCACGGGATCGACTTCCTGAGCAGGCGCGCACGGTACTGAGACAAAGGACGTGAAAATGAATGTTGGCAGAGAAGGTGACCAGCGAGCTTGATATGCTCAAGAGGCACCTGATAATACTGAAGTGCGTGGTGGAGAACGAGCCCATAGGCATTCTCAAGCTGGCTGAGGAGACGAAGATACCGAGCCACAAGGTGCGCTACTCTCTCAGGGTTCTCGAGCAGGAGGGGCTCATAGCTGCCTCTGCCCCGGGGGCGATCACCACTTCTGCGACCGGTCCGTTCCTGGAGAGGCTGGATGAGATGATAGATGAGATCGTGAAGACAACACTGGAGCTCAAACGCATCGAGATGCCGCGCAAGCGCAAGGAGGTGTGACTCAAAGAGATCTGCAGCGCTATCTCTGATACCATTCTTAAGCAAAGCAACTCACGTGCTCAGCGCTTCGGCTGAAACATCCTCATCGGGCACCGGTCGGAGTCCCTGCCAGCTTGGGTCTCATTTCCCAAGGTGGTGCACATCCCCTTACTGTCATCGATAGGCTGGTAGAACCTGCATTCTCCACATGTCGGCATTTTCAGTCACAATGTATTGTCCGCTGTGAATATAAAAGTTTATCATAGAGAATATTATCTCCTTATTCTTACAATCTCCACGCCGTCAGCGAGCTCCATTGCGAGATCTCTCAGACCAAGCTCCCCCTCGATTCTCAGTATCTCCTCTAACCTTGCCCTCGTCACAGGCTTCTTCGGCGCTGCCCGGCATTGCTGTGATCCGATTGATATGTCGTATGTGCCTATCCTGCGCGCCAGCTCGATGATCTCGGTCTTGTCCATCGCGATCAGTGGATGGTACACTGGCGCCTCGATCCCAACCTGCTCTGCCATTATGTTCTCAGGGGTCTGGGACGCCACCTGCCCGAGGGAGTATCCTGTCACGATGCCCTTTGCTCTCAGCCGCTTCATCACGAGAGTGGAGATGTGGTACATCAGACGCCTGCACAGAACGCAGGTCTCCCTCGGGTATCTTGATGAGATCATCTCGATCGCGCGTGCATTGCGCACGATCGCCAGATCGAGCCGCCTTCCAGACATCCAGCTCTGAAGCACCTCTGCCTGTCTGACCACCTGCTCTATGGAGTCAGCATATGGCGAGACATCGAGGTGGAGCAGCGCTACAGGGCATCCGCGACGCATGATAAGCCATGCCGCCACTGGAGAGTCTATGCCGCCGGAGATCAGCGCGAGCATCCTGGACTGCGATCCCAGGGGGAGGCCTCCAACGCCCCTCACGATCTCTGTGAAGACCAGCGCCCTGTCCGGGCGGGCCTCGATGAATATCTCAAGATCCGGATTATCAAGATCGACATCGGCACCGGTGGCACGCTGGACCGCAGCTCCGACCTCCACGGCTATCCTCCCGCTGGGCATCTCACCTCCAGCCCGCCTCGCCCTTATGGCAAAGCTCCCCGGCGAGCGCATCATTGCGATATCCACAGCGAGCTTGGAGATATCAGCCATCCTGGGACTCACGCTGTAGGCGGGGCTGACCGAAACCACGCCAAAAACTTTGGAGATCGTGGAGGGCGCTCTTTCATCCGAGGTGTGGACGTATATCCTCCCGCCCTCACATGTCATCCTGAAGTCTATACCTGCCGCGCGAAGATCATGAGATATGTTCGCCCTCAGGATACGCTCCCAGCTCGACCTGGTCCAGCTGTCCTTGAGAGCTACCTCTCCATATCGAACCAGAACAAGCTGGGTTTTACCTTGTGGCTGCAGCCTTCTCAGACCTCTTCATCCATCTGCGCCTGGAACCGCTGGACGTGTACTTGTGAAGGGGGCCAGGCTTCTTGTAGGCTACTTCTGAGCTCGGTACCATGCGGACCTGTCCCTTTCGGCCCTTTATCTTCTGCCAGACTACACTTCCTGTCTTTCCCATGCTCCCCGAGGTAGCCATGGCCTGAATTAAAAACCTTTCGTGATTGGTTGTGGACCTGTCCGGATAAGAGCTGTGCCCAGAAATCTGGATCGCCCCCTCTTCTTCACAATCATAAACACCCAATCCTTATTCGGACACGTTCTTGGTTGTTGACATGCGCCTGTCAGATCACACTGAGAGTGGCGGCGGAAAGGTTAATTATCCCCGGTAATAATTTCCATCAAGGGCCTTCAAGGAGGGCACTCCTTGGATAGATTCGACAAGATACTCGAGAAGGACATAGAGGGGTATGAGGGAAAGCACAGTGATCTCGTGAGATACGCCCCTGCGTTTTACAGGCTCATGAGCCGAATGCTCGGTGATCCAGAGCTGCCCAGGCGCATGTGGAAGCTGGTCATAGCGGCGATAGCGTATTTCATACTGCCATCAGATATAATCCCTGAAGAATCGCACGGAGCAGAGGGTTATGTGGATGACATATTCCTGTGCGCCATGGTCGCTGATCAGGTTCGCACCGCGACAGGATCCGATGAGATACTCCTGAAGAACTGGGACGGCGATGTGCCGATAGTCCCGCTTGTTCGCGATATCCTGAGCAGGGAGAAGGAGCTGATAGGCGATAAGAAAGATGCTCTCATGAGCTGCATCGGCTATGAGGAACTCATCGCCTAGCTACATCCACTCGTAGTGCAATATGACCTCGGGAACCATATCGTAGAGCAGGCTGTTCTCGATATAGCCGAAGAACAGGCAGCCACTGCAGCCATCTGATATCCTTTTTCGCATCTCGCGGGAATCACGCCAGACATTTGATATGCCCTGGGATACATGGCCTACAGGCACCTCATGGACGCGGCAAATGTAAACGTATCCATCTGATGATACATGGAGTATGAGATCAGCTGCATGGCACCTGAACCCAGGCTCTCTCTTCTGTATCATCTTGAGGTATGTGATGGAGTTGATGATCGGAGCGCCTCTTGATTTGAGATCGATCAGTTCCCCGATCGCTGATCTGTAGCGTTCCAGATCTCCGATTCTCAGATCCTCGAACTCTGCTTCATCAAACTCGTGGAGCGGCTCGAATGAGATCCATGCATCGATCTTTTTTGCCAGTCTCACGAGAGATGTGAGCTCTTCGAGATTTTTAGCGCTGATGACGCAGTTCATCAGAACCTCGATGCCCCGCCTCCTGGCCTCCACGATGCCATCCATGATCTCCTCAATACCAATACCCCTGATCTCCCTGAGGCTCTCGATCCCGTCCACAGAGACCGTGAGATAGTTGAGGCTTTCGAGATCTTCCATCCTTTCTCTGAGAAGGATGCCGTTCGTCACCAGAGAGGTTATCATTCCCAGAGATCTTGCGTGCCTCAGGATCTCCGGAATATCATCCCGCAGCAAGGGCTCGGTGGCCCAGGCATTGTACGCGCCTATCCCAAATCGCGCTGCATCATCGAGCATCCCTGTGATCTCCCCGAAGCTCATCTCGCGTCTGCGTTTCCGCCAGTGAGGGCAGAAGCTGCATCTGAGGTTGCAGGCCGTGTTCACAGTGTGGGAGAGCACGAAGGGCCTGCGTCTCACACGCAGTTGCCACACCGCTCGCATCATGAGCTTCGGGTCAATTTTTCTCATGCGACTCTCTAATCATAAAAACGGAAGGGCCAGCAGGTCATTCGACCAGGGTTGCATTGCATAACCGAGGCTCGAATGTGGTTTTGTATCCTGCTTCATCTCGCTATCTACCTGACCCAGACGCAAAGAAGGCATGTGAAGAGAGGTCTGCGCTGCCTGCCTACGCGGCCTCTCCTAGGATGTAGCCGATAATCCTGCCGTATGCAGGTCTTGCTATTCCCACGCCTATCAGAACCCCGATTATGGTGATCAGGGCGAAGCCCATCAGCGCGCCGAACCCCATCCAGAGCAGGGGTATCATCGCAGCGATGGTCGTTACAGCCGCCCCCAGGATGATGTAGAACGCCCGGGAGAGCCTCGCGAGGTATATCTTGCCCGTCAGCAGAACCCCCTTTGCCTCCTGCTCGCTCCTCTCCGTGATCCTCTCTCCATGGAGAAGCTCATCTGTTATTATGAAGAGGTGGTCAACACCTGTACCTATCACCATTATTATTCCGGCGATGCTCGCGAGATCGAGCTGCCATCCGGCCGCCGACCATATGCCGAGCATCATGATGACCTCGCTGAATGATGTGCAGACGATCGGCAGCACTATCCTTCTCTCTCTGTATCTGTAAAAGACCATTAGACCCACAGCAAGTATCGCGAGGATCCCAGCAAGAGCCACCTGGAACTTGAACTGTGATCCCAAAGCAGCATCAACCTGCCCGGAGCCTATGATCTTGACGTTCACGGGCAGCGCGCCCTCTCTCAGATGTATGTACAGCTCCTTCGCCTTCCTCGATCCTGCATCACCCGTGCCTACCTCTGCGACCAGATTTCTCATCGGTGCTTTATCGAGAGCTGATGCGAGCTCAGGAGCAAGAGGAGCGCTGAAGATCTCATCCTTGTCCAGGTACATCGAGACCTCATGCGCCTTCGGGTTCCTTGTGGCTCCAACCTCCTTGGCTATCCGCTGGAATGCGAGCGCGCCCTCCTCTGACAGGGTGAAGGGCACCCCCCACATCCCGCTCCTGTCTCCTCTCGGAAGATCCACAGACTCCACAGCATCCCCGTACACGACATGCCTGGTCTCGTTCGGACCAACCTGGATCCTTATCTCGAACTTTCCAGGCTTGCCGACGACCTCTTCGGCGGTTGAGACGTTGACACCAGCGAGATCTATTGTTATAAACCTGTTATCGACTACCCTCACCTTGATATCCTTGAGCCCGAGACGGTTGAGCTTCTTGTCGAGGATCTCCTTGGTCTCATCGACCGTCTCGGGTGTGAGACCGCTGATGAATGTGTCCTCACCCGGAGCAACCCTACCGTTGACCTCTGAGAGTATGGAGTCAAGCTGCTCTCTTGTCACATTCGACCTTATCTCGTAGCGCACCGGCTCGACCCCAACGATCCTGACATCAGAATCGAGGCGCGTTTTGAGGTAGTTCACAACAACGCCTTCAGGGGAGATGGGCACCGTGATCCTTGTAGTGTTGTCCCTCACCAGAACCCTCGATCCGGGATAGCCGAGATCCTCAGGCAGAGTCTCCGGAACCTTTCCGTCTATCGTTATTACGTAACTGTCGCCTCTCCTGGAGACATCCTCCACGACCCAGGCGCCCTGGAACTCCCTCTCCAGGATATTAACTGGGTCAACGTCGAGCTGGACGATCGCTCCCTCCAGCTCCAGCTGGAGCCACGAGCCGCCTTCCAGGTCCAGGCCGTATTTGAGACCGGAGTTCATCCCCACATATCCGGGTATCGGAGTGAGTACAAAGATCAGAGCAAGAACCACGGCCGCGATGTAAATGATAACCCTTGGATCCTTTGAAATGCTGCCTGCAAGGCTCATCTCTTACCACCTCTGGCCAGCTTTGGATTCCGTTGTAGGTACCAGCGCAGCGCCTGGACGTTTGTTATCCAAGTGTTCATCATATCCGCAAGGAGGCCGAAGAAGAGCACCACGGATATGTCGGAGATCACATCGATCTTGGTGAAGGTGGGGGAGACGAGATAGATTATGCTCGATACGAGGATCAGCACAACGACCGCGGATAAGGTAGTTGATGTCATCATGAGTCCGGTCCTCATAGCCCCGAGCACCTTCTCATTTACGGGACCCCTTCTTTTCAGAACCCTCACTGTGAGCAATATATCTGTATCCACAGAGTAACCTATGAGCATCAGAAGCGCTGCAACCGTGCCGAGTGAGAGCTTCACACCCACAGCGGTCATCATACCTGCAGCTATTATTATGTCCGCAAGGGCGCAGAGCACAACAATACCGGAGATGACAGGCTGTCTGAATACAAAGAAGACCACCAGAGCCATGAGAATGAATGACATCAGCAGATACCTCGGAGCATCCCTCTGGAGCTGCTTGCTGTACACAGGCCCTATGTACCTGATCTCGGCGTCAGTGAACTTCTCGTTTACAGTCCGCGCCAGGCCCGTGTAATCTTCGGATTTCATGGAAGGAAGCTGGATGTAGTACCTGCTTCCCACCCTCCTCAGCTCTGTGACATCATAACCCGCAAGCTTGTCCAGGACCTGCGACTCGGGCTCGTCAGCAGGTACTGTTATGAGCGTGCCACCCGTGAACTCGATCCCCATTCTGACCGGAGATCCTGTGGTGAAATACGTGGCGGCCAGAATGATGATAGATAAAGCCAGTACAGCAGCTGGAACCGCAATCATCTGCCGCCTGTCTATCTTCCTGATGAACTCCTCTAAATCCATACAAGCCTCCTTGGTGGCTGAACCACGCTCAATATATTTACGATTTTTGTGTCATGCGATGCGAGAACCGCACGGAAATCAATGATAGAATGTCTAAAAGTCCTGATCAGATCTGAGCTGCAGCTCGAACGATGAACGAGAATTCTCTACCAGCGGCGCATCTCAGATCCGTGATTGGCGGTAGCAGGGAGCAAAACCCAATCTTCAGGATAGAAGGTCACGAATGCTGTGTGTTTGCGATGTCATGGGGGAGTGGCATAAATCTAAATTCACCGATCTTCAACATGGGTTCATGGACGTGTTCGATGCGCTTGAGGGAAGGAGATCAATCAGGGCATATCAGGATAGACCTGTGTCTAGAGAGACCGTGGAGAAGCTGCTCCAGGCTGCTGAGCTGGCGCCATCTGCAGGCAACCTCCAGTCCAGGAGGTATGTGGTCGTTATGTGTCAGGATCTCAGGAAGGCGCTGGCCCTGGCAGCGTACGGGCAGAGCCACATATCCTCTGCGCCTGTGGATATCGTCGTATGCGCTGATGTGAGGAGATCGAGCAGGCGGTATGGGGACAGAGGGAGCCTCTACGCGATCCAGGATGCCGATGCAGCTGTCATGTGCATGCTCTTGGCCGCACATGCAATGGGCCTGGGCGCATGCTGGAACGGGGCGTTCGATGAGGAGATGGTGAGAGATATCCTGAGCATCGAGGAGGGCGTTGCGCCTGTCGCCATAATCTCCCTCGGCTGGCCTGCCGAATCTCCTCGATCTCCTGGAAGGCTGCCACCCAATGCGCGCTGGGAGGTATGATCGAGGCCCATGTACAGGGATCTCAGGGATATCGTGGATGCGATCGCATCCGGTATTATCAGAAGCGAGGAGGATCTCGAAAAAGCGAAACGGGCATTTGCAGCCACTTTGAATCTCTCAGAGATACCGGGCAACTCTGAGATACTCGCTGCAGCCAGGCCGGAGGAGAGGGCCCGGTTAAAGCTGTTGGTCAAAAAGCCGACCCGCACGCTCTCAGGAGTAGCTGTGATAGCTGTCATGACGAGCCCGGCGCGCTGCCCTCATGGGATCTGCATCCCATGCCCCGGAGGCGTTCTGGGCGAGAGATGTTCACCGCAGAGCTACACGGGAAGAGAGCCTGCGGCGCTGAGAGCGGTACAGCATAACTTTGATCCCTACGCACAGGTGGCTGCGAGGCTCAAACAGCTCTCAGAGATAGGTCACCCTGTCGACAAGGCAGAGCTCATTCTCATGGGAGGGACCATCACATCCAGACCCCTCGGGTATCAGTGTTGGTTTGTGAGGAGATGCCTGGAGGCGATGAACGATTATCCTGACACGAGGAGAAGCACACGCTGGAGATCCTTCAGAGAGGTGGCAGATGCAAACACCAGTGCAGCGGTGAGAAACGTCGGCATAACCTTCGAGACCAGGCCTGACTGGTGCCGTGAGAATCACATCAAAAACATGCTTCTCCTCGGGGCGACGAAGGTCGAGCTGGGAGTGCAGAGCATCTACGATGATGTCCTCAGTGCGATCAGGAGAGGCCATTCTGTGGAGGAGACGATAAGAGCAAACCGTTTGTTGAGAGAGGCCGGGCTGAAGGTCGGGTTCCACATGATGCCCGGGCTTCCGGGATCTGACCCTGATAGAGATCTTAAGATGTTCAGGGAGCTTTTCGAGAGCAGCAATTACCGGCCGGATTACCTCAAGATATACCCCACGCTTGTGATCGAGGGGACGGAGCTCCACAGGATGTGGATACGGGGAGATTATGAGCCGCTTTCGGATGATGAGGCTGCTGAGTTGATATCGCGCATCAAGGAGATCCTCCCGAGGTACACAAGGCTCCAGCGCGTGCAGAGAGATATACCCGCGCATCTCATAACTGCTGGCGTCAGGAAGAGCAACCTCAGGCAGCTCGCCAGAAAGAGACTTGAGGAACGCGGTTTGAGGTGCAGTTGCATAAGATGCAGAGAGGCCGGGCTTCGTGGTGTATCTGAGGGGGATCTCTCGATGAACATTGAGAGCTATGATGCATGTGGAGCAAAGGAGCACTTCATATCGTTTGATACCGTGGACGACACCCTCGTCGGATTCCTCAGACTCAGGCTGGGCGCTGAGGCCAGGATCAGGGAGCTGCACGTCTACGGCCCTCTCGTTCCTCTCGGAAGAAGGGGCGGATGGCAGCATCGCGGCATCGGCGCGAGGCTCATAGAGAGGGCGGAGGAGATGGCGAGGGATCAGGGATACGAGAGGATCTCGGTCACGAGTGGTATAGGCGTCAGGGGCTACTATGCATCTCTGGGCTACAGGCTGAACGCGCCGTACATGGAGAAGACGCTCTGATGCCAGTGCCCAAATTGGCAGCTAGGGATGCATCTGAAATTGTTTGAATGAATTAAGTGCCAGTGGACCACCCCAGATGCAGCGTGCTCTCTGTGATCCTGGTGCTCAGCGCGCGGATTTGGTAGATCATCTGTCTTTAAGAGATTGGCTGGTTATATATCCCTTGAGGATCTTTTTAATAACTGTAGAGCAGTGTACAGCTTTGGAGAGGTATGCTAGATGGCAGGAGCTGTTGTTGGTAAACCCAGTGTGGAGATCTCGAAGAAGCCCAGGAAGCGAAGGAGGTTGAAGGTCGCTCACCCAGAGAGATGCATCGGATGTCTGAGCTGCATGTTCGCATGCAGTCGGATAAACACAGGTCGCGCATCGCTTGAGCGCTCGGCGATAAGGATAAAGACGCAGGGTGGGATCGAGGGGGACCCAATAGTAGTGGTATGCCATGCATGCGAGGATCCAGCATGTGTCAGGGCATGCCCGACAGGAGCTCTCTCCAGGAAGGAGGATGGAAGCGTTGTCTTTGATAGAGATCTCTGCGACGGGTGCGGCAGGTGCGTGGATGCCTGCCTCATAGGAGCGATCTCCCTCGACAGCGAGGGCAAGGCTGTGAAGTGCAAGCATTGTGGGGCGTGTGTTGCCTTCTGCCCGCATGATGTGCTCAAACTGATCGAGGTTGATTAGAGGTGTTCAGATGCTAAGAAGAGTTCTTTACATAGATCTCACCCGTGGCGAAAGCTGGGTCGAGGAGAAGCACGACCTCTTCGAGGAGTGGCTCGGTGGGACAGGGGTTGCAACACAGATTCTGCTAAAAGAGACACCCGAGGGCGTTGATCCCCTGTCTCCTGATGCCCCGATCATCTTCAGCATAGGCCCGCTCTCAACGATGTTCCCGGCAATGACGAAGACCGTGGCCCAGTTCAAGTCCCCGCTGACAGGAGAGCTCGGGGAGTGCTATGCGGGCGGAAGGCTCGCGATGGCGATGAGGTTCGCTGGCCACGAGTCGATTGTGATCAGGGGCAGAGCTGAGCGACCCTGCTACATATCCATAGAGAATGATGTGGTAAGGATACGGGATGCCACATCGATATGGGGAATCGGCGCTGCTCGTGTTGGCGTTATCCTGAGAGATGTCGAGAAGGGTGTGGGAAGAAGGAGCATAATCAGGATAGGGCCAGCTGGAGAGAGAATGGTAAGATACGCCTGTGTGGTCGTCGACACATACAGGCACTTCGGCAGGCTCGGCCTTGGCGCCGTCTTCGGATCCAAGAACCTAAAGGCCATTGTGATATCGGGAACAGAGGATGTTGCGATTCCGGATCCGAAGAGATATCGAGAGGTCTACAACCGGATATACAGAATGGTCGTCCAGACAGACGCGATGGAGAAGTACCACGACCTCGGCACCCCCATGAATGTGAACGTGCTGAACCTGCTGAAGGGTCTGCCGACACGCAACTTCCAGTCGACATCGTTTGCGGAGGCAGAGAACATAAGCGGCGAGCGGCTCGCGGAGGAATACCTCTTCAGAAGGGTCTCATGCGCGCACTGTCCGATAGGATGCATCCACGTAGCGATGCTGAAGACGGCGTTCACCCCCCATCACGAGTTCGAAGTGAGAAGGGTCAGCTATGATTACGAGCCGATATACTCTCTGGGGAGCAACCTGGGGGTGACGACTGCCGAGGGGGTGCTGGTGCTGATAGACACATGCGAGCGTCTGGGACTAGATGCGATGAGCACTGGCGTGGTGCTCTCATGGGCGACAGAGGCCTACGAGAAGGACCTTATCACGCCCCAGGAGACTCTAGGAGTGCCGCTCCAGTGGAACAACGTGAAGGGTTACATAAAGGCGATGGAGAATATCGTGGCTGCTCCAAACGAGTTCTATGCCGCGCTTGCGAGGGGTGTTGAGTTCGCAGCTTCCAGATACGGCGGAATGGATTTCGCGATGACCCTGGGGGGCAACGAGGTCTCCGGATACCATACAGGTCCTGCATCGATAGTCGGCCAGCTTGTGGGCGTGAGACACTCACATCTTGATAACGCAGGATACAGCATAGACCAGACTGCTGCGAAGAAGCAGCTCGATTTGAGCTCTATGGTTGATCAGATAATCAAAGAGGATGACTCTAGAAGCGTCTTCAACTCTCTCGTCGGATGCCTCTTCGCAAGAGGGGTTTACACAGAGGAGAACATAATCGATGCTCTGGGCTCAGTGGGCATAACAAAGAGCAAAGAGGAACTGACAGAGCTCGGAAGAAGGATCTTCATGGAGAAGTACAGATTCAAGACCAGAGAGGGCTTTGATCTCTCGAAGGCGAGAATACCCAGGAGGTTCTTCGAGACCGTTAGCACTCTTGGACGTATCGATCCGGAGACCGTGGAGAAGATGATCGCTCTCTACAAGGAGAGACGCGGGTGGGTATGATGCACAACCCCCGGAATCGGAAGATTCTCATGCACAGGAGATGCACGATGAACATCCATATGGCCGAGGTGGAGACCCTGGATCTGCCAGGAGTCCATCAATGACGGGAGATGTGCCATGAACAGCATGCAGGCGATAATACTTGCTGCTGGCGAGGGCTCCAGGATGCGGCCCCTCACCGCGAGCAGGCCGAAGGTCATGCTCCCTGTAGGCGGAGCCCCGCTGCTCGAGGAGCTCGTACTGAGATGCAGAGAGGCGGGGATAAACAGGTTTGTGTTTGTTGTTGGCTATCGCAGAGATGTGGTAACATCCTATTTCAAGGATGGCAGCGATTTCGATGTGGATATCAGCTACGCGGTGCAGGAGAAACAGCTGGGCACAGGACATGCACTAATGACCGCGAGAGACCTCTCAGATGATCGATTCTTTGTCATAAACGGAGATGTGCTTCCAGACGTCCAGGCGCTCAGACGTATGATCTCAATGGAGGATCTAAGTGTTGCAACGCACAGGGTAGTGGAGGCGAGCCGTTACGGCGTGTTTCTGCTCAGAGATGGGCTTGTGGAGGGGGTCGTGGAGAAGAGCCCGTCGCCGCCGTCTGACATGGCAAACGCTGGAATATATCTGCTTGACAGGGAGATCTTCGAGCTCATGGAGGAGGTGCCTGTCTCAATCAGGGGAGAATACGAGCTCACCGATGGAATTAATGCACTTGCGTCCGCTGGCAGAAAAATCTGGGCCATTGAGCTCAGCGAGTGGGTTGAGGTTGGCGTTCCCTGGGATATACTCACGGCCTCGAATGCTGTGCTCTCGAGAAAGGTCCCTGTCATGGATGGGGATGTGGAGAGCGGCGCCACGCTCAAGGGAAACGTATCAATCGGCAGCGGCACACTGGTGAGAAATGGCGCCTACATCGAGGGCCCGGTGTGGATCGGGAGGAACTGCGACATAGGGCCGAACTGCTACATTCGCGCAGGATCATGCATAGGGAACAGCGTGAGGGTCGGAAATGCGGTCGAGATAAAGAACTCGACCATCATGGACGACACCAAGATCGGCCATCTATCCTACGTGGGGGATAGCGTCATCGGGTATGGCTGCAATCTCGGGGCCGGCACCATCGTATCGAATCTCAGGCATGACAACAGAAACATCCGCTCTTACGTCAAGGGCGTGCTTGTGGACACAGGCAGGAGAAAGCTTGGTGTTATAATGGGTGATGGCGTTAAGACGGGAGTGCATACCTGCATCTATCCGGGAACCGTGATAGAGCCCGGCTATCTCTCGAGGCCGGGCGAGGCCCTCAGGGGATACGTGAAATCCATATAACAGAGCTGTGGGATGAATCCTGGAAGTCGGAACGGTGCGCAGCACATGTTGATGGATGGAGAGCAGGGTTGCAGATTCTCCTCGCTCCTATCCATCTGATAACCTGCCTGTGGAGACGCTGGGCATGCTATGCGCTCCCCGCAAATGGATAATTGCTTATGTATCTAGCAACGTGAGAGCGCAAAGATGTTTGCTGGAAGTACTCATTCATTTGTTAAGAATAGCAGCCCCATTGCCTCTCCTGGACAAATCATCAGATGAACAGTAGTAATTGCTACCATCGACCGACCTGAATGCCAGCAGAGTTGCTGAATATATACGAGATTCTCTTCACATAAAAAACACCCATGACCCAAGGTCACCCATGTGGATGAAAATGGACCTTTGCGAGAACCACTTTCATACCACACGACATGGGTGGTCAACCTCATGTGCCTTGTCGTTCTTGAGCAGGGCTGACCACATCTCAAACGATTTCATCATTTTGGCACGCCTCTGCTGTCGCATGTGGGGTTTACATGAAAGCACTACACTCAGGATTAACCTCCCGTATCGGCACGTCTTTGGGGGAAACCGACCATCATCACAGATGCTTTCATAATTCGCTCTTATGTCTCTTAGCAACTTGAAGGACATACTGGTTGCTGAAATCATTCAGCATCCAGAAGTGCATAGCAGGACCAGTGTCTATTCTGGCAAGTCATCATATGGATAAGAGCGTCATAATTTTGGCATGCCTTTACCGTTGCATGCGGGTTTTCGGTGATTCAAGTCCATAACTACTTTTGCGGTATGACCTATACCATGGTGTATCCACTACCATATAAATAAGACCAAACTGTTGAGTTCTCGGTCTGTTTCAGCTGACCCACCAAACTTTATTTGATCACAGAGCAGTGCTGGCAGACTTGGATGTCTCCGAATAACAGGTTTGAGCCAGAGATACGAGCCTTACAGCTCTTATTCGCCATAGAGCTCATCAAAAAATACATAATGCTCTCGAATCACCCTGAGTATCGCTCTTGGCCACACTGAACAACACAGCCGTGCTCTCTGCCAGGACTTCGGAAGCAATTTTGGAACGACCACATGAGCACTCCATCTTCATAAGGAAATCGTCTCGAAACTATTTAAGCGACGATGTTGATCTGCATCGATCCTGCGCGGAAATACAATCCGGTCGTGTACCCGAATAGCTGAACAGGCTCTCAAAGGCCAGCATGCTTTGGCATAATATTGTATTACCTCCACGGGGTTGCATGTTTCTGATTTCAGTGATACACCCACACGACCTACAATCCAATACGCCCGGGAATTTGAGACGACTTCAAGAGTCCGTAGACTTGGACCTCTCCGAATAAGGACTGAGGATCTCCTCCATCCAAAAGCAACAATCCACAGATTTTCGAATTCAGCTCTTATTGATCCGCAGACTTGACCGATAAGCATATATTCTTACAGGAATAGCAACCTTGCCAGGGGGCAGCAAAGCCTCGGGCGATTGATGGTGACCTGAAATGCCGTCCAGACGCAGCAAAGCGCAGATCATGTCGGATATACTGGAGATATGCATTGATGGGGCGAACAAGACGAAGATAGTGTATGATGCAAACCTGAACTTCAAGATGTTGAATTCATATCTTGATACGCTTACAAAAAAAGGCCTTCTTCATGTCAGGAATGATCGCAGCAATGAATACGTGACCACAGAAGAGGGGCTCAGAATACTCGAGACGTGCAGGTGCATAGATCTCGAGCTCGGGCAGTAAGGATCTCTCATATTCTCATATCGTCTGCCCATCCAGGGTATCTGGAGTTTGACTTTTGCAAAAGCATATTGCTGGACGCAGTCATTCGCCGGCTTGCATTGTTAAACAGCTAATCCATTGGACGAAGTCGTCGGATGAATAAGAATGTCTGTAGCTACTGTGTCGATGTGAAGGAAAACCCATTCAGGGATGCAAACGCCTCATTCACCACGCAGGTTCCCGAAGGCTCTCGCCACAACCTCGCTTATCGCCGGGTGGATAACCTGCGATCTTGCCATCGGCGTTACATCCTGATTCTCGGCGTTCATCAGATACGTGACCTGCTGCACAAGCTCCGGTGCAGAGGATCCTATGACGTGGAACCCCAGGATCCGCCCGCTTCTGGCATCGACTATCGCCTTGGCCATGCCGTCCTCATCCATCGCATAACCCATGGCTGTCTGTTTGTAGTAAGCACGCCCGACGAGGATATCGTACCCGTTGGCCCTCGCCTGCTCCTCTGTCATTCCGACGCCCGCGATCTGGGGATATGTGAAGATGGCATGCGGCACTGCATGGTAATCCACCTTTACCTTCTCCTTTTCTCCTCTGGCAGCATTGATGAGATTGTGGGCCACGATCGATGCCTCGTAGTTCGCGGTGTGCCTGAACATGTGCTTTCCAGTGATGTCTCCGAGGGCCCATATCCCGGGAGCTGTGGTCTCCAGGTGCTCATTCACCCTGACCCAGCCGGCCCTGTCAATCTCCACTCCGCTCTTTTCCGGCTGCAGCATGTCGGTGTTCGGACGCCTGCCGGCTGCCAGGAGTATCTCATCACCCACAAAGCTCACTGTCTCACCCCTGGATCTATCGATCGCTGTCACGACCTTCTTCCCGCCCTCCAGATCCACACGTATCGCCTCCATGTTCGTGTGGATTCGCATGTGTTTGGATAACGCCTTCAGCGCCATATCCGATATCTCGTGATCCTCTGATTTGAGAAGCCGGGGGTTCCGCCCCACTATCGTGACATCAGAGCCCATCGCGGAGAAGAAGTGCCCGAACTCGCATGCGATGTATCCCCCTCCCAGGATGATCAGGCTTTCAGGGGGTTTCGCTAATGAGAAGACGGAGACGTTATCCAGATACCCCGCCTCGCCAAGACCTGCCACAGGAGGAACAAGCGTTCTGGCACCAGCTGCGATGACGATCCAGGGAGCTGTTATCTCCTCCTCACCTACCCTGATGAGATGATCACCGACAAAAACACCTGTGCTGCGGTACCAGCGGAGCTGCTCCTCCTCCCCGATCGCCTTCTCCATCTCCCCCCGCTCGGCCTCGATCAGATCCCTCATTCGTTTCATGATGAATTCAAAATCTATCGAGTCGACGTGTGCCTTTATGCCGAGCCTGCTGCCATCCTCCACCATCCTTACGATATCAGCTGGATGTATCAGCATCTTCGAGGGGATGCATCCGGTGTTGAGGCATGTTCCGCCAAGAGGGCCGTGCTCGATGAGAGCCACCCTGAGCCCCTCAAAGAGAGCCCTCTGCGCAACTATGAGCCCGGCTCCGGATCCGATCACTATTACATCGTATTTGTCATCCATAAAGCACCTTCCTGCAGAGGCATGCTGCGAGGCGCAGGCCGCATGCCAGCATAATTGAACTCAGACGGATGTTATTCGGGCACGCGCTGAATCATTCCTGCAATCCATGCCAGCCGGCTATCGCACTCTGTGATGCAGGATCTCACAGCTGAGATGGTGCGCGCCCGGAACTCAGCATTTTGCTCAGCTCAGATACTTCTCCGGATCCTTATCGAACGCTTTTTTGCAGCCGGGAGAGCAGAAGTAGTACCTTCTGCCTCTGTACTCGCTCACAAACTTCGCGGTCCCCTCGTCGACCTCCATCTTGCACACAGGATCTATTGCCATCTTGAAACCTCTCAATTATTTTTGCACATCTGGTATATACCTTTTGAGCATCAGCGACAGGGAGACGACGGTGACCGAGGAGAGAGCCATCGCGAAACCTGCCAGCTCCGGCCTGAACGTTATCCCGAAACCCGGATAGAGAACGCCTGCCGCAACCGGTATCAGAGCTGTGTTGTACGCAAACGCCCAGAATATGTTCTGCTTTATCCTCGACATCACCTTTCTGCTCAGCTGTATTCCTCTCACAACATCCATGAGATCATCTCTTATGAGAACGATCTCTCCGGCCTCTATGGCGACATCTGTTCCCGAGCCGATCGCTATCCCCAGGTCGGCCTGTGCGAGGGCTGGCGCGTCGTTTATGCCGTCGCCGACAAATGCTACCGTCCTGCCAGCCTGCTGGAGCTTCCTGACCTCAGATGCCTTGTCCTGGGGCAGCACCTCTGCATGAACCTCCTCGATCCCGATCTGCTCTGCCACAGACCTCGCGGAGCGGATGTTGTCCCCTGTTATCATGACGACATCAAGCCCCATGCTCTTCAGCTTCTGCACAGCGGCTTTCGCTGAGTCCTTGATGGCATCGGATATCGCGAAAGCTCCTGCTGCAGCGCCGGAGACAGAGACGAAGAGCACCGTCTGCCCCAGCTCCTCAAGAGCGCTAGCTCTCTCCAGCATATCATCAGGTATCCTGGTTCCGCGCTCCGAGATGAAGGATCTGTTCCCCACAGCAACCTCCACGCCATCCACAACGCCAACAACACCCATGCCAGGGAATGCGTAGAAGTCCTTTGTCTCTGGGATATCGATCCCCTTTGAGATCGCCATGCGCACGATCGCCTCGCCGAGGGGGTGCTCGGATCTGCTCTCGATGCCTGCCGCCAGCCTGAGCATCCGCTCATCACCCACGATCTCGGTGACCTCAGGCCTCCCCACTGTGAGCGTCCCTGTCTTATCGAATATCACTGTGGTGAGTTTGTCTGAGGCCTCAAGTGCCTCTCCGCTCTTGATGAGTATTCCGAGCTCCGCACCTCTTCCTATCCCGACGGTCACTGCGGTTGGTGTGGCAAGGCCGAGCGCGCACGGGCATGCCACAACGAGGACAGAGATCATCGAGGAGATTGCGAACATGAGGATCCTGTCCTCAGGCAGATAAGATCTCCCGAAAAAGTACCATGCCAGGAATGAGAGTATTGCGATTGAGAGGACGATGGGAATGAAAACGCCCACGACTCTGTCCGCCAGCCTTTGAATCTCCGGCCTCGATCCCTGCGCTTTATCGACGAGATCGATTATCTGCGCCAGGAATGTCTCCCTTCCGACGCGCATGGCGCGCATCTTCAGAGCAGCGTTTTTGTTCAGCGTGCCTCCGATCACCTGTGACCCTGGCTTTTTCAAAACAGGAACCGGCTCTCCTGATATCATCGACTCGTCCACATACCCTTCTCCCTCGATTATCTCGCCATCTGCCGGGACCCTCTCACCGGGCCTTATCAGGATGATATCTCCCGGCTTCACCATCTCCGCCGGTATCTCCTTCTCACTGCCATCAACGATAAGTGTCGCAGTTCTCGGCTGGAGTGCGACGAGCTTCTTGATCGCGTCTGAGGTCCTCCACTTCGCTCTGGTCTCCAGATACCTGCCCAGGTTGAGGAAGGATGCCAGCATCACCGCGGTCTCATAGAAGATGAAATCGTGTGACAGAATGCGGAATGTGCTCAGGACGCTGGAAACGAACGCCACGCCGGTGCCCATTGAGTACATCACATCCATGTTCAGGTTTCTGTTCCTGAGCGCCCTGTGAGCAGCTCTGAATATACCGCTACTTACGTACACGAAGGCCGGGGTCGCCACACACATCATCACTATGCTCATGGTGTGTGTCATCGGTGCCAGATACATGAGCGCCATGAGGAGAGCGCTCGCCCCGAATCCCACGATTATCTTCCGCATCCTCTCCCTGAGATCCCTGGCCCTGATCTCGGCCTCGAGGCTCTCGGACTCCTCGCCAACCACGCCCAGGTACTGATATCCGGCGTCCTCCACCGCCCTCCTGATATCATCCAGGCTGACGACTTTGGGATTGTAGGTGACATACGCCTTCTCTGTGCTCAGGTTCACAGTGACATCGGAGACGCCATCAATCTCGCGAATCGCATCTGCGACCGTCGATTCGCATGTGGCGCAGACCATGCCGCCCACCTTCACGGTCGCTCTCTCGTTGATCACATCATATCCTGCATCCCTTATCGCCCTCTCCAGCTCCGAGAGCTTCAGCCTGGATGGATCATACTCCACGTGAGCCGTCTCGCTGCCCAGATTCACGCTGGCGCTCTCGACTCCCTTCTCTCTCAGAGCGCTCTCTATCGTAGATGCGCATGTGGCGCATGTCATTCCGGAGATCCTGATCTCGGCCCTTTTCCTCATTCTCTTCCCCGTTTTAGATCCTCTTTCATCCTGAGGTACTCATCCCTCGTCAGCTCGCCTCTCGCATATCTCTCATCCAGGATCGACTCTGCGTTCCTGATCGAACCGCCTATCTCCTCCCTCTTCAACAGGTAAATGAGGAGAAACAGCATGCCGATCCATGGAAGCACGACGAGGACCGCCCAGAGCAGGCCGTTCATACCCCTGGCTTCAGCATCTTTGTAGACAAGATACGCTATGACCAGAAACACCAGCCAGTATCCGATCATCCAGATGAAAGGGAATATGCCCCATGTGCCCCACCACATCGGCCCCCAGTCCATCATGTGATCCCAATCCATAATGTGATATGATATCATGTTATCTCCCCTAATGGAACTGATTCAGCGCCCTCCGGCGATGGAGTGCTGTGCGCACAATTACATGAACCTCTCGAACCTCTCCCTAGAGGCCTTGCATATCGGGCATATCTCCGGGGGCTCATCTCTGGCGCAGAGATATCCGCAGACCCTGCACCTCCACACTGGCTTGGACAGACCTTCGATATGCGGCTCAGCGGTCTCAGAGGCTGGCCGGGAGCTCCTGGATCCACGCCTCTCCGGCACCGGTCTCAGCCCCTCCTCGCCCCTCGCGACGCGCTCAGAGACATACAGAGCACAATAGCACGCCCCGAACTCCGCGAGATCCTGATCCCTGTAGTCGCATGGGCAGATTATGTCCAGATCCTCTTCCCTCTTCCCGGATGGCAGCCTGCAGGGGCATGCCATGTACCCGAAGCGCTCCTCATTCGTCAGGAGGCCTCGAACGACCCCCATGACGAACTGCCTGTCGGAGTTGAGATGATACCCTGCGGATTCGGCATCATCTTTGAGCCTCTGGTACAGCCGCTCCACATCCTCATCGCTCACCACCTATAATGCCCCCAGCGCGCTCATTATCTCCTTCTCTTTGAATCCAATGATAACCCTGCCATTTGCAACGAGCGTCGGAAAAGTGAGATCCGGGTTGAATTTCCTGAGCTCATCAATTAGCTCCGCTCTCTCAGCGCCACTCGTCAGATCCACGTAAACATAATCGTAGCTCACGCCGAGCTTCGAGAGAAGATCCCTCGTCTTCTTGCACCACATGCATGTGCTCAACGCATAAAGTGTCACAGCACCAGCATCGTGCCCATCGACATGTACCTTTCCCATTCGTATACCCTCTGATATTTACATGAGATCGCCCAGCATGTACTTAGCCAGGCCTCCGCTTCTGGTAGCGTGCAGCTGTGTAAGTGAAATGTGGCACATCCTGAGATTTATATCAACTGTTGTTCTCTGCTTGCGTATAAATGTAATCCATGGACTTCGCATCGCATGAGAGAGTGGCATGTCGCAAACTCCAATCTTCTGAGAGTAGCTCACGCTGACATCTTCGCCGGACAGAGCTTCACGAAATCTAGTACGTCTCGATCAAATCTCCTCGACCGTGCAGAGAATGAGGAAAAGCCGGAAAACCCTGATGGTGCTGCTAGAATTGCTGCGTTGAATAATGTTTGGAAATCCAATTGCAGAGAGCTAATTCATATAACATGAGACTTTAGTAGGAATCGATAGCTATTGGCCACAAGGCATCGAATTATTCAACACAGCAGCTAAAATGAAGCATTTTTATAGCACCTGCCCCCAGCTATCATTGTATCGGCTATATCTGCTGTAAAGAATGAAATGGTGCAGAGCAGGCGGCTTTCGCCCAGACTGGAGCTTCTGCGCCGGTGAGGTGTTATGAGGCACTTTATTGAGACAGTTGCAATACTGCTCATCATGAGCATGCCGATCTGCAGCCCCGCAGGATCCGGTGATGTGCTCTTCCAGGTCTCCACGATATCCGCACTCATGGATGGTGCTTTCGATGGATCGGTGGCATTTGGTGATCTGAAGAAGCACGGGGACTTCGGACTCGGCACATTCGATGCGCTCGATGGTGAGATGGTTGGGCTTGATGGTCGGTTCTATCAGGTAAGAGCCGATGGTTCTGTTCACGAGGTCAACGATTCCATGCTCACGCCGTTTGCAGATGTCACGTTCTTTGATCCCGATGATGCGGTTGCGCTCAGCAGCTCAAACATGACCGAGGTGGAGAGATCCCTGGAGGAGCTGCTGCCGACAAGGAACATCTTCTACGCGATCAGGATCGATGGGACGTTCAGCCATGTCAGAGCCAGAAGCGTTCCTGCTCAGATCAGACCATATACGAATCTCACGATTGCTGTTACAAATCAGAGCATCTTCGAGCTTTACAATCAGAGTGGCACAGCCGTCGGATTCTGGACGCCATCATATGCAAGTGGGCTGAATGTTCCAGGATACCACCTCCACTTCATAAACGACGAGAGAACAGCAGGCGGTCATCTGCTCGATTTTCATTTGACGAACGGTAGCGCTTCCATCGATTACACAGATATCTTCATGATGGTCCTGCCGGCCAATGAGGGGTTCCGCAGAGCAGAGCTTGAGGGGATGGATCTGGAAGCTACGAAGGATGTGGAGAACGTGAGGACCGGATGAGAATCCACATGCAAGAGTAGAGGTGTGCCAAAAGGGTGAAAGCATTTGGGATACGGTCGGTTTCGTCAACAACCCGAGGCAGGAGATTGCTCGGCGAACACCCTCAGCAGAACCTGTCCGAATAAGAGCCGAGGCCAGAAATTTTGACCTTACTGCTTCTGCATCAGAAACACGTAATTCTTATTCGGACACCTCCGCTCAGCATAACATCATGCTTAAATAGCATACCCACAGACCGGACAGCGGGATATGTATGATGCGAATCTCCATCCTGTTCATGGCTCTGATCGTATCTCTGATCTGCGCTGATGCAGCTGACTGGCTTGAGGGAGGGTACGTAGGGTCACCTGACTACAGCGAGATAAGGCAGTACTTCACAGACCCCATATTCTATACAAAGGTCCCCATATCGCAGCCGCTGAGCTTTTACAGACCATACACCGGCGGGTTCTCGTATCCACTAACTGCAGTACAGTCGGACTTCAGAAACAAATCTCTGGCCGCGATGATCTGGGAGCCGTTTGAGGTGAATTGGACGAAGACCATGTTCACAGCAAAGAGCACATCCTCGCTGCGGGTCTTCAAAAATGGAACCTGGCAGAGCCTGTGATGCCTGGCTGAGGTCTCTATATTTTTGAGAATCGAGGCATATTAGGGGCGAGTGAGCTGGAGTTCTATCGAGTGATCCACATATTCCACATATGCAGGTGTTCGATGTCTGGTGATATTCTCGTTAAAGTAATCGAGATCCTGGAGAGAGCCTATGGCGTGCCTGAGGTCCAAAGCGCAGATCCTGTTGATCTCCTGGTTCTGACGATACTCTCACAGAACACATCTGACATAAACTCCAGCAGGGCGTTTGAGCAGCTGAAGAGGAGATTCGGGAGCTACACCGAGATCCTGAATGCCTCCGAGGAGGAGATCGCAGATGCAATCCGCCCAGGAGGCCTGGCCGATATTAAGGCCGCCAGGATCAAGGGGGCTCTCGAGAGGCTGAGAGATGACTTCGGGTCTGTCGACCTCTCGCCGCTGAAGAGGATGAGCGCAGTGGAGGCGAGGAACTACCTCAAATCGATTCCTGGAATCGGACCAAAGACCGCGTCGGTGCTCATGCTCTTCGGATTCGGCATGTCTGCGATGCCGGTTGACACGCACGTATACCGCGTCTCAAGAAGGATGGGACTGGTACCAGAGAACGCGAGCATCGAGGAGACGCAGAGGATCCTGGAGGAGATCACGCCACATGAGAAGTACATCTCACTTCACATCAACCTGATCCGTCATGGCAGGCTAGTCTGCAAGGCCAGAAATCCGCTCTGCAAGAAATGCGAGTTGAAGGGACTCTGCAGATACGCACAGATGCAGCAGTGCTGATTCCAGAGACGCAGGGTTCAAATCTGACCGCATCCCAAACGCTTCACTCCCATTTGCACGTAACTGATCTCGCAGCAGGGTTCGTACTCAGCCGGACTGGAAAAACACCCATGGCCCAAGGTCACCCATGTGGATGAAAATGTACCTTTGCGAGAACCATTTTCATACCAAAGGTGTCCAGTTGTAAATATCAACGCTCATATGTGCGTAGCAACTTGTAGGGCATGCGATCTGGTTGGTGATAGCACTCATTCATTCGCCACGAACGCATAGCATGACCACAGCTCCTTCCGGCAAGTCACCAAATGGATAAGAGCGAAAATCAAATCCTTCCGGGCCTTACCTGAAGAGATCTGTTTTGTGCAGACCTGAGAAGCAGACCCTGTCGCACCTTCCGCATCCAACGCAGCCGAGCATTCCGGTGCGCACCGGCATGTGCTCCAGCTTCTCCATGTACCATGATAGGAGTCTTTCCTCAGGTCTGGCCCTTGGGTTGGCTCCGGATGCCATTCTGTGAAACCCTGAGAGGATGCAGGAGTCAGCACACCTGATTCTCTCTCCATCAGGCAGGCCGAGGTCTGCGATTGTGAAACAATGGCACGTGGGGCAGACAAAGCTGCATCCTCCGCATGAGATACATTCCTTCGACAAAGATCTCCAGTCTATCTCTCTGAGCCTAGGTCTCATGTGGTCCAGAGAGAGCCATGGCCTTGCGCTAACAATCCTCTCGCAGCTTTTTCTCATCAGCTCCCTTTTTCGCACGATCATTTCATCATCCGCTACCTCAAGAAGCTCCTCTGAGACCCTTGCGAGCATGATGCCATCTGGCGATCCTGCCTCCAGGAGGTAGCGTTCCCCCAGATCAGTGAGAAGGAGATCAAAGCCCTCCTGCGCCTCAGGTCCGGATCCCATCTGGGCACAGAAGCAGCTCTCAGAGGGCTCTGTGCAGTTCAGAGCTATGATCGCAGTCGATCTCCTCCGTTCGGAGTAGAGTTCATCAGCAGGCTCGGAGAGCATTATCCTGTCAAGCAGGGAGAGGGCACGGAGATCGCATGGCCTCACCCCCACGATCAGCCTCTTCCTCACATCCGGTACCTCGAAGGTGTAAAGGCCGCTCTCCTGAAGGTATGAGAAGAGCGTCTCACGCGGTGGGAGGAACAGCCGCGTGGGCGGCATGAGCGGATTCGAAGCGCTGAGCGCCAGATCCTCCCCATTCCAGGTCACAAGCTGCGGCTCTCCATTTACGAGGACCGGCGCGATGATCTCGAAGATTGTGCCAGCCCTTCTGAGCATCTCAGGGAGGTCCTTCTTTTCGATGAAGAACATCATGCACCCTCCCTCCTGATGCTGACAGATGTGATCTTCAGACCTGGAATCCTCGAGTGTGGATCGAGCTGCCATCCTGTGAGCATGTTCGCGGGCGATTCCCTGAAGTGGAATGGTATGAACAGTGTGCCTCTTTTGACGTTATCGCTCAGCCTGGCCCTCGCCCGTATGGTGCCGCTCTCCGACTCCAAGATCACGCCGGTCCCGTTTCTTATTCCAAGAGCCGCAGCATCCTCTGGATTGATGTCAACAAACGCCTCAGGCACCTCGCGTTCCAGGATGCATACCCTCCTGGTCATGCTCCCTGTGTGGAATTGGTACTGGCTCCTGCCTATGATGAGCGTGAACTTGTGATGCTGATGCTCACACTGATCCACATGCCTGAACGAAGCATGCCCTCGCGGAAATCCGTCTCTGTAAAGCACTGGCGTTCCGGGATGATCAGGCGTCGGGCATGGCCAGTGGATTCCGCCACCCTCCAGGCGCTCATGTGTGATACCTCCGTAGCTCGGGGTCAGCGATGCTATCTCCCTCATCACATCAGCCGAGGAACGGTAACCGGATGAGAGACCGAAGGCCTCTAAGAGCTTAGCTGCCACGACCCACTCAGGCAGCGCACTCCCTGGAGGATCGATCGCCTTTCTTATTAGCTGGACCTTTCTCTCGGTTGATGTGACGGTTCCATCCTTCTCTGCAAATGATGCGATTGGAAGAACGACATCCGCCATTCTCGTAGTCTCTGTCGGAAAGATATCCGAGACCACCAGGAGATCGAGGGACTCCAGCGCCCTCCTGATTCTTGAGCTGTTCGGGTAACTCAGGAGAGGATTCTCTCCCGAGATGTACATCCCCCTGATATCAGATCCCGCTGAGCCCATGATCTCCACCGCCGTATTGCCCTGAGATGTGGGGAGCTTCACATCCCATGCGTCCTCGAACTTCCCTCTGAATTCAGATACCCTCTGATATCCTGTGTAGTAATCGGGAAGCGCGCCCATATCGCACGCTCCCTGGACATTCTGATGGCCCCTAAGCGGATATATGCCAGATCCATCTCTGCCAAGATTACCGGTTGCAAGCGCAAGGTTGACGATCGCCTGGACGTTGTCCGTGCCATGCGTGTGCTGGGTTATACCCATCGCGTACACGATCGCAGCATTATCTGCTCCTCCGTATAACACAGCAGCATCATGTATGAGATCAGCAGGCACACCGCATATCCGCTCCGCTACCTCAGGAGTGTATTCTGCGATGCGATCACGCGCAGCATCGAAACCCTCTGTCCTGGAGCGTATGAACTCCTCATCGATCATCCCCTCCTGGACCAGGACATTCAGGATCGCGTTTAAAAGGGCGATATCAGTGCCAGGCCTCAGCTGGAGGTGCAGATCCGCGATTTCAGCTATCTGCGTCCTCCTCGGATCTATCACGATGATCCTAGCACCGTTTCTCCTGGCTTCCATGATGTGAAAAGCGACAGCAGGATGCTGCTCTGTTGTGTTCGACCCTATGATCATTATCGCATCAGAGTGGAGCAGGCTCTCCATCGGGTTCGTCATCGAGCCACTTCCCAGAGATGATCCCAGGGCGAAGAGCGTGGGAGCATGGCAGAGGCGCGCGACGTTGTCGATGTTGTTTGTCCCAAATGCTGCGCGGCACAGCTTCATGAGAAGATAGTTCTCCTCGTTGGTCGCCTTCGCAGATGTGAGAACCGCAAGTGCATCCGGTCCGGAATCCCTTTTTATCTCAGAGAAGGATTCTGCTATGTATGAGAGCGCCTCGCTCCAGGACGTCTGAACATAACGGTCGCCCCTGCGAATCAGCGGCTCTCTGAGCCTGTCAGGGTGGTTCACAAAGCCATGAAGGAGCCACCCCTTTGCGCAGAGCCTTCCGCGGGCGGGTGGCTTCAGGGATGGTGTGACAGCTATGACCTTGCTGTTCTCGACGTGGAGATAAAGGCCGCAGCCACAGCCGCAGTAGACGCAGGTCGTCTCGATCGCATCCAAAGCAATCACCCTATATGCACAGGCATTTTCATCGCCATGTGGCTGACTCCGATCACCTGTAACACCGACCCATGCCGCCGTTCGTCTGAATCTGCACAAGCCTGTGCCAGTTCCGCCTCTCCCATAATCTCTGGGAGAGGTCCTCCTCGCCGACCAGCTGCTTCATCCTGTTCGTGAGCATCCTCCAGTTCACCAGATGACCATCGAAATCCGGCCCGTCTACGCATGCGAACCTTGTCTCTCCTCCCACCTCAACCCTGCATGCGCCGCACATTCCTGTCCCATCGACCATTAGGGGCGTGAGGCTGACCACGGTCTTCACTCCAAAAGGCCTTGATGCCTCTGACACAACCATCATCATGAACGGGCAGCCGTGAACGAAGATCCTGTCAACCCTGTTGCCCTCAGACAGATATCTGGAGATGAACTCGTTCGCCCAGCCAGGCTCGCTGCAGCTCCCATCACCCAGAACCACATGCAGCTTGTCACTGAGGCTCCTCAGTCTGTCCTCCCAGAATATGAAGCTCCTGCTGCGCCCCTCCACCACAGTAACAACACGGTTTCCCGCATCCTTCAGAGATTTTATAAGGGGAATTGCCGGCCCGATCCCGAAGCATCCGCAGGCGCATATAACATCGCCGAAGTGGGAGATCTCAGTCGGTTCGCCCAGAGGGCCTGCAAGATTGAGAACACAATCCCCCTCCTTCAGGGATGCAAGCTTCATAGTGCTCGTGCCGAGAACGTAAAACACAACATCAACTGTGCCCTTCTCCGGATCCCATCCGGCCAGGCTCAGCGGCAGCCTCTCGCCCCTCTCATCCACTCTCACGATGAGAAACTGACCTGGACGGGCAGCCCCGGCGATACGCGGCGCCTCGAAGCACATGTGGATTATGTTGGGCGCAAGAACCTCCTTCTCACATATTCTGTACATGCTGCGACCCCTGGATCTTTCTTATGCGAACCGCACAGAACTTGAGCTCCGGTATCTTTGCCACAGGATCTAGACATCTGGATGTTAATACATTTGTGGGAGTCTCGGAGAAGTGGAACGTCATGAACACCGTTCCTTTCGGAGATCTGTCTGTGAGCCTGACCCTCGCCCTGACCGACCCTCGCCTGGATGCGACCTCTACAAGATCGCCCTCATTCAATCCCAGGTTCGCTCCATCCTCGGGGTTTATCTCGACGACCTCCTCGCCGCGCAGGTACTCCAGGTCGTGGACCCTTCTGGTCATCGTGCCTGTATGATAATGGTAGAGGATTCTACCGGTGAGGAGCACCATTGGATACTCGCTGTCCGGAAGCTCCTCCGGAGGCCTGTATCTCAGAACGCTGAATCTGCCTCTCCCATTGGCAAAACCATCCCTATGCAGATATGAGGTCCCCGGATGCTCTGGATCTGTACATGGCCACTGTATACCACCACTCTCAAGCCGCTCGTGGGATATGCCGCCGTATATCCTCGCGACCCTGGAGATCTCATTCATTATCTCCGCCGTGGAGCTGAAGGAGAATCCCTTTCTGTAGCCCATCCTGAGCGCGATCTCCTGGAGAATCCACCAGTCTGGCCTTGCATCCCCGGGCGGAGCCAGGATCCTGCGAACCATCTGGACCCTCCGCTCTGTGGATGTGAACGTCCCGTCCTTCTCAAGGGAACATGCAGCTGGTAGCACAACGTCCGCGAGCTGTGCTGTCTCCGTAAGGAATATGTCCTGCACGACAAGAAAATCCAGATCTCCCAGAGCCTCGATGACATGCCCTGCATCTGGCTCGCTCAGCACCGGGTTCTCTCCTATGATGTACATCGCTCTTATCCTGCCGCTTCTCGCCGCATCGAACATCTCTACGAGCGTCAGACCCGGACGCTCAGGTATCCTCATCCCCCATATGCCCTCGATCATGGCCCTGGCCTCAGCGCTCAACACGTTCTGATACCCTGGCAGCATGTTCGGAAGCGCGCCCATATCGCACGCGCCCTGCACATTGTTCTGCCCGCGGAGCGGATTTATCCCACCTCCGGGCACGCCTATGTTGCCTGTCATCATCGCCAGGTTCGCGAGCGCGAGGACGTTATCGGTTCCACATGCATGCTGCGTTATGCCCATCGAGTAGACTATGGAGGATGGGTTTCCGTTTGCGTAGAGCAGCGCAGCCTCCTTGATGAGCGACTCATCAACACCTGTGAGCCCACAGATGACATCCATCTGAAGCTCATCGAGAGATCGCGCGAAATCCTCGAACCCCTCGGTTCGATCCCTGATAAATCCCATGTCCGCAAGCCCAGCGTCTTTTATGGATTTGCACATCCCCAGAATGAGGGGCAGATCTGTGCCCGGCCGGTTCCTGATCCAGACGTCTGCGATACCACAGAGCTCGATCCGGCGCGGGTTTGCAACTATGATCCTGGCGCCCCTCCGCTTTGCCTCTTTTATGCGAAGGCCGATCACAGGATGCTGCTCTGTGGTGTTTGATCCTATGACAAGTATGCACCCAGCGTTCCTGAGATCATCTATGGAGTTGGTCATCGCGCCGCTGCCTATTGCAATTGACAGACCTGAGATCGTCGAGGCGTGGCACAGCCTTGCGCAGTTATCTATGTTGTTTGTGCCCATGACAACTCTGGCGAATTTCTGAGCCAGATACACCTCCTCATTGGTGCACTTCGCAGAGGCCACCATGCCGAACTCATCGCCTTTGTAAGAGCTGAGACGCTCTGCGATCAGATCCAGCGCCTCATCCCAGGTGGCGCTCACGAGCACACCATCTCTTCTAATCATTGGAGTTTTGAGGCGATCCGTGCTCTCTGCGAACTCCAGCCCGAACCTCCCCTTCACACAGAGCTGCCCCTCATTCGGGCCTCTTTGACCCCTGACCCTCACGATGTGGTTGTTCCTGGCGCCAACCTCGATCTGGCAGCCGACCCCGCAGAAGGGGCAGGTCGTCACCGCGCTATGCTCAGCCCGCTCCCACTTCTCGATCCTCGCGTACAGAGCGCCTGTAGGGCATGCATCGACGCATGCCCCGCAGAACTTGCAGGTGCTCTCGATGAGCGAGTCCGGGCCGATCCAGCTCCCTCTGTGATAGTCTGCAATCATCTGCAGAACACCCTCACCCCTCAGCTCGGAGCATATCCTGGCGCATCTGCCACACATTATGCACAGATTGTAATCCCGGTCGAAGAATGGCTCCCTGAACACCGGCAATCCCTTGTATGAGACAGGGTATCTGATCCTCTCAAGACCAAGATATTCCGCTGCCCTCTGGATCTCACACTCTCCATCCTTCGGGCAGTACTTGCATCCCACAGTGGCTGGAAACTTCCGCATGCACTCCTTTAGCTCTGAGCAGTCGCGCTTGCGCTCGCATATCAGGCAGCTCACAGGGTGGCTTGTAATCGCAAGCAGGAGTTCCAGCGTGTTCCTCCTCATCTCCTGTATCTCAGAGGTATCGGTGCGGACGACCATCCCGTTCTCCGCATATGTTGTGCATGATGTCGGATACGTCTCCCAGCCCGCGATCTCGACTATGCAGAGCTTGCAGATGCCTATGGGCTTCAGATCCGGGTGATCGCAGAGCGCCGGGATGTAGATGCCGGCCTTCCGTGCTGCATTCAGGATCGTTGTCCCTCTCGGGACACTCACCTCAACACCATCGATCGTAAGGCATATCTTGTCCATGTCAATACCGCTCGCGAGATCACTCCGCCGCGGGTTTGGGCTGATTGTATTAGAATATTGCCAGTGAGCCGCTGCGCGTGTTCGCAGTCTCTTAATTCGGACCTGTCCAAATAAGATATGATTTAAGAAATCTGTGGCTCACTTTGGATGGAGGAGAATACTCAATCATTATTCGGAGAGGTCCCTCAATTCAATCGCAAACCTGCGATATGAGGCTGGATGATCTGCTGCTCGAATAGTGGTGCAGCAAAACCGGCATCCATCGCATTCATTCCTGAATGCAGCAGATATCGATGGCTGAAAAAGAAGATGATGCGGGCTGAGAGGACTCACATCATGCCTGGTGGAAATCCGCCCATTCCACCCATTCCTCCCATTCCACCCATCCCACCCATTCCCGACATCTGGCCCTCCTTCTCCTCGCCTTCTTCCTTCTTCTTGGCAGCGATCACATCATCTATTCTCAGTATGAGGGAGGCAGCATCTGTCGCGGAGTAGATAGCCTGGACCTTGACCCTGAGAGGCTCGACGACACCGATATCCCACATGTCCACGATCTCGCCTGTGTATGCGTTGAGACCGTAAGTGCTGCCAAACTTCTCGTGCTTGCTCCTCAGAGCGACCATCTTGTCGATAGGATTGAAGCCAGCGTTCTCTGCTAGCGTCTTTGGCACAACCTCTATCGCCTCGGCGAACTTCTCGACCGCAAGCTGCTCCCTCCCCTTGAGAGAGGCAGCATACTCTCTCAGCTTTATGCCCACAGCAGTCTCTGGTGCGCCACCGCCTGCGAGAAGCCTGCCGCTCTCAATCGCTGTTGCGACCGCGTGGAGTGCATCATCCAGCGCCCTCTCCAGGCTGTCCACAACCTGCTGTGTGCCGCCGCGGAGTATCAGCGAGAGATACCCCGGATTCTTGCACCCTGTGACGAATGTCATGGGTCCAGCGCCCACAATCCTCTCCTCTACGAGAGCGGCCTCGCCGAGATCCTCTGGCTTCATCTCATCCAGGTTTGTTATGAGCCTGCCTCCAGTGGCGCGGGAGAGCTTCTCGAGATCGCTCTTTCTTATCCTGCGGTACGCCATGATCCCCGCTTTAGCCAAGAAGTGCTGAGCGAGATCATCGATGCCCTTCTGGCAGAAGACAACATTGGCGCCGCTTCTTATGACCTTGTCCACTACCTTTTTGATCTCCTCCTTCTCATGGTCCATGAAGAGCTGGAACTGGTCTCCGGATGTGATCGATATCTCCGCCTTCGTCTCCGTGTCTCTCCTCTCGATCGGGACGTTCAGCAGCGCGATCCTCGCGTTCTCCACCCTTCTTGGCATGTTCTGGTGGACCCTCTCCTTGTCTATGATCACTCCGCGGATTAGCTCAGAGTCCTCGATCCCGCCGCCAACCCTCTTCTCAACCATAACATTGTCCAGATCGACGACCGTTTTCCCATCAAACTTGTCAACTGTTGAGAGCACAAGATCGACAGCATACCTGGCCACTTTGTGGCTCGGAGTCTCAGCGAGCTTTCCAGTCATCGCGGTTATCGCAACCTTCTCCAGAAGCGCTCTGTCCTTCTCTGAGACGTCTCGCGCTATGCTGTTAAGATACTCCACAGCCTTTTCTGCTGCCATGCTATAGCCTCGCGCAATCACCGTGGGATGCAGACCCTTCTCCATGAGCTCTCTCGCATGCTTCAGCAGCTCGCCTATCAGTATGGCCACTGTGGTGGTGCCATCTCCTACCTCCTTGTCCTGGGTCTTCGCTGCCTCCACAACCATCTTGGCAGCTGGATGCTGCACCTCCATCTCTCTGAGTATTGTGACACCATCATTGGTTATCGTGACGTCCCCGAGCGCGTCGACAAGAAGCTTGTCCATGCCTTTAGGCCCCAGAGTCGTCTTAACGGCATTTGCGACTGCACGTGCAGCCATTATGTTGTTCTCGATCGCCTCCCTGCCGGATTCCCTCTGGGTGCCCTCCTTGAGTATGATTACCGGTACTCCTCCTAACGCAGCCATAAGCTCGCCTCCACTATCGCAGGATCACAGTATTTGATCTTCTATAAAAGAATTTCCAAGCCTGTCTGGGAGGTGTCTGAATAAGGATTACGTGTTTCTGACATGCAGAAGCAGTAAGGTCCAAATTTCTGGCCTCGGCTCTTATCCGGATAGATCCCCTGTCTGCCCGAGGCAAGTCGATAACAGCAGCAGGTATGTTTCCTGTGTATGGCCTGCAGCGCTCGATTGGTCTGGGTTGCTGTTCAGGTCATGTGCTTGAATTATTGATGGAATTCCAGGAATCGATATTATGGCACAAGATCATAACCCCTGTGAGACCATATGCTGTTGGTTCAATTATCTACAAAACCGTGTTGACCGTGTGCCTGTTCGACTGAATTGCTTTTGGTCTGGGTCTCGAATAACTGGTGTGTATTCGTATCAGCGCCCGCCTCCAGCAGCCAGCACCCCCTCTCCTGGAGATTGGAGTTTGCGCCCTGCTATCCCCCATCAGCCCGGAGTTGTGGGATATATCGCCCATAGCTCTCGATTCGGCAGAATCATTCGGCTGCTCGAGGCCGCGATCCAGTTTCGAGACGAACTCAAATCAAACATCTGATTATATCTGAAAATGATCACCTGGCCCCCAAGTTTAAAATACTTTGAGGTTGCATGGGGGAAGCGTGCGTTCCTATCGTCTTCCCACCCCGGCTGGAGAAAACAGGAAGCTTCACCTATCATACACTGGCTTTTTTGGAGATATGATGCAGTTCATCACCCCGATTTTATCCATGAATGAAGTGTGTTCTTGATAGCAATGATACAGGAGGAGGGAGGGACAGCCTCTGGAGCCTGCTGCTCCAGAGGCTGAAAAAGTTCAGGAGGGCGTGGTTATCTGTTTGAGACATTCATAGCATTCCGATATATCAGAAGCCGGAGGCGTCAGACAGCTCTTTCTGTGCTGGCAATCGGACTGGCGGTAGCTGTGAGTGTGACCTCTGTATCGCTCCAGGCCGGCTTTCAGGAGTATCTCCTAGACATAATCGTGAAAGACCTCGCGCATGTCAGCGTTAGCCCCAAGGAGGGTGAGGAGTACATCTACCTGTACAGAACGCTCATGGAGAGGATATGGCAGCTTGAAGGCGTTACCGCGGTCTCTCCACGCCTGAGCACACCCGCATCTCTTTCACACAAGAACAACGTCGAGAACGTCATTCTGATAGGTGTTATCCCATCAGAGATGGAAAGGATCTATCCAAGCATATCAGAGCGGATGGTTTATGGAGAACTGGAGTCGATCCAGCAGGAGAACAGGATTGTGATGTCTAAGAAGCTCGCCGAGAAGCTGGATGTTGAACTTGATGATACAGTGGATGCGAGGTTTCCCGATGCGAATCCGCTCAACCTCATGGTCACCGGGATATTCGATCCCCCTCAGGGCTTTCCTGAGGAGATGACATTCGTATCACTCCGCACAGCCAGGAACTTCCTGGGTGAGGGGGATGTCATAAACGGCATTGATATAAAGCTCCATGACATCTACATGGCGGATCGAATCAGCAGGGAGATATCTGCGACAGGCTACAAGGCAGAGAGCTGGCAGCAGCTGTATCCGGAGATCCTCAGGACCATTGCAATAGAGAACTTTGAGAACCGCATAATCATGCTCCTGATAATGATCATCGCGGCCTTCGGGATAGCGAGCGTGATGTACATGCTTGTTCTAGAGAAGACCTCTGAGATAGGCATGCTCATGGCTGAAGGGGCGACAGGCGCAATGATACGCAACATCTTTCTCATACAGAGCACCGTCCTGGGCCTCATCGGCGGCATCTGCGGCGCTGCGGGCGGCGTTGCCCTTTCTCTGTATCTCAAAGGCATGGAGTTCGAGGTCGAGGCTCCTGGCTGGGAGGAGTTCGTGCTGCCTGTGGTCATAGATCCCTGGAACACACTGATCATAGTGGTCGCCGCGGTCCTCCTGAGCCTAGCAGCAGGCGTGTATCCCGCGCACAAGGCATCGAAGCTCGATCCCGTAATCGCCCTGCATGGATGAGCGAGATGTTTGAGCATATCATTGCATCCCATCATATCATGAGAAACCCAAGGATGGCATTCTTCACAGTGCTCTCTGTAGCCCTGGCTGTGGCGATAATCGTCGTAATGATGGGCCTGATGGGCGGTTTCAGGGAGGAGATCATGCGCACGACCATCGAGAACAACCCTCATGTCGTGATCGAGCCAAAGGAGGGCGAGAACGAGATACATCTCTACAGAACGCTCTCTGCCATCGTATGGACGTATCCAGGGGTGGAGGCAGTCTCCCCCAGGTTGAAAGGAAAGGCGGTCGTCGAGTACAGGGACAGGGCGAGGGGTGTGGAGGTTTTGGGTGTTATCCCCACAGATGAGGATCCCCTCATGAGAGTCGAGAGGGACCTGATCGAGGGGAGCTTCATGGATCTCGAGCTGAGCAGATACTCAACGGTTATCGGCAGCAAGCTCGCCGAGGAGATAAGGGCATCGACCGGCGACAGGATAGAGCTGATCAGGCAGAACAGATCCATAAATTTAGAGATCGCAGGCATCGTGGAGACCGGCACAGCAACCGACAAAACTCTCGTGTACATCCCGCTTAAGACCGCACAGGATATCCTCGGTGAGGGCGATGTCGTCTCAGAGGTATCTGTAAGGCTTTACGACCTGTACGATGCTTCATATCTCGCGGAGGAGATCAACAGAAAAACCAGCTACACAGCCAGGAGCTGGGTTGACATCAACCGTGATATGCTGAACCTCCTCGAGACGCAGTCACGCTTTGTGGTCATATTCTACATTCTCATATTCGCGATAGCGGGATTCGGTATAGCCAATACCATGATAATGATAATAACCCGCAGGACGAAGGAGATAGGCATTTTGATGGCCATGGGCGCCACCAGGCTCTCGATAATGAAGATATTCATTCTTGAGAGCCTGATTCTCGCTCCACCATCCGCCCTCATCGGGTGCATCCTGGCGTACATCGCAGCCAGGCTCATCATGATGTATCCTGTGGAGCTGCCCAGCGAGATATACATGGTATCGAGGATGACTGTGGTGATGAAGCCTGAGTTCTTCTTCTGGGCGGTGATATACTCCATGATCGTCAATCTGGTGGCTGGACTCTATCCTGCCTACAGGGCATCAAGGCTGGATCCGGTAGAGGCCATAGCAGTCGAGTGACATCATCCGGCCACGGCCCAGGCGTTGGCTAAATCAAAGCGCGTCTGGGATCGTAACTGCTCTGGCGATGGCCGCCCTCACCTCACAGTACCTCTCCGGCATGAAGACCGGAGTTTGCGCCCTGTTACTCCCTGTCACATGCCGCCCCACGGAGGCAAGAACACGCGCGTTCGGTGCGCGGGGCAAAGTTTATTTACCGTAAATGCTGCTAGTTCACCGTTCGAGGTATGAAATCATCATGGAGCTGGAGAATCTTCGATTCGGTACGGAGCTGCTGAAGCGCGGCTTTGCCAAGATGCAGAAGGGTGGAGTCATCATGGACGTCACCACCCCTGAGCAGGCCATGATCGCTGAGGAGGCAGGAGCTGTCGCTGTCATGGCACTCCATGCGGTTCCCGCCGATATCAGAAAGATGGGTGGCGTGGCCAGGATGGCGGATCCAAAGGTCATCGAGGAGATCATCGATGCCGTGACCATACCTGTTATGGCCAAGGTCAGGATCGGCCACTTCGTAGAGGCGCAGATCCTGGAGGCGATAGGGGTGGACATGATCGACGAGTCGGAGGTTCTCACCCCTGCGGACGAGTTTCACATCGACAAAACCAAATTCAAGGTTCCGTTCGTATGCGGCGCCAGGAACCTCGGGGAGGCCCTCAGACGTATCAAGGAAGGAGCAGCCATGATACGTACCAAGGGCGAGGCGGGTACAGGTGATGTCAGCCAGGCGGTGAGGCACATGAAGATGATCATGGGCGACATCCGGAAGCTCAAGGGCATGAACAGCGAGGAGCTGATGAAGTTCGCGCGCGAGATCGAAGCAGATCCGGAGCTGGTCGCCGAGTGTGCCCGGATACAACGGCTGCCTGTGGTGAACTTTGCCGCCGGTGGCATAGCAACACCAGCAGACGCCGCTCTGATGATGCAGCTCGGCGCTGATGGTGTGTTCGTCGGCTCCGGCATATTCAAGTCCGAGAACCCGGAGGCGATGGCTTCCGCAATAGTCGAGGCTGTGCATCACTACGACGAGCCTGAGGTTCTAGCCAAGGTCTCCAGAGGTCTTGGAAGGCCGATGAAGGGCATAGACGTCGGCACCCTTCATGAAGGAGAGGCGCTGCAGGCAAGAGGCTGGTGAGCCTCAGATACCGGCTTCTTGCCTGGGAGGTAGCGTGAGGAGAATCGGGGTCATAGCTCTCCAGGGAGACGTTTCGGAGCACATCAGTGCGATAGAGGCTGCAGGCGGCCAGGCAGTCCCCGTACGCCGGGCAGGCATTATACCCACATGCTCAGGCATAGTGATCCCTGGAGGAGAGAGTACAACGATCAGCAGGCAGCTCGAGAGGACAGGAATTGCCGCTGAGATCAAGCAGGCGGCTGCGAATGGCACGCCGGTTCTCGCGACATGTGCGGGTCTTGTGCTCGCCGCGAAGGAGATCGATGCAGGCGACGTCAAACCCCTCGGACTGATCGATATCTCTGTGGGAAGAAACGCCTTCGGTCCGCAGCGCGAGTCGTTCGAGGCTGAGATAAACGTGGAAGGGTTCGACAGGCCGTACAGGGCTGTATTCATCCGCGCGCCCGTCGTCCTGAGATGTGGAGAGGGTGTGGAGAAGCTCGCACGCTTTGGAGGCCGCACGGTCGCGGTCAGGCAGGGGAACGTCATAGGTCTTGCGTTCCATCCTGAGCTCACCGGGGATCTCCGGTTTCACAAGATGCTCCTAGAGGCATGAGGTGGTTTGTATCTTCGATGGCAGGTTCGCAGTGAAAAGCTACGAGGAGATGCGCAGAGAGATGGAGGATCTCCTGAAGCGTTCCGAGCAGCTGAGAGCTGAGTCAGCATCTGCCATGGAGGAGTCGGACTCCCTTCGCAGAAGGTCTGTTGATATGCGGCAGCTCGACCCGGAGCAGGCCGAGTCCCTCTGGATCGAGTCTGATGAGCTCAGGACGAAGGCCAGGGAGCTCATGCGCGAGTCGGTGGAGCTGCGCATAAAGGCAGCGGATATAAAACACCGTCTCGATATACACGAACAGATAGAGTCGATCCCGGATAAAGCGGAAAAGCTCTGGAGAAAGGCGGTTAGGGGTTAGCGTCTCTTCAAGACGCAGGGCAGAGCGTGAAGTTATTCGAGGCTTATTTTCGTCGATATCAGTCTCATCCGTATCATATGGTGTTATCGAACGATGGCCTACTCTCCTGAAGACTTGAGCTTGCGCACTGCTACCTTTTTTCATGCTGCGGAGCCAGTTGCTTCAGCTCTCTGCGATTCATGTCCACAGCCTCTCGGGAGGGTATATAATTTAAGAGGACGTTTACATATTATCATGGCTGAAATGAAAGAAGCCATGTTTTACGAGAGGCTTGAGGGCAGCGATGTCAGATGCAACCTCTGCAGTCACAACTGCAGGATTCGTCCCGGTCACAGGGGCATCTGCGGTGTCAGGGAGAACATCAATGGAACCCTCTACTCGCTCGTTTATGGCAAAATTGTGGCTGAGCATGTCGATCCTGTGGAGAAGAAGCCTCTGTTTCACTTCCAGCCGGGCAGCAGGAGCTACTCGATCGCCACTGTCGGATGCAACTTCAGATGCATACACTGCCAGAACGCTGACATCTCCCAGATGCCCGTGGACAAAAACATGATCATCGGCAGCGAGAGATCACCAGAAGATATCGTCGCGGCGGCGCTTGAGGCCGGCGTTCAATCTATATCGTATACATACACAGAGCCAACGATATTCTTCGAGTTCGCGCTCGATACCGCTGTTAAGGCTAAGGAGTTCGGGCTCAAGAACAACTTCGTCAGCAACGGCTACATGTCGGAGGCTGCGGCAAGGGCGATCGCGCCATACTTGGACGCGATCAATATCGACCTGAAGGGAGATGATGAGTTCTACAAAAAGATATGCAGCGCCAGGGTGGAGCCCGTGAAGAGAAACATCGAGCTCTTTCCGAAGCTTGGAGTGTGGACTGAGGTCACAACTCTTGTGATCCCCGGATACAACGACTCTGTTGAGCAGCTTAGGGAGATAGCCGAGTTTCTCGCAGGAGTGAGCGTCGACATCCCATGGCATGTCTCCGCCTTCTACCCCACATACAGGCTCAGAGATGCTCCGCCGACGAGCGCGGCCACGATCCGGCGGGCCATGGGC
The DNA here is from genome assembly GCF_000014945.1 of Methanothrix thermoacetophila PT. Classification (NCBI taxonomy): domain Archaea; kingdom Methanobacteriati; phylum Methanobacteriota; class Methanomicrobia; order Methanotrichales; family Methanotrichaceae; genus Methanothrix; species Methanothrix thermoacetophila. The sequence continues at coordinate 1,005,249 of NC_008553.1, forward strand.
ATAGGCAGGGAGGCAGGGATCCGCTACATATACGCAGGGAACATCCCGGGTGAGGGGGAGAACACTCACTGCCACAACTGCAGTGAGCTCCTTGTCGAGCGTTTCGCCTACCGCGTGACTTTGAACAGAATAGTCGATGGCCGGTGCCCCAGGTGCAGGACACAGATCCCGGGCGTCTGGTGAACATAGGAGGAGGCATAAATAGCACATCGCTCAGATCGTGTGGCTCCAGAGGCTGTTGACCCTGACGAGCTGAGTGCATGGTCAGGTTTGTATCGAATAATGAACCGCTCTTATGTATCTGAAGGACATACAAGCTGGTTGCTGAAATCATTCAGCATCCAGAAGTGCATAGCAGGACCAGTGTCTCTTCTGGCAATTCATCATATGGATAAGAGCGTAATGAACAAGCACGCTAGACTTCAGTGCTGGCAAAACTAATAAAGGTAAAGGTATATATTGGTAGCATCGCAGCTTTGCGGAAAGATGTGAAAGCCTGGTGAAGATGATGTTTGAGAAGATATTGATCCCCACGGACTTTTCTAAGCATGCGAGAAAGGTCATAGAGTGCGCTGGTCAGATTCCGGGTGTGAAGGACGTCGTTCTCCTTCATGTCATCAGCAGGGATCCGCTTGCCAGGGTCTGGGACCCAGTTGCGGAGATCCGGGAGGCAGAGAAGAGGCTCGAGGGCGAGGCAGCCCTGCTCCATGGAATGAACGTCAAGGTCAGAGCGGTCTCCGTCTTGGAGGGCGAGGTGGCTAGCGCGATACAGAAGGTGGCAGATGAGGAAAATGTCTCTCTGGTGGCGATGGGTGCAAGGGGTAAGAGCCTGATCGAGAGCGTGCTTCTGGGCAGCGTCTCCAGAAACGTTCTGCGCTACGGTAACACGCACCTCCTTCTGATGAGATACAAGCTACTGGAAGGGGAGCCGGTGGGCATATACTGCGCGAGGCTGCTGCACAAGGTGCTTTATCCAACAGACTTCTCCCAGCCGGCAGAGGCTGCGTTATCGTTCCTGAAGAACATAAGCGAGATCGGAGAGCTGATGCTGCTCCATGTGGTCTCCAGAGGCGAGACGAAGGAGGAGATCGATTCCGCGGTGCAATACGGGACGGAGCGACTGAATGAGATCGCGGCGGAGCTCAGAAAGGGCGGGCTGAATGTGAGCACAAAGATCGTGGTCGGAGAGGCCTGTGAGCAGATAAGATCGGTCGCTGCTCAGGAAGACGTCTCCCTGATCGCGATGAGCTCGCAGGGTGCAACCGCTATCAAGAAGGGCAGGATCGGAAGCACGGCATACGGAGTGGCAAACACCGCAAGCAGGCCTGTTCTCATTCTGAGGAGCTCGAAGATCGCTATATACTGAGCTCTCAGATTTTTATAATTTTATGGACAACAGCCCGGGTGCGGGCGTGTGTCGCACAAACAATAATATTCGCGACAAATAATATTCACAACACCCAGCAAGACGACTGCATCTGCAGCCCCGCGCACTCCTGCGATGATAAAGAGCTTCAGGGCGCAGACCCCAAAAAATGTGGTCACAAGCCACATCTGGCGCCCCAGATGCAGGCTTTCTGCATAATGCGCAATCACCCCTGCTGAACAGAGCCTCCGATCAAGTTGCCTGTGCTCGCAAAGGTGCTCTGTTCTGCGCCTGGCAGGCTCATCAGACGCCTACGGGAACTCCTTCAACTTCAGCTGGACCTCCAGCTCCCTCTTCGTTCCCTTGTACTGTATCTCGATCTTCAGGGGTTCCATGGGAGTGACGCCCAGCGTCCAGTCGTCCCTTGAGACATCGACCCTGCCACCAGCCTCGATCGCAGATGCCAGATCACGAATGAACCTCGCCATCTCGGCGCGCGTCACGTATATCTCCTGCTCGAACTCCTTCTCGGTGCTCAGTGGCACTCCTGAACTTTTGCCAACTCTGCCTGGTATCTGGACCATTGGATCACCTTTTGAATCAGGTGATCCGCAACATAGATATTCTTATCGCTCTCCACAAGCGATGAGATGTCCAACTTCTTAGTAGCACTAGAGGGAGCGTGGATAGTCAGGGATGTGAAGTCTGCTGATGATGCCATCGGTGTCGCGATATCCGAGGCCGGAAAGAGGCTCAATCAGAGCAGCATGGAGTACGTCGAGGTCGAGGTCGGCCATAGCTACTGCCCGAGCTGTGAGGAGCCGCTGGAGGGGGTCCTTCTCGTTGCGGGAACCGCCCTGGTCGGCCTTGTATTCGAGATAAAGATATTCAACGCCGAGAGCGAGGAGCACGCCGGAAGGATTGCAAAGGCTATGATCGGGAAGGCTCTCGGATCGGTCCCGCTGCGTGTGATAGAGGTCGAGAGGCTGAAATAAGAACCTGAAAATCCGGAGGGTGCTCCGGGTTGTGAAATAGAATGGCAGCCGTCATCTGTTCTCGGAAAAGAATAGCGTCTACGCTCTTATCCATAATGATAACGTGCCCAAAGTAGTACTGGTCATGGTATGCATTTGTATCGAATAGATGAGTGCTTTCACCAACCACATCACATGCTGTACAAGTTGCTGCGCACATAAGAGCGTAGCATCTAATGCTTAAAATGACCGTTACACCAAAGGGATGTGCCCTGACAATGGCAGGACCCAGAAATGCAAGCCACACAGCTCTTGTTTGCCATCAGCACTCCATCCCGATTCAGAAATGCCCCACCAAAGCTTCATGCTTTATATATCTGAAGAAGAGTGTTCAGACCAAACCGCTTGGGGTTATCAGGAAATCCGCCGTCTCCCCCTCAGGCTGCGATCTGTGCTTCACTACACGCATCCGCCTCCTTCCTTTGTCGAGCCTCTCCAGTGCAAGTATCGCCTTGCAAAGGTGCTCCATCGATGTGCCCCCAACAGGTCTGAGGATTCCTGTCTCGACATCCATGTACACCTGATTTGTTACCACCACAGGTATGCTGTGCCTTCTGGCGATCTCCTGGAGCTCTGAGAGCTGTGCTGTCAGAGATCTCTTTATCTGGCGGTTGTCATTAGCTTCCAGAGCAGCTCTGTAAAGAGATGTCGCGGAATCGAGGACCACGAGCCCGAAGCCCTGACCGACGATTCTGGATGCATCCCTGATCGCCATGTGCTGCTGCTCTAGGCTGAGCGGCTGGAATACCACGATCTTCGAGGCGATCTCCTTCGCGTTCTCCCCCGCGATCTGGACGAACCGGTCAGGAGAGAAGCCCTCGGTATCTATGAATATAACACGCGATCCGAGCCTCACTGCCTGCACAGATAGCTGTATCACTATGTTGGTCTTCCCGGTGCCGGATTCGCCGTATATCTGTGTTATTATTCCGGCCTCAAATCCGCCACCGAGGAGATCATCGATGCTCTGGCACCCGGAGGGAATCCTCTTTATCATCGGCGAGAAGATGATGATGGAATACTATAAGGATTCCTGCAGAAGGGATGCTGAAGGGGGCCGCCAGGTTGGCGGTGTCGGCTGGTTGTTTTCCAGCGCGCATGCATGGAACATGCATCGCATTTTCTCAATAAATGCAGCGATATGTGCTTGCCAGTGGAGATTCACCCGTCCCTGAGTGGCACATCGATCCTCATCAGATCCGATGCTATCAGTGTCTCAGGAAAGACCTTCCGGGCATCGTTCAGAAGCGGCGTAGTGTCCTCCGAGTACCTGGAGCTTATGTGTGTCAGAACCAGTCTTCTCACACCTGCTCTTGCTGCAAGCGCAGCGGCCTCTCCTGCGGTTGTGTGCTTCGTCTCCACCGCCCACTCGAGCATATCATCTGCCAGCGCGCCGTCGTGTATGAGCAGATCCGCGTTCCTGCTCGCCTCCTCGATCTCCGCAGTCGGCCTGGTGTCCCCGCTGTACACGATCTTCCTGCCAGGCCTGGGAGCGCCCAGGACGTCCTCCGGCCTCACAACCCTTCCGTCGATCTCCACGATCTCCCCCTTCTGGAGCCTTCCAAACATGGGTCCAACAGGAACACCGAGCTCAATCGCGCGCTCCTTGTTGAACCTTCCGGGCCGCATGTCCTCCAGCAGCATGTACCCAAGGCTCGGCACGCTGTGCTGGGTTGCGATCGCCGTAACTGTGTATCCATTCATCCGCACAGCATCTCCGGGCCTCATCTCCATCGCTCTGACCTCGAAGTCACGCGTGCAGCATCCCAGGCTGTTCAGGATGCTCACCATCCTCGCCGTGCGCGGAGGGCCGGCTATCACGAGCGGGTTCTCTCTCCCCTGGAATGCCATCGTCTCCAGAAGCCCTGGTATTCCAAGTATGTGGTCCGCATGAAGATGGGTCAAAAATATGTGGCTCAGCCGCATCATGCCGGTCCTCGCGATCATCATCTGCCTCTGGGTGCCCTCACCGCAGTCGAAGAGAAGAAGATCACCCTCCCTGTTCACAAGAATAGCCGGCAGGCTCCTGTCAGGTGTGGGCAGAGAGCCAGCTGTACCTAAAAAGATGACCTGGAGCAAAAGATCACCATCGCATCAGTGCATGTAGCTGTCGAGCCGCCTGAGACCTTCCATCTCGCTCCTGTCCATCCCCGAGATCTCTATAATCCTCTGCTGGATGTGGATCGGCGCCTTGGCCCTTATCGCCAGCGCAAGACAGTCGCTCGGCCTTGCATCGAGCTCGCTCCTCTTGGAGCCGTGCACCAGCGAGAGCCTGGCATAGTATATGCCCCCCTCGAGATCGTCTATGAGCACATCCGAGATCGTCGCCTCCAGGCATTCCAGGACGGATATGAAGAGATCGTGCGTCATCGGCCTGGGCGAGACCTCTCCGGAGAGGGCATTGTGGATGGATATCGCCTCTGAAAGCCCGACGAATATCGGAACTATACGTGACTTCTCATCCTCCAGGAGGACCACGGGTGAGGGGGATCCGCCAAGCGTCTCCGCTATGTAAACGCCCTTCACGCGCACAGGCACAACGCTATCCTCACCAGCATCCTCATAGATTTCATCTGACATTTGACTTCCTCTCAAAGAAGGGAGATCGTACTTCGCCCATGGGGTTTCAGGCTCTTGCCACTGAGACCCTTATCTTTACGCCGTCCACCTCCCAGTCCTTGGTAAGTTCTCCCTCAAGATCTAAATCATTTCCTATTCTTAAGAGAGTCGCCCTCACTTCGCTGCTTATGTAGTCCCTCCAGCCTGATACGAGATCGACTACCTCATTGCTGTTCAGCGCGACGGAGACCCGGATCATCTCATCCACCTTCAGATCCAGATCCTTCCTCATATCCTGTATCCTCCGTATTATCTCGCGCGCGTATCCCTCTGCCCTGAGCTCGTCTGTAAGTGATACATCCACGTAAACAGTACCCTTTGAGAACTCAGCCGGTATGAGGTTCGCAGGAGGTATCTCCCTGAACTCAACCATCTCCTCTGTGATCATGTAGCTCCTGCCCTTCCATTCCAGTGGCTCTCCACTCTCGATGATCCGCTTCACCTCCTTCGGATTCATGGATGTAAGAGCCTCGACCACATCCCTCGACTCTCCCTTGAAGACAGGCCCTATCTTCTTCTGGACGACAGAGATCTCCAGGTTCATCTCAGGCTTCTCTCCAGGCGGGAGGATGATCACCTCCTTGGAGTTTGTCTGCGTCCTGAGAACGTGGAGAAGATCCCTGAGATCGAGCTGCTCATCAGATGCGATTATTATCCTGGATACCGGCCAGCGGAGCTTTCTTCCTCCCTTCTGCCTCGCATTGGCTGCAGCTTCAGAGATCTCCCTGACGTAGCTCATGCTCTCCTCGAGCCCTTTGTCTATCAGATCCTCTCTGTAACCGGGCCAGTCGCACATGTGAACAGACTCAGGGGCGCTTGGATCCAGACCCCTCACAAGGTTCTGATAGATGCTCTCAGCGAGGAACGGCGTGAATGGAGCCATAAGCTTCACAAGGGTTGACATGACATTGTAGAGGGTTGCATAGGCTGCGAGTTTATCCGGATCCTCTGTCTCTATCCAGGTCCTGGGCCGCACCAGCTGGATGTACCATCTCGATAGATCCTCAAGTACGAACTCCTGCAGAGATCTCGTCGCCCTGTGGAGCATGTATCCGGACATATTCTCCTCGATCTCCTTTGCCAGCGAGTTCACCCTTGAGATGATCCAGCGGTCCTCAGGTCTCAGGTCATACTTGCTCGTATCCGCTTTTGATATGTCAAATCTGTCAAGAACCATGTAGGGCAGGGGGAAGCGGTAGGCGTTCCAGAGGATGTTCAGCATTCGATTCACATTCATCGCCCCCTCCCAGCTGAAGTGGAGGTCCTCCCAGGGCGCATTCGATGAGAGGACGTAGAATCGCAGGGTGTCTGCGCCGTATCTTTCAACAACATCCTCCGGATGCACGACATTGCCTATGCTCTTCGACATCTTCCTGCCCTGCTCGTCGAGGGTAAAACCATGCATTAACACACTCTTGTACGGGGCTCTTCCGAATGCGACCATGCTCGCGCCGAGCTGCGAGTAGAACCAGCCTCTTGTCTGGTCATGCCCCTCTGTTATGAAGTCTGCAGGCCACCAGACTCTGAACTCCTCCTCATCTCTAGGAAAGTTCAGCGTGGCCCAGGAGGCGACGGCGCTGTCGAACCACACATCGAAGACGTCCGGTACTCTTTCCATCGCACCGCCGCAGCTGCATCTCAGCCTCACATCATCCACGGCGGGTCGGTGCAGATCCTCCACAGGCCGGCCAGCCCTCGCCTCGAGCTCTGCGGCTGTGCCGATGACATCCATGGCGCCGCAGCTCCTGCAGATCCAGATCGGCAGGGGTATTCCCCAGTACCGCTGCCTCGATATGCACCAGTCGCGTGCATTCGATATCCAGTCTTTGAATCTCGCAGATCCCGCCCAATCCGGGTACCATGAGACCCTCTCGATCTCCTTGAGCATCTGATCCCTGAGCTCAGATATCCCGATGAACCACTGCCTCGTCGCTATGAATATTATCGGCGTCTTGCACCTCCAGCAGTGGCCGTATCGATGCACCAGCTCTCCGCTCGCGAGGAGTGCCCCTCTCTCCATGAGATCCTCCACGACCTCTGGGTTTGCGTCCCTGACATACTTCCCCTCGTACTTCTTGCCCGCCTCTGATGTGTATCTCCCGTCCTCCCCGACTGGACAGAATATCGGGAGCCTCTTCTCGAGACCCAGCTCGTAATCCTCGAGGCCGTGGCCTGGGGCTATGTGCACGATTCCGGTGTTCTCAGCGGTAACGAAATCTGCCAGGTGAACTCTGTGGACGATATCTCTCTGCGCTGGCACCAGATCCTGGAGCGGGTTTTTGTACGTCAGCGAGAGCAGGTCCTCCCCCCGCATGCTCTCCAGTATCTCATAATCCACGTACCTTCCCTGCTTCAGGACATTCTCGATCAGGTCCGTTGCCATTATGAGGATCTCATATGTGCCATCCCTGCGCCAGGCCCTGACCTTTGAGTACATGAAATCTTTATGAACAGCGACAGCAACGTTCGCTGGAATTGTCCAGGGTGTTGTGGTCCATATCACGATGTATGTGTTATCCTCGCCCTCCACGGGGAACTTGACATATATCGATGGGTCGCTCTCATCCCAGTACTCGACCTCGGAGTCGGCGATGGCCGTCTGGCACCTCGGACACCAGTTAACCACCCTCAAACCCCTCTCCAGCAGCCCCCGTTCATGCGCTCTCTTCAGCGTCCACCATGCTGCCTCTATGTACTCGTTCTTCAGAGTCATGTACGGGTTGTCCCAGTCGAGCCAGACCCCCAGGGACTTGAACTGCTCCGTCATCTCGTCCTTCTGTCTCAATGCGAAGCTCTTGCACTGCTCGATGAACCTGTCAACTCCATATGACTCGATATCCCTCTTGCTTCTGAATCCGAGGTGCTCCTCGACTTTGACCTCTATCGGGAGGCCGTGCATGTCCCATCCGGCCCGGTCCTTGAGATCGTATCCTCTCATGGACATGTATCTGAGAATCGAGTCCTTGATCACCTTGTTCCAGGCCGTGCCGAGGTGAATCCTGCCGGTTGTGTACGGTGGGCCGTCAACGAAGAAGAACCGCCTTCCACCTGACCGCAGTCTCCTCACCTTGTGATAGGTATCCTCTCTATGCCAGAACTCCCTGACCTCATCCTCGACATTCTTGGGATTGTACTGTCCTGGAACCTCGACGATCACACCCAGTCCTCCAGTAAAACAGCTCGACCATTTGGCGATGCTCTATTTAGCCTTTATGCGGTCTCTGATCTGCCCGATTTTTGCGAGATTGCGTCACACTCCCAGATCTTAATGTTTTTATGCGCTCCAGGAGCCTGTGGTCAGGCAAACGCAGTCGATCTTCTATAAAAATGACTCTTGGCCACCTCTGCTGTGAGAACGTATACGGCCACAATCACGACGGTTGCAGCCAGAAAGCTCAGGGGCAGCGGCGTGAACATGAACAGACCTCCCAATGGCGTGTATGGCAGCAGAAATGCAGCCGCTCCCACTGCAAGAGTTGATATGATGAGATACCTGCTCGGCACCGATCTGAAGAACGGCCGCCTTGTGCGTATGACCAGGACAACCATCGAGGCGGATATCACGGACTCCATGAACCAGCCCGTTCGGAACTGAGCTGTGGTGGCGTGCAGGAGAAACAGAAGCGCTCCAAAGGTCAGATAGTCGAACAGAGAGCTCAGCATCCCGAATACAGCCATGAAGTTGCGGATGAACCGTATCGACCAACGTCTGGGCCTGACCAGATATTCAGGATCAACAGAGTCGCTGGCTATGGCCATCTCCGGCAGGTCTGTGAGGAGGTTTGTCAGGAGCACCTGGACAGGAAGCATGGGGAGAAACGGCAGGAAGATCGAGAGCAGGGCCATGCTGAACATGTTTCCGAAGTTGGCGGATGTCGCCATGAAGACGTACTTCATAGTATTGGCGAATGTCTTCCGGCCTGCAACCACTCCCCTGTGAAGAACGTTCAGATCTTTTTCCATGAGAACGATATCAGCCGCATCCTTGGCAACATCCACCGCATTCTCGACGGAGATGCTGATGTCCGATGCATGCAGGGCAGATACATCGTTGATGCCATCCCCCATGTAGCCGACCACATCGCCATTTCTTCTGATGGCAAGGATTATCCGCTCCTTCTGGTTCGGCTCGACCTCCGCGAAGATATCCACATCGCGAACTAATCTCTGAAGCGCCTCGTCGCTGACCCGTCTGAGGTCGCTGCCTGTGAGAACGATCTCCTTTCTCAAGCCGACCTGTTCACCAACAGTAGATGCCACAAGTTTGTTGTCCCCTGTGATCATCTTGAGGCTCACGCCAAGGCCTGCGAGGTCTGCTACCGTTTTGGCTATTCCCTCCTTTACGGGATCGAAGAATATCAGAAAGCCGAGAAATGTCATATCGCGCTCATCATCCTTCGTCACTGGTCTTCCAGATATCTTCCTGAAGGCGATACCCAGCACCCTGTATCCCTTGCTGCTGTAATCGCTGAATATCTGCTGTATGTTCTCTTTTACGGAATCGAGAGCAACGATGCCATCTGATGTCTGGGCTGAGCTGCACACCTCCAGAACGTTTCTCAGGGCGCCCTTGGTGATCATAATGTTCTCTTCATCTCTGGAGACGAGGATGCTCAGCCTCTTGCGAACAAAGTCATACGGGACCTCGTCAAGCTTCTCGAATCCTGAGACGTCTGGCTGGCGATAGCTGAGTATCGCCTGATCTATGGGACTGGTGAAGCCGGTTTCGTGAAATGCGTTGACATATGCTAAAAGGAAAACGTTCTGGTTCTCCTTTCCATCCACATCCAGGGCAGCATGCATCTTTGCTGCGCCTTCGGTGAGCGTTCCGGTCTTGTCGCAGCAGAGGACGTTCATACTGCCGAAGTTCTCTATGGATGCAAGCCGCCTGACGATCACCCGGAGCGTGGCCATCTCCCTCGCTCCATGTGCCAGGTTGACGCTAACTATCGCCGGGAGGAGCTGTGGTGTCAGGCCCACGGCCAGTGCAAGGGAAAACAGAAACGACTCGAGCACAGGCCTGTTCAGATAAACATTGATGGCGAATATCGCCACAACAAGCAGCAGCGTGAGCTCCATGAGAAAATACCCAAAATTCCTGAGGCCCCTTTCAAAATCTGTCTCCGGCCTTCTGAGCTCAAGATGATGTGAGATCCTGCCGAACTCGGTATCTCTTCCTGTATGCACCACGATGGCAGTTGCCCTTCCGCTGACGACATTTGTTCCCATGAACAGGCTGTTGCGCCTTTCTGCAAGGGGTGCATCCGCCGGGAGATCTTCATCAATCTTCTCAACGGGATACGTCTCGCCCGTAAGCGCGGCCTCGTTGACAAAGAGATCTCTGGACTCGATGATGCGGCAGTCACCCGGGATGATATCTCCTGCTTTGAGGATTACGATATCCCCCGGCACGATATTCTCAACTGGGATCTCCTTTTCGGAGCTCGCCCGCAGGACGGTTGCACGGACCTGAACCATGGCCAGAAGCCTGGCTATTGTGTCTGCAGCGGTTCTCTCCTGCCAGAATCCCAGGATCCCGCTGGCGAAGACTATTGCAAGCACAATGCCAGCCTCTATCGTCTGGTGGAGGTACACTGAGAGCAGCGCGGCGAACACGAGCAGCAGAACTATGGGGCTTCTGAACTGGGAGAGCAGGAGAAATAGATCTCCAGGTCTTCTCATCTCTCTGGGAATGTTAGACCCGTACTTTCTCAGCCTCTCCGCGGCCTCATCTTCCGTCAGACCATCTGGCCCCGTGCCGAGCTCTTCCATCACCCTCTCCGCGCTCAGCGCCCAGAATGCAGAAACATTGCGTTCTGCTCTAAGTCCATCGTGCATATGGCGAAATCCTCTCCACGGTTCTCTTGCGCTGGTTGCAGGCGTGAGGATACTGCATCTCCCGGGACATCTATATGACTCGATATCCCTCTTGCTTCCGAATCGCATGGACACCTGAAGCACCAAGCTACTGGAAATGCCCCAGATATGCAGATACCATCCAGATGGCCATGAGGGTGATCGCTAGAACCATAAGAACCGCAGCCATTCGTTGATCTGAGCCTATCACCACCGGAAGAGGGCCGATCATGACAACCGCTCCACCCTTGATATCCGTTCTCCGCTCCGCGGGCATCACCGTCTCCTCCATCTCCTCGTATCTCCGCTCACGCATGATGCTATCGAGCATCAGAATCATGATCCCGGAGATGATCATAAGGATCCCAAGCAACAGCAAGGCTATCTCCTCCAGAGCGCTATGGAGATCAGCATGATCGCTATGGCGAGGATCATGGCTGCAAGTGCCATATACGGCGTGGAGCCGAAGACGATCGGTATCGGCCCTATGAGTATCACCCCTCCGAACCCGCTGCTGGAGGGGAGAGAGAGGAGTGAGACGAATGTGATGATGACACCAATCAGTATCAGAGACCAGCCGATCAGGCGGAGCATTCATTCAAAATATGGCCGCAAGATATAAAGGCATTTTTGCGAATCCGTGGATGATGATCCAGAGGCCCAGAGGAACCAGGGACTTCCCGCCTGAGGAGGCTTACAGAAGGCGTGCTGTCAGGGAGAAGATGATCGATGTGATGGAGAGATGGGGCTACCGCGAGGTTGCAACCCCGACATTCGAGCATCTCGAGCTCTTCACGCTCAAATCAGGTGAGGGGGTCATAGAGGAGATATACAGCTTCAAGGACAAGGGCGGCAGGGACATCGCCCTAAGGCCGGAGCTCACCGCACCCGTGATGAGGATGTACGTCAGCGAGCTTCACAGCTCCCCGAAGCCGTTGAGGCTCTACTACTTCGCCAACTGCTTCAGGTACGAGAGGCCGCAGAAGGGCAGGTTCAGGGAGTTCTGGCAGCTCGGCTGCGAGCTCATCGGCGGAAGGCGTCCCGACTCAGAGGCAGAGGTCATAGCGATGGCTGACGAGGTCCTGAGAGCAGTTGGGATCAGAGGGGATATCCACATCGGGTATCTGGGACTGATAAGATCGATGCTGAAGAAGGTCCCCGAGGCGCACAGGCAGAGCATAATGAGGCTCATCGACAAGAAGGAGAGGGATGCGCTCAGGGAGCTGCTCCAGAGCATAGGGGCTGAGGATCTCGGGATCATTGAGCTGATCAGCCTGAAGGGGAAGGATGCGCTCGAAAGAGCTGAGGAGCTGAGCGCTGCCCTTTCATCAATCGAGATTCCCGGAGAGAATGCCAGCGCCGCGCAATCTGTTGCGGCACCAGGAGCGAGCGGGAGAGAGGGTGCACGCGCCTCTGCGAGAGCGGGCAGATCTCCTGAGTCTGAGATGGACCTGAGCGAGTTCAGGGAGATGCTGGAGCTTCTGGATGCATACGATGTTGAGGCGACGATCGACTTCGAGATAGTGCGCGGTCTCGAGTACTACACCGGAACGGTCTTCGAGATCTACGCCTCCGGCCTGGGAGCCCAGAACCAGATATGCGGCGGCGGATCCTATGAGCTTGCAAGTCTATTTGGAGGATCCGAGACGTTCTCCACCGGATTCGGCCTCGGGTTCGACAGGATAATGGAGGTCGTCGGAGAGGTCGATCGACAAAAGCCTCCCGTGGTTCTTGCATTCACCCCCGATGTGAAGATTGATGCGATCAGGATCGCGAAGCGTCTCAGGAATATCGTTCCCGTTGTCATGGATGTCATGGGACGCTCTCTGAGCGCACAGCTGAAATCCGCATCTGCGATCAACGCTGAGCACGTCATAATCATCGGGAGAAGGGAGCTCGACTCCGGGAAGCTCGTTCTCAGGGATATGGTGAAAGGCTCTCAGGAGGAGCTGAGCATCGAGGAGATCGAGGAACAGCTGAGAATCGCCTTTGAACAAACCACCCCTGTGCGAAGATAAGGCGGCTCGTAACCTCCTCTCCTGGAGTTTACACCCTTGCTACCCCCTGAAAAATAGGGGTGCCTGGCAGACCATCAAACTGCGGCATCAACCAGATTTGAGACTGCCCTGAGAGCGCAGATCTCCTCTCCGATTAACCTTCCCGTCTGAAGTATCTAGGGGCGGTCTCGAGCGCCCTGGCGATCAGCTCCGCCCCTTTATCTAGATCCTCCAGGCTCAGGACCTCCACGGGCGAGTGGATGTACCTCGTGGCGATGCTCACAACTCCGGTCTTGACACCCTCTCTCGAGAGCTGGATCGCGGTCGCATCTGTCGTCCCTCCACCTGAGACATCGAGCTGTACCGGTATGCTGAACTGCTCAGCGGTCTTTTGAAGCCAATCGAGCACATCCTCATCTGCTATCAGCCCGCGTCCGGATGCGTCCACGACTGTTATGACCGGCCCCTTCCCCATCTCGAGAGCCGAATCCTTCTTCTCTATCCCAGGGTGATCCCCTGGAATCGTCGTGTCAGTGACTATTGCAAGATCAGGCCTGATGCCGAACGCGCACGTCTTCGCACCCTTCAGGCCGACCTCCTCCATCACAGTGCTGACCGCGTAGACCGTACACTCAGTCCTGGTTCTCTTCATCGCCTCTATCATCATAGCCACGCCAGCGCGGTTGTCAAACGCCTTTCCAGTGACCCTGTCCCCTCTGAGCGGAACAAATGACCTGTCGATGGTTATCGGCACCCCAGGAACGATCCCCATCTCCCTCGCCTCGTTCTGGTCCCTAGCCCCGACATCTATGAACATATCTCTGGAATCGACTGGCTTCTTCCTGTCCTCCTCCTTCATCACATGCGGTGGCTTGGAGCCTATGACGCCGAATACGGGGCCGTTCTTTGTGTGAAGTATCACCCTCTGATTCAGAAGCGTCTGGTCGAACCAGCCGCCGATCTTCACAAAGTAGACGAATCCCTTCTCATCAACGAACTTGACCATCAGACCGATCTCATCGGCGTGTGCTGCTATCATCACCGAGGGGCTCTTGCCCCTTCTGGTCGCGACCAGATTTCCCAGCGTGTCTATTTGAACATCATCAACGTGGGGAGCGAGCTCATCTCTTATGATCTGCATCACGCTCCCTTCTCTCCCTGAGATTCCATGGGCGTTGCTGAGCCTCTCAAGCAAAGATCTCATCCAAATCCTCCTCTCTACGCGGTCCTTATCCTGGCCCCCTCGTTCCTCGATCTTGTTATAATAATCTCTCCGCCGATATCGCCCATCACATCGCGGGCTGCTGACTCTATGTCCCTGGTGTTAGTGTCTGTTACCGCATACACCGTGGGCCCGAAGGAGCTCAGGCCGGCGCATGCTGCTCCAGCTGAGACCATCTCCTGCATCAGCATTTTGATCATAGGATGCTGCAGCTCGACCTCCACGCGCTTGAAGCCCAGCTGCTGTATCCTGTTCACCGCCATCCCGAATGCATCTAGGTCCTCCTCAACAACGGACGGCATCATCCTGACCATTATCTGGTAGCACAGCTCCTGGACCTCTGAGAGCGGGACAGGGCAGTACTCCCTGAATATGTCGATCTCGCGCTGGCCGTATGCGCCCTTCTCTATGTTTGGAACGGCAAGCACTATCCTCCAGCTCTCAGGAAAGTCATGGCGCGCTATCACGGGCGGTGGTCTCACCCCAGAGCTAGCAGATGATGGTCTGAAGTCAGACTTCTCCCTTCCCGGGCCGAATGTGTGACCCCCGTCGACTATGAAGCCGCCCATCTCAAATGCCGCGACACCTATGCCGCTGGTCCCGCCGCGGCTAACCGCAGAGGCAATCTCTCTGATGCTCGCCTTCTCGCCGTAAAGCTCGCAGAGCGCCTTTCCAACCGCCACAGCGAGCTGTGTTCCGCTGCCAAGACCCACATGCGTCCTGTAGCAGCTTCTAACAGATATGCGCGCTCCTCCAAGCCCGAACCTCTCGGCGACCCTCTTCGCCGCCTCCAGCGCTCTCTCAGACTGCTCTCCCTCGACTGATAGATCCCTGTCGATCTCTCCCTCCACGACTATGTTCGGCTTATCGAGCGCTATCCCCACCCCGCCATCGACCCGCCCGGCCTCGCCGCAGAGGTCTGTGAGCGTCATGTGGATCCTCGCAGGCGTCTCGATGATCACCCTTCTTGTATCCTGAAACATGTTGTAGGGGAACGTCTCCCTTATTGCGATCAGCGGCTCCCCCTTTCTTATGATCTTGTATCTCCTTGAGAGCATCAGCTCCTTCGGGAAGATGTTGAAGAGCTGGCTCATCCTATCGTCCGCCTGCTCGCACTCCGTCTGTGTTATATCCCTCCGCGACTCTATGCGGTGCTTGTGGAGTATCTGGCCTATCGGGATGTCCGCGCGCATCAGGTCGTTCTTGAACCCGGGCTCCAGTCTCTTGAGTGGAGTGTAGGAGACCGCGTGTATCAGCGTCTCGCCGGTGCGGGCATTTTTCAGCCGGACGACTCGGTAGTTGACGTCCTCCCCAACATCTATATCAAGCTCCCTCGCGACGTCATCAGTCGCAGGCACCACCCTCTGCTCCAACGTCTCTATTCCCACAGGCGAGCCTGTGATAACCTCCAGCAGGCTAGTCACAGAGCCATCGGTCCCCAGAAGCATCTTCTGTACGGGACTGAGCCTGCCCACGATCCTCTCGAGCTTCGCTATCTCCTGGGCCACAGGAAAGGCAAAGGTCATGTTTATGGAATCCGAGGGAATAGAATAAAGTTTTTCCCTTTCTGAATCCTGGCTGGATGGGGCATTGAGATGATGAGTTCAAGACTTCCGGGATTCTACAAGCTGCCTCCCGATGAGCGGCTCGGGAAGATCGTTGAGGCCTGCGGTGATGCTGAGATAAAGGAGATGATAAAGAGCGGTTTGAGCCTGGACCAGGCAGACAAGATGGTGGAGAACGTGATCGGTCTCTTCCAGGTTCCGCTCGGCGTCGCTACAAACTTCATAATAGACGGGCGTGAGGTGCTGGTGCCAATGGCCACAGAGGAGCCATCTGTCATAGCAGCGGCCAGCAACGGAGCCAGGATGGCGCGCGATGGCGGGGGATTCTTCACCAGCTCGACAGGGCCGGTGATGAGAGCCCAGATACAGGCTGTCGATCTGAAGGATCCGTATGGCGCCAGGTGCAGGATCCTGGAGCATTCGTCTGAAATAACAAAAATCGCAAACGAGGTCGACCCGATGCTCGTCAGGCTCGGCGGGGGAGCTGTGGGCCTGGAGGTTCATGTCATCGATTCCAGAGCCGGTCCGATGGTCGTCACGCATCTCCTGGTCGACTGCAGGGATGCGATGGGCGCGAACGCTGTGAACACGATGGCAGAGGCTGTGGCCCCTGAGATCGAGCGGCTTACAGGCGGGAAGGTTCACCTCCGGATAATCTCAAACCTGGCGGACACGCGCCTCGCCAGAGCGCGGGCGGTTTTCAAGGCAGATGCGATCGGCGGGGCTGAGGTCGTCTCCGCGATCTTCAAGACCGCAGCGCTCGCCGAGGTCGATCCGTACAGGGCCGCCACGCACAACAAGGGGATCATGAACGGTGTTACAGCTCTTGTTCTCGCGACAGGCAATGATACCCGCGCTGTCGAAGCGGGAGCGCATGCATACGCCGCCAGATCAGGGCGGTACGCATCGCTATCGAGATACGAGATCGATGAGAATGGAGATCTTGTGGGCACGATAGAGCTTCCCATGGCGGTTGGGCTTGTGGGCGGGGCCACGCGTGTGCATCCCGTAGCTAGGGCGGCTGTAAGGATGCTCGGGGTGAGATCCGCGGATGAGCTCAGCAGGGTGATAGCGGCAGTCGGCCTCGCTCAGAACTTCGCGGCGCTGAGAGCTCTCGCCACAGAGGGCATCCAGCGGGGGCACATGTCGCTGCACGCAAGAAACGTCGCGCTCCAGGCGGGAGCAAGGGGAGAGATGGTGGAGATCATCGCTGAGAGGATGGCATCCGAGCGGAGGATTAACCTGGAGAGAGCATCCGAGCTTCTCAGAGAGCTGGGTGGTTCCTCTTGAGGATAGGCGTTCTGGGGCCGAGGGGCTCCTACTCGGAGATGGCTGCATCGAGGCGCTTTCCGGATGCAGAGCTTGTATACTTCGATGATATAGAGGATGTCTTCGATGCCGTGGAAAGCCATAAAGCGGATGCAGGAGTTGTACCGCTGGAGAACAGCCTGGAGGGATCTGTGGCTCTGACCCTGGATCTTCTTCTCAGTAGATCCCTCTTCATATGCGGGGAGGTCGTGATCCCGATAAGACACTGTCTTCTGGGTAGAGGAGATCCAGATAGCGTCAGAATCATACTCTCACACCCCCAGGCGCTCGCCCAGTGCAGGCAGTACATCCGGCGCAGGTATCCTGGTGTTGAGATGAGGACCACAGGGTCCACGAGCCATGCGGCCAGGCTGGCTCAGGAGTTCCCGGAGATGGCTGCGATAGCGAACCTGGAGGCTGCGAAGACATACGGTCTCAGGGTGCTGGACAGGGATATACAGGACTCGAAGAACAACATGACGAGATTTGTTGTTCTCTCCAGAGAGATGTCGAAGAGAACAGGCAATGACAAGACATCGATAGTTGTTTATCTGGAGAAGGACAGGCCCGGAGCACTTTTCGCCATCCTCAGAGAATTCGCTGTCAGGAACATCAACCTCACACGGATAGAGTCCAGACCCAGCAGGAAGGAGCTGGGGGATTACTACTTTTTCATAGACCTGGAGGGGCATGTAGAAGATGATGCTGTGCGAGAGGCGCTGGATGGCATCGAAAAGGCCGCGAACATGGTCAGGGTTCTGGGATCGTATCCGAAAGACAATACACCTTCAGAATAAGAATGTGACCGATCTTGCCTGGATAACATGCGCCGATCGGGATTCGAACCCGAGTTTAGGCGTTGGCAACGCCTAGTGATAACCGCTACACTATCGGCGCATCAGCACTGACTGCTCATGCGCTTTTAGGTTTTAAACGTTACGGGCCGTGGCTCGGATGCGTCCGAATAAGAGCTGAATTCAGAAACCTGTAGATAGCTGCTTTTGGATGGAGGAGATGCTCAAGCCTTATCCGGACAGGTTCCGTGTCTCGGATCGGATGGTGAGCTCGCCCTGGTGTTACTAAGGGTGCGGTTTGCCTGATCAGAGTCTGCAGATCATGGTGATAGAAGGTACCGATCGCAAACTCCGATCTTAGATGAGGTCACGCAAGTATATGGCCACTCAGGGTTATGAGCTAGGATTTCTAAAAACCCATCCTTTTGATATAAAATCTAGACGATACTAATCCGCTGCAACCTATACAGTTCGTAAATGAGGGAGTTGATAGAAATCCATGAGCCCCTCAGACCATCCTATCCTCCAGCTCCTCTGTGTGTCTCAGCAACGCTTACCACGGCCGCCGGAACGATCTCTCTCAGACCATCCTATCCTCCAGCTCCTCTGTGTGTAGTGGAACAAAGCTCATGTACTCCCTGACCATCTGAGGGAAGGCCCTCGCCTCCATGAACCTGAGCCCCAGCTGCTCTGCCCATCTCTGAATTCCGAGATCCTGGGATACGACTGCGGCATCGAGGTCCTTCGCGAGCAGCAGGACATCTATATCCGGGGCGCTGTCGAGTATGCCGTATCTCAGAGCCGCCCTGTACTTCTCGCGGAACTTTCTTATTATGCTCCCCACAACCTCCCTCTCGATCTCCTCCCTCATCTGCTCCCGGCCCTCGCCCGTCGCGCTGATGGAGAGACACCGCGAGACAGCCTCCCATATCGCCTCCTCTGAGACGTTCATGCCCTTGTTGATCCTGCTCCTCATGTAGTCCACGTACTCATAGAAGATCTTCGAGGGTATCTTGACCCTGTACCTGTCAGGGGTCTTTTTGACAAGCCATGTATCGATCTTCCCCAGTATGGCTATGTCACAGTTGTTGTTTCTTACGAAATCCCTTATCTCGTTGTAAACCGATGGGTATGGGACATAGCAGCTTATACCCAGATGCAGCCTCGCCTGTGCGACTCTGTGCAGGATCGCAGACATGCCCTCGCAGAGTGTGGTGCAGCCCTCGCTCTCCCACGCCTGCGAGTCTGTGAGGGCTGTGGTGTCAAAAACAAACCTCTGGCGCAACATCTGCTGGATTTATGGATGACAAACTATTAAGATGTGACTGGTCAACCGCCAGACCTGTCCGAATAAGTTGAGTATCTCCTTAATCCAAAAAACAGCGAGCCACAGACTTCTTAAATGATCTCTCTTGACAAGCCCCAATCGCCGGTCTCGATGGCAAATCTTCCAGGAGCCCTCTCCCTGATAGAGAGCAGCAGGGCGCAAACTCCAGGATAGGAGGTCGCCCGAGATTCCCCGGAAGCTGCAGATCCTGCCTTAAGGCAGAAAATGTGCTGTTGTCCTCTCCAGCGCAGCTTGCCGGGAGCCATCGTATCTCAAAGATCACAGAACCCCCAGAATCACATGCATTATCGCGTATGCCGTCCCTGCCAGCGCTATCAGCCCCACGATGATCCTCGCGGCGATCGAGTCCCGCAGATGGCCTCTTTGAGCCACATAGGCAGACTCTGCGCAACCGGTACCAGCAGTGGGATTGTCTCTGTGAGGCTCATCGTAAAATGCACCCTCCTGCTCATAATCCTCGAAGCTCTCGATGACGTATGGCCCCTCAAGCGTAATCTCAGGGCGCACGGTCTCAGGACGAGCAGGCAGCGATGTTGCAGCAGACACAAGCACGGTCTGTGTGGGCACAATGGATGTGTTCCCGAGAGCGCTCTCCACCGGCACATCAACTGCAGAGCCCCTGATGTTCACAGAACCCACCTCTACCACAGGCACCTCTTTCATCTCCGCGATGCTCTCCGCCTTTCTCCTTATCCGCTCGGTCCTTCCAACCGGCCCCATCTCTGAGAGATTCATCGACTCGTCCCATGCGTAGATCCATCCAGTCCTGTCGATCTCCGATAGCAGGCTCTGCGCTGCAGCCCAGCCGATGCTCATGAGAGCCTTTCTGTGAGCTCCATAGTTCAGTATGTCAGACGGACTCATTCCCTGAACAAGCTCGGATCTTCCAGCCATCTCGAGCGTTTCGGCGATCTTCTCGAAGCTTTCAGTCTGTGATGCCCGAAGATGCTCAGCAGCTCTCTTCAGGTTCGCCGAAGAGTCTCTGCGCTGCCTCTCGTCATCTAGCGCCCCGTTGATGGCACCAAGAGCTTCATACATCTCCTTGTACGGTCCCAGGGTCTTAGCAAGCTCCCGAATGCCACCCATCAGGTACTCACAGGCCACGGAGACCATGCTGAGTATCCGCCACGGCTCCGCTGCGTAGAGATCTATGCTCCAGAGCTCCTTTATCCCCTCCAGACACCGGACGAGTGATGCGACCTTCTCCCTGTCCTTCGATGTGGTGCTGGCGATCGTGCTCTCGAGCGCAGATATCGCTCTCTCGCACAAGGCGACGGCCTCATCCCCGCGGGGTTCTGCGCGGAGCTTCACAAGATAGGAAAGCGATCTCGCCTGTCCAGCAGCCGCCTTCAGCTCCGATATGAGAATCCTGGGATGGAGCGCAAGCTCGCTGAAGCAGTCAGATGCATTCGAGTAAAGCTGAGACGACTGTTTCGCATTTCTCTCAGCAGCGTACCTGCTCGCGAGCAGGCTGTAAGCGGCCGCGAGCGCCGCAACCGTGTTCGGGTAAACAGGCAGCATCTCCTTTCTCAACAGCTTCAGCGCGCGCTCCAGGGAAACCCTGGCTGAATCAGGATCCCCCTTCTCCAGGTAGAAGCGGCCGAGGTTTGAGAGGACTATGCCCGCGTTCTGGCTCTGACCGAGATCCTCGAAGATGGACAAACTTCTATCAAAACATCTCTTCGAGTCGTCCCACCTTCCCATCTCTGCGTACACCCTTCCAAGGCGGCTCAGAAGCCAGGCCGCGCTCCTGCGATCCCCGAGCTGCTCGAACATCCTCAGGCTCTTCTCATAATACAAGACAGCAAGCTCCCTCTCGCCCATCTCTGCGTACACCCTTCCCAGGGATCCGGTCATCTGGGCGACGCCGAAGCTGTCGTTGAGCTTCTCAAATCCCTTCAGACCCTTGAAGTAGCACTCCACGGCTCGATCCCACTGGTACGCGCGCCTGTACGCAGATGCTAGGTTCCCCATGACATGGGCAGCGCTGCTCGGATCTCCTGCATACTCGAATCCCTCCAGGGCTTTTTTATAGTATACAATCGCCTTGCTCAGGTCGCCCTTCTGCGCATGGACCTGGCCGAGGTTGTTCAGCAGCACAGAGCGGACATGCGGCTCCTGTGCCTGGGAGAGCGCCTTCGAGTAGCATTTCATCGCGATCTCGGGCATGCCTGCCCTCCGGCATATGTCGCCCAGCCTCTTGAGCTCATAGATATTGCTCAGGCACTCGGAGAGCTCGCGACACACCTCCTCATCGATATCACCATCGAGACAGCTCTGCAGGAGCTTGACCACAAGACTGGCACACCTGCCCTCAACCGCCCTGGGCTCGATATCGCGGAGGGCGCCGGTGCCCCTGGAGAACGACTCGAATATCTCATGAAGCACTACTAATTGGTCCATCAGTATATCTGATGAGTTATATCTTTAAATAGTTTTTGAATGAAGGAGATTCTAATCATTATATTTCACTACTGATTTTAATTAAATTCGGCATCTTATTAAAAACACACAAGATATATTATTTCATATCAATCATATTATTTTGTTCCATAAACAAAAATAAAATTTGGTGTTTCCGCTGCGGACCCTTTGAGGGTCGGGAATATATTGGGCATGCTGCTAACTCTCCACCATGAGTTTCAGATCTTTCCTAGAGGATCTCCGCGCGGATGGCGTTCTGGAGGAGACCCATGAGCATGTATCCACGGAGTATGAGCTGGCCATGCGCGCAACCGGAAGGGGACCGATGCTCTTCCACAATGCGGATGGCCATGTCTGCTGCATAAACATACTCGGGAGCAGGGAGCTTCTCGCCAGGGCCCTGAGGATGGATGCCAGGAACCTCGCGCGCGATCTCTCAGCTGTGGGCTTTGATGGCCATGTCAGAGAGGTCGACTCATCTCAGTTCCAGGAAAACATCCTGGAGCCGGATCTGATGCGACTTCCGGTGCTGAGGCATTTCAGAGGGGATGGCGGGCGGTACATAACATCAGGCATTGTCGTCTCCAGGCTGGATGACAGGATCAATGCATGCGTTCACAGGCTCATGGTTCTCGACAGGAATAGGCTGGCCGCCAGGCTCGTCCCGGGAAGGCACACGCATCAGATGTACTCCAGAGCCATCGAAACCGGGAGGAGGTTGCCTGTTGCGATCGCCATCGGCGTGGATCCGGTGGTTCTCATAGCTGCTTCAACAAGAGTGCCTGAGAACAAGGAGTTTGAGTATGCATCCGCTCTCAGAGGGGATGTTGTTGAGGTTGTGACCCTTGAGAATGGCGTCCCGGTTCCGCATGCTGAGATCGTTCTGGAGGGATACCTGACGGAGAAGAGGGCTCCGGAGGGGCCGTTTGTGGACATCACCGGCACGATGGATATCGTGAGGGAGGAGCCTGTCATAGAGATCACCAGGATCATGATGAGGGATGACGCGATCTATCATGCACTTCTTCCCGCCGGAGGGGAGCACAGGATGCTGATGGGCGTGCCCTATGAGCCGCTGATATACAGAGAGGCATCAAAGGTCGTGAGGGTCAGGAATGTGCTTCTGACGGAGGGTGGGTGCACGTACTTCCACGCGGTTGTTCAGATAGAAAAGCAGGAGGAGGAGGATGGTTTGAAGGCCATACAGGCCGCGATGGCCGCACACGGGAGCCTGAAACATGTGCTTGTTGTCGACACGGACATCGATATCCACGATCCGAGAGAGCTGGAGTACGCGATCGCGACCAGGGTTCGCGGTGATCAGGACATTTACATGTATCCGAACGTGAGGGGGAGCACGCTGGATCCGAGATCTGTGGATGGGATGACAACAAAAGTAGGGGTCGATGCGACCGCAAAGCTCGACAGGCTCTGGAAGTTCAGGCGTGTTGTCAGACCGTGGTGAGATGGGTTTTCGATCCATGCGATCGAGCCGCCAGAAATGCGTGGGATTGATTGACAGATGTCGAGATGTTCTCCTGGAGATCGGAGTTGCGCCATGCTACCCCCATCATGCGAGCTCGGTCTCGCGGCCATCGGGAATCGAGAATGGCATTCCATGTCCGGGAACCACGATCCTGGCGATGCCTGCTATTCTGTGCATGCTCCTCATGGCGAGAGCCCTGTCCACATGTATTCTCGGCGGGAGATCCTTGATGTAGTTGTCAGCGGTCGGCAGGGCATCGCCAGCGATCACGACATTCTCGCTGCACAGAACAGATATGCTGTCCAGAGTGTGACCTGGCGTCTCCATGAGACTCACCCCCTCCGCCAGAACGCAGCCCTCGCGCAGACCTGTGTGGTATGAGAGCACATCTGCGTTTCGGAAGATATCGTTGCAGCCTGTGTGATCCACATGGAGATGTGTGTTGACCACGATCTCTATGTCATCAGTCGATACCCCTGCTCTTTTAAGGCCGTCGAAAACCCTCTCCCGCTCATCAGCGGATCCTGTATCCACCACCAAAATCCTGTCTGAGATTATCAGAGTCACAGATGAGCTAGCGTAAAGAATGTTTCCTGCAGCATCTCTCACCAGAGAGCCTGGCTTTACGAGCACAATTCTCATCTGCATGGCACCCTCTTGTGTCCGAAAGACCCCTGCCGCAAGACCACATGCCACCGGCGGATAAAGCACACTGTGTCACATCAGATCTGCCAGATCCCTGCCACACCTGCAATCACATCCTTGTTATATCAAAGGCCCTGCTCACCTCTATCTCGCTTCTCCCCATGTACTCGGTGAGATGCCCCCTGACCTGCACATGATCTCCTGCTGACAGACTCCCTCTGACCTCCTTCGCGACCCTGGAGGGGAGGAATATCTGCATCGGAGTTGAGTCCAGTGTGATTATGAGATGGCCGCCGGTGCGGGTCTCCCTGATGCTGACAATCTTTCCGCTCAGAGAGACATCCTCATCGGATCCGGAGATCCCGAATGCCCAGTAAGCGACGGCCAGCGTGGAGAGGGCCATCAGAAGCAGGACTACAGCTATCTTCTCCTCCCTCTGAAGCCAGATGCCCACTGCCCCCGCAGCTGTTAATTCTGTTACTTCTTGTTCTCCTTGGGACCGAACCGCTCCTCCCATGCGGCGTTGAGCGCCTCAAGACAGCTCTCGCAAACGCCCTTGTACGCGCCCTCGGGATTCGCAAGTGTGTGCACCTTGACCTTTATCGGTATCAGAGTCGGCTTTGCCACAGTACAGAGATCACAGTCTGCCATAGAGAACTCCTCCTGCTAGACCTGCTGGCGCTAATACAAATTTAAGCTTTCTCTCGCTGCGCACTATCTCACAAACACCGCCTGGCCGGAGACACATGCTCTATTCATCTCTCCGCCCTACCTGTGGTGTGGGATGCGGAGGGGAGAATCCGTGTGCTCACCTCGCCACATCACTCCCCATCACCTTTACGCCAACACGCCTGCGCCTCGGCCCGTCCAGCTCCACAAAGAGTATCCTCTGCCAAGTCCCCAGGAGAGGTATGCCTTTTTCCACAGGAACGACGACGCTGTTGCCCAGGAGCGACGCCTGGAGGTGAGCTGGGCCGTTTTCACCATGCCTGTACCCCACACCCGGCACGATCTCTCTTATTTTATCGATGATATCAATTAAAAGACCGCTCTCCGCCTCGTTCACGATCAGAGCTGTAGTGGTGTGAAGTGTGTACACGAGACAGATGCCGTCAATCACACCGCTATCCCTGACAGCTCTCTGGACCTGTGGGGTGATATCCACTATCTCACAGCCTCTGTTGGTCGATAGCTCTATCATATGATCTGAATCTCCGTCTCGGATTTAAGAACATACTGCTGCACTCCAGGATGCTGATATGATTAATTGTTGCATCAGGTTGTGTGTCAGAATTACAGAAAAACGCTCATGACGCAAGGTCATCTATATGGATGAAATGGTCTGCGTTCATGCTATTTCGTAGCAAATGATCATACCAATCAGGAAATTATTAGCTTATACGAGGTTTGCACATGCGAGGGTGAACATGAGCTTCCCGCCGGAGCATTACGAGCCGATCTACGACAGGGGCGCCAGGATCTACAGATTTCGCTGAGGGCCTCTTCTGATACATCGATGCCCTCTCCATGCTCCTCTGAAATCCCGCATCTTCGGGTATCTGGCTGGGGGGATACGTGGCGCATTTCAAGAGCAAAACATCGAAACTTTGATATGTTTTAAAAATAGGCAACAATCGAGCAGGATGGAGGAAGTGCTTTACATCAGCGTTCCTGTCAGCGTTGCAGCGACATGGATAGCGACGTGGAAGTGGATCCGCAAGGCTCCAGAGGTCGGTCTTCTGGGATGGGACATGCACAAGCCCGGGCGGCCGAAGGTGCCGGAGATGGGCGGCGTGCCTCTTGTGTTTGGCTTTGTGCTCGGGGTTCTTGTCTACATCGGAATCGAGACGTTTTACCTGAACTCATACAGATACACGCCGATACTGGCGGCACTGTGCACGGTTTTGATGGCGTGCATCATAGGGATCATGGACGACATCCTGGGATGGAAGGCGGGCTTGAGGCAGTGGCAGAAACCGATGTTCATGCTTTTCGCAGCGATGCCGATGATGGTTATCAATGCAGGCCATACAACGATGAGCCTTCCCCTGATCGGGCGGGTCGACTGGGGGATACTGTATCCTCTCGTGATCATCCCGATAGGGGTTGTGGGAGCCTCGAACGCCTTCAACATGGTCGCTGGATACAACGGCCTTGAGGCCGGGATGGGTGTGATTATATTCGCGGCTCTTGGCTATGCTGGTCTTGTCATGGGGAAGACGAGCGCAGCTGCCCTGTCCATCATAATGCTCGGCTCGCTGCTCGCCTTCCTGTACTTCAACCGGTATCCTGCCAGGGTATTCCCAGGGGACACGATGACCTACTCCGTGGGAGCTCTGGCTGCTTGCGTGGCGATACTGGGGGATATTGAGAAGATAGCTGTGACACTGTTCATACCGTATGCGATCGATTTCTTCATGCAGGCCAGAGGGAGATTTGGAAAGGAGGCGTTCGCAAATCTGGGAGATGATGGCAGCCTATCTCAGAGCGGTATCTACCACCTCACCCATCTGGCGATCGCTCTGCTCAGGCGCCTGAAGGGGAGGGTCTACGAGAGGGATGTTGTGCTGTTCATGTGGGGCGTGGAGGCTGTGGTGGCGATGCTGAGCATTTATGCGTACCTCTGATGGTGGTCTGAATGGATGAGAGAATGGATGACGAGATAGATCTGCGTGACATAATCCGTGTGCTGTGGGAGAACAGGTTCCTGGTAGTGGGCATTTTCCTGATCGCGGTGGTGGCTGCAGGCGCGGTGAGCATCATGATGCCATCGGTCTACAGGGCATCGTGCCTCGTCGCTCTCGGGAACTTCGGGGATCCGGTATACACGATTCAGTCTGGGGCATCTGAGATCCTGACGAGTGATGCGTTTGTTCTCGACCTTCTCTCCCGGCTCAACCTCAGCCTCTCTCCTGGCGAGCTCGCCGAATTTAAGGATAGGATGAGGATTGAGCCTGTTAAGGGTTCAGACCGCCTACTCAGCATCTCCATGGAGACCACGGATCCAGAAGAGGGGAAGCGGATCCTGCGGGAGATGGTCAGCTTATTCGAAGACAGGAGCAACCAGAGCTACACTGAGCAGAGGGGTCTCCTGCTGGAGCAGCTCTCAGCCACCAACCAGCTTCTGGATTCTGTGGAGGAAAGCATCAACCAGACTCACCAGGCGATGAAGGAGATTGAGGGCGCCACGGGCGTATCTTCGCTGGAGAAGAGCATGTTGCTCTCATACAAGCTGGATTACCTGCAGAATGCAGAGTCTCAGCGTCTGGGCCTTATGGATCGTTACATGAATCTACATAAGCAGCTCATCCTCATGAAGTCCCTGGAGATAGTCGAGGCGCCTGCGGTGCCACTCCAGCCGGTGAAGCCCAGGAGAATGCTGATCGTCGGGGTCGCAGGCATGCTCGGGCTGATGCTCGGCGTATTCGCAGCATTCCTGAGGGTGGCTCTCAGAAGAGAGGAGCAGCGCACAGGAGAGTAACAGAGGGTGTCGCATGCCTCCTCGATCCTCGGCGCCAGCAGATAGCTGACATGGGAGCAGCGCACATGAGAATTACAGAAGGTGTCGCATGTGGTGGGTGCGCTTCTGCAGGGAGATCGATGAGCTCTACGAGTTCGCCTTCCGGACCGCTCAGGCGTACGAGGACTTCAAGCACATATACCGTGAGTACCTGGAGGAGGCCGCGCGTGCTGGACCGTGAGCGGGTACTCGCGAAGATCGATGAGCTTGAGGGATATCCGGGCGAGATGCGAGAGATCGCGCCTGCAAGCTTCGAGGATTGTATGAGGATCGGGAAAAGGAGAGCATGTGAGCGTCTTCTCCAGATCTCGATCGAGACTATTCTATATAGCTCATTCTGGTTGCATGCCTCAGGCTGGGACTGGCAGCAGATGAGGACCTGTTTGAAAAGCTCGCAAGTTCTGGGGTTCTCTCCAGAGAGGTGGTGGAGAGAGCGAAGCGGATGAAGGGATTCCGCAACATACTGGTTCGCAGATACAGGTACGTGGATGATCGTCTATGAGATGGTGACTGGGCATCTCGACGACTTTGACACCTTCAGAAAGGAGGTGCTGAATGTGCTCGCTGACGAGCGGTGTGGCTGAGCAGAAGCCGTAAGGCTCAGCCTGAGCTGTGGCTTTGCAGAACCTCCTGAGGCAGGGAGAAAACCGTTCAGAGATTGGAGGGAGCCTACCCCAGCAGGACTGATATTTTTGTCCGGGATATTTTCTTAGAGTGCGGGAGAGTTCGCTGGCTGTTCACAGGTTGAAGGTGCCAGCATAACTTTCCGGCATTCTTGCTCTAAGCCCAGGGAATCGTCCTGCTCTTCGGGCGTCTTCCGGAACACATTAATAGGATCTATGAAGTGATAATCACGATGAAGGTAAGGGCGCTGATACGGGGCCAGAGGGTTCACGGAGTGGGTTACCGCAACCATCTTTTTTCCGAGGCCGACAGCCTGTGCATGGATGGTTTCTCCGCGCGGAATCTCAGGGAGAATGGTCTCCAGCTTGTGGAGGTCCTCTTCGAGGGAGATGATAGGCAGGTCTCGTCCTTCATGGCATTCATCAGATCCAGCTGGCCGAAGGCTGCTGAAGTCTCAGAGATATCCTTCGAGGAGTACGATGGTCGTGTCGAGAAGCTCACCAGATTCGCCATAAGGTTTCAGGCCATCCAGCTGTCCAAGGGCGTCGAGTCAATCCTGAGAATAGAAGCAAAACAGGATCAGATGCTCGAGAAGCAGGATCGAATGCTTGAAAAGCAGGATCAAATGCTTGGGAAACAGGATCTCATGCTCGAGAAGCAGGACGAGACTGTGGAGGAGTTCAGGGGAGTGAGGTCTGATCTCAAGGAGCACATGGAGAAGAGGTTCGCCAGGATCGAGGGAGAGATCGCTG
The DNA here is from genome assembly GCF_000014945.1 of Methanothrix thermoacetophila PT. Lineage (NCBI taxonomy): Archaea > Methanobacteriati > Methanobacteriota > Methanomicrobia > Methanotrichales > Methanotrichaceae > Methanothrix > Methanothrix thermoacetophila. The sequence goes on from NC_008553.1 coordinate 1,033,809, forward strand.
AGATCAAGAGGGTGATAAGGGAGCTCGGGGGCAGCTGCGTCTGAGCGCGATGCTTGTACCATCTGTCTGAATCGGCACACCAGATAGGATGGTGGAAAGGGATGCTTACAGCGATCTGGTCTTCTGGGAAGATTTGGATCCGGACGCAGAGGAGGGAGACCTTCAGGCCCTGAAGGAGATGATCGAGCGCTGTTCCTCTGTGCTTCGAAGAGGAGCTGGACTTTGTGGAGTTTTTTCTGGAAAAGAATGCAAAGGGGGCCAGAGCGGAAGCCCGGGATCGACTGGGGCGGGGCGCTCAGGGATCTTCGTGATCGTTATACTTCGTTGAAGCTTCAGCACGAGACTGCACGATAAAGGAGCTTACGGACTGAGCGCGCTTCATGGAGCTTGCTCAGACGCCTCAGGTCAGCTATTTGTATGAAGAGCTAGAATATGTGTGATAGATATGCGTCGTGTTGAGATCATCGCTAAGGGGGACGTCCAGAGGGTCGGCTACCGGGATGCTGTCCAGAACATCGCCAGAAGGCTCGGCGTTTCCGGCATCGTCCAGAACGTGGAACCATATGATGTGAGGATCGTCGCCGAGGGGGAGGAGGATGCCCTGAAGGAGTTCCTGAGGGCTATAAACATCCAGGAGAGGCCGATCAGGGTTGAGGAGCTTGAAGTGAGATGGGCGGATGCGACAGGTGAGTTCCAGTACTTCAGGATCCTGAGAGGCGACTGGCAGGAGGAGCTCGGCGAGAGGTTCGATGTCGCGATAAGGTATCTCCAGAGAAGCATCGAGCTGGGCGAGCAGAACCTTGCTGTGGGCAGGGAGAACCTGTCCATTGGAAGGATGATGCTCGAGAAACAGGATCAGATGCTCGAGAAACAGGATCAGATGCTCGAGAAACAAGATGCGATGCTGGAGAAGCAGGACGAGACGATCGAGGAGCTTCGAGGGGTGAGATCCGATCTCCGTGAGCACATGGACAAACGGTTCGCCCGCATTGAGAATGAGATTGCGGAGATCAAGAGGGCGATAAGGGAGCTCGGGGGCAGCTGCATCTGACCTGCCCAGTGCGATCAGTTATTTGTATGAACAGCGACAAGATGCGTGACTGATATGCTCCGGGTTGAGATCATCGCTAAGGGGGATGTCCAGAGGGTAGGATACCGGGATGCTGTCCAGAACATCGCCAGGAAGCTAAGACTTTCAGGCACCGTCGAGAACGTGGAGCCGTACGATGTGAGGATCGTCGCCGAGGGAGAGGAGGATGCCCTGAAGGAGTTCCTGAGGGCTATAAACATCCAGGAGAGGCCGATCAGGGTTGAGGAGCTTCAGGTGAGATGGGCTGATGCGACAGGTGAGTTCCAGTACTTCAGGATCCTGAGAGGCGACTGGCAGGAAGAGCTCGGCGAGAGGTTCGATGTCGCGATAAGGTATCTCCACAGAAGCATCGAGCTGGGCGAGCAGAACCTTGCTGTGAGCAAGGAGACTCTGGCAGTGAGCAAGGAGAACCTCTCCATAGGAAGGATGATGCTCGAGAAGCAGGATCAGATGCTCGAGAAGCAGGACCGTATGCTAGAGAAGCAAGACGCAATGTTAGAGAAACAGGATCAGATGCTCGAGAAGCAGGATCAGATGCTCGAGAAACAAGATGCGATGCTGGAGAAGCAGGACGAGACTATCGAGGAGCTTCGAGGGATGAGATCCGATCTCCGTGAGCACATGGACAAACGGTTCGCCCGCATTGAGAATGAGATTGCGGAGATCAAGAGGGCGATAAGGGAGCTCGGGGGCAGCTGCATCTGACCTGTCCAGTGCGATCAGTTATTTGTATGAACAGCGACAAGATGCGTGACTGATATGCGCCGGGTTGAGATCATCGCTAAGGGGGATGTCCAGAGGGTCGGATACCGGGATGCTGTCCAGAACATCGCCAGGAAGCTAAGACTCTCAGGCACCGTCGAGAACGTGGAGCCGTACGATGTGAGGATCGTCGCCGAGGGGGAGGAAGCCGCACTGAAGGAGTTCGTGAATGCCGTGAACATCCAGGAGAGGCCGATCAGGGTTGAGGAGCTTCAGGTGAGATGGGCAGATGCCACAGGCGAGTTCCAGTACTTCAGGATCCTGAGAGGCGACTGGCAGGAGGAGCTCGGCGAGAGGTTCGATGTCGCGATAAGGTATCTCCAGAGAAGCATCGAGCTGGGCGAGCAGAACCTTGCTGTGGGCAGGGAGAACCTGTCCATTGGAAGGATGATGCTCGAGAAACAGGATCAGATGCTCGAGAAACAGGATCAGATGCTCGAGAAACAGGATCAGATGCTCGAGAAACAGGATCAGATGCTCGAGAAACAAGATGCGATGCTGGAGAAGCAGGACGAGACGATCGAGGAGCTTCGAGGGGTGAGATCCGATCTCCGTGAGCACATGGACAAACGGTTCGCCCGCATTGAGAATGAGATTGCGGAGATCAAGAGGGCGATAAGGGAGCTCGGGGGCAGCTGCATCTGACCTGTCCAGTGCGATCAGTTATTTGTATGAACAGCGACAAGATGCGTGACTGATATGCGCCGGGTTGAGATCATCGCTAAGGGGGATGTCCAGAGGGTAGGATACCGGGATGCTGTCCAGAACATCGCCAGGAAGCTGAGACTCTCAGGCACCGTCGAGAACGTGGAGCCGTACGATGTGAGGATCGTCGCCGAGGGGGAGGAGGATGCCCTGAAGGAGTTCGTGAATGCCGTGAACATCCAGGAGAGGCCGATCATGGTTGAGGAGCTTGAAGTGAGATGGGGTGATGCGACAGGTGAGTTCCAGTACTTCAGGATCCTGAGAGGCGACTGGCAGGAAGAGCTCGGCGAGAGGTTCGATGTCGCGATAAGGTATCTCCACAGAAGCATCGAGCTGGGCGAGCAGAACCTTGCTGTGAGCAAGGAGACTCTGGCAGTGAGCAAGGAGAACCTCTCCATAGGAAGGATGATGCTCGAGAAGCAGGATCAGATGCTGGAGAAGCAGGACCGCATGCTCGAGAAACAAGATGCGATGCTGGAGAAGCAGGACGAGACGATCGAGGAGCTTCGAGGGGTGAGATCAGATCTCCGTGAGCACATGGACAAACGGTTCTCCCGTATTGAGAATGAGATCGCGGAGATCAAGAGGGCAATAAGGGAGCTCGGGGGAAGCTGTATCTGACGTTATATCGGATGTGATGAAGATCTCAGCAGATACTCCGAGGATGTGGGCAGGAATCCCTGGATGCTGTGACTCTGAATTGTGTATGGCCGGACCAGAGCGCCGGCGGCCTGCGGCCCGGGATCGTGGTCTCTCAGGTCAGGTCTTCCCGGAGGATGGATTTCATGCGTATTGCCATAATCGGTGCCGGGTACGTTGGGCTCACGACAGGAGCTGCGCTCGCGTATCTGGGGCACCATGTGACATGTGTGGAGAACGACGGCAGGAAGCTTGCTTCCCTCAAAGGTGGCAGGTGCCCGATCCGGGAGCCTGGGGTGGAGGAGATCATGAGGGATGCGGGGGAGAGGCTGCTCTTCACCAGCGACATCAGTGAGGCTGTGGGCGCGGATGCGATCATGATTGCAGTGGGCACGCCATCACGCGAGGACGGGAGCGCTGATCTGCGATACGTCGAGGGCGCGGCGCGCGAGGTCGCGGAGGCGATGAGGAGTGGGCGGAGGTACACAGTGGTCATGAAGTCGACGGTGCCTGTGGGCACAAACCGGCGCGTGAGGGATATGATCAGAGAGATCTTGAGCGAGCGGGACAGCACGGCTGAGTTCCAGGTCGTCTCCAACCCGGAGTTCCTGAGCGAGGGGCAGGCGCTGCGGGATTTCCTCTATCCAGACAGGATAGTCGTGGGCGCGGATGGCCCGGAGGGTTTGGAGGTGATGCGCAGGATGTACCTGCCGGTTCTGGAGCAGTCGTTCGAGCCGCCTGTCTGGCTCCCGAGGCCGGCGAATTACACCAGACCATCACTGGTTGCTACAGATCCGGCCAGCGCCGAGATGATAAAGTACGCGGCGAATGCGTTTCTAGCTTTAAAGGTCTCATTCATCAACGAGATGGCCGGTCTCTGCGAGCGGGTCGGAGCTGATGTGAGGGAGGTGGCTCGAGGAATCGGGCTCGACCCAAGGATAGGTCCGAGGTTCCTGCAGGCAGGAGCTGGCTGGGGCGGGAGCTGCTTTCCCAAGGATACTGCTGCTCTGATCGCTCTCGGAAGAGATAATGGATACGAGATGCCGATAGTCTCGGCGACGCGTCTCGTGAACCAGCGGCAGCGCGTGCATATTGTTGATAAACTCGAGGATGCCCTGGATGGTTTTGCCGGAAAGACAGTGGGGGTGCTGGGGATCGCGTTCAAGCCAGGCACTGACGACATCAGGGATGCGCCGTCTCTCGATATCATGCGGCTTCTGAGGGAGAGGGGCGCGCGCGTGAGGGCACATGATCCTGCGGCGATGATGAATGCGCGCGCTGCGCTGGATGGGCTGAGGCGGTTTGTGGAGTGGATGCAGTCTTACAATGAGGGCACGACATGCGCATCCTGATCTTCGGCGCTGAGGGCCAGCTCGGCACAGAGCTGTGCAGGGTTCTGGGGCATCATGATTTAGCTCCTTTCTCTCACATAGAGGCGGACGTTGCAGATCTGGGTGCTGTTTTAAGGCAGACGGAGCGCATCAGGCCTGACGTCATCATAAACTCTGCTGCATACACAGATGTCGATGGATGCGAGTCTGCCCGGGATAAAGCGGTTCTTGTGAACGCAATTGGCGCCAGAAATGCTGCAATCGCAGCCCGCAGGGCTGGGGCGAAGTTTGTGCACATCAGCACGGATTACGTCTTCGACGGGAAAAAGGATGGGCCTTACGTTGAGTACGACCCGCCGAATCCGCTAAACGTCTACGGCTGGTCGAAGCTTCTTGGAGAGAGAATGGTTTTAGAGCAGAATCCAGACAGCTTCATACTCAGAGTGGCCTGGCTTTATGGTCCTGCAGGCAGAAACTTCGTGAAGACCATGCTCTCGCTCGCGCGAGCAAGAGACGAGCTCAGGGTTGTAAATGACCAGCGGGGCACACCGACGTTCGCGGGCGATGTCGCGAATCAGATCGATTTGCTCATCGAAACTGAAAGCTATGGTTTATACCACTGCACATCCCAGGGAGAATGCACCTGGTATGAGTTCGCAGTTGAGATATTCCGGCTTCTCGGCATGGATCTCAGGGTGGTGCCTGTGAGCACCTCTGAGTTCCCGCGGCCTGCAAGACGTCCTGCGAACTCCGTTCTGGATAACCTTCTTTTGCGAGTTCAGGGCATGGATATCATGCCGCACTGGAGGGATTCTTTGAGGGACCACATAAGTGAGGTGGCTGGGCGGGTATGAAGGCGCTTGTTCTCTCAGGAGGGAAGGGCACGCGGCTGCGGCCGCTAACGTACACGATGACGAAGCAGCTCGTGCCGGTGGCAAACAGGCCGATACTCCATTACGCGATGGATCAGATCAGGAGCGCGGGCATAGAGGACGTCGGGGTGATCATAGCCCCCGAGACGGGTGAGCAGGTGAAGGAGTCACTGGCTTCAAACCCCTGGAACTTCAACCTCGAGTTCATACCGCAGGACGCGCCCAGAGGGCTTGCGCACGCGGTGAAGGTCGCCCAGGACTTTCTGGAGGACGACCCGTTCCTCATGTACCTGGGCGACAACCTGATCGGGGAGAGCATCGTCCCGTTCGTCAGGGATTTTGAGAGTGGCGGATCAGATGCGATGATACTCCTGAAGGAGGTCGAGGATCCCAGGATGTTCGGGGTCGCGGAGGTCGATGCGTCAGGGAACGTGCGGCGGCTCGTGGAGAAGCCGAAGGATCCGCCATCGAACCTTGCTCTTGTCGGCGTTTACCTCTTCTCCCCGGCAATTCATGATGCAGTATCTGAGATCAAACCGTCCTGGAGGGGTGAGCTCGAGATCACGGATGCGATCCAGCGGCTCCTCGACAAGGGATTGAGGGTGAAAAGCTACATACTCAGGAGATGGTGGCTCGACACGGGCAAGAAGGACGACCTGCTTGAGGCGAACCGCGTTGTCCTGGACGAGCTCGTGGACGAGGACATCCAGGGGGAGATCGACGGCAGGAGCAGGGTCGTGGGCAGGGTCTCTCTCGCGAGGGGCGCGCGTGTTATCGAGAGCACGGTCCGGGGGCCCGCGGTCATAGGCGAGGGCGCTGTGATAAGGGGATCGTTCATAGGCCCATACACAAGCATCGGTCGGGGATGTGTTGTGGAGAGCTCAGCGATCGAGCACTCCGTGGTCCTGGATGGTGTGGTGATCAGAAACATAGACAGGCTCGAGGACAGCGTGATCGGGAGGAACACTGTTGTCTCCAGGGAGAGGATGAACAGCCAGGCTCTGAGGCTGATGATAGGAGACGACGCAGAGGTGAGGTTCTGATGCCGTTCAGCTTCAAGAGACTTGATATTTATGATGTGATCCTGATCGAGCCCAGGGTATTCAGGGACGAGCGCGGGTTCTTCATGGAGAGCTACAAGCACTCGGAGTTCGCTGCGTTCGGAATAAAAGAGAGGTTCGTCCAGGACAACCACTCTCGCTCGAGAAGGGGTGTTCTGAGGGGGCTTCACTACCAGAACCCGCCGAGGGCTCAGGGTAAGCTCGTTCGCGCTGTGAGTGGCGAGATATTCGATGTCGCTGTGGATATCAGGAGGGGCTCGCCGACGTACGGGAGATGGGTTGGCGTTAATCTCTCCGAGGAGAACATGAGGATGCTCTACATACCCCCTGGATTCGCCCATGGTTTCATGACGCTCAGCGATGTGGCCGATGTCATGTACAAGACCACGGACGAGTACTCGCCGGAGCATGAGGCCGGGATCATATGGAACGATCCCGGGATCGGGATTGAGTGGCCGGCGTCCAGACCGGTGCTCTCGCCCAGAGATGCGAAATGGCCTGGCCTGCGGGACGCTGTGAACGGTTTTGTTTATGAGGGGAGATGATGAGGCTTCTGGTCACTGGCGGCTGCGGGTTCATAGGGAGCAACTTCATACATTACGCGCTCAGGGAGCATGACGACTGGGAGGTCGTGAATCTCGACAGGCTGACGTACGCCGGGAACCCTGCGAACCTTAGTGATATCGAGGGGGATGAGAGGTACAGGTTTGTGAGGGGGGATATCGCGGACAGGGATCTTGTGGATGGTCTCTTCAGGGATGGGCTGGACGCGGTGGTGAACTTCGCGGCTGAGACCCATGTTGACAGGAGCATCCTCGACCCATCGCCGTTCATAGATACGAACGTGAGGGGCACGCAGGTGCTGCTCGAGGCTGCGAGGAATCACGATGTGGGGAGGTTCGTTCACATATCCACAGACGAGGTCTACGGGTCCGTGACTGAGGGAAGGTTCACAGAGGACTCGCCTCTGAGGCCTAACAGCCCGTATGCGGCGAGCAAGGCAGCTGCAGATCTCCTCTGCAGGGCGTACCACATCTCCTACGGCGTGCCTGTGATGGTCACGCGGAGCTCGAACAACTACGGGCCGTACCAGTTCCCTGAGAAGCTCATACCGCTGATGATAAGAAACGCTCTGGCTGGAATGGATCTTCCTGTCTATGGAGAGGGCGCGCAGGTCCGGGACTGGCTCTATGTGGAGGACAACTGCAGGGCGATCGGGGTGGTGCTAATGAAGGGCAGGCCCGGGGAGATCTACAACATCGGAGGTGGATCTGAGAGGAGGAACATCGAGGTTGTGGAGATGATCTGCAGGGTGCTTGGAGAAAGATTGAATAGAGATCCTGAGGATTTTAAGAGACTGATAAAGCACATCCGCGATCCCAGGGGCGCGGCCCATGATTTCAGGTACGCGCTCGAGTGCTCTAAGATGAGAGGGCTCGGCTGGATGCCGCAGGTCACGTTCGAGGATGGGCTGGCCCGGACTGTGGACTGGTATCTTGCGAACCAGGACTGGGTCGAGGGCGTGATAACAGGGGAGTACCTGGAGTACTGCCGGAGGGTGTATGGGGACGGCTGAGCTGGACTCTGAGGGAGTCTGGAGGGTGAGAGAGCATGGCTGGAAATGAGACGTATCACTTCGATGATATCCTCGATGCTGTGGAGAGGCTGCCGCCCGATGATCAGGAGTCTCTGATCGAGATCATTCGCATGCGTCTCATCCAGCGCAGGTGTGGATTGGCGGATGAGGTTGCTGAGGCCAGAGAGGATTACCGGCAGGGCAGGGTCCGCCGGGGCAGTGTGTCAGATCTGATGGAGGAGCTGGCGGATTGAGAGCGATCGTCTGGAGCAGGGCGTTAGTGGGGGCCTTCAAGAGAGCTATTTGCGTAGTCCTGAGCTACGGGACAGAATTGAAGCGAACATTGAAGCAGCTTGCTGAAGATATCCACATTAGAAGAGGTGTTTGGTATTGGAAAAGTAATGGTGGAGATAGCTGCTCTTGTGTAAGTGGTCTCGTGTAAGTGGATGCCTACGGTGCCCTGCGATCTGATATTTAGTAAATAGCATAGTAAAATAGGAATTATTTCCTTGCACCGGAATGACAACCCATGCAGACTGAGGACAAAGCTAGGATCGATCAAGGTTTCGCCACGCAGCTCCCCCGTAACCTCGCTGCAAACATCGTTTACTTCCTAGCCAATATCGTTATAGGCATCCTCCTAGTGCCTTATTTCATCAAGACCCTTGGTGTTGGAGCTTATGGACTCATTCCGCTTGCAACCTCGATCACCGGATACGTGGCGATCATCGTCCAATCGCTCAATACTGCAGTCTCCCGGTTCCTCACTATCAACCTGCAGCAAGAAGACTATGTAGCTGCGAATAAAACCTTCAACACAGCTCTATTTGGGCTCACTGTGGTCATACTTCTGATGATCCCGGTTATCCTAATTATCGCTTACTTTGCCCCATTGCTCTTCCACGTGCCGGCCGGTCAGGAGACTGGCGCGGTTCTCCTGCTTCTCGGAGTATTGGCCGCCTTTCTCATACGCTCCTGGAGTGGGAGCTTCACGGTTCAGCTCTTTGCATACAACCGGCTCGACCTTCAGAACTTGGTCAACATCACGAACCTTGTTGTGCAGACAGGATTGATCATAATACTCTTCAAACTTCTCGGTCCAGACCTTGGCCTTGTCGGTGGGGCCTACTTGGTTGGGGCTCTCGTGGCGTCAGGAGTTTCAATCATCTTAGCCCGCCAGGTTTGCCCACACCTCCGGGTCTCAATCCGCTACTTTGACCGCAGGGCGATCAGAGATTTGTGCGAGATGGGATGGTGGGTGGTCGTCAATAATATTGGCGCCTTGCTTTTCCTCCAGATTGACCTTATCGTAGTGAACCTTCTCTTCGGTGCAACATCCGCCGGGGAATATGCAATTGCTCTCCAGTGGTCCAGCTTCCTGCGGGCGATGGCCGGCATGCTTTCAGGCGTCCTAGCGCCGTCTATCATATCCTGCTATGCTCGGAGGCAGACCGAGACTCTAATACGGGCTACGAAAAGCGCCGTCAAGCTGATGGGACTCGCCATGGCTCTACCAATCGGCCTTGTCTGCGGTTTTGCTCCCGAACTTCTCACCATATGGGTGGGAGATGAGTTTGCTTTTCTCTGGCCGCTTATCGTCCTCTTGACAGTGCACCTCACAATCAACCTCGCAGTGCTACCAATCTTCCTGATCAATATTTCCCACAATCGGGTGCGGGTCCCTGGAATCGTGACATTATTCATGGGAATAGGGAACTTCGGTCTCGCAGTCTCTCTCCCGCTACTGACTGGGATGGGCTATTATGGGGTCGCGGCAGCAGGGGCGATCGTCCTTACCCTGAAGAACGCCTTCTTCATTCCCTGGTATGCAACAAGAGTGCTTAGAGTCGCATCACACACCTTCAGCCGATCGATGATTCCCGGGATCACAGCGACCGTCCTCATCGCGATCTCGGCGGCTTTACTGGGCGAGGTTATCACCTTTCCTGTTACCTTAGCCATTGCCAGTGCTGCCATTACCTCGATTTACTTTGTGGCGATCTGGATATTCGCTCTTGATGGGTCAGAACGCCAGCTCTTTAAGTCGTATCTAACGCTAGCACGCAGGAGGATTGTTGCATGAAATTATCTGTCGTATCAAGCACCGTTAAAACTGATCTCTGCATCGGCTGCGGTCTCTGTGCTGCTCTCTGCCCGCAGAATATTCTTGTAATGCAATGGAACCGCTACGGTATGTACAATCCGGTGGAAGTCTCTCCTTGCCTTAAGGAGTGCGGCCTATGTATGAAGGTCTGTCCCTTCGCCGATTCTGAGGAGAATGAGGATACAATTGGAAAGAAGCTCTACGGAGCAGTCCCTGCGATCCAGCATCGCCCTGAGACCGGATATTACCTCGCCACCTACGTCGGTTACTCAAAGAAGCACCGGCCGATCAGCGCATCTGGTGGGGTGGCAACCTGGCTCCTGGAAACGCTGCTCAGTGAAGGGGTCGCCGATTATGTCATCTGCGTTGTCCCAACTGGCGATCCGGATAGGCTCTTTGCTTTCCGGGTCTTTGACGCTCCAGGAGAGGTGCATGCTGGGGCGGGTTCGGCTTACTATCCGGTGGAGATGTCTAGGGCCGTTAGGCAGATCCTCACAATACCTGGGCGGTACGCTATTACAGGCCTTCCCTGTTTCATTAAGGCGATCCGGCTTGCCCAGCGACAGAACAAGAAACTTCAGGAGAGGATCGTTGTCACCATAGGCCTAGTATGTGGGCAGCTGAAGAGCAGGCATTTCACCGATTATGTCGCAGCCATCGCCGGGGTTCAGGGAAGTGTGATGAGAGTGCGCTACCGCGGAAAGAGCCCTGACCAGCCGGCGAGCAATTACCACTATACATTCACAATCTCAGATGGTGGGGAGCGAAAAATCTTCTGGAGCGATGGAATTTCAGAAGCTTGGATAAACAGGTGGTTCACGCCGAAGGCATGCAATTACTGCGACGATATCTTTGCCGAGTGTGCAGACGTCACATGCATGGATGCCTGGTTACCGGAGTATTCGCAGGACAGTCGGGGAACGAGTCTTGTGTTGGTTCGGTCGCCGGTGGTACGAGAGGTGCTCGAGCGAGGAACGGGAGTCGCTCTTAAACCGATCTCGGTTGAGCGGGTGGTAGAAAGCCAACGAGGAATTGTTGCGATCAAGCGGCATCACCTAGCTTACCGACTGCATCTAGATCCAGAAGGGGTACCGAAAAAACGAGTTGCACCGACAAGACCGATTAATCCCTTCCTGTGGCAGGAGATTGTCCTGAAGGAGCGGATGCGGTCTTTGAGTATGGATCTATGGAGCGCCGAGAAGCGGGACGTAGAAAGCCTCCGGGAAACGATGGCTCCTCATCTGAAACGTCTGGCAATGGTAAGGTTAATATCAAATGTTATTACATTACCTGTAAGAACGCTAAGGCGCATTCAGAGGAAGGTTGGGTGGCATTAACTAATGGGTGGTAATAGATTACGATTTATTCTGGCCGGGAATGGCCCCTACGAGAACCGCGGGTGCGAGGCGATTGTGCGAGGGACTGTGAAGATCCTGCGTGAGCACTTTAAAGACCCACAATTCATCTGTCTTAGCCATTTTCAGAACGATGAGCAGTTTAGAAAGCAATGCTTGGAAGAGAGCGATCCTTCTATTACCCACTTACGTTCATACATATTGAGTAAGAAAAAAGCCATCAAGAATTTTTGGAAACCAGGAACTTGGTCATACGTCTACCGGCACTTTTTCAATCGGCCGGCACTCAAATACCATATCTACCGTGATATGCTCTCACATCTTGATGATGCTGCTGCAGTTCTCTCTGTCGGCGGGGATAACTACTCTCTCGACTACGGTGTTCCTCAGTTCTTCACAGACCTTGATGACATCGTCCTTGAAAAGAAAAAACCTCTATTTCTCTGGGGTGCCTCGGTTGGACCTTTCAGTGCAATACCTGAGTACGAGCGATATATGAGACACCATCTAAAGGAGGTTACTGGAATCTTTGCCAGGGAGTCGCTCACGATTAATTACCTCAAAAGTATTGGCGTAACCGAGAATGTCTACTCCGTCGCGGACCCAGCGTTCCTAATGGAGCCAGTTAAACCACAGGGAATCGATGCCAAGCTTCCTATTAACGGAGAGGCAATCGGCATAAACCTCAGTCCGTTGATGGCGAAGTATGTGACCAACGGCGATCTTGAAGTGTGGAGCAGTATGGCAGCATCGATCATTGAGAGCGTAGCGCAAAAGACGGGGCTATTAATATACTTGATCCCACATGTGACCCAGCCCAACCAATTTTCGAACGACTACGCATTTATGCAGCGTGTTCTCTCTCAGATCAAAGACAAATACAACATAATCATAGTCCCCCCAGTATATAATGCCGCAGAAACAAAATGGATTATTAGCCGGATGACTCTTTTCGCGGGGGCACGGATGCACTCAACGATTGCTGCAATATCATCAGGGGTACCAACCCTAAGCTTCGCCTACAGCATCAAGGCCCGAGGAATCAACAGAGACATCTTTGGCCACACCAACTACTGCATGGACCCTGAATATCTAGATTCGAAGGCAGTTGCCGGCCGAGTGACATCCATGCTGGACGAGGTCGCTACGATTAGGAAAGAATTGGCGTGGAGGATTCCGGAGGTTCAGAGGGCAGCGCAGAATGCTGGTATGTTACTGAGACATCTCATTGGAGATAACTGATATCCTTAACTTTGCATTAGTGGCACATACTCAAAGCAGATTGAATCGCATATGTAATAAAATGATGATAGAACCAATAACCACAAAAGGGGTACAGAAATGGTGACAGTTAGTGTCATCCTTCCCACCTACAACCGCGCGCATGTGGTGGGCCGGGCGATCCGCAGCGTGCTTGAGCAGACCTACGAGGACTTCGAGCTCATCGTGGTTGACGACGGCTCCACGGACAGCACCGAGGAGGTGGTCAGGAGCTTCGACGACCGGCGCATCCGCTATATCCGCCACAAGCAGAACAAAGGCAGATCGGCAGCTAGAAATACTGGTATAAAGATCGCAAAAGGTGAATATATTGCATTTCAAGACAGCGATGATGAATGGTTACCCGAAAAGCTAGAGGAACAGATGGAGGTATTTAAGACCTCTTCACCACAAGTCGGGGTTGTTTACACCGGATTTTATCTATTTTATGATGATAAAAAAATATATATACCATCGGCTAATGTAAAGACGAAAGATGGTAATATCTATGATGAGCTTCTTAAAGGAAATTTTGTTGGCACTCCTGCGGCAGTAGTCAGAGCTGAATGTTTAAAAAAAGTTGGTATGTTTGATGAAAGTCTCCATTGTCTTGAGGATTGGGAACTATTTATACGAATATCTAAAGAATATATATTCAAATACATTGATAAAGCATTAGTAAACGCATTTCGTTCACCTAATAGTATCTTGTTAGACCCAGATGCATGTGCAACGGCGATGATGCTAATAATGGAAAAACACATTTATCCTCTCGGTGATCAGAGAAGATTAGCAGAAATGCAGTATTCAATCGGGAATTATTTATTTAAATCAGAAAAAATATGCGAAGGTAGAGCACGTCTTTTATGTGCTTGGAAGTTAGATCCGCTTAATATCAAGTATTTCCTAGCATATCTTGCATCTTTGTTGGGGAAAAATGGCTACGTCACCATTGTTAGATTAAAGCGACTGCTCTTATCCGTCCGATAACTCATCAATAAGAGGTACTGTTCATGCTAAGTGCTTCGGGAGTGTGAACAGGTGCTTTCAGCAACCAATAAGCACACAAAAGTGGAGTGAACCCCTCTGAGTGGACAACTGGTTAAGCAATGCCAACTCCAGGAGGGGATTGCATGAGGATTCCTATAAACCATTCATAGAAAGCTTTATATACTTTAAATACTATTATTAATTATGAATTCTTTTATGGATTGGGCTCTTTTTGAGCTTAAGAAGAAGAACGCGGCACGCAAGCGAGACACGAAGCTTCTTCAGGTCTCAGAGTTATAGGGCAGTGTGCCGAAATTGCTGTAATTTCGGCACACTGCCACTGGCTTATGCATTGAGAATTTTATCAAGATTTAGTATAAAATAAATTTGAATGATAGACACACCCTCAGTAGGCGAAAGATCTTTCTAGCAGCTCGATCGGTAAGGTGGTTGTAAAGCTGCGCGGAGGATGTATTAAGATGATCCGTGGTCCACAGGGTGTGCAGGCTTTGGGCTTTCATCAGCTCACGACTGTGAGGAGCGCGCGGTGGATGCACGCCGCCTCTGCCAGCATCCGCCGCGACAGCTCTCTCCCGCACGGCTCGCCCGCGCGCGCAGGGGTGCGCATGCGCCTCCAGGGGCTCGCGTTCCAGGCGATCGAGCACGCGCGCGGCGGGGGCGAGGAGGTCGTGATGGTCGCGGGGAGGCGGGGATGGAGAGAGAATCAGACAATAGATCCATGCTTAATTTGAATATAAATTATAGAATTATTGCTAATCCGTTCATTGCATATGTATATGTTAATTTGATAGTCTTTATATTGTATCAACTACGTTGGTCAAATTTGCTACCGAAATTAAGTACTGAATTGGTCTATTTTATATTTTTTACTGTCTATATAATGTTGTTTATCGGACTTCTTTCAATTAAGTTAGCAATTATCCCAAAATATAAACCAATTAATATGACACATAATCCATTTAAAGTAATAATTTCGATAATTATTTTAATTATTATAGAATTTATTCATAATAATGGAGTGCCATTGTTGTTGCTAATTAATGGCATAAAATATAATTATATGAGTTTCGGTATTAAAACATTGCATGTTTTTATTTTGACATTTATATCATTTTATGCTGTATATCTTTTTCATCTGTTCGTGTCGCAAAAAAATAAAAAAATTTTATTATATGTAATTATATTATGTTTTTATCCTATATTAATAATTAACCGAGGTGCATTACTCATCATTTTAACTTCGATCATTTTTATTTTTTTAATGAATATTAGAGGATTGAAGTTGGAACATTTTATATATATAGTATTATTTTTAATATTGGTGGCATATGGTTTTGGATTATTGGGTGACTTAAGACATGGGAACGAAAATTATTTTATTTCGATATCTCACCCAAGTAAAGAGTTTTTTGATTCACATATTCCAAAAGAATTTTTATGGGCGTATATGTATGTTGTCTCACCTTTAGGAAATTTGCAAACAACCATTAATGATGTAGAAATTAGTTATTCAGAGATCGAATTTATTCTGAGGTGCTTAGTGCCAGATTTTATATCAAAGCATTTTGATTTTAACAAAACACCTCTTATTCAAATAGCTCCAGAACTTAATGTTGCTACAATGTATGGAGCAGCTTATGCAAGCATGGGTTGGTTGGGTATGATATTCATATTTATTTATATGATATTAATTGTTTTATTATATTTAATCTTTTTACCAAGAAATACCCCTTATACAATATCTGGCATAGCTTTGCTTACTACTCTCATAGCATATACTTTTTTTACTAATATGCTTGTATTTACAGGAATGATAGCTCAACTTGCATATCCTATATTATTTGGGTATCTTTTTAGGGTTGGACGTGATAAAAATGTATAAAGTATTCGCAATAATTGTAACATATAAACCTAATGTTCGGGTTTTAATTAAAACAATATATAGTCTTAAAGATCAAGTTTATAAGATAATAATAGTTGACAATACAGAGGATGGTTTTAATTTTCAACAAATCCTAACAGCCAATAACTATAAAATAAAAATAATAAAATTGTGGAATAACTATGGAATTGGTAAGGCACAAAATATCGGCATCAAAATAGCAATAGACGAGGGTGCTGAGTATATAATGCTGAGTGACCAAGACACCGAGTACCCGCCAAATTACATAGAAAATATGATTAAAGCAATTGGGGATCTTTCTTATAATAATTCACAGATTGCCGCGATCGGTCCATCCTATGAAGACCTAAATAAAGACGGCAGAAGAGGATACTTCGTTATTTTTAATAGCTTTTTTATAAAAAGAATTTATGCAAAAGAGGGATGCCTTCCTGTTTCACAGCTTCTTGCTACAGGGATGATAATTCCGGTAAAAATTTTAAAATCTGTTGGATATATGAGGGAAGACCTATTCATAGATTGGGTTGATATGGAATGGTGTTGGAAAGCAAGATCCATGGGGTATCAAATATTTGGTAATGCTAATGTAGTCGTCAAGCATGTGTTGGGCGACAAGTCGGTTAAGGTTGGTCCTAAATATTTCAATCTTCGCTCTCCGAGTAGACATTATTACATGATTAGAAATGGATTATATTTAGCGCTAAATTCTTCCTATATAAATTGGCAGATGAAATTGCGACTTCTTATATCTATGTTTTGTCGAGTGTTATTCTATGCTATTTTATCGAAACCACATTCCACGCATCTGAAGTACTGCCTTCTTGGCATATATCATGGATTCATAGGGAGGCTGGGTAAACTATGAGTATAAATATATCTATTGTAACATATAAATCAAGTCTGGATCTTGTTAGACGGGTTGTTACTTGCTCTTTGAAAAGCAATTTAGTTAAGAAATTATATATCCTCGATAATTCTCCTACTGCCGAGCTACAGGAACTCACCGCTTTAGATTACAGGATAAAATATATTTTTAATAATAAAAATTTAGGATTTGGTAGAGCGCATAATATTGCTATGCTTAGGTCTATTAAAGAAAATGTAAAATATCATCTTGTTTTAAACCCAGATATATCTTTCCATGAAAATGTTATTGATGAACTCTATGATTACATGGAAGCAAATCCTGATGTAGGTTTGGTGATGCCCAAGGTACTCTACCCCTCTGGAGAGATACAGTATTTATGCAAACTTTTGCCAACACCATTCGATCTATTCTTCAGAAGATTTATGCCATTTAAAAAATTGAATGAAAAAAGAAACAATATATACGAACTTAGATTCACAGGATATAATAAAATTATGAATGTACCTTATCTTTCAGGATGCTTTATGTTTTTAAGAACAAAAGCACTTGAAGATGTCGGGCTGTTTGATGAAAGATTCTTTATGTATCTAGAAGATACAGACCTATGCCGACGAATATACAGTAAATACAAAACGGTCTTTTATCCGAATGTAAGCATCTACCATGAATTTGCAAGAGGGTCATACAAGAGCAGTAAGCTGCTAATGGTACATATAAAATCCGTAATTTATTATTTTAATAAATGGGGGTGGTTTTTTGATAGAGATAGAGATAAAATAAATAAACAAGTGTTAATGGAGCTGAATGCACGAAACTATTAACTCAATGTTATCGCTAGCCAATTTGTTAAGTGATATCAAGATTTTCGAGAAGAATCTGTGGTGCAGCCACGCAAATCAGTTGCGTTAGCAGATGCTATAACCCAATTCACGAACCTCGCTTTGGGAGAAAACCAGCTAGTGCTCCATAACAAAATGTTTTAACCATTGCGTTGATCTATCCAGGCTATGGGTAGAAAGAGAGTTCATGAAGTGAGTTTGAAAGAAGGCGAACGAGATGAGCTTGAGAGTTTCATCAGGAAGGGTAAAGCCTCCGCGAGGAGTCTGACGCGTGCGAGGATACTGCTTCTTGCGGATGATGGCAGGAGTGACAAAGAGATAGTAGATGTGTTGAAGGTTTGCAGGGGTACGGTGCGTAATACACGTGACAGGTACTGGAAGGGTGGTCTTGATTGCGCGCTGAATGAGAAGCCGCGGAGTGGAGCACCATCCAAGATAGATGGGCGGGTTGAAGCTGAGCTGACGCTTCTTGCGTGCTCCGATCCACCAGACGGCAGATCGAGATGGACTGTCATGCTTCTCAGAGATAAGCTTGTTGAGATGGGCGTTGTGGATTCGATATCTCATATGACAGTGTACAGGACATTGAAAAAAAAAAAAAAAAAAAAAGCTCAAGCCATGGCTCGAGAAGAGGTGGTGTATAGGTAACATCACGGGCGACTTCATATGGCATATGGAGGACGTGCTGGATGTTTACGAGCAGCCCTATGACCCGAAGCGTCCTGTGATCTGTTTTGACGAAAGAACATGTCAGCTGTTAGGCGATACGATAGTCCCGATACCCATGAAGCCAGGCAGCCCGAGGAAGGAACATTACGAGTACGAGCGCAACGGCACTTGCTGCGTATTCATGGCGTTTGAACCTCTTGCTGGCAGAGGGATTGTCTCTGTCAGGGAACGTCGAACAAAGATCGATTATGCAGAGTTCATGGTGGATCTCGCGAATCAGTATCCGGATGCAGAGAAGATCATCGTCGTCCAGGACAACCTCAATACTCACACCATGGGCTCATTCTATGATGCAATGCCTCCAGATGACGCTTTCAAGCTCGCAAAACAGTTTGAGTTCAATTACACTCCAAAAAAGGGTAGCTGGCTCAACATGGCTGAGATAGAGCTATCGGCATTATCAAAACAGTGCCTCGACCGGAGAATACCTGACATCAACAAACTGAGAGACGAAATCAATATCTGGCAACAGGAACGAAATGCAATCCGCGCAACTGTACAGTGGAAGTTCAGCAAAGATAACGCCAGAGCAAAACTCAAACGACACTACAATACGGTTAAAAATTAATGTTAAGGAGCACTAGTAAATCAAGAGCAAATATTTGATCAGCTTGTGTGTGATGAGGAGGAGCTTTACGATGGGGCAACTCTTAAGTAAGATGATGTAGGAGGAATTCCGTGATGCATAAGCTAGGCCGCTTGTTTCGGAGCTTTATAAATGCCAATACCAAAATCAGCCATTGGTTTGACAGTTTGCTTCCTGCGAAGTATCGTATTGAGGGATATCAGGATGTGCTACACTCCGTCATACCCAAATATGTTCGTGATGACTGGGTCGTTTATGATATTGGTGGCGGAAAGAACCCATATGTAACGATAGACATGAAATCAAAGCTTAATCTTCATATCATTGGAGTCGATATCAATGAGAATGAGCTCAACACCGCACCTCTCGGTGTTTATGACAAGAAGATAGTTGCTGATATAACTAAGTACGAAGGTACTTGTGATGGCGATTTAGCTGTATGCCTTGCAGTGCTGGAGCATGTCCAAAATGTCGAAGCTGCATTGCGGGGAATTAACAGCTGTCTCAAAAGAGGTGGGCTTTGTGTGATATTTGTACCATCTAAAAATGCTATTTATGCTAAAATTAACAGGATATTGCCACAAGATTTGAAGAAAAAAATACTGTTCTCCATATTTCCAAATTGCTGTGTTGGATAAGTAGCTTTATATTCATATATTCTCTCTTATTCTTTCAAGAATCTTCGTCATAATGTTATACGCTTAAAATTATAGTATAAAATGTGAACATCCTGCGTACTTCGCGAATCATGCCTTCCTTCGAAGTGGCCCTCACAGTCTCGCCAAATATCCTCTTAATTGCTGAGAATACACTTTCAGCCGCCCACCTTCTTCCATATCCATGCACAATTTTCCAACTGTGGTATCCATACTTCATAAACTCAAGAACTGGTTCGGCTCTGGACGAGCCTGCTTTGACGATAGCATTCTTCCTGATCTTGATTCCAGGCATATCTACGCCCTTCTCTTTCATGAAATCGAATACCCCCTCCTTATCATAAGCTCCATCCATCAGTGAATCTTCAAGCTTAACATCTTCCAGCAGCGGTTTTACCATCTCATGATCAGTGACGGTCTCATCGGTTATCTCGAAGGTTACGGGCTTCCTTGTTTCAACATCTACGGCGATATGCACTTTTATCCAGCCTCTGCGTTCAACACCATGACTTTCTCTCATCCAGTCGCCTCTATTCGTAACCTTCATTCCTGTTGAGTCAACTGCGACCACTAAATCGTTATCAGGTATTGGAATATTCAACTCCAAATTCGTAATCCTCTGCCATAATGTCGAATAATCGGCAGCCAACAGCCCAGGAACAAATCCGCTTAGCGCCTGAATAAATCCTTCGAGCTGCCTGTATGGTAAATGAAGAAAGGCGTATGCTAAACCACAAAATTGAATAAATGTCTCAGGATAGCGATAGGGTCTGCCATTCTTGTTCTTATTCATCTTCAGTAGCTCTTCATCCCAATTATTCACAAAGTCAGTGCTAAGGTAAAACCATCCTCGCCTAACCAATTTCTCATTGTATTCGCGCCAATTGCGGTTATCCTCATAGGCCATGAAATATATTATATATTTTCCTAGTTTAAATAGTTATCCAACACAGCAAACTTTTTCATACTAAGTAGATATTTTATTAGTTTCTATATGAGTATTTCGGTTTCTATAATACGTTTTTAGTTATCCAGATGGATACTTTTTCATGTATATGTAATGACTTGACATTGTTCTCTACTACTATCTTCCGGCAACGTTAAAATAAAATATTTTCAATTTATATTGCCTTTCTACTTTAGAAAGGGGGTAGAGGCGATTGAGGTTTGATTTGAGGAGGCGAGATCTTTTTGTGTCTATAACTATATTGAGATATATTTGTATGAAGTATAACGATATTTTCTGGGTTGGGACATGCGATGTGAGCAACCGTGGACGTTAGTACGTGGAGGGTTTGCTGTTAAACCGCGGTCAAGGGAACTGCACCAGGTTTGCGAAGACTGTAAGGAAGAGCACCTCGCAGTCGTTGCAGAACTTCATCACGGATTCGCCGTGGGACGAGAGGAAGGTCATAGAGAGGCTCCAGAGGGACATTGCAGAACTGATCGGAGATCCAGTTGAAGGTTCGATACACATAGATGAGACAGGATTCCCGAAGCAGGGCACCCATTCGGTGGATGTTCAGAGGCAGTACTGCGGCCGGCTTGGTAAAGTCGATAACTGCCAGGTGGGTGTCTTTCTCGGATACGTAAACGGCTCACGTCGAACACTTATCGATGGTCAGATGGTCAGCTGTATCTCCCAGAGGAGTGGGCGAACAACAGCAGGCTGCGCAACAAATGCAAGGTTCCGAAGGATGTGAGGTTCAGGACGAAAGCCGAGATCGGGCTCGATATGGTGCTCAACGCCCGTAAAAACGGAGTCCCTTTCGGCTGGGTCGGAATGGACTGTTTCTACGGCGAACAGTCACATCTCCGGAAGAAGCTCGATGAGGAAGGGCTGGTCTATATCGCAGACATAGCCAGGGACACTCGAGTCTGGATCAAAATGCCTGAGATCGGCATACCAGAACGAAATGGAGATCGAATTCCATCGCGCAAACGGGTTCTCGACGGCGAACCTGAGCCGATAGAGGTACAGAAGCTCAAAGACCAGATTCGGGATTGGTCTATTGTAACAGGGATACAGAGCGAAAGGTGCTCCAGATCGAGATCGCTGCCATACGAGTCCATCCGGTCGAGGAGAGACTGCCAGGCAAGGAACAATGGCTCATAATCAGAAAAGATTCTGGAAGCTCATCATTCAAGTACCAGGCTATCGAACGCACCATGTGATACTGAAATCGAGCGACTCGCCAAAATGTCATGCAGCCGCTACTGGATCGAACGCGCGTTCGAAGATGCTAAAGGTGTCGCATCACTCGCAGATTATGAGACCCGATCGTGGAGATGCTGGCATCACCACGTCAGGTCTTCCTCGCAATGCTCGCTGTACTGATGATGCAGATCCAACTCGGTTCAAAGGCAGATCTGCTGACAGTCCAGGACGCAAGGAGATACTCGAGGTCATACTCCCAAGAGGAATGATCGATGATCGCACACTCCTGGAAATCATAAAGGCCAGGCATAAAGCAAGAGTCTCTGCCAGAGTATCGCACCACCGAAGATCTGCAGCATCGTCCTCTAAATAGTAGTAGGAGATGACAGTGTCAAGTTAATTTGGCTTTTTATACCCAAAGTCTGCTTATGCCTGGTGGGAGCGTTCCGGAACGAAAATGGAATTGCTGTGGTGCCTCAGGTCGTCGGGTTCGGTGACGACCTCCTGGAGGAGGCGAACAGAGCGCTGAGGCTGTGAGAGCGCTCGCGATGAGGTGCATATTGTGGAGAGGCCCTTTATCCAGAGCTGGGCTGCTGCACATCATACCATCATCTGTGCTCCGATATCCCCATGCTGCCCATCGAGGGTTGCCGGCTATTTTGAGCCAAGCTCAAAAAATATTTAAGCAAGATACACCATCTAAGTAATATTGAACGCTCTTATGTGTTTGGCAACTTGGAGGCTGTGCGGTGTGGCAGATGTAAACGCTCATCCATCTGCCATGAACGCATAGCAGGGTCATTGCCTCTTCGGGCAAGTCACCAGATGGATAAGAGCGATCATTAAAATTGGACCTGAGGTGAGAATATTTCTGCCAGTTCAGATATACTAAAAAGAGGTGAGCTAGTTCGAGCGCTAGTGCTGGCAGTCCTTCTAATTTTCGTAGCAGCTACAGCCAGTGCAGTCACAGGATTGCAGAAGGAGCAGTCGGCCTTAACACCAGCACAGTCTATTGGGGCAAGGACCGGTTACACAAACGAGTTCACAAATGAGACAATTATGGCTTTGGATTTGTACTATACAGACGCGAAGGAGTCCCCCGGCTCTGTCTACCACGCGGGAACGCCGCATCCGCATTACACAAGAAGGAGTGGAAACATCTACAGCTTCCTATTCCATCCAGGGGTACCTGAGAAGCTTTACTTTGTTAATGCTAACGAGAACAAGATCTATTTAACAGTCTTAACCAGCTTGGGCTATTCGGCAGAGGAGGTGGTCTACACACAGTACCTACGTAAGGGACATAGCATTCGCGCTGGATGACGCCGGTAATCCGCATCTCTACTTCAGCGAGGCCACAGGTGCTGGAGCTAACGGCATGATTTACAGGCTTGAGGGCAACGGCACAGCGACTCCATTCTACGAGGTCAGGCTTTCTGATGTCGGCGGCTCGTGGGCGGTGACTTTGCATTCGATACTGCGGGGAACCTGTACCTGAGTTCTGGAAACCGCATACCTGCAAGCATATACAGGGTAAGATCGGGAACCGGTGCTGTTGAGACTGTCTATACCGATAACGCAGAGCCGATCAAAGGGCTGATCGTGCAGGACGGGCACATATACTACGCAAATTGGAGAGACACAATTTATGATCTGAATCTCACAGATGGGAGAAAGATCGACATCTACATGGACCCGAACAGAACCTGGCTCTCCGATGTGGGATTCAGGCGCGTTCTGAGTGCTGATGAAATACCAAGAGCTGGGACATACGACAGATTGCAGCTGAGAGATTTTACGAGGACAATGACCAGAGCAGCTATCCACAGATAGCCACCCATACGTCATCGGTTAAGATCGACATGTGTAGAATTGGACTTAATAGTCTTATCCCCCCTCAGTACTGCTATCAGGACTCAAGTCCACAGGTGGTCGATTTGAATCAGACTCTCCAATCTGGCGTGATCACAATTTGTTAAATTCCATGGTCAATATATTTACATACCTTAACCGATGACCAATGAAATGGATTTACATAAAGTTACGCAAAGGACTATAAATCATAAGAACTGATAAGTAGATATTATTAAATAGCAAAAAATCCCAATACCAATGTAGCTACACTCTCTCCAAGGCAGTGTTCATCAAAATAAGATTTAGAGGGAGGAAGAACATGGGAACTGCAAAATCGATTAGCGCGTTAATCGTGATATCGTGCTTTATCATTACCCAGGCGTCGGCCGGGAATTTTGTACTGCACATATTCGGAAATGCGAACATGGATGACCGTATCGACGAGAACGATCTGGAATTCATTCGGATGGTCATCCAGGGCGAGAAAAGTGCCACCGAGCTTTGCGATGCCGATCATAATGGCGTGGTGGATGCATCTGACATCACCCAGGTAGAGCGCATCATTAACGGAACTGCAACAGAGATAACGGTGATCGATTCTGATGGAAATGTGGTGACCCTTCCTCAGCCGCTGGAGCGGCTGGTGATCTACAATCATCAGTGCGCGGAGGTACTCCAGCTCATGGGTGTGGACGACCGGGTGGTGGGCGTCAGGGATACTTTTGCAGAGCAGCGGAACCGTTTCCCCAGGCTGAGTCAGGTGACCAGCATAGGAAGTGGCGGCGAACCCAACATCGAAGCGATACTTAAGGTCAAACCCCAGGTGGTGCTGGCATACACATTCTATCCTGTTGAGGATGCACTTGACGCAAAGCTTCCTCCAGATGTAAAGGTTCTGCGTCTTGACTGTGAGTGCAGTGGTATCGGGCCAGATGCCATGCGGGAGAAGATCACCATGATGGGATACATATTTGGCACCCAGGACCGAGCGGAGAAGTATCTGAAATGGCATGATGCTATCGTCTCCCAGGTTGAGGAGAGGGTGAAAACGATACCTGAGGATAAGAGGGTGCGCGTGTATCTCGAAAGCACGCCGGAAGGGAGCAACCCTCAGACATCAAGAACCGCCATAGGTAGTGGTCACGCCGCAAACAAGCTTATTGAGATGGCTGGCGGCGTGAATATAGCAGTTGGCCACCTGCCAAAGTATCTCGATACCCCTACGGAATACGGGGAGATTGAGACGGAGTGGGTGATATCCCAGAACCCAGATGTAATAGTCGGAAGGGCTATGGGAAAGGGAATACGACCCTACGAGAACGTGAACTCCAGCCTTCTCCAGAGCTACGATAGGGAGATCAGGAATCTTCCTGGTTTTGACAGGGTTAAGGCAGTGCAGGATGGCCGTGTGTACATAATCACCAATGATTACGCTGTGACACCGAACTACCCGTCTGCGCTGCTGGCACTGGCCAAGTGGTTCTACCCGGAGCTCTTCCAGGATGTTGACCCGGTGGCTGCGCATCAGGAGTACGTCAATATGATGGGACTGGATTTCGATGTGAGAACAAGAGGCGCCTTCACGTTCCATGCAGGTAACTCATCCTGAGGAACTCGCCCCATTTTTGCTTCTGACGAAATAGCAAAAATTTGACATCATTATATTTTATCGATTCTTTTTTATATGGATACGTGGGTCGTCCGCATTACGTCGAAGTCGTCTCAAAATTCACAGTCTCCTCCAGATAATGAGAAATGCGACCAGCTGCAGGAATCCCAGGAAGCAAACCAATGCATCCGGTTACAAGCATATACAGTATCCCATTGATGGTCTTCCGGTCGTCGGCTCTCTTTCTGCCAACTGCTGGCTGCATGGGTAAGAGTGGTTTGATGAACAACCACCGCTCATCGGTCAGCTCTTTATAGTTATCCGCATAACTGTGTATAACCTATTGCTCCGAGGAACCGTTGTATCCATGATCCGGCGTAGCTCATGGAGTGCGCGAATCTGGACCAACCCTCTGAGATGACTCTTTTTGCGTCTTCCAGGTTTTTTGGTAGTCTGCCATTATCAAAGGCAACTGCCCAGATTCGCGTGAAGGTCAAACGCATACTCCGGAGGCATGGATATCCGGTGGACAGACAGGATGAAGCTGTGCTCACCGTCCTGGAGCAGGCAGAGGCGGTGGCCGCGGAGTGGGCCTCACGAGCCTCTCACTCCGATTTCAATCCTTCATCTTGATACCTTTCCATGCTCCAATCTGCTTTTCGCCCACTTTTGGATAGCAAGCCAAAAAGGGATGATAGTCTGATCCATCATGCGTGAACCAAATGCTTTCATATACCGCGCTGGAGGGAAACCTCTGAGAGGGCATTATTGTCACAGTCGCAGGAACTGCTCGTACTTCTCCCGCCTGGTGGCATCAGAGATGTGCATGTACCGCATGGTGGTGTGAACATAAGAATGCCTCATGAGCTCCTTGACTGTCACGATATCGCAGCCACGCTTCACCAGGAGGCTCCCAACGCTGTGCCGCGAGAACACATGCACCCCTCCCTGCTTCTCGATACCTGCGAGCCTCTTGTAGTACATGAACATCCGGTACACCCCACGGCGCTCCCAGCGTTTTCCGAAGTCAGTGTAGAAGAGCGGTCTGCGCCCCTCAATCAGGAGCGGAGGCCGGACCTCAAGGTAATGCCTGAGGGTCCTTGCGCAGTCATCGGTGATGTAGACCACTGCGTCCCTGCCACCCTTACCACCACGCACGAAGACTGTCAACGCCTTCAGATCCACATCAGAATCGTCCAGGTTGACAGCTCGCTGGCACGGAGACTGGCATAAAACATGGTCTTCAGCATCGCAAGATGTTTTATGTTACTGCACACACTGAATATTCTTGTGATATCCAGCTCATCAAAATAGTACGGGAGGGTGTTGTTCGGCTTGATGAACTTGAAGCTGACATGCTGCCCGAGCATCTCGTGGTATTTCCGTATCGAGAACGAGTAGTTGTTGACCGTGCTCCGTGATAGCCTCATGTCATGGAGATGATCCCTGAAGCGGGCAAAATCATCTGCACTCGGCGAATCAGTTCCCGCGAATTCCATGTACTTCCTCACATGCAGCACATACATGGGTATGGTGGACGGTCGAAGCCCATTATCCTCCAGGTACCTCCTGTAACGCTTCAGAGCGGGCATGAGATCTTCAGCATCACGCTTCCTCTTCCAGTTCACATTCATACGCTTCTTGGACATGCCACATCATCCCTGAAGCAGCGAGCGCGAAAGAGAACCCTGCATCCCAGATATAAATTCTATGGGAGTTATGAATCAAAAATCGATATGCTTAAATGCGGGGGACGGGAGTCGAACCCGCGAACCCCTTCGGGACAGGGTCCTAAGCCCTGCGCCTTTGACCTCTTGGCAACCCCCGCATCCCTAAAGAGGCCTGCGCCCCACCATCCATTCCAGGACAGCCTTTGATGTGTGAAGCCTGTTCTCGGCCTCCTCTAATACAACACTCTGCGGGCCGTCCATGACCTCGTCCGTGATCTCCTGGCCCCTGTGCGCCGGCAGGCAGTGCATCACTATCGCGTCCCTTCCAGCAATCTCAAGAATCCTCTGATTTATCTGATACCCGCTGAAGCTCCTGAGACGCTCAGCCTCCTCTGCCTCATCACCCATCGAGATCCATGTGTCTGTAACGAGCACATCAGCATCATGCGCTGCCTCTGATGGCTCAGCGGTGATCTCCGGCACGCCGCCGAGCTCTCTGGCCCTTTCTAATATTTGGCCCTTTGGCTCATAACCCCTGGGCGATGCCACGATCATCCTCATATTCAGCATGGCAGACGCCAGGATCAGTGAGTTGCACACGTTGTTCCCATCCCCGATCCACGCTATCCGAAGACCCTCGAGATAACCAAAGTGCTCCCTGATCGTCATCATGTCCGCCAGGATCTGAAGCGGATGCTCCTGGTCTGAGAGCGCGTTTATCACAGGCACGCTCGAGTGAGCTGCAAGCTCCTCCACAGTTCTGTGAGAGAAGACCCTGGCGGTTATCCCATGTACATATCTTGAGAGAACCCTCGCGGTGTCGCCAATCGTCTCGCCGCGCCCGAGCTGGAGCTCATTTGCGCTGAGATAGAGTGGATGCCCGCCGAGCTCTGTGGCTGCGACCTCCAGGGATACGCGGGTGCGAGTCGACGGCTTCTCGAAGATCATCGCAACGCTCTTTCCTGCAAGAGGCAATCTATCGCCAAACGCACATCCGCCCCGGCCGGAGCGCTCTGCCTTGAGATCCTCCGCCCTGTCCAGGAGTGCCACGATCTCCTCAGGAGAGAGATCGGCTATCGATATCAGAGAGCGATTGCTCATGAGACCAGCTCCCTGAGAAGGTCCTCGACTGTTGGAACTTTATCGTCTGTCACGCTTACCGTCGCGCTGATGCTCTTGTAGCTGGGTATCCGGGTATCATCTGTTTCCGCTGGGACCAATCGGTTCGACCAGGGGCTGTTCGGCATGAATGCCAGACCGGGATGCGCATCATCAGAGATTCTGGCCACCACGACGACCCTCCCGTTATCGCTCTCCACGAGCACATTCGATCCGTCTTTTATTCCAGCCTTCGCTGCATCGCTCTTATCAAGAAAGACCACAGCGCTCATCCTTCTGTAGTCCTCGCCGAACCTGTCGACCTCCTGAACCTCGCTCTGGAATATGTCTCTGAACGTCACGATCGTAACCCTCATTCAGATCTCCTCCAGGATCTTCGAGAGAACCTCTTCATCTGATGGATACTCGCTCTTCATGATCGGATCGAACTCGATCCTCACACCGTCCATCCTGAGAGCGCTTCCGCCTGCCTCGATGCCAGACAGAGCTGTTGGTATCACAACCCTCGAGAGCTCGGTGGTGAGAGTCCTGTGCGGATCGAGGGTGATCATCGGGACCCTCGCGAGCGCCTTCGCGATCCCTGCTGGAAGGGATGATATAGGATCAGTTCCCACAACCAGAGCGAGATCGCAGCTCTTCAATGCCTCAACCACGCTGTACATCGGCCCGTGATCAACACCATCACCAAACGATACCCTGTTTATGAAGCCTGTCTCATCGAAGAGGAGCTGGTTGAACCCTCGCATGTTGTAATGCCCCACCATCGGTATGACATTGTATCTGGTGGTCTCGTTCAACCTGCTTACCAGCGCCTTCAGGCGGTCCATTCTCCCCTTGAGGGAGTACGCAAGGCCCAGCCCGGGGAATATAACGCCCATATCCGCTTTTTTCAGAGTGGTTATCATTGAGATCATGGCCTTCTTGTCTCTCACCTTGGGAATCTTCCCATCGAGGACAGCAAGCATCGCCTCGATGAGATCTGCATCCCCTCCCGGAGAGATCTGTATGAAGTTCCCGGCGAGTATCTTGGCTGTGGGAGATGTCCTGATGTCTATCAGAAAAGCGGTCCTGTCCTCCTCATGCCCCCTCTGGAGCTTCTCCCCACGCGGGAAGTATGAGAAGCGTGACATGTGTCTTGGGTGGCTGCTCGATGGATCACACCCCCAGAAGATCAGAGTGTCTCCGTAGTTTCTCACATCGTCCAGGGTGCAGGTCGGGAGCTCTCCGCGAATAATCATATCCACGATCTCACCCTGGCATATGGAGGAGGTATCATCGATGATTGCCCTGGTCTTCCTGGCGAGCTCGATGCCCTTCCTCTGCGCCTCCAGTGTCGAACACGACCAGCCGAATAGCAGAGGCCTCTTCGCATCTCTCAGCATCTCCGCAGCCCTGGAGATTGCCTCATCGATGCCGACCTGCTTCCCATCAACCCTCGGCACAGATCTGTCGGAGGTGAGGGATCTGTACCTGCCGAAGCCCTTCCTGCATAGGTTCTTCGTCTTGGCTATTCTTCTTCCATCAATCGAGACCTCGATATCATCGCAGAGAAGGGAGCATCCTGTGCATACAGCCATTGAATCACCTCAGACGAACTCTATGGCCTTGCTCGGGCAGGTCGCAGTGCACAGATTGCACAATATCCTGTTCGGGCCGAACCGCCTGCACTCCTTCGGGTTGAGGCACTTCACAACACCATCCTCCACGACCAGTATGACCTTATCGCTCTTCGGCCCCAGCCCGATTGCAGATCCCTTCGGGTCGTTTGCCACGTTCACCGGGCAGGCCACCACACAGTTGCCGCAGCCGTAGCACCGATCCTCGTGGATTATCAGCCCGGTCTCTGTGGCGCCTGCAACCGGCGCCATCACCTCTCTGAGCTTCTTCAGCTTCTCCTCGTATTTTGGCTCCAGCAGAGGCGTGCAATCCTCGATCTGCTTCTCCCTGGCAAGAAGGGCAACAGCGAATGCCATGCATGTCGGCAGGCCACATTTCTTGCAGTTCAGCTTTGGTGTTAGCTGATATATCTCCATAACGCTGACCATCAAATATCACCTGCCCTGGAAGGGTTCTATTTCCATGCGTAATAATTGTATCCATTGGCGGGCGGGGTGTCCGGATAAGAGCTGAATTCAGAAATCTGTGGATTGCTGCCGACAGTGGTGCAAAACCGTCTTCAAACACGTGGACAGGGATAAGAGCTGAATTCGGAAATCTGTGGATTGCTGCGTTTGGATGGAGGAGATACTCAATACTTATTCGGACAGGTCCGGCGGGCGATGTGGTGTACACAACTCTGATATTCCCATGCTGTTTTGAATATTCAGGATCAGACAGGCATCTCAATACAAAAAATTTAATATAAATATGATGCTCTTGTCAGAGCTTCCTTATGCGCATCAGGCACCCGCTCTCAGATAGCTCGGTCTCCAGGCCAATTCCCATCTCTCTGAATGCTGATTTCCAGTGCATCTCTGAGCAGGTCCTGCAGTGCTCCTTTGCGACAAGTGACGCTCCGAGCCTTGAGAAGGCCTTGGCGCCCTCGAGGATCGCACATCGTTCTCTGTTTATAACCACAGATCCGTCGTCTTCTGTCACCTCAATCTCGGAGCCGAACATGTTCTTCTCGTTCGTTGCTATCGCCACCGCCACATCCAGTGGCTCTGTGAGATCGAGGCGCTTGAATGTCGCTGCCACCTGCCTGGCGCCAAGCTCCAGGAACTCCCTGATGCCCTTCTTTCCCAACCGCTTTCCTACGTAGCCCATGCTCCCGTAATAGTTGCCAAGCCACCATCCGACAACGCGCTGCTGTATCTCTGACAAGGTCAGTACTGGTATGTCTGTCATCTTGCTCTACCAGGCTTTTGCCCTTCAGCTATAAGAGCATCGTGATGAACATAAAGCGCCACCAACCGTAGAAGATCCCTGCCGGCGACGGTAAAGAGGTCAATACCACAGAACCCTTTGCCGGTCCAGAGCCTCCACTCACGGTGCAAAATCTCTGCTTTAAAAACGCCAGACAACAAATTGTGGCAGGAGGCCTAATGGGCCTCGCCGACGATGTCCTTTCCTGCCTCCTTGCCTGTCACTGTCTCCAGCTTGCAGACGTCCTTGCAGACGATCGTATCCTGCTCCTGGTACTTGGTGTAGGGGTTCTCCGGAATCGTCACATCGAGACCCATCGCAGCTGCCACGAGCTCCACGACATCCAGGACCTTTATCGGAGAGTTCACCGAGTTCCTGCCGTCCATTATGTTGCGCCTGCAGAACGGGCATGTGCTTGCTATGATGTCTGCCCCAACCTGCTCGGCATCCCTGAGCCTGTTAACCGCGCAGTCAAGCGCCAGGTCTGGAATTCCGGCCTTCACGCCGCCTCCTGCGCCGCAACACCTCTGGAACTCCCTGCTCCTCTCCATATCGATGAACTTCAGCCCGGGTATCGACTGGAGGACATCTCTTGGAGCCTCGAACGCCCAGTCCCTGCCCTGGATGTGCATTAGATGGCGGCCACTGTGGCAGGGATCGTGGAATGTCACTGTGTATTCTATGCTTCTCTTGTAATCCACCTCTCCAGACCTTATCTTATCTCTTAGATATACTGAGAGAGGCACGTTCTTGTATGGTATGTAGCCTTCATACCATCGGGGCCAGTCTATGGTCGCAGTTCTCATGCATCCAGCACAAGCGTAGAGGACCGTCTCGACTCCCCTGTCCTTGAGGGCGTCTATGTTGTGAACCGCATGCTCCTTCATCACATCTCTCTGTCCAGTCCTGACAAGCGCTGAGGCGCAGCACCACTCATCCTTGCCGAGCATGCAGAAGTCCACACCGAGCGCGTTCAGCACCCTCACCGTCGCAACACCGAGAGCCTGCTGCCTGTATGCCGCTGTGCATCCTGCGAAGTAGGCGATCTTCCCAGACTCATCGACCTTCGCGTCCTTCGGAACCCAGCAGAGCCTGTCCTCCTGCTTCGCCTGATACGGGTTTCTGTCCGTCTTGAGCAGCTTCGGGAAGAAGGACTGTTTTCCGTAAGGGCCGTTGCCTCTGACCACAAGATTTGGCCTTATCGCCTCCCAGAGCTCCACGGTGAGTATCGCGGACTCGCAGACAGTGCCGCAGACGCCACATGTCGTGCAGTAGTATGTATCCTCTGTGTACTTGTTTATATCATCCTCATGGAGCGGCTTGGGTCCAAAGAGCTTCGCCCTAAGACCATACTGGCTGTCGAGGAGCTCTCTGAACTTGGCGATCTTGTACATCGGGGTTATCTCAGGCCTGTCTGGGCGTACAGCGTAAGTTGGACACCAGTTCATGCACTCCTTGCATCTCGTGCAGGCGTTCAGCTCCATGAGCTGAGTGGACATCAGGAATCCTGATATGAGGGGCTTATTGTTGGTCTTGTTATTCGCCAATTTACTCGCCTCCTCTGTTTGCGAGGATCGTCATCGGCGCTGCTATGACGTGAAGGTACCTGCTCCACGGGAGTATGAATGCGAATAGACAGAGCGCCAGTATCGTGTGTATCAGTGCGAAGTGTGGAGCATAAACCGGATTTGCGAAGACATCTCCCACCAGGAACGCGTTTCCGCGCATCCACTCCGCATAGAAGCCCGTTATTGTTATCAGGAACACTCCACCGATGAGCACCACATCGTAACCAGTTGTCGCGTCCCTGACCTCTTTGAGCAGGATCCTGCGAAGTATCGAGATCGTGGAACCGAAGAGCAACAGATATCCAAAGATGTCAAAGGGCAGCTCCATAGCCTTCTTCACCATCTCAGCCTGATGAGCCATGCCAAGAATGTTAAAGTGCTCTATAATATCCATGAAAAGACCGAGACCCGAAAGCGCAGCAAGTGTCACAAATCCATAAAAGATGGCCATATGCATGACCCATCTGACGGGGCTTCTTCGCAGAGTTCTCCTGAGGAGAAGCACATCCAGTATAAGTGTTCTTATAAAGACCCATACTCCGTCCTTGAATGCCTCATGAATCCAGGTGGCAATGAACAGCCAGAAGCTGTGGGCGAGCGGCTCTTGGTATCCTGTGGAGCCAATGCCCCACTTCTTGAAGTTGAAGTACATGCCGTAGAGCCAGATCGCCAGCACAACGACTGTCAAAGCTATCACGATGGAGAAGGTGAGGCCCAGTGTGTAAAACGCCATCTGATTTCCTCCTACGCCAAATCTGTTTTACGAGCAGCCGTTATCGGCGAATTAGTTACCAGTCACTAATACTTAAACATTCCTCCAAGCTGGATGTGATGCTTCCGAAGTGTATTCGAGAGTTCCACCGCGCTGGTTCTGATAGCATATTCTGTGATTCGACCACACGACCCGATAACCATCATTAGGCTTTACAGCAGATAGATGCGAGATTAATATTACTAACATATAGATTGAATGCACAAAATAAACTATTTATATTATAACAACAATACACAATGCTAAAAGAAGACCGTGATGTGCATGAGACAGTTCTCTGTAAGGGTTCTCGATGAGAGGGACGCCGAGTTTGTGGAGACTCTGGTCTCCGTGGGCATACCCAGAAACGTGGCTGCCATGATAACATACCTATCCAATGTGGAGGAGGCCACATCCAGGGAGATCGAGATTGGCTCAAACCTCAGACAGCCAGAGGTCTCAGTTGCGATGAGAACGCTCAGGGCGAACAACTGGGTGGAGGAGAGAGAGCTGAAGAAGGACGGCAAGGGCAGGCCCATGAAGGTGTACAGGTTGACTGTGAGCCTCGACGAGATCATAAAGCACTTTGAGGAGGAGAAGAAGAGAGAAGCTGCAAAGATAATGGAAAGCATACAGAGGCTGAGAGAACTGGGCAAGAAGCTCAGCCCGAGGGGATCTAGCCAGCAGATACAACCCGGATGATCTCGATCTCTCCTGGAAGCACTAAGTCATTAAATGGAACGGGAACCCCGTCCCTCGTAATCGCCACGGTCTCTGGGTTTATACCAAGAAGATCCAGAATCTCGTAGTACGAGGTCCCCTCAGGCAGGACGAGCTGCCTCTCAGACTCGACACCAGCGAATATTCTCACAGATACTGATATCAAAACCCCTACTCCTCACCGCCTGCGCCCTTCAGCTCATCCAGGTGTGTCTTCAGCAGCTTCTCCTCAAGGCTCTCCATCTTCTTACCGCCCTTCCTCTCGGTCTCGCGCTTCTTGAACTTAGGCACAAGCATCACCAGAAAATGATATATCCTCAACTGTATTAAGTTTTATCCTTTTCAGAAGGAGCAGTCCGAACAAGAGCTCAAGCCAGAAATTTGGACCTAGCTCCTTGGATGTCTGAGATACTTATTCCTAATCGGAAATTCCTTCCAGAAAGATGGTGACGCGGCAGAGTCGCTGTTAATGAACGTTATGGGTGCACCAGGATCGTGCATAGAAATCGATCAATACGTTTCAAACAACAAGTCCTCTGAGATCACATGGTGACCAGGAAGCCAGACCAGTGCACCTGCTGGGGCTGAATGCTGAGCAGTTTACTGTGAAAGCACGACCTGAAGGAATCCACCTCCGGTATATAGACACGTTTTTTGGAAGAAACCATCCCGAATGCTTTCGTCCTTTCGGCACGCATCTACTGTTGCACGCGGGTTTCCGGACGACTTAATACCTTACCGGAGTCTGTCTTTTGAGATAGAATTCGTCTCGAAACTATTTAAGCAACGATGCGGATCTGCATCGATCCTGCGCGGAAATACAATCCACATAAATCAATACGCCTGGGAATTTTGAGACGACTTCATACAATGCTTTGGATGCACGGTGCTTCAAAGAACATTTGCATGGAGAGCCTTTTTAAAATATGAGCTACATCTTTCCACCATGGGAAGACGAGCAGAGCGTCCCATGCTGTGGATGCTTCTTGTGATAATCTCGGTTCAGGTCCTCTCGCTGGGTATGATGCCTGCGCTTTCGGCGAGTGAGGTTCGGGTCTTCGAGGATCCATCTGCGACGTCAAATGCCATACTCTACATTGTGCTGGTGCTGATATTCACTGGATTTCTTCTTTTAGCGACAAGGCTCGGCTGGGGCTGGCTCGTCTCAGGAACCGTCCAGCTCTGCCTATTCCTCAGCGTATTTTACGTTCTCGGTGTATACCTGCCTTGGGTGCTGGCTTTCTCGATCTCCCTTGCTCTCATGCTTGCGATGGTATACTACCCAGAGTGGTACGTTGTGGACCTGCTGGGGATTCTTGTGAGCGCGGGGGTCAGTGTTCTCTTTGGCCTCAGCATGGAGACCCTGCCTGTGGTCGTTCTCCTCGCCATTCTTGCTGTCTATGATGCGATATCTGTCTACAAAACAAAGCACATGGTAACGTTGGCTGAGAGCGTGATAAATATCAGGGCGCCTCTGCTCTTCGTCATCCCGAAGAGCAGGAGCTACAGCTTCCGGGGCAGGGGAGCTGATAGAAGAGAGGCGTACTTCCTGGGGCTGGGAGATGCGATAATGCCATCTGTGCTTGTTGTATCCGCGAACTGGTCGCTTCCCGCGGGTCATGAGATCTTCGGCGTTGCCCTGCCGGCGATCGGCGCGATGCTCGGGACGTACATGGGATTCATGTTTCTCGCAACGACATCGGGCGAGAAACCGCAGGCTGGATTGCCCTTCCTCAACGGCGGTGCTGTAATCGGATTTCTCGCAGGATGCATGCTATCAGGCGTGCGGCCATTTTGAGCGTGCTGCATGTGGATCTCTGGGTCCAGACCGAGCCCTTTGCATCGGCGCTGTTGCATGAAATCAGAATCCTCTCGTCAGTCGAAGGGACTTTCTGGGCACTCTAGCGAGGTACAATCTGAAAGTCAACTCTGCTCCTCTTTCCCAAGAGATATGGAGCAGATTGCGCGCGCACCATTACTGGAAGACCGCTCTGAAGCAACTCTTCGTGTTCAAGGGGTTCCACGACGGAGACGTTAATAGTCTCACCATTGATATTCTGCACGACATCTGATGCCAGTTGGAGCCTCTCCGAGTACTCCAGATCCACGATCTCTTTGCCATCGATACAGACCGCATCCCAGATTATGATCGAGGGCCTGATCGATGATCTCCTGGCGCTCCTCCTCCGGTTTATCAGTCTGGTGATCTGGGAGAGATCTTCCCCTGTATGCATTTCTCCCTCAAGCATCGCAGATCTGCTCGCCTCTGTTTTAAGACCGCTGAGGACATGGCTGATATCCCTTCGTCTGTTGGTGAACAGCCAGGATCTCTCCTCTGATACGTGGAGCTGGACCCTGATGCCTCTTCTTGCATAGCAGATGATATCCGATTTGGCAATGGAACCGTGCGCAGACGTGATCCTCACATGTGGAATCTCCATCATGACGAACGGGATACCGGGTGTGAGCCTTATAGTGTCCAGAGAACCGGTAGATGCAGCCTCCGCCACATGCCCCATCTCCGGCAGCCTCGAGTATGCTGCCCATACCTTTTCGACATCCACCCCATAAGCTCTTGATATCGCTGCTGCAATCGTCCTCGGCCCGATCCCGGATCTGAGCCCCGCTGCTGTGAGAGCTATGTATCTCCCCTCGAGCGGCGGTGATGATAGCAGGAGGCCCGTGAGCATGGACCTGCGTCGACCCTCAGATCCCCGTCCCTTCGACTTCATGATCTTGTTAAGCACGCTGTGGACGTAGCAGATGGTAAGAGACGGCTCGCCTATGCCTCTCTGGCGCTTGTGGCGGATCGCGTGCTCTGCCATCTCTCCCATATCCCCACCCTCAATCCGATCGGAGATCGAGAGGATCGCGTCCATCAGTATATCTCTTCCGGTGAGCTCCCCCGGACTCCAGCTCGGCCTTATTCCACCTGTCAGGAGCCGCACCGCAGGGCAGATCTCCTCTTTAGAGATAGATCTCAGGAGAGATGCGAGGGCGCCGATCCTGTCCCGCTTCCTGCAGCTCAGAAGCTCTGCAATTCTCGTGTATTCTGTCATGATCCTCCGCGGGTGACGGCGGTACCTGCATTTTCAGATCCGGCCATCACCCAAGTCCTGCCTTTACCTTATCTGAGAATCCTTACGATCACGAAGATCCCGCATGCGTTTATGGCCAGCATCAGGAGAGCGCCGACGAGCCATCTGGGAATCAGTCCTCTGTCGGGCTGGCGGAGATCCAGTGTCGTGTCATCGAATAGGACGATGGATCTCAGATGCCCATCGAGATGGAGATCGTAAACTCCTCTCTCCAGCCCCCTGAATGTGTAGCTGGAGGAGCCGCTGTCTTCTGCAATAAGAGAGCCGTTTCTGTAAATATCCACATCACCCGGGCGCGGCAGCTCCACCCTCAGGCTGTAAGTCTTTCTTATGGGGAGGCTTCTACCATCGCTCATCGGGAGATCCCCCTCTATTCCGAGCAGCGCGAGAAGCGTTGGGGCGATATCCGCCTGCGACCACTTGCCGCCCACGATCACATCGTCCACGCCAGGGCCGATTGCTATCAGTGGTATCCTCAGACTCTCCAGACGGTCAGAGTAGTTCTCTCCCGCATGCCCTCCACGGGATCCTTTGAAGGACATGCCATGATCTGCGGTAACGATGAGCAGCACATCTCTCTCCCTGCAGGTGCGAACCAGCTCCCCCAGCCCCACATCCAGCGCCCTTACAGCTCTGATATACTCGTCGAACCCTCTGTAATGACCAGCTGAGTCGATGCCGCCGAGGTTTACGATGAGCAGAAAGGGCAGGTCCAGCCTTCTCACGATATCTGTGGCGGCATCAAGCCCCCATCGATTGTATCTTGGATAGCTGGAACTGTAAAATCGGTAGGCGTGCATCCATTCCTCCAGGATCCTCCTCGCATCCTCAGGGAGATCGCTTCTGGATCCCATGATGGGCTCAGCTGAGAGAGAATTGTTCTCAAAATAAAGAACGCCATCCTGCTTCAGGAGCATGCTCATGAAGTCGCCCCTCTGAAGTACCGCAAGGCAGATGTATCCTCTCTTTCGGGCTGCGTCGAATATCGTGGCGTTATCCATTCCCACAAGAATCTCATCAGCACTCGAGCACCCTGTGACGATCGTGCTGTGCCCTGGAACAGTGGACGGCACCGGCGCCCGGATGTCGAGAACCCTGGCGCCATCGCTGATATTGAATAGCACTGCCTGCTTGAGGGGCCTCCCCTCTACAGAGTATGGGATATGCTCGGGATAGATGTAGCTCGACCCGAGTCCATCGACGATGAGAAGGACAGCCCCTTTTGGAGACCCCACACCGTCCGGAGATATGCCGTCGCTGGCGCAGATTGCTGGAGATATGAGAAGAAAAATGATGAGCGGTAGCATCAGCAGCATCAGAAGTCTGTCATGATCCTGTACTGATCGATCTCGCTCTTCTTCAGCTGGCTCAGGAACTGCTCGGTCATATCTCTTACATCCTTTGATCTCGTTATTGCTCTGCCAACCACGATTATGTCTGCACCAGCCCTGAGTGCGTCCCTGACGTTATCCACCCTGATCCCGCCGGCAACTGCAACCAGGATTTTTCCCCCGAGAGATTTGATCTCAGGGATGCTCTGCCACGCATGCTCGCTGTTCTCCATGTCAATCGCCCTGTGGAGCTCAACCACGTCAGGAAGCACCGAGAGGCTCCTGAGAACCTCAACCGGATCGCGCACGTTGAGCATATCCACTATGGAGTATATGCCGGTCTTCTTCGCCTCCTTGATCGCGAGCTCGATTGTCTTCCTTGGCGCCAGTCCGGAGATGACAACAGCATCCGCAGACGCATCAGCAGCAAGCCTGACCTCGAGATTCCCTGTGTCCAGGGTCTTCAGATCGAGCACTACAAACGATCCAGGTCTCGCTCTCCTCACCTCCCTCACGACCTGAACACCATGCATCTTCACCAGCGGCGTGCCCATCTCTATCAGCAAATGATCGCTTTCGGGGATCTCAGACAGGACCCTCTTCACCTCGGCGAGATCGACGATATCGAAAGCTATCTGAAGGTAAGGCGGATCCCACAGCCTCATGACCCTGTAGCCCATCACAGGATGCACAGATCTCTCCTTCTCGTAGAGAACCTTGTCGACGTCCGGGAATCCCTCCATCGCCCTTTGTATGGCGAGCTTCGTCGCGCCGTAGTTGTACCTGTAGATCGCGTCGTAGTCCTTCGCATCAGGGTGGATGAAGACGGATACTATGATCACCAGCTCCTCAGCACGCTCCTTTGGGATCACACCCTCCTCCACTGCATCTGCCACGGCCTTTGCCACCGCAGTCTGGGCCGGACCGAATATGATCGCCGCCTGTTCCATGTTCTTCACGGTGACCTTCGGAACTATCAACGTCGATGGCTTTGCCAGAAGGTTCGGCCGTATGACAGAGAGAAGCGGGGTGTGCCCGGCTGACAGCTGCGTGAGACCATTTGCAAACGCAATGCCCACCGGACCGTTCTTATCCCCGATAAGCAGATCGATGTGAGCTACCTCGGGCTCCTT
Source organism: Methanothrix thermoacetophila PT (assembly GCF_000014945.1). Lineage (NCBI taxonomy): Archaea > Methanobacteriati > Methanobacteriota > Methanomicrobia > Methanotrichales > Methanotrichaceae > Methanothrix > Methanothrix thermoacetophila. Next base: position 1,073,032 of record NC_008553.1, read on the forward strand.
CCCGATAAGAGCCTCTCCTACCAAAAACAATCCTACACCTCTCATCCCGAAAAAGGCTGCTGACGTATTAATCTTTCCGCCGGTCTGAAGTGGGGCTATACGTACTCAGCGCATTGATTCAGATGTTGGATGGAGCGCTCGGGTTGCAGCCGACACGATTCATGGAATCATCACGGAGAGCAGCATGTGGCCACAACGGATGAATGTATCAGAACGTATCTCTCATCCGCCGGAGCATCTCCTGTATAACCCCAGACATCGCAGCTCTCCGTCTTGCCTCGCTGATGAGCATCCTCGAGACGCGCTGCTTCGTGTAGCGATCCTCCTCCCATTCCAGGTCGCTGTAGCCGACATCCATCAGCATCAGCCCCTCCGGCGGTGCTGTGGGCGCGCCGTGTGGGGTCGATGGATCGAGAAGCTCCAGGATCCAGTCCACGGGTTTTTCGCCAATGCCTATAAGCTCGAGGGCCCCGACGATGCGTCGGACCATGTTCCAGATAAACCCCTCAGCTCTCACATCAAATACGACAATCCCACAATGCGCATTCACATCGATGGAGATGATCCTGCGAACAGTGTCCACCTTTGACATGGAGAAGTTCCGAAAGTCATGGGTGCCGACGAGATGCCCTGCAGCCTCTCTCACAGCGCTCAGATCGATATCAGGAGAGAAGAGGAAATACCTGTACTCCCTCCATAATGCGCTCCACCTGGCGCTGAACCCGACCGGCGCGACAGCCCTGGCCCATGCCCATACATCTGATGGCAGTAAACTATTTATCACTCTGGGGAATGCGAGATACGCTCTATCCTCTTCAATCCAGAAATCGATAACCTGGCCGAGCGCGCTTACGCCTCTGTCCGTTCTTCCCGCATAGCAGAAGTCCCCGTTTGCGACCCCGATTCTCAGAAGGGCATCTCTCATGACAGACTCCACTGTGCGAAGCCCCGGCTGCCTCTGAAATCCGTAGTACCTATCTCCGAGATATGCGATCTTCAGTGCAATCTTCATCGCATCAGAAATAAAATGCGGACTTCGCAGGGGACGTCGCGGCCCCCTGCACCGCTCAGATCTTCTCTTCTGAAGTGGGTTTTGCGAATCTCAACCGCTATCAGATCTCCCTCGGATCTGTGATCTCTCCTGTTATGGCGCTCGCCCCTGCGACTGCCGGAGAGCAGAGATAAACCTCGCCCTTCGGGCTGCCCTGCCTTCCGACGAAATTTCTGTTCGATGTTGACAGGGAGACCTCTCCAGGCCCGATCAGCCCAAAGCTTCCACCCATGCACGGGCCGCAGCAGGGAGACTCGACGATCGCGCCCGCCTCCATGAACTTCTCGATGAGTCCTGCCCTGAGTGCCCTCATGTATTCCTTCCTGCTCGCAGGGATTACTATCATCCTGACTCCCCGTGCGACCGGCTCATCACCCATCACCTCTGCGGCGAGCTTCAGATCCTCAAATCGTCCGTTCGTGCATGACCCGAGGAAGATCTGGTCAATCTTCACATGAGGGAGCCTGCTGACAGGCACCACATTATCAACACGATGTGGCATGGCCACCTGTGGTTCGAGATCGTTCACATCCCAGTGTTTTTCTTCGAAGATTGCGTCCTCATCGCCCCTGATCGGCTCCTCTGTGAGCCACTCCTTTAGGTATGTCATGGTCACCCTGTCAGGCTCCACGAGCCCTGCCTTCGCGCCCATCTCTATCGACATGTTGGTCATGGTCATTCTCTCTGCGATGCTCATCCTCTCGACCGCAGATCCGGCGAACTCGCATGCGAGGTAGTTCGCACCATCTGCGCCGATGTCGCCGATGATCCTGAGAATCACATCCTTTGATGTGACTCTCCTACGTAGGCGCCCGTCTATCACAAGCCTGAGGGTCTGAGGAACCATAAACCAGAGCTTTCCTGTGGCGAAGACGCTGGCCATATCTGTTGAGCCAATGCCGGTAGCGAATGCACCCAGCGCGCCGTAGGTGCATGTGTGAGAATCAGTGCCGACAATGAGCTGTCCTGGAAGCACATGGCCGTTCTCCGGCATGACCTGATGACATATTCCGCTAAACACATCGTAGTTTATGATGCCCTGCTCTTTTGCAAATGCCCTCAGCATCTGATGGTTCTCAGCTGCCTTTATGCTGTCTGCAGGCACCTGATGATCGAAGAGGATCACGATCCTGGAGGGATTCCAGACCCTGGCCCCTTTGCCTGCAATCTCATAGAAGCCCCTGACAGCAAGGGGTCCGGTTATGTCATGTATCATCGCGCAATCTATCGAGGCCATGACGAACTCGCCAGCCCTGGCCTCCTTGTTCGCGGCCCTTGAGAATATCTTCTCGGAGAGGGTTTGACCAGCCATGCTCAGGCCCATCACGCCCATGATAGATAAATCTTGACCCTGAAGCCGCTTTGAGGTAGTTCATTCAAGTGGTGCCGATGGGACCGGACCTATCTGAATAAGGATTACGTGTTTCTGACATGCAGAAGCAGTAAGGTCCAAATTTCTGGCCTCGGCTCTTATCCGGACAGGTCCATGGGACATGTGGAATAAGGTAAAAGCCGGAATTGGTTATAAATTCACTGAAATACGCCCTCTATCATTCACATACACGGGATACCTTGCATCATGGGCGTGTTCTCCCAGAACCTCATGAACTGCACCTACTCTTCCGAGATAAGCCTCTCGTAGCAGCGCTGGGCTTCATCAAGTATCTTAGCTTCACCCTCGATCACGCCATCCCTCATGAGCACCCTTCCGTTGCATATCGTGTAGCTCGCCTCTCCCGACATGCTGTAGACCAGATGTGAGATCATCGATGTCACAGGTATGAACCATGGTCTTCTCATGTTGATCAGGGCGAGATCCGCGAGGGCCCCTCTCCTTATACCCATATCAAGGGAGAATGCCTTGTATGCATTCTCTGTGGCCATCCGCCAGACAGCATCAGCCGGAAGTATCGCTGAACGCCCGACAGAGCACTTCTGGACCACGGCTGCAACCTTCATCTCCTCGAAGATGTCCAGGTTGTTGTTGCTCGAAGCTCCATCCGTTCCAAGACAGACGTTCACCCCATGCTCGATGAGGGTCGCGACCGGAGCGATGCCTGATGCGAGCTTGAGATTGCTTATCGGGCAGTGGGCGACGTTCACATGCCTCTCCGCAAGGATCCTGATGTCCCTCGGCGTCAGCCACACGCAGTGCGCTGCCACCACTCTCTCGCTGAGAAACCCAAGGTTTTCAAGATACTCCACAGGGCTCATGTGCCGCTGGTTCACAAATGTATCGACCTCATCCCTGGTCTCTGAGAGGTGGATGTGGATCTTGACATCATACCTCTCCGCGATATCCTTTGCCCTGAGAAGCGTCTCCTCTGAACACGTGTAGACAGCATGCGGGCCCACAGCCGGCTTTATGAGATCGTCATCTCTCCATTTTTTTATGAATGGCTCGACATCATTGATGAACTCCGGCCGCATATCGAATAGCACGCCTGAGAGCACACCCCTGATCCCCATCTCCCTGGTGGCAGCAGCAGTCTCATCCATGAAGTAGTACATGTCATTGTAGCACGTCACGCCGAATCTTATCAGCTCCAGGCAGCCCAGCTTCACTCCAGCACGAACATCAGATGGCTTCAACCTCGCCTCCAGCGGCCATATCTTCTCCTGAAGCCAGGGAATGAGCTCCATATCATCTGCGTATCCCCTGAGAAGCGTCATGGCCAGGTGTGTGTGGCTGTTCACAAGACCCGGAACTGCGAGCATGTTTCTTGCATCTATGATCTCATCATCATTCGGCCTCAAATCTCTTCCAACCTCAGAGATGCGGTTCCCCTCGATGAGAATGTCGATGTTCTTCAGCAGAGACCCGTTTCTAATGATGGATGCACTGCGAATTAGCATGGACGGATGTATAAGCGGTAGATATTAATACCCTCTTGCCCGGAAAAATGTGATGGGCTGAGGTAGCCAAGTGGCCTACGGCGCTGGTCTTGAGGTTCCGTAAGGAACAGGCTAACCAGTGGTGCATCGCACCGCGTGAGTTCGAATCTCACCCTCAGCGTATACAAATTTCTCCGACAAAAGATGGTGTTATGCCCTCTGAAAATCCAACCGATAACTGCATCGCATCCGATCTCATCTCGACTGCCGTGAGAATCCTCCGGCTCGGCCCGATATGCGACAGCTGTTTTGGCAGGCAGTTCGCCATGCTTGGGACAGGCATGACAAACAGCGAGCGCGGGCGATCGATAAAAACGCTCATGGTCATGAGTGCAGATCTCCAAGCTTCTGATGAGTCCAGGGAGATGCTGCGCGCACTCGCACCGTCCTGCAGGCAGGCCAGGCTCAGGCTGGGGGTCGAGGGCGACGATGAGAACTGCTGGGTGTGTCTTGGTCAGATGTATCCGGAGCGCCTGGAGGAGCTCGCAGACAGGGCTGTGGATGAGCTTAAAGGAATAGAGTGCAGCAGGTTTCTGGTCGGCACATTCATGAGCGGTCTTCTTGCTGAGAATGAGGAGCTCCTGCTCGCGGATGGTTGCTCCAGGCATGCAGAGCCCATGAAGTCAGAGATCAACCGCGAAGTGGGGAAGCTCATAGCATTGAAGAGCGGGAAGCAACCAGATCTCAACAATCCTGAGGTTGTTGTGCATCTTCATCTCTCAGACGGGCACGTCGAAATACAGATCCAGCCGCTTTACATCTACGGGAGGTACAGGAAGCTTCAGCGCGGATTTCCGCAGACGAGATGGCCGTGTAGGGTCTGTGGCGGAAGGGGCTGCGAGAGATGCGGCAACACAGGGCGAATGTACCAGGAGTCTGTGGATGAGCTCATAAGGGGCCCGATCGTGGAGGCGGCGGACGCTGAGGACACGGTTTTCCATGGCGCTGGGAGAGAGGACATAGATGCCAGGATGCTTGGCAGCGGCCGGCCCTTTGTGGTCGAGGTCGTGCGTCCACGCAGAAGAGATCTTGATCTGAACGCGCTGAGGGACGAGATAAACAGACGTTGCAGTGGCAAGGTAGAGGTCAGCGATCTCATTTTCGTTGACAAATCCATGGTCGAGATGGTGAAGAATGAGAGGTTCGAGAAGACCTACGAGGCTCTAATCGAGTTCTCCGTACCAGTGGAGGAAGAAAAGCTTAAATCCGCCCTGTCCAGATTGATAGGTTTTGTAGAACAGCGTACGCCAACTCGCGTCTCTCACAGAAGGGCGGATAAGGTCCGCAGGAGGGCGGTGCATAGCGCCGAGCTGGAGGAGTTCAGCGGCAGAACGGCAAGGATAACCGTCCGCTGCGATAGCGGGCTCTACGTTAAAGAGCTGATATCAGGGGATGCTGGCAGGACCAGGCCCAGCCTTGCGGAGCTTCTAGAATCAGACGCCAGGGTCGTGGAGCTGGATGTAATAGATGTAGGTGGAGTGCCTAATGCCAAAATCACACGGATTTCGTAAGAACACCAGGGATAAGCTCAAGAAGAGCGTCAGGGAGAGGGGAATCTCTCCTGTAGTCAGGGCGATACAGGATTTCGCCGTTGGTGAGAAGGTTCACATAATAATCGATCCCAGCATTCATAAAGGGATGCCACACCCGAAGTTTCATGGCAGGACCGGAACTGTGGTGGGCAGGAGAGGAAGAGCTTACGTGCTGGAGGTCCCGGATCAGAGCGCAAAGAAGCTCGTTATAGCCTTACCCGAGCACCTGGTTGCTCAGAAGTAGAAGATGATAGTCAAGAACGTTCTGAAAGATGAACTGCTCACGATAGCAGAGGTGAATGCGCTTCTCAAAGAGATCCGGGAGAGAAGGTCGGGCGAGGCCGAGGAGCTCGGATATGAGCTCAGGCGGGCCATGCGCCATGCAGAGCTCTTCTCCCACAGCACGCCTGAGGAGAGCAGGCAGCTTGTGGAAGCTCTCCTGGCTCTTGAGAAGGTTACCCCCGAGATAGCTGTGAAGATAGCGGACCTCAGGCCCATGACCAGGGACGAGCTCAGGGCAATCTATGCGAAGGAGAAGTTCTCGCTGACAGAGGAAGAGCTGGACGCGATTCTGGATATAGTGCGCAGGGGGTAAGTCTCTCTTGCCCGATAGCAGGCCTCCAAGGAGGGAAACAGTAGCCCGGATACTTGACTATCTCCCCTACGGGCACGTTTCGGAGGCCATAACAAGCTACCAGAAGCGTCCGCTTGTTCAGGCAGTGGGCGAGGGAAACTTCGTTCTGATGGAGATGACCCCAAAGGAGGGGGTGGTTCCGACTGTCGGGCAGCGGGTGAACCTGACAGCACGCGATGTGATCGAGCGCGTGAACAGGAGGATCACCTACGGCGATCTCACAAACAGCGCCAAGCTCGAGCTCGGGTATGAGATACAGAAGATAGTGCTCGATAACGAGGACAGGTTCATCAGGTACTTCAACGAGGCTGGACCGATAACAACAAGAATGCACGGTCTCGAGTTACTCCCGGGTATAGGGAAGAAGCTGATGTGGGCCATACTCAATGAGAGGAAAAAGGGCCCTTTCAGGAGCTTTAAAGATCTCTCTGAGAGGGTGAAGGGTCTGCACAACCCTGAAAAGCTCATCGCGAAGCGCATCGAGGAGGAGCTCATGGACGACCGGATCAAGTACAGGGTGTTCACAGCAGAGCCGAAGGAGCCGAGGCCTGCCGAAACCCGCAGAAGGCCATGAACACAGGGTGCAGAGACCGGTTCCGGGGGAGCTGGTCATCCCTTAAATGAGTAGGGTCTCCTTGGTGTTTCACATGAAATCCGGGCAGCATTTTCTAACGGACAGAGGGATCGCGGAGAGGATAGCCGGCTACGCTGAGATCTCTCCCTCGGATAGAATACTGGAGATCGGCCCCGGGAAGGGGAGTCTGACGGAGTTTTTGGCCGCCAGGGCGGGCAGGGTTTACGCTATAGAGGCGGATCCTGAGCTCGCCCGCTATGTGGAGGAAAGCTTCCCAAACGTCGAGGTGATCCAGGGTGATGCGCTCCGTGTAGATCTGCCGGAGTACAACAAGGTCGTATCAAATCTCCCCTACCACATCTCGACAAAGATAACGCTGAGGCTGCTCAGGAACCCCTTCGATCTCATGGTGCTGATGTACCAGAGAGAGTTTGTGGAGAGGATGCTCGCCTCTCCCGGCAGCAGGGAGTATGGACGGCTGAGCGTGAATGTCTCATACTACGCTGATGTCGAGGTTCTTGAAACCGTGCCGAGATCCGCGTTCAGGCCGATGCCGCATGTCAGCTCATCTGTTGTCAGACTCCGGCCGAGGAGAGACAGGGAGTTGGTCGACGAATTGATCTTCTCATCGATAAGCAGGGATCTCTTCACCAAGAGGAGAAAGAAGGTCAAAAACGCGCTGGCGTCGATAGGCGTTGCTGATGATGTGATGCTCGATCTCGACCCCTCAATACTCGATGCGAGGCCGGAGGATCTTGGGGTCGATGAGTTCGTTCAGATCGCCAGGGTGGTCTCGGAGCATCGGTCGAGAGACTCGCTGTGATGAGCTCATCAGGAGCGCTATCTCGCAAGGAGTGTCGAGGCGGGTGAGTGCTGACGTTTGCGTGACATCGTGAAAAAAGAACGTGCGCGATTTTCAAGCTCGATCACCACAGCGCATATCCGAAGTATCTCGCCGCGAAGAGCACTCCGAGTGTTATAACAAGAATCCCGAAGATCTTGGTAATGTAGCTGCCCGCCGATATGTATCTGTCGGCTATTCTTGCAGCTGCAGACCTTGAGAGTGCTGCCATCGGTATCACCGGCACACCATGTCCGAGACCGAAGACGAACAGCATGATCCCGCCGCCCAGGGGCGAGATGTCCTGTGAGATGAGCCAGATTATCACAGGAAACACGAGCGATATCGCGCATGGAGCCCAGCCCAGAGAGAAGAACGCGCCGAGGAAGAACGCGCCCAGGGTCGAAGAGCGCTCGAATATTTTTAGCGATACGTTGATCAGGCGCTCTAGATAGCTCTTTTCAGATCTCCGGAAGCTGAAGATCGGGCCCACAAACTCGCTCAGGGGGATGATGCTGTTCACACCCAGCACAACCAGCAGCAATCCGGCGGCGAGATCGAAGAGCCTGGAGCTGCGCATGAATATGCCGAGCTGGGATACGAAGAGCCCGATGACAAAAAACACCGCTGCCATGCCGATTGTGAATGCGATCCCGATCGCCAGCCCCTCTCTGTAACCATCTGCAGTGTCACGCCTCCTTCTGGAGATGATGTATGAGAAGAGCGCCGCGAGGAGCGCCACAGAGCATGGCGAGAGCGATGTCATCATCCCGAGCGCGAACATGCCAATGGCAGAGGTCCCGGCGCGTGAGGACGAGAGCCAGCCTGAGCTCCTTTCATCGGCGCTCCTCAGATCTGCATATAGTTTATCAGAGCTCTGGATGCCATCTATCAGCCCCCTGCCTATCTGGTAAACGCGATAGACCTTGACCACATCTCCATCTGAATTTAATACTATTATCGTCGGGTTTGAGAAGCCCGTGCCCGAGGACCAGTAGTCCATGTACCGTCCTGCAGCAGGATACGGCTGGAAGTCTTCCACCCAGGGCCATGTCACGTTAACCCCCCACCACGAGAGGGCCAGAGAGCTGCCGTTCTCTGAGTATGGATTCTTCCGTATGTTTATCGAGAAGATCTCCACATCAGGATGCTCTGCCGCGAGCCTTGCTATCTCAGCTGTCTGTGTGGAGAGGACCTCCTCACATTCCCTGCATATCGGGCTCTCTATGTTTGTGATGTACAGAAGAGAAGGTCCCTGGGTGCTCTCCACGGCAGCCTCTGCAGCAAATGAAGAGCAGACCAGCAGGATTGCCAAAAAATGAACCGAGCGCATCAAGCTCCAGCCCAGCCATCTCTGTTTTCATTGTACAGATCAATCGCGTCGTCCAGGTAAGACCTGATCCAGTCTTCCCCAGTGATGTCCTCAGAGCTGTGCCATCCAACCCTCACATCACCGTTGTCGTTCACGAGGGTGACCACCACAGTGAGTGGCACGAGTGCCTTCCCGCCGTCCGGATCATAAACCAGGACATCAGCAGCACGCGCATCGGAATCCCCGGAGAGATCGAAGAACGTCACGTCTCCGGCGTAATCCTGCATCACGCTATCAACAGCCTCCTTCTGTGGCGCACAGTAATCGCAGTTCAGGTGCACGAAAATCAGAACCGGTTTATCCTTTAGAGCATTCAGAACCCACTCTGGATGATTCACAGAGCCACCTGCATTGGTATTATCCTCCGGATACGATACCCACCAGTCGTCTTTTCCAGCGCCAACAGAGTGCTCTGCCCCCATCGCTGAGAGCGAGAGCACCAGCAGAACCACTATCAAGCTATATGGCTTCAACATACGACCCCCAGTGCGGCCTCTCCGCATCAGCAGTGCTTTCATTAGTCTACATAAATCAATTTCGGTTCAACATGCGTGGATATGAGGGGGTATGTTCGAATGAGGATTGAGCACCTCCGCCATCCGAAAGCAGCGAGCCACAGATTTCTTAAACACAGATTTCTTAAATCATCTCTTGTTTGGACCAGGTCTCATCCAAAAGCAGTAATACTCAAATTTCCGGCTTAAGCTCTCAGCTCTCATTTGAACATCTCTATGAGGTGGACCGCAAAGTATCTATTCGCGGAGATCGAGAAGATGCTGTGGATTGCATGTCACTCTCACGGAATCCGAAAGGGGAAGCTGGCATGAGGCATTTCCCAGTCCTGGTTTATGTGCTCGTCTTAGTCCTGATATGCCTCAGTGTGGGCCCCGCATCCGGTGGAGGCAACCGCACCCTGACCCAGCACTCGTATCTGTTTGTCAACGGCTATATGGACGAGACAAAGATATACGAGACTGACTACGGGTTCAAGGGGCAGAAGCTTGTTGTCGGTACGCGGGGCAGCGGGACCGTCTCCAGAAGACAAACAATCGACTTCTGGAGCAGCAATACATCAGATGAGAGCGAGATGTATTTCAACGAATGGGGTTACTTTGAATACCATCCGTATTCAGAGGGTCCGTCTGAGAGCGATCTGAAGAACGCGCTCTGCGCGAAGAACTACGATGTCGGTAGCGTGGTCTCAGAGAGCTACTCATCCATAAAAGATCTGGTCAAGGACACCACCATATATCAGAGCGAGAACGTCTCGCTCTACCAGATCAACTCATATCTCCATGGCACTGCCAGGATAGGGGCGCGGTTTGTCAACAAAACAGACAAAACAACCAACATGCTCATGGGTGGCCTCTACATAGGCGAGGTCAATATACGTGAGGAGATAGAGGTTGGCGAGAATCCACCGCTGACGCTACCATGCGCCTGAGCGGGATTCCGACGCAGTCTGCAGTCCAGTTGTGGCCCCGATCAGGTGAGCTGCCTTTCAGGTATTCGCATTCACAGATACGGCACATAATGCATGCTTTTGATCTCGCAGATGTGAGCTTCGAGGTACACCGGGAAGAGATGATTGTCGTATACAGCAGGGGCTTTGAGAAGCGGTATCCCACAAATCCTGTTGAGAATCCTGACAGAGTCAGGCTTACAGCCCAGGAGCTCTCTGGCTACGAGTTTTTCGAGCCAGCTCCAGCGAGCCAGGAGGAGATCGCATCGGTCCATACCTCAGGGCATATTGAGCGCGTCAGAATGCGAGGGCTCTACGGGGCTGCAGCCCTTGCAGCTGGTGGCGCTGTTGCAGCCGCGAGGATCGCACTGAGAGAGCCGGCCTTCGGGCTGATCCGCCCGCCAGGACATCATGCATCCTCTGATCACTCATGGGGCATGTGCTTCTTCAACAACATCGCTGTGGCTGTGAAGGCCATCAGGCCTCATGTCCGAAGGGTCCTTATCCTGGACATCGACCTGCATTTCGGAGACGGCACTGTGAGCATATTTCGATGGGATCCGGATGTGAGCGTTGTCAACATCGGCGCCATCGACATTAACTTCGATTACATAAATCTCGATAGCATCGGATATATCGAGCAGGTGAAAAACGCGCTCGAATTCCACGAGTACGATATCATAGGCGTGTCAGCGGGCTTTGACACATATCGTCTGGACTGGGGCGGTATGCTCGATATAGACGACTACAGGAAGATCGGTTCCCTGATAAGAGATGCATCTGAGGAGAGATGCGGCGGGCGCAGGTTCGCTGTTCTCGAAGGCGGGTATCATCAGGATCTGAGATACTGCATCAGGAGTTTCGTTTCCGGATTCGAATGATCCGAATGCAGGGCGAGCTGGCAGCATGCATATGAGATCGCCTCCAAACCTCGTCTTCAAAATACATGCACACCGCAGCAGACTTGACAGAGTTTATATCAGAGGGATTTGCAGGAAGCCTCTCACATCCCTCCGATCAGCCTGAGGGGCACGAGGTTTTTCATCAGATGGTGCATACAAGAGTTCATGATGCCTGCATTTATTATCGCAGGAACCCACAGCGGGGTAGGCAAAACCACTGTCACTCTGGGACTGATGGCAGCTTTGAGAAGAAGAGGAATGACAGTACAGCCCTTCAAGGTAGGGCCTGATTTCATAGACCCGACACACCACACTGCAATATGCGGCCGGCACTCTCGCAACCTGGATACGTTCATGATGGGTGAAGATGGAGTGAGACGGTCGTTCCTCTCCGCGATAAGAGGCGCAGACGTCGCGGTGGTTGAGGGGGTGATGGGGCTATACGATGGGATCGGTGGTGGCGAAGAGGCCAGCACCGCGCATGTTGCAAAAGTTCTCTCCATTCCTGTGGTGCTTGTGGTTAACGTGCACGGCATGTCAAGATCTGCAGCTGCCCTGATACACGGCTTCAGGTCATTCGATCCCTCTGTGAATATCATCGGGGTCATACTGAACCAGGTCGGGAGCGAGCGACATTTGGAAGCGCTCAGAGAGTCCATAAATTTCAGGATATTCGGAGCACTTCCGAGGAGGAGGAGCATCTCGCTCCCGAGCAGGCACCTAGGCCTGGCAATGGGCTTCGAGATAGATCATGATGTGAATGCGCTTGCGGATCTCGTTGAGGAGAACGTCCTGCTGGATGAGCTGCTCGAGGCTTGCGCGCTTCCGGTCGATGTGCCAGAGAGGGAGAGCACAGGAAGCGTGGAGAGCTGCGTGCGCATCGCGATCGCCCTCGATGAGGCGTTCTGCTTCTATTACCAGGATAACATCGATCGCCTGAGGAGTACTGGCGCGGAGATAATACCGTTCAGTCCCATTCGGGATGCGCTTCCAGATGTTGATGGCATCTACATAGGTGGTGGATACCCCGAGCTACACGCGACCGCACTTGAAGCTGGAAGGTGCATTCCTCAGATTAGAGAGGCTGCATCTGATGGCATGCCGATCTACGGAGAGTGTGGGGGTCTCATGTATCTTGGGGAGCATCTGGTCGTGGAGGACAGGAGCTATAAGATGACAGGGGTCCTTCCAGCCTCGACTATGATGACCAAACGTCTCCAGGCTCTGGGATACGTCGAGGCTGAAGTCGTGAGAGACAATCCATTCTCCCAAAAGGGCAGTGTGATAAGAGGGCACGAGTTTCACTACTCGAGAATGGAGTGCGACAGGGACGCAAAGTTCGCATACAGGCTCAGGCGCGGTAGGGGAATTGAAAACGGCATGGACGGTTTGATCGAGCACATGACCCTCGGCGGATACCTCCACGCGCACTTCGCCTCATTCCCCCTGGAGAGGTTCATGGAGAGCTGTATCGCATACAAAAGAAGGTGAGCGGACTGTAAAAATCGGCAAGACTGGATCTTTAGGAGAGATGCAACAGATACAGAGGAGCCGATCTCCGCGTCTCTCCTAGCCATTCCCTGCAGCCCGACCAGGCGTAGACACCCTCCCCTCCTGCTTTAAGACTCGCCTACCTGCTCTCTATCACACGTCCATCGACGTGGATCCCGAGATCTCTCCTGCCAGGGGTTTAGATATCATATCCCTCGCCTCATCTAGACTCGAGGCGTTCGCGAGGAGCCACATGAGCTTGACCAAGGCCACCTCAGGGAGCATGTCCTCTGCCTCAATTGCTCCCGCTGCCAGCATGTCCCTGCCCGTATCGTAGACCCTGTCGCAAATCCTCCCGCGGAGGCACTGGGACGCCACAACCACGGGTATGCCATTATCCGTGGCCTTTTTTATGAACGGTATCCAGTCGGTGGCCACATGCCCAAGACCCGTGCCCTCGATGACTATCCCCCTGTAGCCCAATTCTATGAGGTGATTGAATATCTCTGGATCAGCGCCGGGGAAGTACTTTATAAGGGCGCATCTCGGCTCGAGCCTGTCGAAGAGCTGGAGCTCACACTCTCCACGCTTTCTGTAATCCGAGAATATCTCAATCCTTCGTGTGGTGTAATCGACCCTCCCGATCGGCGGATGGTTGATGGACTGGAACGCGTCCCTTCTCGAGGTATGCATCTTGCGGACCCTGGTGCCCCTATGGATCAAACAGTAATCATCGCTGGTGCTTCCGTGCATCACAACACAGACCTCTGCGATATCGCTTACTGCAACAGTCGAAGCGCAGATCGCGTTCATCGCCGCATCGCTGCTCGGCCTGTCCGAGCTCCTCTGCGAGCCGACGAGCACCACTGGCACCGGAGTCCTGAGCATGAATGAAAGAGCCGCTGCCGTATACGTCATCGTGTCCGTTCCGTGGGTTATCACCACGCCCTCCGCACCGTTTTGTATCTCCTCAGCGACAGCTCTTGCGAGCTCGATCCAGTACTCCGCGCGCATGTTCTCGCTGAGGATTGTGTAGAGAACCCTTGCGTGATAGCGCGCGATATCTCCAAGCTCCGGTATCGCTGAGATGATCTCCTCAGCAGAGAACTGGCTCGTCACAGCTCCGGTCCTGTAATCGACCTTGCTGGCTATCGTGCCTCCTGTTGAGATTATTGTGACGAGCGGCAGATCCTCGCGCATCCGGATTTGCTCAGGCTGCTTCTCATGCTTCTGCGCCCTTTCCAGGACCTCTATACTGTCAGGAACGAGCCCGATGTTGTAGCCGTTGCTGAGCTTTATCACGACGTGATCGCTGCGCGAGGGCATCAGTATCCCCTCGTACCTCATACCACCCTTTATTACAGCCACTCTGTCTCCCAGCTCCATGGGCCACACCTCAAAGCGTCTTTGCAAGCTCCAGAGCCTCTCTCAGATTGAGAGTGCCGGTATATATTGCGGTCCCTATCACAGCTCCTGCCGCACCCGCATCGCTGAGAAGCTTTATATCATCAAGAGAGCTGACACCACCTGCTGCGATGACCGGTATGCTAACTGCCTCGACCAGCTCTCTTGTAGGTTCGGGATCGACACCACGCTGCTGACCCTCTGTATCTATGTTAGTGAAGAGTATCGAGCCTGCCCCGAAGCTCTCGAAGACGATGCCAAGCTCGATCGCATCAAACTCCAGCGTCCTCTGCCAGCCCTCTGATGTAACGCGCCCATCTCTCACATCAAGGGCAACCATGATGCGATCTGGTCCGTACTCCTCTGCGAGCTCCTTCACGACTGGAGGATCCCTGAGGGCCATCGTGCCCAGTATGACGCGATCCACGCCTGTATCCAGGACCTCTGCAACATCTGAGCGGCTCCGTATCCCCCCACCGACCTGGACGAAGACCTCCAGCTCTCCGACGATTCTCCTGAGTATCGGCGCGTTCAGCCTGGTGCCCTCTATCGCGCCGTCCAGATCTATTATGTGAAGATGATCAGCGCCCATATCCGCCCATCGGACCGCCTGAACCAGCGGATCGTCCAGGGACACAACCTCGCTGCCAGGCACGCCCTGGACGAGCTGGACGCATCTTCCGCCGCGCAGGTCCACAGCGGGAAATATGTCAAACGTCATAATGGCTGGTGAGTGAAAGCTGCAGTGATATAACACTTGGCCTGAGCCGATAGATAAAGCATTTAGGCCAGCTCGCGTTCAGGAGATGGGTGATAGATTGGAGAAGAGCATCGTGAAGGATATCACGCTCGCGGACGCCGGTGCGCGAAGGATAGAGTGGGCGAGGAGGCACATGCCGGTGCTCCAGCTCATAAAGGAGGAGTTCGAGAGGGAGAGACCTCTTGAGGGCATAAGGATAGTCGCATGCCTGCATGTGACGGTAGAGACCGCCAATCTGATAGAGGCGCTGCGAGCAGGGGGCGCGGAGATCGCTCTCACGGGATCGAACCCGCTGAGCACCCAGGATGATGTCGCAGCTGCTCTTGCATCCCGTGGCATACATGTGTACGCATTCCGCGGCGAGAACGAGAGTGAGTACTATGAGTGCATAGAGCGCGCTCTGGAGCTCCGCCCGAACGTGACGCTCGATGATGGAGCTGACACGATAGCAGTTGTCCACAAGAGCCATCGCGAGCTCATCCCCGAGATACTTGGGGGATGCGAGGAGACCACGACAGGGGTCATGAGGCTCAGGGCCATGGCAGATGACGGCGCTCTGGCATATCCTGTGATAGCTGTGAACGATGCCGAGACGAAGATGATGTTCGACAACAGATATGGTACAGGGCAGTCGACGTTGCACGGGATAATGAACGCGACGAACTTCCTCTTCGCCGGAAAGACCGTGGTTGTCGCAGGCTATGGCTGGTGTGGCCGCGGGTTCGCGATGCGTGCCAAGGGATTGGGAGCAAACGTGATCGTCGTGGAGACCGAGCCGAGGAAGGCACTTGAGGCTGCGATGGACGGCTACAGGGTGATGTCGATGCGATCCGCAGCGCCGCTTGGTGACCTCTTCGTGACGCTCACAGGCGATATAAATGTGATAAGAAATGAGCACTTCGAGCTGATGAAAGATCAGGTGATACTTGCGAACAGCGGGCATTTCAACGTGGAGATCGACATCCCCGGACTGGAGAGCATGGCCGTCTCCACTGACGAGATTCAGCCAAACGTTAAGGAGTACGTCATGCCTGACGGACGCAGGATATACCTGCTCGCTGAGGGGAGACTGATCAACCTGGCAGCTGCATACGGCCATCCTCCCGAGGTAATGGACATGTCTTTCGCAAATCAGGCGCTTTCAGTGAGATACATAGTCGAGAACGGAAGGAGGCTTGAGCGGAAGGTGTATCCGGTACCTGTGGAGATAGACAGGAGGGTGGCAGAGCTCAAGCTGAAGGCGATGGGGATAGAGATCGAGAGGCTGACTCCAGAGCAGGACAGGTACCTGCACAGCTGGCAGATGGGGACGTGAACATGGACATAAGCAGGGATAGCATTGAGAGATACCTGAAGAGCATATTCGGGGATGGTGCCAGGTTCACATCCATAAGAAAGATGGGTGAGACCATCCCGACCACAGGGGACGTGAAGGGCTTTGGTTACGGCAGCCCGCTGCTGATCGAGTATTTTCTCGATGGCAGGAAGGAGTATCTTGTTCTCTCGACCATGCGGGTGCAGCACGGCTTTGGGCACGATCATTTCTCAGACAGGGCGCAGGTCATGCTCTGGCAGCACTCGACGTTCAACAAGCTTCCAAAGCATGTAAGATCGATAGATGTCGGGTACTTCACACCCTCCGGGGATATGAGATCCTGCGGCGATGCACAGGAGTTCTTCCTTGTGATGGAGAGGATCGAGGGGAGGGAGTACTTCTTCGATCTTGAGCGGGTCAAGGAGAGCGGGGCTACAGAGCTTGACAGAGCGAGAGCTGCTGCGCTCGCGGAGTATCTTGCTGAGATACACAGCGTGAAGCACAGCTGCCCGCCGCTCTACAGGCGCAGGATCAGGGACACGATCGGCCATGGAGAGGGTATCATGGGCATTCTTGACGATTATCCGGATGCGCCTGAGTTCCTCGAGCGCGGCGAGCTCTGCGAGATCGAGAAGCGGTGTGTGGAGTGGCGATGGAAGCTGAGGTCAATGACCCACAGGCTCTGCCAGGTCCACGGCGATTTCCATCCGTGGAACGTGATGTTCAGGGAGGGCAGCGATTTCTCTGTGCTTGACAGGAGCAGGGGTGAGTGGGGCGAGGCCGCGGACGACCTGAGCGCGATGTCGATGAACTACATATTTTATTCCGTCCAGAAGGAGATGAGGCTTGCAGGAGGTCTCAGGGATCTCTTCGAGATCTTCTTCGAGAGGTATCTGGATAGGACAGGCGATGAGGAGGTTCTCGATGTCATAGCTCCGTTCTTCGCGTTCAGAGCTGTTGTCGTGGCCAGTCCCACCTGGTACCCGCTCCTCTCATATGACGTCAGGAGGACGCTCTTCAACTTCCTGGAGAACGTTCTGGATGACGATTCGTTCGATTACAGGAACGTGAACGGGTATCTGAGATAGTTGATGAGAAGCGATCACCTCCCGGGTATGGCAAAGCTCTACGCCTTCGAGCTCTCCGGAGAGCATCCGACGGTACCGAGGAGTGAGGTGCTTTCGCTCCTCAGAATCCATGCTGCATACTTCAGAGAGGTGGCTGAAGTAGATCGCTGTCTGCTTGTGGAGGCGGATGATCTTGACTTGAGAATCCTGGAGCAGAGGCTCGCGATGACCCACAGGATTCTTGAGGTTCTCAAGGTATGCGATGCCAGCCCCGAAAACATTGAGAAGGCACTCCGCTCGCTCGATCTCCCAAGGCTGAGATACAGGATGAGGGCCAGCCGTCTCGGAGAAGGATTCGTCAAAAGCCACGATCTCGAGCGAATGGCTGGAAGGGTGCTCCACTCAATGGGTTACAGAGCAGATCTCGAGAACCCGGAGATGGACATCCGCGCGATCATATCCCGCAGCAAGGTTGTGTTCGGATACGAGGTTGCGAGGCCTGACAGGGGTGGATTTGAGAGGCGCAGGCCGCATCTGAAGCCCTTCTTCTATCCCGGAGTTCTTATGCCGAGGATGGCGAGGGCCCTGGTCAACATCACGATGGTCAGACCTGGAGAGCTGCTGCTCGATCCCTTTTCTGGGACAGGTGGGATTCTGGTCGAGGCCTGCCTAATAGGAGTCAGGGGCGCGGGCGTGGATGTGCAGGAGAAGCTGAACAGGGGTGCCAGGGCGAACCTGGAGGGGCTGGATGCGGATCTGATACTCGGGGATGCGAGATGCCTTCCATTTAAAGACGCTTCTGTGGACGCAATAGTCTCTGATACACCATACGGCAGATCCGCGGTGATAAAAGCGAGATCGAAGGATGAGATCCTCTCCAGAAGCTTCGAGGAGATGTTCAGGGTTCTAAAGGCCGGAAGGCGTGCGGTGATCGTCACAGACAGACCTGCAGAGGAGCTGCTGAGATCGAAGGAGTTTCGAATAGTGGAGCTCCACAGCGACAGGGTCCACAGGAGCCTGACGAGATACATTCACGTGTGCGAGAAGCCCGCTGACTTTTGAAATGCAGGCTACATATTAATACAGGGATTCTAAACTCTGACTCGGCATTCTAAGGGGTTCGGCATGACGGTATGCGATGACTTCGATCTTGCAGAGGATCTGCTCAAGGGATTCACCAGATCCGCAATACGTACCAAGGTCCTTCTCTCGCTCAAGGATGGAGAGCTGACCGCAGGAGATCTCGAGAGGCTGCTGGGAACAAGAGCATCGACGATACTGCATGCAGTCAAGGATATGATCGAGTCCGGGACAGTCGTCAGGGGCCTCAGGGGATACACGCTCACAAACACGGGTCGCATTCAGGCGTTGATGCTGAGCAGGCTTTTAAGCGCGATTGTTGTGCTGGAGAAACACAAGGATTTCTGGAGGACCCATGACATCAGCGCGATTCCGGATGATCTCCTTGTGGACATAGGTCTTCTAAGGGATGGTGAGATAGTCAGTGGAGACCCGGCCGCGATACTCAGGACGCAGCAGATATTCGTATCACAGCTCATCTCATCAAGAAGCATATATGGGGTATCGCCCATCATAATTCCAGAGTATCCCACAGCGATAGATACTGCTGTGAAGAACGGTGCGCATGTGGAGCTTGTTCTCACAGCTCCCATTGTTGAGATCGTTGCGAGAGAATACAGGGATATCCTGAAGGATATTCTCAGAAAGGATAACTTTGAGCTCTACAGGCTCGATGCTGAGGTCAGAGCAGCGTTTACAGTCATCGACTCCTCCCTCTCCCTCGGACTCTTCAGGCTCGATGGTGGCTATGATATCGGTCATGACCTGATATGCACAGGTCCTGGGGCCAGAGAATGGGGAATGAGGCTCTTCCTGCACCACAAGAAGAGGGCGGAAAGGATCACTTCAATATAAACATGTGCATCAGCAAAGCAGACTCATGAGACAGCCTGCTGCAGAATATTAACATTGAGGGCGGGCAGATCCCGCCTCGCCGCTCATACCAGGCCAGCGCGCTGGAGCCTCAGCAGGGCTGTTGTATCCAGCTTCTCTCCCTTCTTGAACTGATTCAGGATCTCCTCGGCCTCGCGCTTTGCAGCTTCCTTTGCGCGATCCTCTCTGGCATCGCGGCTCTTCTTCTTGAGGCCCATGATGATCTTATCAAAATCGCGGATCTCCCTCTGTGTCCTTATGAACTCTCTGTGCTGCTCATCCGCCGCCTCCTGAGCCTTTATGAACTCGCGGTGTGCAGCATCTGCCTCGGCCCGCTTCTGATCCGCCTCTTTGAACGTGGCAATCATCTTGTCGTGATACTCCTGGGCCAGCTCAGCGTATCTGGTGACGTCCTCGTGATGCTTCGAGGCCTGCTCGCGCAGCGCCTGCGCCTCCTCAAGCAGCTTCTTCAGCTCCTCGTTCTTCTCGAGCTGCTCCTTGCGGAGCTTGAACTCGTTGTGGAGCATCGCGATCCTCTCGACGAGCTGCTTCTCCTTATCCGGGCTGAGCACCTCGGTCTGCTGCCTGAACTCCAGATGGTCTATCTCCCTGCGAAGCTCGCGGATCGATCTGTCTCCTGAGAGATTGTACTTCTTCCTGATCTCGTCGATCTTCGCATAGATCTGGTTCGTCTTCTCGTTGAGCTCATCGCGAAGCCTCTTTGACTCCGCGACCTTGGTGTTGTACTCGTCGCGAAGCTTCTTGAGCTCCTGTGCCTTCTCTATGAGCTCCTTGGTCTCCTTGTTCAGCTCGTTCCGCTTCGCAGCCCACCTGCTGGCCTCCGCGTTCAGCTGGCTGCGTCTTTCCTTGAAGATAAGCGACTCCTGTTTGAGCTTGGCCTTCTTCTCTTCCAGTTCTGCAAGCATCCTCCTTTTTTCCTCCTTTTCCAGCACATGGCTGGGGTTCTGTCTGGGCCTGCTGCCCAGCACGCCCGTAGGCGTATCTACACCACTCTACGCTATGGGGTTCCCTCGACAGCACATCAGCAGGGTCCTGCACGTCAGATATCAGCAAATCAGTATTACCGCAATGCTATGGCGATGTTGTGATCGTATCGCATGTGCTCTCCACCAAAATACTTCCCTGTTGCGGACCATGCTGGCCAACTACTGCACAGACGTCAGATATCTTTAACGTATTAATCTTTTGGTGGGTCTATGGACCTGTCCGAATAAGGGCTGAATTCAGAGATCTGTTGCTTGCTGCTTTTGGATATGGTGGAGATACTTAATCCCTGCTCGGATCTATGGCAGGCGGAGTTTGCCACTCATGGAGACCTCTGCAATGGTGTGTATTTTGTATGTGATATCTGGCCGCTGCGATGACTGGGCTGAATTGTATGTCAGCGAAATGACCGTTCACAAATCCTGCGGCATCACATATTGATGAGCACAGTGATGATGTGTATAAGAGCGTCCTGTGATCTGTGATAACAACTGTGCTGCGGCATCACATATTGATGAGCACAGTGATGATATGTAAGTACAGGAGTGTGGTAGGCCATCATTTTACTTACAGACAATTATTTAATATCAGAATGCCATTAAAATACTGTTACCGGGATATTCCCGCCATACAGGACCTCCAATCCTGTTTCGGCGTGGCTTTCCTGTACAATATGTATCGCATGCAGAATGGTGTGGGGGTTTTCAGATAGCAGAGCTGCAACCACATTCCAGACATACAGAGGATGTACTGCATGAGCTGAACACTTCTGCAACAGGTCTCAGCCAAAAGGAGGCAGCTGAGCGACTAGAGCGCTTTGGCAGAAACACGCTTCCAAGAGCGAAACCTCTGGGTATATGGTCGCTATTTCTGCGGCAGTTTCTGAGCCCTCTCATTTACGTGCTCCTGGTAGCAGCAGTGGTATCTTTCTTCCTGGAGAGGCATACGGATGCCTTCTTCATCCTGGCTGTGCTTCTGATAAATGCAGTCATCGGCACGGCTCAGGAGTACTCAGCTGAGCGGAATCTTGAGTCTCTTAGAAATCTTGTCAGGACGTACGCACGTGTTGTCAGAGAGGGCGAGAGCTTCGAGGTGGATGCAGAGGAGTGTGTGCCTGGGGACATAGTCCTCCTGGAGGAGGGCATGAAGGTGCCTGCGGATCTCCGTCTCATTGAGACGCACGCGCTCAACGTGGATGAGTCCCTGCTCACAGGAGAGTCAGCCCCTGTATCAAAAGATGCATCTGCTGTGCTGAAATGGAATGCTGCTCTGGGCGATCGTGTCAACATGGCCTTTGCTGGGACCATCGTGACGCGTGGGCGTGGCAAAGGAGTGGTGGTGGCGACCGGCATAGAGACCGAGCTTGGAAGGCTGGCTGAAACCCTTACAGATGTGGAGTCTGCAAAGCCGCCTCTTACCCGGAGAATGGAGGTGTTCTCCGGTAATATAGCGAAGGCAGTCTTGATCGCTGTGCTTCTGATAATCGCCATCGAGGTCAGAAGAGGCATGGATCCGGCACAGGTCTTCGTTCAATCGGTGGCCCTTGCAGTCTCCGCGATTCCAGAAGGACTGCCTGTAGCGCTCACAGTGGTGCTTGCGGTTGCAGTCAACCGCATGGCACGGCGTAACGTCATCGTCCGTCGCATGGTTGCAGTGGAGACCTTGGGATCCTGTGACTTCATAGCATCTGACAAGACCGGCACGCTCACAATGAATGTGCTGACGGCGCGGCTGGTGGCCATACCAGGGCATGGATACATGGAGGTGACAGGAGACGGCATCTCACCAGAGGGGGAGATCAGAACAGCTCACGGGAGACCCACCGAGCGGGAGGAGCATCTCATTAAAAGAGTTGTTACTGCAGCGACTCTCTGTAACGAGGCATTCTTCGGTATGCGCAATGGTCGCTGGGTCCACCATGGGGATACGGTCGACGTGGCGCTTCTTGTCATGGCGCACAAAGTGGGAGTGATGCAGGCGGATGTTACCGCGAAGCACCCCATGGTCGCACAGATACCATTTGCCTCGGAGAGAAAGTTCGCAGCCACGCTTAACAGGGTGGGCGAGAGGCACCAGGTGTTCGTCAAGGGTGCGCCTGAGATACTGATAGAGATGTGCGATAGGATGGTGACAATAGATGGAGATGCACCACTGGAGAGAGATGCGATCGAGAGATGTGCGGCGGATATGGCGAACAACGGCTACAGGGTTCTTGCGATAGCTGATGGTGTGGTTGAAAGCGATGAGGAATTCTCGGACAAGCAGCTCAGAGGGCTCACATTCCTGGCACTGATCGGAATGATCGATCCCTTGAGACCCGAGGCAGAGCATGCGGTGGCAAGATGCAGAAAGGCCGGAATACAGGTTGCGATGGTGACCGGCGATCATCCGATTACTGCGCTGGCCATAGCTCGTGAGCTGGGGCTGGCCCAGAGCATGGAAGAGGTGGTGACAGGCCCGGAGCTCAAAAAGGCGGAACATATCGGAGATGAGGCGTTTGACGATCTCATTCGCCAGGCCAGGGTCTTCGCAAGGGTTGAGCCCAGACAGAAGCTGGACATCGTTCAATCTCTGATCCGCCTGGGGCATACAGTTGCTGTAACTGGAGATGGTGCAAATGATGCGCCTGCTATGCGCGCAGCCCATGTTGGCGTCGCTATGGGGATGAGCGGGACGGATATTGCAAAGGAGAGCGCGGAGCTTGTCATAACAGATGACAACTTCGCATCCATCGTAGCAGGCGTGGAGGAGGGCAGGGTCGCATACAGCAATGTGCGCAAGGTCATATTCCTCCTGGTATCGACAGGTGCTGCGGAGATAGTGCTGTTCTTCCTGTCTCTCTTTGCAGCGGTGCCCCTTCCGCTGCTTGCAGTTCAGCTCCTCTGGCTCAACCTCGTGACAAATGGTATACAGCACATAGGACTCGCTCTGGAGCCGGCTGAGGGCGATGAGATGAGGAGACCGCCAAGGCCTCATGGGGAAGGCATCTTCAACAGAATAATGGTCGAGAGGATACTGCTCTCATCCATCGTAATGGGCGGAATTACATTCATGCTTTACAGGTATCTCCTGAGCACCGGATCGAGCATGGATGAGGCGAGAAACAGCACCATGCTTCTCATGGTGCTCTTCGAGAACTTGCAGGTATTCAACAGCCGCTCAGAGCTGCGCTCCGCATTCAGCCTGAGCCCGATGAGAAACCCCATTCTGGTGATCGGCACTCTCGGAGCACAGCTGGTCCACATAACAGCCATGTACACTCCATGGCTCAGCGGTGTGCTGAACATCGGGCCTGTATCACTTGAACACTGGGCCAGACTTCTGGCACTTGCTCTCACGATACTGGTTGCGATGGAGGCGTACAAGATGGTGCGCCGCAGGGTTCCCAGTGCCTGAGGCTATCTCAAAATAGACTATCACATCGGATTGTTTTTGAGTGTGTCTCAGGGCGTGATCTCCCCGGAGTTCGCGCCATGCTACTCTGTCACTGCTCCTTCCTGAATCTCGGGTTTTCCGCAGACCCCTGCGCATCGGGATGCTCTATAAATCGGATTGCGGAAAAGGATTGCTGGCAGAACCTTTTGCAGCTCGGTTCTCCGAATCATCCATTCCGTTTTCAGCAGCTCTTCTCAAATCCGATATAATCTCTCGAACCTCAGGTCCGAATGTGAGATATCTCACAGGGTATGGTATAACTATTCCGTTCCTGTCGAACTCCTTTTTAATCTCGAAAAGCAGGTCTCGTGTCATATCGAATGCTGTGGACTGATCTTTTGCCCTGGTTAGCAATCTGAGGCTGATGCCCGAGTCCTCGAACGCCATGACTACTGCATTCGGGAGTGAGCCGGTTGGGAGGCAGTCTGGATGTCTCCTCGCCACGTCCACCATTATATCCATTGCTTTTTTGAGATCTGAGTCGTAGCTCACCTGCACATACACCGGAACGAGGACTGATGGATCAACTATGCTGTAGTTGGTCAGAACCTCGCTCTGGAGGACTGAATTAGGGATCACTAGCCTCCGGTTATCCCAAGTCCTCAGGACCGTATGCACAAGTCTCATATCCTCCACATAGCAGTACTCGTCGCGGAACATCACAGCATCGCCGATCCGGAATGGCTGAGATATTGATATCAAGATACCGGCCACCACGTTAGACAGGCTCGACTGGGCTGCCAGGCCCACGACTATTGATGCAAATCCAGCAGCCACAAATAGCGAAGTTATCATGCCAATGGCCTGTGGAAATACTGTAGTTACTGTCGCCATTGCACCGATCAGAGCCACAGATAGAACAACGACTCTTCTGAGGATGCTCAGAGTGGTCATCAGCTCGGGATGTGGTAAAACCAATTTGCTGATTAAAAATTTGTTTAAATAGTGTGCCACGATAAACGTTAGCGTCAGACCTGCTGCTAATTTGATCACAGAGAGCAGAAAGCCATTATCTATGTATGGTATTTGCATCGTGCAGCCTCCTGTGCCCCATATCTGCTGATCTCTCCTGAATATGGCTCACTGAATGAGGGAATAATGCAGGCAGCCGGTGTTATAGGCATGTTCCGGGGAGGTGATGCAGCTGATTTACGGATAATCGAATACATGAAACCCTCTTTCACAGTAGCCTCTCATTAATTTTATAACTTGCCCCGGCAGTAAGCCAGACTGGCAGGGAACTCGTCCCAAAAGGCTCATGAACCCCCAAACTTTTATGGAACAATCGATTACCCAGAATCCGGCATCGAGGCAGGGAAGAGCATGATGGTGAACCTCGGCGGCGTTGTGCCCCTATCCACAATCGACTGGCCCGGGAGACTCTCCGCAGTCGTCTTTCTGCGAGGATGTCCCTTCAGATGTCCATTCTGCCAGAACGCGGAGCTTCAGAGCGGCTGGACGCCAGTGGAGATCTCGGAGCTGATAAACCACCTCTTTCCCAGAAGGGGCGCAGGCCAGAGCATACTCCATGAGTTCAGCGGATCAGTGTGCATCGATTCCGTTGTTCTCTCCGGGGGCGAGCCGCTCGCGCAGAGTGATGCCGTCGTCGCGATTGCAAGGGAAGTCGATGTGCGCGGCCTCGATCTGGGGATTGAGACGAACGGTTACTATCCAGAGAGCCTGGAGGTTTTGATATCAGAAGAATATCTGGACATGGTCTTTCTCGACATCAAGGCAGCTCCTAGGGAGGATATGTATCAGAGGGCCACGGGGATCAGAGACGCTCTCCCACGGGTTCTCAGGAGCCTGGATGTGATCGTGGAGCACGGTATACCTTTCGAGATAAGGATCACGGTCTTTCCCGGGATGCCCTCGGAGGATGAGCTGAAGGAGGTCTCAGATCTTTTGTGGCGCCTGCAGCCCCGCTCCCTCGAGTCGGTCGTCCTCCAGCAAGGCCACCCTCCGCGTGGCGAGTTCGAGCCCGTGTCTGAGGAGGATCTCATCAGGCTTGCGCAATTGTTAAAGTTCAATATCAGGATCAGATCTGTGAGGGGGAGCCTTCCGTGAGGATCATCGGATTCGTGGGGATGCCCGGCTCTGGAAAGAGCGTGGCATCCGATGTTGCGAGGGAGATGGGCATCAGAGTCGTTGTTATGGGTGATGTGGTCAGAGCTGAAGCGAGGAGAAGAGGCCTGGAGCCGACGGATGCTAACCACGGGATGGTAGGGGATGAGCTCAGGCGATCCGAGGGGGAGGATGCGATCGCGAGAAGGTGCCTGGAAGGTTTAAGCAGGGATGAGACGATCGTGGTCGATGGAATAAGGAGCGGTGCGGAGGTTGAGTACTTCAGATCTGTTGCGGATCGGTTTCATCTCATAGAGATATTCACCCCGCCGGAGCAGAGGCTGAGGAGGATCGCGGCCAGAGGCAGGTCTGATGATAATAATTGCGGAGACCTCTCCGAGGCGCTGGAGAGGCGCGACGCCCGGGAGCTCGGCTGGGGGATGGGCGAGGCGATAGCCGCAGCCGGGATGAGAATATGCAACGACTGCACGCTCGATGAGTTCAGGGAGCGAATAAGGGTGGTGCTGGAGGAACTCTGCAGGTCTTGAACAACCTGAAAGGCATCCCTCGTCGGAGCGCCACCGATGTCTGCGGAACTTCATGGCATCGCTGGCAGTTTCATCAGTGAAGTGGGGTTTGCGTCTTCGCCCCCGCAAGTTAAATATCTTTGCAGCAAACAGACTCATGGAGGTGAGATCGAATGTGTACAGTTGGAGGTGGCCCGGATCTAGGCGCGATCGAGGAGGGTCTGTCCGCCAAGGATTACATATGCCTGGACTGCGGAAACAAGTTCAAGGGGATGGGCAAGAGGCCGATGTGTCCCTCATGCAAATCCAGAAACGTAAAGCTTGAGAGATGAGGATCAAGATTGCAGACGATGAGATAGCGTACCTTCGTGGCCGTACGGGAACGCTTGCGCTGGCCAGGACGCTTGGCAGGTATTTCTTTCTCGAGACCGAGCGAGAGGAGATCGTTTTATTCACAGATCCAGGGGATCTGATAGTCGCCTCATCATTCGGCACCGGCGATGCGGTTGAGCGGGGTTTGAGGTGCACGATATTCCACATCCGCGAGCTTGGCTCTCCTCTCATAGTGCTTCCGAAGGGACACCCTGCCTCCCCCAGGCTCAAGGTCGTCGTATCTGTGGGAAAGAGGACGCGCATCAGCTGCAGAATACGGCCAGGGACCCATCCTGAGCAAGATGTGCTCTGCGGGGCTGAGGAGATGGATGGGCTTGAGATACATGGAACGAATGATGGCGCAGAGGTCATTGGATTTGCTGGAGAGGTTTGCGTAGAAAGGCTATGACGCTATCAGCACGCCGCACCACATACGAGACCGACGTGGACGTTTGCATTGATCTCCATGGCAGGGGAGAGGCAGAGGTCTCGACGGGCATAGAGCTTCTCGATGATATGTTGAGGATAATTGCATCATCCGGGCAGTTCGATATCAGAATCAAAGCCAGAGGCGATGAGACCGGAGATCACCACCTCGTCGAAGATGTCGGGATAACACTTGGAATGTGCCTCTCAGCTGTGAAGAGCGGCACCGGTAGCGCGATAGTGCCATATGGGGAGTGCACAGCTCTTGCTGCCGTGAGCTTTGGAGCTCCTGGGTTCAGGGGGGATCTGAAGCTCTCCTTTGAGAAGATCGGCGGAATGGCGATGGAGAACCTGGTACACTTCATGCGGTCTATGGCATACAGCGGATCATTCACCCTCCACGTCATCACAGACGGCGGCGATGACAGGGAGAAGATAGTCTCCGCGATGAAGGCCCTCGGAGCTGCGCTCAGAAACGCGATAGGGGACGGCGGATTCGAGGAGCGACAGCTCTAATAGGAGGCTCTGTTTTGATGTTTCAGTATTGTCAAACTCCTTCCGCCCCTTGAGTTCCTTACCTCATCACTTTCGTGGAAAAATCATCGTGTATCTCAGCATGGCCGAAAGATGGAAATCCTGGATTTTCGTGTCAGAGACCGACAGAACGAATGCGATCGGGATGCATGAGTCTGCAGCTTTGAATTAGAGGGATGTGTGGCGAACGATGATGCTTGAAGTCAGCTCTTCCTGATGGGGTGGCTGAGCGCTCGCCCACACCGGGAGGTATTATGAAGGATATCGTGGAGGTTCTCAGGGATGAGGGCATAACAGTTGATGATATTGTTGCGACTGCTCTGGAGCTGTACGTCCCGCACCCGGGCGTCGAGACCCGTGAGAAGGCGGATGCTGTGTTCAGGAGGGAGCTGAATATTGCACTCTCGGATCCGAACCTGGCCCTTCTCATATACGCGGGGATTCTTCTGGAGGAGAGGGGTAGGATGAAGATGCTTCCGAACCTGAGGGGAGAGGATTACGAGAGGGATCTGACATATCTCATAGCAGATGAGGTTCTTGGCATGAGCATAGCAAAGTACATCGGAGGATACAAGGGAACATTCGAGTACGTCAGGTACGACAAGGCAAAACCCGGGATCCTCTCCAGGCTCGGCCCCTTCATGGACGATGTGATCGGCGGGCTCATCGGTGGCGTTTCCTCGAACATGTACACTAGGGCGGGATTCAGCTGAGAGATCTGCTCTTCGCGATGAGGTCGGGCTTCGGTTTCCTCTCCACGATACCAGTTGGGATAACCATGGAGGGGATCGAGGCCCTGATGAGACATGTCTACATCTTTCCGATCATCGGGATGGCACTGGGCCTGATCTTCGCAGCCGTGGCCTATCTCCTGGACCTCTTTCTGCCTCAGGATATCACGGCCGTATGCATAATGATCGCGATATACTGGGTTTGCGGAATAAACCACATAGATGGCCTCGCAGACTTCGGCGATGGCGTGACCGCGCACGGTAGCATCGAGAAAAAAATAAAGGCCATGAAGGACGTGAACCTTGGATCCGGCGGGGCTGTTTTTGTGATGATGGTTCTACTCTCGCTCTACTCCGCGATCAGGTCCATGGATCATTATATCCTGCCAGCTGCTCTTATTGTCTCTGAAATCTCAGCGAAGCAGTCGATGCTGGCGTTTGCAGCGTTCACAGAGCCGTTCCATTCAGGCCTTGGCCAGATCATGATAGACAGAACAGGAAAGAGGGAGTTCCTGATCGCTCTGATCATCACATCAATCGCATCAGCTCTCCTGCTGAATACAACCGGACTGATAATGGTCATCGCCTCAGTAATATCAGCGCTCTATCTGGTGCGCGTCTCGAAGAGAAACTTCGGCGGTGGGTCGGGCGATGGCATAGGCGCGTCGAATGAGATCGGCAGGGCCGTAGCGCTGTGTGCGGCGCTCGCGCTGGGGGTGAGTGGCTGGACTGCGTGGTGATGGCCGGAGGAAAGGGCAGCAGGCTTGGAATGGGCGAGAAGCCGATGGTCCGGCTCTACAAAAAACCACTGATCGATTATGTCGTGTCAGCCCTCAGACCATCGACCGAGAGGATAATCGTGGCCACGACCAGAGCCACACCTGAGACGAGAAGATGGTCTTTGGGAAAGAATCTGGAGGTTGTGGATACATCTGGATCGGGCTACATCCCGGATATGGTTGAGGCTGTGGAGCGCGCGGGTATATCCGGGCCCGTCATGGTGATAATGGCAGATCTTCCTTTGATCACAGAGGAGATCGTGAGAGAGGTTATTGATGCGTATAAATCCAGGCCGGAGCCTGCGCTCTCCGTCCATACCCTTCTGAGCCTCCACAGATCTCTCGGCAGAAGGCCTGATGTGATCTTCAACTACATGGGAGAGCTAATAGTGCCGGCTGGCGTGAACATTCTCACAGGATCGAGGATCTCCGATGAGCAGGAGGACTTTCACCTCATCATGAACAGAATCGAGCTCGCGATCAACATAAATACACCAGATGATCTCAGGATCTGCGAGAGGATCATAAAAAGACGGATGGAATCGCAGGGTGATATGGATTGAACGGAGACATCATCATAGATGGAGAGGTCTACAGGATCTCAGAACTTGAGCTCCTCACGGGCGAGAGGAATCCGAAGAACACCAGGGATTACATCCTGCTGCTCGCAAAGGTTCTGCAGAACCCTATGAGGCTTCCTGAGCTGCTCAGGGAGTTCTGCACGCTGAGGAACACGCTCAGCGAACCCGAAAAGGAGGAGTTGCGCATGGCGCTGCTCAGGGTGCAGATAGACAGCGAGCTCAGGATGCATGAGGACATCCTGCGGTTCCAGCAAAGGCGCTACGTGGCCCAGGTGATAGAGATCCTCATCTTCAAGGAGCTTCTGCTGGCGCCGAAGGAGATAGAGGGCGATTTTGAGTGACTGACATAGAACACACCCATGATCAGCTGAGTCCTGTCCGTGCTTAAGAGCCGCCCAGCGCGACTGCAGCATCTTGAAGAACAGAGGCGCATCTCCGCTTTGGTGAGCGCTGACACGATACTCCTTCGACCAGAGGGAACATTTTTCCATCAAAACGCTCATCCGAAATCATGGGCCAGTTTGTCATAACGCCAGCGGCTGGAAAGCGTCTGATAGCCAGGGCTGTGGCCGCGCATCCTGCGGTCCGTGAGGCGATGCGATCCGGTAATGTAGTGATAGTCGCAGGCACCACGAACAGTTACGTGGCTGAGGAGCTGCTCGAGCTGATCGGCCAGAGGGACGGATTCTCGAGGCGCAGGTTCTTTAGGGGCATCACGCTTCCTCCCTGGATGGAGACCAGCGAGACGGGCCGTCTTCCGGACGAGCTTGGCTTCCCCGGTGATGTGGTCATAAGGGAAGGGAAATGGAGCAGGGGGCTGACGCTCTTCGATGTGGTCGACGATCTCTCAGAGGGCGATCTGATAATCAAAGGTGCAAACGCGCTCGATCTCCGGCGGAGACAGGTCGCTGTCCTCATAGGGCATCCACGAGGAGGGACGATCATCGCTGCGCTCCAGGCCGCAGTCGGGCGCAGGGTCTCTCTGATGATTCCTGTTGGTCTTGAGAAGCGTGTAGATGCTGATCTCATGGATCTCTCGCGCAGGCTGAACGCTCCGGGATCGATGGGGCTGCGCCTTCTTCCTGTACCGGGTGAGATAATAACAGAGCTCGATGCGATACGCATTCTGACAGGCGCAGAGGCAGAGGTCATGGCCGCTGGCGGCGTCTGCGGCGCTGAGGGCAGCGTCTGGCTCCACGTCCATGGAGACGGAGAGAAGGCTGCCTCAGAGCTTATCAGATCGATAGCATCTGAGCCTGCCTTCGATCTGCAGAAATGACCTACAGAAATCACCATATTGATTGAGGGGAATCCAGCAACGGATGGGTGGGTTCACGTGAGGGTTCTCCCCATTGCAGGAGAGGCGGTCCTCATCGCAGAGGGCGAACACAGAGTCATGGTTGTTGCGGATCTGCATCTTGGCATCGAGTACGAGCTCTGGCTCGGGGGCGCGAACCTCCCGAGCCAGACAGGAAGGCTACTTGATCGGATTCTGGGTGTGATTGAAGCACATGATCCTGAGAGACTGGTTGTGCTCGGTGACCTGAAGCACAACGTGCCCAGAACGAGCTGGCAGGAAAGGGTCGAGGTGCCCGAGTTCATCAGCAAGCTCTCCAAGGTTGTAAAGGTCGTTCTGGTTCCAGGGAACCACGATACAGGTCTGCGGGATCTCGCACCAGGAGCAGAGGTCTGCGAGCCTGAGGGAGTGGTGATCGATGGCGTCGGGTACTTCCACGGTCACACCTTTCCCAGCCAGGAGGTGCTATCATCCGGAATTCTCATCACCGCGCACCTTCATCCATCCGTCAGGCTCGTGGATCCCCTGGGTGCATCGAGGAGCGAGCGGGTCTGGGCGAGATCATCCCCGAGGGGATATGAAAGCGAGATTATCATCATGCCGGCCTTCAACCCACTCTGCGGCAGCCTGCCCCTGAATGAGATGGATGAGAAGAAGGGCCCGCTCATGAAGCTCGTCGATTTGAATCGCTCCAAGATATACCTCCTCGACGGCACGTATTTGGGAAGGCTTGAGGAGATAATATCAGCTCAGAGACGCAAAAAGAGGTGAACAAAAGAAATACGTCGTCAGATGGCCAGCCCCTTCGCGTACGCAGATATGCAGCCGGAAATTGGCCACACGAACTTTATATCCATCAGATGCTCGTCCCAGGAGCTCAGCGGGAACCTGTCGATGTTGTTTCTCTCCTCGCCGCTCTGTATGTTGTATGGACTGCATACCTCCTGGCAGATGTGATCGCTGTAGTAGTTCCCCTCGCTGCCGTTGTCCCAGATGTTCCTCCCGTAGTAGACCGAGCTGTCCAGTGCGCTCTGCCTGTTGTCTATCATCGCATTGTGGTAGAGCGTGTTGGCCGTGCTGTAGATGTCCAGACGAATGCCCACTCCGTTCATCATCGCGCGGTTGCCGCGGATAGTGTTGTTCTCCGAGCGCGAGATGTCTATGCCAATTGCATTGCTGTGCACGCTGTTCCCGATCACCATGTTGTCCTTCGATCCCTCTATCCTGATGCCCGCGTCGTGGTTGCTGCTCGCGTTGTTCCTGTGAACTATGTTGCACCTGCTCTCATCTGAGATGAGGATGCCATCCTTTATGCTGCTGATGACGGTGTTGCTGGAGATCAGATTGTTTGTCGCGCGTTCTGTTTTTATCCCGAAACCATTTCCATTGAGGCTGTTTCCGGAGATGTTGTTCTCGTAGGATTCTATGACCTCTATCCCGCACTCTCCGTTTCCGTAGATGTCATTGCTCTCTATCACATTTCCGCTGGACATGTTCAGTATCTCTATTCCAGCACCATGACTCATAGATACGTTGTTCCTGGAGATCATGTTGCTAGAGCCCTCTATCTCCATTCCGTCGTGGATGTTCTCCAGCAGCTCATTGCTCTCAATTACATTGCCATCGCCATATACTATGATCCCACAATCATCATTTGCGTTGATCCTGTTCCACTGCACTGTATTATTGCTACCCCATATCTTCATGCCCACGAGGCTGTTTCTGGTGATGCTGCAGTTGATGATGCTGTTGCCGGAGCTTCTTATCACAACGCCAGAGCCAGCGCACTCGCTGACGTTGCATCCCTCGATCCGGCTGCCGTTCGACTCGATGACAATTCCGCCCCCGATGATGTTTATGCCGCTCAAGGCCACACCATCAGCAAGTATCCTGATCTCGCCATCGATTATCGCGCTCTCTTGACCTATAATGTTCACGGTCTTATTGACGATCAGGCTCTCACTGTACGTTCCCGGCTGGAGATAGATCGTATCTCCATCGGATGCGGAACTGAGCGCATCTCCTACTGATCCAGCGGGTTGGAGCTCTGCTGCACTTGCGTGGAGCGGGGTGTGTCTAATATGCTAATATTAGAATATGCTGTATTCCAAAGTTAAGCTAAGATAAATTTTAATATACCATAAAACAAGCAAATAACATGCTTAAGAGATGGGATACAAGATTATACGATATTAAGTTAATATTAGAAGTATTTGATTCGTTATCGTTAGATTTGCGATCAATAAATGCTCCAAAACCAAAAGTTTATGATTTGGAGACCATAATTAAGGCACTTTTGATAAAAGAG
Organism: Methanothrix thermoacetophila PT; assembly: GCF_000014945.1. Classification (NCBI taxonomy): domain Archaea; kingdom Methanobacteriati; phylum Methanobacteriota; class Methanomicrobia; order Methanotrichales; family Methanotrichaceae; genus Methanothrix; species Methanothrix thermoacetophila. The sequence goes on from NC_008553.1 coordinate 1,106,344, forward strand.
TTTGAGGGGCATTCTTTAAGATCAGCAGAAGTTAGGATTAAAGAAGTGCTTGGAATAAGAATTGATCATTCAGTTTTGCATTTCTGGGAAAAGAATTTATCTTCAAATATTGAAGAGATATTAAATAAAGTTCTTGAAAGGTTACAATCAATAGATTATACAGATAGTTTCATTGATTCCACTAAATTCTGCTGTGTTGGATAACTATTTAAACTAGGAAAATATATAATATATTTCATGGCCTATGAGGATAACCGCAATTGGCGCGAATACAATGAGAAATTGGTTAGGCGAGGATGGTTTTACCTTAGCACTGACTTTGTGAATAATTGGGATGAAGAGCTACTGAAGATGAATAAGAACAAGAATGGCAGACCCTATCGCTATCCTGAGACATTTATTCAATTTTGTGGTTTAGCATACGCCTTTCTTCATTTACCATACAGGCAGCTCGAAGGATTTATTCAGGCGCTAAGCGGATTTGTTCCTGGGCTGTTGGCTGCCGATTATTCGACATTATGGCAGAGGATTACGAATTTGGAGTTGAATATTCCAATACCTGATAACGATTTAGTGGTCGCAGTTGACTCAACAGGAATGAAGGTTACGAATAGAGGCGACTGGATGAGAGAAAGTCATGGTGTTGAACGCAGAGGCTGGATAAAAGTGCATATCGCCGTAGATGTTGAAACAAGGAAGCCCGTAACCTTCGAGATAACCGATGAGACCGTCACTGATCATGAGATGGTAAAACCGCTGCTGGAAGATGTTAAGCTTGAAGATTCACTGATGGATGGAGCTTATGATAAGGAGGGGGTATTCGATTTCATGAAAGAGAAGGGCGTAGATATGCCTGGAATCAAGATCAGGAAGAATGCTATCGTCAAAGCAGGCTCGTCCAGAGCCGAACCAGTTCTTGAGTTTATGAAGTATGGATACCACAGTTGGAAAATTGTGCATGGATATGGAAGAAGGTGGGCGGCTGAAAGTGTATTCTCAGCAATTAAGAGGATATTTGGCGAGACTGTGAGGGCCACTTCGAAGGAAGGCATGATTCGCGAAGTACGCAGGATGTTCACATTTTATACTATAATTTTAAGCGTATAACATTATGACGAAGATTCTTGAAAGAATAAGAGAGAATATATGAATATAAAGCTACTTATCCAACACAGCACTAAATTCGCAAATAAAAAAAGGATATCATAAAGATACAAGCAATAACCAGGAAAAATGAAACGATATTCCCTGTGGAAACGAGGATAAAATCGGAACTAACAGTGCCTGAGGGATCAGGCTATTTATTTGGTGACGGTGAATATGATTCCAGGAAATTTTTGAATGATGTTGTAGATAAAGGTTACATGCCTGTTATTAAACCGAGAAAAATAAGTGCCGGTGGTTTTGGATCCAGAATCAGAGATCGGATCTTTAATAGAGAAATATACAAACACAGATCAGTTTGTGAAGGATTCTTTGGTGCTTTGACCAATTGGTTTGGAGATAGAATACCATGTTTCCTCGAAGAGACAACTATTACAAGGATGCTTCTGAGAGTACTGGCTTATGCATTGAGAATTCTATCAAGATTTAGTATAAAATAAATTTGAATGATAGACACACCCGCGTGGAGCGTGAGCGTTATAAAGAGCAGAATGATTATCCTCAGAAATCTCATGGTCTCACCCGCTCAGGTCCGACTTCAGGCGGTCGTCCATGGAAGCACCATCCAGGTTGGCCTTCTCGAGCGATCTCAGTGTGAACTCATCGTACTCGATGTTGCGCAGGCTCGCCCCGCTCAGATCCACGTTCGTCATCTCGACCATGTGCATCGTCACATCATTCAGCACCGCCCCTGCGAGGTTCGAGTTTGTGAGGAAGACTGTGTCCATCTTCGCCTTTTTGATCTGCACCCCATGCATATCGATGTCCCTGAGGTCGAGATTGAAGAGCGATGTCTTGTACAGGATTGCTCCGCTGAGGTTTACACCTGTCGTCTTCACAGAATCCAGCACCACCTCTGAGATATCCGCGCCTGCCAGATTGGCCCCGCTGAGATCCGCGTAGCGCATCTTGCAGCCGCTTAGGTCCGTATCTCTCAGCTCTGCCTCTGTGAGGTCTGCATAATCCAGGCTTGCGTCACTCAGATCCGCGCCTGTCATTCTGGCCCTCATCATGTATGACCGCGTGAAGTCGGAGCCGCTGAGATCTGTACCTGTCAGGTTCGCTCCGTAGAGCTCAGCTCTGGAGAACTGGCTCTCCCTGAACCGGCTCCTGCTCATATCCGCCCAGCTCAGATGAGCGCCGACGAAGTTCGCATGGCTAAGCGATGCGCCGGAGAAGACCGCGCCTGTGAGATCTGTGCGAAAGAACCTGGTTCCAGTCATCTCAGCATCCTCAAGAGAGACATCGTCCATCAGGGCCTCTGTGCAGTCCGCCATGGTCAGATTTGCGTTTACCAGACTTGCACCACTAAGCCGCGCGTTCCTGAGCTTGGCCCTGGAGAGATCCGTGCCGCTGAGATTTGCGCCGCTGAGGTCCGCCATGCTCAGATCCGCGCCTGCCAGCGAAGCACCTTCGAGGTTTGCATTAACAAGCCAGGCGGATCTCAGATAGGCTCCGTTGAGGTTTGCACCCCTGAGATCCGCGCCCGTCAGGTCTGACTGGTTGAGACTTGCGCCGCTGAGATCCCGGCCGCGCAGATCAGAGAAACGGAGATCAGATCTGTCACATATATCCACTGCATATGCAGTGCTCATTAAAATCGTGAGAATTATTATCATTTTATAACCTGAGCTCATAATACCACCTGGGCGCAGGGATCCATTTGGCCGCTTGATTTGTGATCTCATCAAATCAGGCATACCTCCACTTCGGGTTCAGAGAATCCAGGTATTTTATGTCCGGGAAGCTGTACGGCGCTCTGTAGTAGCTGCTGTCTGTGACAACGCCGTAGTAGCTGTCGACTGCAAGCCACCTGTCGCTGTTATCGGGATCTTCAACGATTATCCACAGATGGCCCTGGTTCTCAAACCCGCTCGGGTCATACATGTACATTATTTTGTACCCGAACTGTGTATAAAGATTTGCCAGCTTTTGAGAACCATCGTAGCACATTCCGAGGGGAGTTACAGGAAAGATTGTGAGCCTGCTCACAGATTTGATAAACTCTTGATTGGTTGTCATATTGTAAGATCTGTCCTTCCTGATCTCCGCGATGGGTATCACCTGCATGATTCCTGTGCTCTTCGGTGGCTCCATCCAGAGGTCTGCAAGCCTTGGCGCCCCGCCATTGGGCGTGAGGTAAACGGTCTTACCGCTCGGAAGCTTGACCGTCACATATGACTTCTCAGGGGTCGCATCGTATCCATGTGATACCAGAAAAAACGCGAGGTCCTGTACAGTTATGCCGATATCCTCATAGCTGGAGATCAGCAGCCAGAGATCGTTGACATCATCCGCAGACGAATGGCCGATGCTCAATACGACCAGCAAAATGATCCACACAGTTCGACTGCTGAGCGCCACCTCGGCCATCCTATAATACCGTAAGCTGGCGGTATATATTATCTTTCGTCATGCCCGGATTAACAACATTCTGGGCGATTGTCGACCCGATCTTTCAGCGGTTTTTGCTGTGTTGAATAATTCGATGCCTTGTGGCCAATAGCTATCGATTCCTACTAAAGTCTCATGTTATATGAATTAGCTCTCTGCTATTGGATTTCCAAACATTATTCAACACAGCAGCGGTTTTGGCATGATGATCTCACAGATAAACAATCGCAACCTTTAATATGGCAAGGGTCGACCTGCCTGCTGATGGAATTCTGCCCTGCGTGTAAGAGCATGATGATCCCCCGAGAGGGGATGATGGTGTGCAGAAAGTGCGGGATGAGGGTACCGAAGAGCTCTAACAACCCGATCGTCTCAGTGACGAACAAGCTCGAGAGGACTGTGCCGGTGCTTGAGCAGGAATCTGCAGGTCTGCCCACTACAAAGGCGAAATGTCCGGAGTGCGGGAACGATACTGCCTACTGGTGGCTCAGACAGCTGAGGGCTGCTGACGAGTCAGAGGTCCGCTTCTTCAGATGCACAAAGTGCGGGAATACCTGGAGAGAGTATGACTGAATGATGGATCACATGGAAAACTATATTAAATACTAGATACTTCCTTTTCTGGAGGCGCTAGGATGCTGAAGGCAGTTATTGATGCAGAAACCCTGCGGGATGCGATCGAGGCAGTATCTTCCTTGGTCGATGAGGTCAAGTTTACGATAACTGAGAAAGGGCTCGAGCTCAAGGCGGTCGATCCGGCGAACGTCGCAATGGTCTCGCTCAAAATCGACGCATCTGCATTCGAGTTCTATCAGGCGACCCCGGGGGAGATCGGGGTTGATCTCGTGCGCCTGAGCGATCTGCTGAGCATGGCAGACAGAGGAGAGCGTGTGCGGCTTGAGCTTCTGGAGGACGAGAGAAAGCTGAGGATCGGTGTTGGATCTCTCTCGTACACGCTGAGTTTAATAGATCCGAGCGCGATACGCAAGGAGCCCAGGATTCCTGAGCTCGATCTGCCGGCGCACGTGGCGATCCCAGGGGCGGAGTTCAGGAGGGCGATCAAAGCTGCTGAGAAGGTGAGCGATCACGTCGTGCTGGGCGTGAAAGACGACATCTTCTACATGGAGGCTAAGGGCGACATAGACGCGCTCAAGCTCACGATGCGTAGTTCCGAACTTCTCGACATGAAGCCAGGCGAGGCCAGATCGCTGTTCTCTCTGGATTACCTCTCGGACATGAGCAAGTCCATAGGAAAGGCCCCTGAGGTCAAGCTTGAGATAGGCATCGATTATCCGCTGCGGATCAGCTTCATGTTGAAGGATAATGTCCATGTCAGCTACCTCCTAGCGCCGAGAATAGAGCAGGAATGAGGGCATTCTGGTATCCGTTCACACACGCAGCAGCAAAGGAGATCCGGCTTATCGATGCTCCGCTGGAGGACGTGCTCAGCAGCAGGGCGTTTCAGCCTGTCAGGCGCAGGGCAGTTGAGCGCGTCCGCGGAGCGCTGCATGGAGAGATACCTGATGCGGATGCATCAGACGGCGTGAAGCAGAACGTAGAGCTTTTATCGTATCCTCTCGCCAGGCTGATCGTCTCGTGCATTGATGATGACTACCTTCTGAGGCGCTATGTCCTGGCGGAGGCGAAGCTCGCCCACAGGAGGTTGAGAAGCTCAGACACAGAAGAGGTGCTTGAGATAGCCAGGGATCTGGGGATGAGTCCGATTTATGAGGGGGATAACTTCAGAATACATTTTACGGATTTTGTGATCTCCGCGGCGAGGTTCAGGAGCCAGAAGTGGAAGCTCATCAACAGAACCATCGACCACGGCTATCTCAAAGTTACCCGGGAAGAGCTGCTCCGCCTGATGCAGGAGAGAATCAGGGACAGGATACAGGAGGGGCTCCCGCTCGATGCTGGAAGCATATGTGAGGGGCTGTCGGATCACCTGAGATCCATAAGAGACGAGCTCGCATCATCGAAGCGGAGCTCGATGGTGGATCTCGGTGAGTTCAGCCGGGACGCTCTGCCGCCATGCATGAGATCGCTGCTGGAGCAGCTCGCTGCCGGCAGAAACCTTGCTCACACAGCGAGGTTTGCGCTCACAAGCTTTCTGCTCAACATAAATCTGGGTGTCGAGGATATAATCGGCATCTTCAACAACACCCCCGATTTCGATGAGGAGATGACAAGATATCAGATAGAGCACATCGCCGGCTCTACAGGAACGAGATACACCCCACCTTCATGCTCCACGATGCTCACATACGGTAACTGTCCTGGAGGCGATGAGCTCTGCAGGCGCATAAAGCACCCAATAAGCTACTACAGGCGTCGCCTGCGTGAATCGCGATCCTGAGGGCCCATGCGATCCGGTTCGGAATGTCTGATCATCTGGGACAGCCTCTGGCGAATGCACCGTCTCCGAGGTTTATGCCCGGTTATGTGGAGGCGCGCACGTTCGCTCCAAGCCTTCTCATATCCTCGAAGAATCCCGGATATGATACATCGACCGATTCCGCTGTATCAATCCTGGTATCGCCTGCCACGATCCCTGCTAGGGTCAGTGCCATCACGATCCTGTGGTCGTGGTAGCCGTGGAGATCCGCACCGTGCAGATCGCCCCCATCGATCTCCAGGCCATCAGGCCTTTCCCGTATGTTCGCGCCCATCTTCTTCAGCTCGACCGCCATCGCATGAATCCTGTCGGTCTCCTTGTGTCTGACATGCTCCGCGTTTTTTATGACCGTACGCCCCTCAGCCACTGCTCCAAGCACCGCGAGCGTTGGCACGAGATCTGGAGTCTGGCTCGCATCTATCTCTCTGCCCCTCAGATCAGCTCCAGACACCCTCACCTCTCCACTCTCCATGTCCCACGAGACCTCAGCGCCCATCTCTCTGAGAATATCGACTATCGCAGAGTCGCCCTGCCTCGACGGGAACAGACCCTCCACAGTCGCAGATCCCGCGAGCGCGGCTGCAGCCAGCGGATAAGATGCAGACGAGAAATCACCCGGCACTGTGTACTCCGCAAGCCTGTAACTCTGGCCTCCACGCATGCGGAAGATGTCTCCATCAGTGCATATCTCGGCTCCGGCCTTCCTGAGGATGTCCAGGGTCATCTCCGCGTACGGCCTGGACTTCAGCTCGCCCTTTATCGAGATCGTCGTCTCGCCGCTGGAGAGGGGGCATGCAATCAGAAGGGCTGAAAGGAACTGCGAGCTCACGCTGCCATCCAGAGATGTCGATCCGCCTCTGAGCCGTCCTCTTATGACAAGCGGAGCGCGATCGTTTCCCCGTATGGAGAACGCCTCGGCGCCCAGCTCATTGAGCGCCTTGAGGAGTGGGCCGTTCGGCCTGCTGCGTATCGAGCTGTCGCCTGTGAGGACCGCGCCATCTGTGAGCGCCGCCACTGCTGACATGAACCTTAGCGTCGTCCCGGAGTTCAGAACATCTATGACGTTCTCAGGGGTTCTGGGCGCGCCTGAGACTCCCTGGATCTCCAGAGAGTCCCCCCGCAGCTTCACATCGGCCCCGAAGGCATCACACGCGGATATCGTGGCTCTTGTGTCTGCAGATATGAGCGGCCTGTGCACGCATCCTGAATCTGATAGCGCTGTGATGAGCACAGCTCTGTGCGTGTAGCTCTTCGATGGCGGTGCGCAGACGGTTCCCGAGATGGAGGAGCGTGAGACGGATACGATCATATGAGATAGGATCACGGTATGATATATTAAGGATGCGTGAGGCTTCTGCTCTCATCTGCTGATCTGTGTCGCTGCGGGCTGTGACCTTCTGCAGGCTTTCGTATAAACCGGATCTCAGATAGATCTCACCCAGATCAGAGCGGAGATCAGGAGAATGAGCGCCAGCACAAATTCTGATGGATCTGATTCTACCTCCCTTTTCTGGATTGACCTGCTGGTCTCAACTACATGGCTATCTGTGATGTTTTTCCCGCTCGTGTTGATCTCCAGGTGTCTCTCGAGCCTGAGAGAGGGAACCTCACATCGGAAGATGTTGTTCTCAGAATCGAAGTAGATCAGATCTACCGGTGGAAGCGCACAGGAGCCGTTCGGGCAGCGGACCGACCAGCAAATGGTTCTGGACGAGCCGGCGGCAAGAGCGAAGCTGAGGTCGTTCTTTCCGTCCGATATCTCCACAGACTCCGGAAATATCCTGTAAGCTCGGACGCCTGCATAACGGTTGCCGGTGTTTTTGACTTCCATGCATACCTGGAACTCATCAGGATCTCCTCCGGATGTCGCATACCGTTTCGCCTCGATCTGGGGCCCGAAGACATCGACAACAGGACTCTCAGAGATCACGGTGTAGGTGCTCCCTGCTATTGAGTAGGTGCATCTCGCAGGTGGGAGAACCAGGCCCTCACCCGGATGCCTGGCCTTCACGGCGTAACTTATAATTTTACTCTCTCCCGGGATGAGCTCGAATTCCTTCACAGCCACTCCCTCTGACTGGAACTCATTACCCGCGGAGTCTGTGAAGCTCAGACCAAGCCTGACCTTTCCCGTGTTTCTGATTGAATTGATCACGTAGTACGTCCTGCCGAAGGTCTGTATCTCCTGCACGTGCTTGTGCAGCTCCACCGGCCCGGACACAGCAATGGGCAGGATGGTTTCAGATCTGTATCGATTGCTGTCTGCATCCAGATATTCTGCAGCAGCCACGAGCTCGATGCTATCTCTCTCGGGAAGGCTGGGGGTCTGGAAGCAGATCCTTTCCCTCCACACTTCTCCAGGCCGCAGAAGAGATCTGCGCATTTTTTTACCGATCTCTTTCATTGTTCCGTTCAACACATCTGAGTGAGGCTCGCTGAGATTGAGAAGGAGACGTATGCTCTCCGCATTCCCATCTCCTCTGTTCTCCACGAACACCTCCACCCTGATCTGATCGCCACTGCGGTAGATATCCCTGTCAGGGGACATGCTGATAGATATCTCGGGTCGCGATCTCATCCTGATCTCAAGAATCGCCCGGGATTCGTTGGAGAGGTATCCCTCCCTGCGGATCTCCTCCAGCTTTACACCAAGCTTCTCCCTGTTGTGCATGTCCTTCAGGACGAAAAACTCCCCTGCTCTCATGACGGTGGAGGATATGCTGCCATTGCTGTAAATGTTGATGAGAGCCGCGGGACTCTCGGGCACGACAGAGATATCGGAGAGCTCTACAGAATAACCATCCACCTCGACCATCTCGCCCGGCTGGAGCTCTGCCTGGATGCCCTCTCCCCAGCCGGAATAAGCGGGAATCGATAGAAGAATGAATATCAGGAGCGCGAGGACAGATCTAGCTCCGGAAGAGAAGATAAACCGCAAGGGCGACGATGAGCACATAAATGTACATGTGATCATTTGTAATGATGTTCTGCCCCTCCGCGTCCCTCTCAACGGTCTGCTTCGCTGTTCTGAGGGCGCTTACCTCAGTCTTTGGAGCAGTATTTGCAGAGCTGTTCTCAGATTTATTGCTCGATATCGTGCTGTCTGTTTCTTTTTTTAGGGAGCTCTGTGAGGACTGAGATGACTTCTCCTGAGCAGTCTTCTGGTCTCCACTGCGACTCGATTCCTTTTTGATCGCAACTCCTTTTGGAGCATAGATCACCACCGCATCATCGCCGATCAGATCCACGCTCCTGCTCTTCCTGTACTCGATCTCTGTATCGGGATCCTTCCAGCGCACGGATATGTTGTGCATCCCGCTCTCAAGCTTGATCTTGCCGACCTCGGTCATCGCGCTCTTCTTCGCATTTGTGCACCGCTCGAACTTATCGTCGATGTAGAGGCAGACATCGAGATCTCTATCGTTCTCGTTCCTGACCAGGACTGTCAGGTAGAACTTCTCCGGTTCATCATTCTTTTCCGTGTAGAGTGTCACTGGCATGTCATATTTTACAGTGGCTGTCACAGATGATTCGTAACTCTTCCTGGTATCCTCGTCCCACCATGTTATCGTGAAGCTGTGCTCGCCATCGTCCAGGTAATAGGTGCCGATTTCAGCCTCGTTCTCGGATGAAACCTCCTTCGAATCGACGAGGCTGCCGTCTATGAAGAGCGATACACGCAGACGATCGTCATCTCTGTTGAAGACATAGACGTGTGCCGCGCTCTTGCCCTCCTCGCTGAGGTTTCCCTGGTCAGATGCGAGAGCTGCAATGCTCAGAAGAGCTATGCAGGTGAGCAGAGCATGCAAGGAATATTTCTTACACATTTATCATAGATTATGTCATGCAGCACGCATAAAAACTTAATTGTTCTATTAAGTGACACTATTAATATTAATAATAGATTTTAATTCATATGACAAAAAGATTATATATCGCAGACGTTCGTTTATTCACGTGGGATCTTGAACGACTGGATTCTGGGCCTGCTGGTTGCAGAGGGCATACCTCTTCTGGCGCTTGTTTACTACCTGGAGCACAGGAGAAGGATGTATCTCCTCGAGAAGGGTTGTATGATCGTGGAATCTCCGGAGAGAAGAGCAGAGCGGAGGCTGTGCAACGGTCTGTTTCTCCTGCTCACCGGAGCCTTCGTGCTCTCGGTGCCCGCCCTCGCAAAAATCTTCGGCATCGAGGTGAGGGCAACTCTTGAGCAGGTTCTTGCAGGTTTTCTAATCGCATCAGCTGGGCTCGCACTCATCATAGGCACGATACTCATCATTAGAATGCCTCTTAAGCGCCCGGGGAATTACGAGTCGCATTCCGTTCCAGAGGCGGGCCGCGGGGCGTTGTGGAAGTGATGGGAGAGCGGCATGGAGGATCATGCGTCTGTGGAGCGAGCCCCTGCTGTGGATCCTGTCTTCCATTTTTCAACAGGCCCTCTGAACGTCACCATGCCGTCATGCAGCTCGCATACGGAGTCCGACATGAATCTCATCACGGCAGGGTGGTGCGAGATGTACAGGTAGCCGATGCCCCTCGTTCGCTGAATTTCCTTCAGGAGATTCAGAATCTGCGCCTGGACTGAGACGTCCAGCGAGGCTGTGGGCTCATCCAGTATCAGTATCCTGGGGTTCAGCAGAAGAGCTCTGGCGAGCGCGATCCTCTGGTTCTGCCCGCCGGATAGCTGTCTGGGAAAGCGACAGAGCACCTCCTCAGAGAGGCCCACGACCTCCAGCGCCTCTTTTATGATCCCTTCGTGCTCACCATCAGGTACCCTGAGCAGATCCAGCACCTCCCTGAGCGATCTCCCGATGGTCTTCATGGGGTTCAGCGAGGATTCGGGGTCCTGAAAGACCATCTGCACGGACCTTCTGAATTCCGTGAACTCGTGACCTCTCATACCACGCAGCTCTTTGCTGTTGAAGATCACCACTCCGGACGAGGGATGATCGAGCCCGGCGAGTATCCTCGCCAGAGTCGTCTTTCCAGATCCTGATGGCCCGAAGAGCCCCAATGTGTGCCCTTCCTCGATCTCGACCGTGACATCCCTGAGCACGCACCGTTTTCTCCGGAAGAACAGTCCCTCCTGATAGACCTTGCTCACGTTCTGCGCCCTCAGGTACACCTCCAGCACCTCACGTATCTTCCGCAGGAGTTGTTGAGAGATGGCTTTTCGCGCGAGCAGATGTCCATCTTAAAAGGACATCTCGGATGAAACCTGCATCCCTCTGGAGGATCGATCATCGATGGGGTGTTTCCGGGTATGGGTTTGAAACCGCGATCAGGCATGCTCTCACGAAGTGCTTTTGTGTATGGATGCTCTGGATCGCAGAGCACATTCTCTGTCCTACCCATCTCCACGATCTCACCGCAGTACATCACGGCGATCCTCTCGGAGATCGAAAGGGCGACATCGAGATCGTGGGTTATCATTATAAGAGATGCGCTGCTCTCGTCTCTCACAGATCCTATCAGCTCCAGCGCATTCTCCACCATGCTCTGGTCCAGGCCTTTCGTCGGCTCATCCGCCATCAGTATTTTTGGTCTGAGAACCGATGAGCATGCGATCATGGCACGCTGGTTCATTCCGCCGGAGAGCTGGAATGGATACAGACGCCCGGCTCCGTTCAATCCGAGGGCGATGAGGAGCCTATCAGCCTCATGCAGGGCCTTGTGTCTCGGGAGGTTGAGATGTATCAGCAGCGGCTCCGAGACCTGATCCAGGATTCTGTGGACGGGATTGAGCGCGGCAGACGGGTTCTGGAATATTATCGCGATCTCCCTGCCCCGTATGCGGGAGATCTCCCGCTCGCTCATCTTCAACAGATCCATCCCGCGGTAGATCACGCTGCCCGTGACACTCGCATTCTCTGGAAGAAGTCTCAGGATGGCGTTTGCGATCACCGATTTTCCGCAACCGGTCTCGCCCACGATCGCCAGGGTCTCATGCTCATCAAGAGCCAGGAAGACATCGGATGCTGCCTTCACAGACCCGGCAGGGGTCTCGAATCTCACTGACAATCCACGCAGCTCAAGAAGCGACATGCTCACCCTCCCTAGCCTCCTCGAGAAGCATGCTTATGCTCACAAGTGAGAGGATTGAGAGCGTTATGCATATCCCAGGGGGCAGGTACCACCACCAGCATCCGTTTAAAAAACCACCTCTTGAGAATGCGAAGTTTATTATCATCCCCCAGCTCTTCGCGTTCGGGTCCCCGAGTCCCAGGAATGAGAGCGAGGCCTCGGCGATCATCGCTGATGCAACGGTCAGCATGAACTTCGGCATTATCACATGAATTGTGTTTGGGAGAACATCTGTGAGGATTATGTGCCTGTCTGAGAAACCAACGACCCTCGCGGCCTCCACGAATGCCATCTCTCTCACCTGGAGGACCCTGGACCGCACGATCCTGGCGAGAGAGGTCCACCAGAGGATGCCCATTATCAGTGTTATTGTGATGGAGCTCGGCTTCAGGAACGCAGCAACTACAATCACCAGAGGTATCTGGGGTATCATGAGAAAGATGTCCGTGATCCCCATCAGCACCTCATCCACCCAGCCCCTGAAGTAGCCTGCAGAGGCGCCAATGATTGTGCCCAGCAGGGTGGCGATGAGCGCAGAACCGAGACCGATGCCGAGAGATGCCCTAGAGCCGAATACGAGCTCGGAAAGTATGTCATTGCCCATGTCGTTCGTCCCAAGAGGATGATCCCAGCTCGGCCCCAGATATGGCTCATACCGCTTCCATGGATCGTGTGGCGCCAGGTACGGGGAAAGGATAGCGATGAGCAGAAATGCGAGAAATATCAGAGCGCCGGGATTTGAGAGCAGCGATCTTTTTGCTGATATCCCGCAGCTCATCTGCCCCTCACCCTTGGATCAAGAATGCCGTAGAGCACATCCGCGATCATGTTCGCCGTTACCACCATCATGGTTATTACGAGAAATGAGCCCTGCAGGACGGGATAATCCCTGTACATGAGCGCACTGTAGATGAGATTTCCCATACCGCGCATCGAAAAGACCATCTCTATGAACAGCGCCCCGCTGAATATGAATCCGAAGTCGAGGGCGATCAGCGTTATTATCGGGAGGATTGCGTTTCTGAATAGATGCCTGAAGAGGATCTGGCTGTCGTAGAGACCCTTCGCCCTCGCATACAGTGCATACAGAGTCCGCCTCTCCTGGATCACGCTGCCCCTCATGATCATGTAATTCCGGGAGGCTGAGAAGAGGCTCATGAGGATCACAGGGAGTATGATATGATGAATTATATTTTCCGGAGAACCTGTGCTGTAGAACCCCTTCATCGGAACCCAGCTGAGATGGAAACCAAATATGTAGAGAGACAGGAGCGCCAGAAAGTACGGCGGCGTGGAGTAGATGGTGAGAAAGATGAAAGTCTGGAGGCGGGAGCTGGGGGACTCCCTCCAGCCAGCGAGCGCCCCGAGCAGCGTTCCGAGAAGAGCTCCTATGATCACAGGAGGGGCTGCGAGAAGAAGGGTCCATTTCATTCTCTCAAGAACGAGTGGCAGAACAGGAGAGTGGAAGTGGTACGAGTAGCCAAGATCAAGGTTGAGGATGTTTTTCCAGTACATGATGTACTGCTCTTTCAGGGGTAGATCCAGCCCCATCTCCCTCCTGATCTCCTGCACAAGATCATCGCTCAGAATCACATCCTCTCCGAGGAGGTTCGTCATGGTATCGCCGGGCATCGCCCTCGGTATGGCGAAGTTCAGCGAGAGTATGACAAAAAGCGAGATCACGTACCGGGCGAGGTTCATGGATCCTCCCAAGGCGCAGGCAGGGGCGAATTCGCCTCAAGATGGAGCTGCTATCCTTCAGCTCTCCACGTCTCCTAGAGTGTGGAGCAGCGCATCGCTGCTGTGGAAGCTGACCATCATATCCTCATCGAGCCTGTCTGTGTTGCGCAGGTAATCGATTATCTCCTCTGGAGATCTCTCTGAGTACCTGTACTGCTTCAGCACATATCTGATGGGAAGCCTGTAATCCCTGGGAAACACATCGACCTCAAAATCATACCCCATCTCTCTCAGAATGCTTTGCAGACATCTGTAATCGAGATGTGGTTTTGGGCCATACGCGAAATCGGTAAGAGGATCTGGAGGCTCTGCCCTGAAGACTATGAAGACTCCCGAATGAGAGACATCGATCATTCTCCTAAGAAATGCCTCTATGTCTTCATGGAATAAACTGTAAGCGGCGAGCGTGTAATCGATATCGTCTCCTATCTCTGCGTCAGGCCACCTGTCGCATATGGCTTTGATGTTATCTATTCCCCTGGCCTTTCGCATTAGAATCTGCAGCTGGTGCTCGGAGGGATCCAGAGCTATGATCCTTCCTGCGATCCTGGAGAGAGGGATGGAGAAGGCGCCAGTGCCAGCGCCTATATCGAGAACAGTGGAGCCGGGATGGATCAGGGAAGAGATCCTGTCGAGGATCCTCCCCGGATATCCCATAAGACCCAGGATCTCATCGTAGATCTCGTACTCCCTCCAGAACTGGTCGTTCGATATGCCCCTCTCTCTCAGATGGCGCATGTAGCTTGTCTTCTCGATGAACTCCCTCCACTGATCCGTCCAGAAACTCATGCCACCCTCTCTACGTTCAGGAAGTTGTCTAGGTTGTAGATGCCGTACAGCGGATCTGAGTTCCAGCCGGTCCATCTCTTGTTGTACGGCGTGAAGACCTTGTTCCAGTACAGCGCGATCCCGGGCAGGTTCTCAGCATAGTAATCCTGGAGCATGTACGCGTACTCCTCAAGTTCCTCATCACTTGTGGCCGCGAGGATGTCATCGCAGAGCTTCTGGAACTCGGGGTCGCTCAGGACGTGGAGCACGCCCTCACCGGTCCTGCGTGAGTCGAAGTACCCGGTCCCCCAGTTCGCGTGCATCATCATTCCCCACGGAGTTGTCCTCGTGATGGTGAGATCATACTGATACTCATCCTTGAGCTTTATCCATGTCGCATCGTCGACGACCTTGAGCTCCACATCAATGCCGACCGCGGAGATGTACTCCTTCACGAGCTCTGCGACCCTCTGGAACTTCGAGCGGGCCAGCAGGAGGAGCTTCACGTCATTGCCGCTTGGATCCTCCAGAATCCCGTTGCCGTTTCCGTCCCTGTAGCCTGCCTCCTCCAGGCTCTCCCTGGCTTTTTTGGGATCATACTTGAGAGCCGGTGTATCCTTGAAGTAGGCCATGCTCGGCGGAACGAAGCCGCGGTTCGGAACGGAGCCGTATCCGAGGGCATCGATCTTGAGGATCTCCGTGTAGTTTATGGCATAAGCCATGGCTTCTCTGAACTGGAGATCTGACATCGGCTCCTTGTTCAGATTGAATCCCAGGAAGACCAGGCCGACGTTGTCCTTCTCCACGAAATCGAAGTTTCCAGTATCCTTCAGCTTTTGAATGCCTGTGTACGGATATGTGCCAGCGTACTTGTAGTATGCATCAACATCTCCCTTCTCAAGTGCCATTGAAAGAACATCTGCATTCTCATACATGTGCAGCTCTATCGAATCGATCTTCGGCTCCTTGCCCTTCCAGTAGGGGTTTCTCTTGAAGTATATCACGCCAGCTCCGAGGTCTGTCTTTTCAATGACGAAAGGACCGCAACCTATCATGGGACCTTCATTGGTGTATTCGGTCGGCTTCTCGATGTTCTCCCAGACATGCTTCGGCAGTATGTTGTATGTGGTGAACTCGAGGTTCAGACGGGAGTAGGGCTTGTTTAGTTTGAAGACGACTGCATTACCGTCCACGGATATCTCATCCACCGTATTTTTGATCCAGCCGGCTGGTGGGTACTTCTCTGAGATGTACTCGAATGTGAACTTCACGTCCTCTGGGGTGAGCTTCGTGCCATCGCTCCAGTAGAGGTTATCGTCTATCTCGAATCTCCAGGTCATCCCATCCTCTGAGACAGAGTAACTCTTCGCTGTCTGGCCGCTCAGAGTGCCGTCAGGGTTCATCTTCATCAGGGGTGGATTGGAGAGGTGTGCGAATACCCCCATGCTGGAATCTCCTAGGAGACTGGCGGATTTGACCACGTCCTGGGTCCCTATCCGGAGCACAGTCTCCTCAGCAGAGGCGCATTGGAGTATTGCTGTAGTCGCTAAAATCAAAACAAGTATCGCGATCTTTTTATGCATGATATTCATCGGGCTTTACCTCCGTTGCTACGAAAAATACTATTTTACATAAATATGTTCCGGTAACTTATTATAAAAGCGCAGAAACTACATCAAAACCTGTACACTCACGGATGGGCATGTTTCTGAGAGTGCTCACGCAGACCAGAAGAAATACTCTGTCATACTCTGGCAGGACATGTCCGAATAGAGTTTTAGTATCTCAGGCATCCAAAAGCAGTAAGGCCTAAACATCTGGCCTTAGCTTTTATCCGGACAGGTCCCTCTGGCAGTGCGCCAGCACTCCTCTAGGACTCTTCGCCAGGTATCAGGATGCAACTGGGTATATAAACTCTGGCGAAGATCTCTTGGCGAGCAGAAGCAGCTACGCCAGAAGAGCCGAGTCAGGTGTGGTGATCTGTTCTTGGGATCTCACCGGGATGCATTGTTTGAGATGTCTGTACCCATCACCTCAAGTGGAATCAGAAAAACCATCAGATGTCTTTGGTTTGATCATTTAACAAGCAGACTTCATCAATTAAACGAAAATTAATTGTAATAGTAGCGCCAATTTATCCCACATTCCGCATTAACGCTCCATTCCGTAGTATTTTTCGCATTCTGGTCCAAACAGTTTTATTATTTTCAAAGTATTCTCGTTGAGGTTAGCGATTTCCTGGTGTTTCTCGCCGCGCAGCCATATGTTGACTTCGGTGACACCGAGGAACATGAACGCGATCCACTTGAGAGTTGGTTTTTGTGTGGGTTTCTTCAGCTGATTTGGTATGGATTGATTTGATTCTTGCAACCTTTTTCTGATCAGCCACTCTGCCACGGAATAGATCATGAGTGAGAGGACCATGATCATGGCGAGAGCTTCGATGCGTTCTTCTTTTTTGAGGTAGACCTCTGCGACTCGGAAGCTTTTGTCTTTGAGGAACCTGAATCCGCGTTCTACCTCTTGCTGTCCTTTATAGTAGCTGAGTAGTGTATCAGGGTCGATATTGAGGTCGTTAGTTGCGATTATAAACCTTCCGAGCCTGGATTTCGTTTTTTCGACTTTTTCCTGGTCGAGTTCGATATCCGCGTCTATAAAATATATTTCGATGAGTTTTTCGCCGTTTTTAGGTCGTCCTCGTTTTTTATCTGCTCGTTTGCAGACCTTTTTGAGAGAGATATGGCTGAACCTGTAGAGCGGATGGTCTCTGGCCCACAGTTCAGTTTCTTTCAGTGCGTCTGCTTCGCATGCGAACTCACGCCGTTTCAGTTTTGCCAGAGACCGTCTTGCTTTTGTCCCGTCCTTTTCAAGATGATTCTCGAACCTCTCTGCCTTGAGATCTCGCATCGGTTCTGACTGGTAAAGGACCCACTTCTGCTGTACTCCGCCGTAATCAGAGGTCGTCGAGAAGCATCTGTACCTGGCGTCGCGACACTCAACCATCTCAACATCGCTGTCAAGAAGCATCTCACACTCCTTTATCGTGGCCGGGACACGTGTTATCCATTTCATCTCCCTGCCGAGCATCCTGATGTTGGGCTCGGTGTAGACTGCACTGTCTGCTATGTAATACGCGCAGTCTTCAAGGTTGAGTCCGGATTTGATCTTTAAAAACGACTCTATGATCGTGTTCCTGTCGGATGCGTTACCTGAATGCGCTTTTGCAAAAAGCGGTATACCGTCCTGGTTCGTCACAAGACTGAGAACAAACTGTTTCAGATCCATCCGGCTGTCCTTCGAATGGCCCAACGTTATCTCAATCGATCTACCGCCATTGAAACCCTCATAGCTGCCATGAACGCTGAAGCTTGTGGTGTCTGCGTGCAACCTCTGGACTCCAAGCTCGAGCTCTCCCATCACCTTCAACGCTATCTCGTTGAAAAGATCCGTAGCACCTTGCTCATAAATCGCATCCAGCGTCCTGCCTATCGCATCATCGTTCAAATCAGATGCGTTAACTCCATCCCCAAGAAGCCTCTCAACAGGCAGCCTCTCGTAGAACTCCGGAAACAGGTACAACCTCTGACCCACAAAACCAAGACCGTTCAGAACCATCGCCTTAACAATCACCGAATGTTCCAGCTTGTGCTGCCTCAACTTCGGCATACGCGAATCTATAACATCCGCTATGCCAAGCCGGTCGAAAACCGCCGCAACTATCCCCAAATGATCCAGCGATCGCGTGTCTGTCTCCATCTAAGCTGCTCCTCAGAACAAAACCCTTGGTGCAGCTTAAAACGTTTGCCACACGCCCCATCCCAGGAAATTGTTTGGAAAATCAACGTTAATGCGAAATGCAGGATGTATCTAGAGGTGGCAATTTTCTGATCATGCCATTGCACCTTCAGTCGTGGGCAGCCTCAAAGCCACCTCTTGAGAAAAGAGATTACTGCCATAAAGTAATCCTCTCGATATGGACGTCGAAAGCTCTCAAGACTCATTCTCTCTCTGAGTGTGAGATCGTATGACTCTGCGATCTGCTGGAAGCTGTGGTCCGCATCTGGGATAATGGCCAGCTCCACATTCTCGTTGCCGTGCTTTTTCAAATCCCGCTCGATCATGAAGGCATCCTCAACAGGAACATTCAGATCGCAGGCCCCATGGATTACAAGAGTGGGCTTTTGTATGTACTTGAACAGGTTCCTCGGAGCGTGTTCCGGTAAATAGCAGATCGGGTCGTGCCAAATCCTCCACGTTCTTCCCTTATAGCTGAACTGGTGTTCGACCTCGCCCATCCTCGCCCTCTCCATCAGCGTGTAGAGGTTCAGTCCAATTACCAGGCCAAGTGGGTCGTTCTCTTCCACCCATCTGAGGTTCTCAGGGCTCTTTGAGGCGTAATCCACTACCCTTAGGTAGTTGAAGATCATCATCTCCTCATAATCCCTGTAAAGACCACCTTGGAGAATGTACGCTTTCGGTCTACTCTCCTTTTCAGCCAGGAGACATGCTGTATAAACTCCAGCGCTCTGACCCAGGACCGCGACTCTTTCAGGATCTACGAGATCGAGGGAGGAGAGAGCCTGATAGGCGGCCATCGCATCTATTCCATCCTGAAGGTACCCGCCATCACGGATAGAAGACTCGCTCTCTCCAAAGCCTCTTCTGTCCCATGAGAATGTTGCGAATCCCTCCGCTGATAACCTCTTCGATATCTCCAGGAAGAAGTTCTTTTTGAATATTGGTCTTCCATCCGGTCTGTTTAATAGATTTCCGTCCCTGTCCTGCTCAAGTGATCCGTGGATCAGAAGGACCGCAGGTGCAGGGTCTTTAATCACAGATGGGTATCTGAGGACCCCAGCAAGCCGAGAGGATCCGCTGTAAAAGGTTACAGGCTTTTCAACCATAACTTTTTCTTCAGACATGGCTATTCCCATCCAGTATCTCTGGTCATCATCAGGTAGAGAAACATCGGAACTCCTACAAATGAGATGACGATCCCAATGGGGATGATTATTGGCGCCAGGATCGTTCTACCGACGAGATCTGCTCCGATCACCAGAATGGCGCCGACGATACAGGACGCGAGAAGTAGAAACCTGTGGTCGCTCCCAAGCACCATCCTGGCAACATGTGGTGCAACCAATCCCACAAAGCCGATTATCCCAGTGAAGCAGACAATTGCGGCCGTGATGAATGACGAAAGAAGGAGAGATACATTTCTCACGCGAGCCACGTTTATCCCCAGGCTTTTTGCTGCCTCATCTCCTCCAGTGAACATTATATTCAGGTCCCACGAGAAACGCACAAGCACTGGCATCACCAGAAGATATGCTGCAGCAACTATCGTCAGCCTGTGCCAGTCCGCGCCGGAGAGCGTTCCGAATGTCCAGTTGACCATGGCGTTGAGCTGCTGCTCGTTTGCGAAGAACTGGAGTATCGCTGTCAGCGAACCGAAGAAGTAAGTCAGCGCTATACCAGCCAGGACCATCGTCTCCGGGGAAGATCGCTTCAATCGGCTTATAAAAAATACCAGGAAACCACAGCCAATGGCGGATATAAAGGCGCTCAGGATTATGACATATGTTCCGGCGGCCGTGTAACCCACCCCGAACATTATCGCCATGGATGCACCGAATGCGGCGGCAGAGGATATGCCAACAGTGAACGGACTGACAAGAGGGTTTCTTGTCACCCCTTGCATCACCGCCCCTGAAACTCCCAGCCCAGCGCCTGCCACTATGCCCATAAGTATACGGGGAAGCCTGAGATGCCAGACGACTGATTCCACGAAGGGATCGCTTTCTATTGAAGGAATGTATCTCGATAGCATTGCATAAAAAACCTCGATCCCGCTTTGGGTGGCGCCTCCGAGGGAAGCAGATAAAGCAGTGAGAAACAGCAGGACAACAAGGCCCACAGCTAAAAGAAGGATTTTCCTTGCAACAAACTCTGAATAGGCTTGCCTGGGATCGTCGCTGTCAGCCTTTCTTTTTTCATTAAAAGACATATTCATAAATATCTTAATCATGTATAAGATCTCTCGTTCCCAGGATGATGGCCGTACCGCAGGCGATCGTATTTGAGCATAATATGACGGATGCGGGAAGAGCTACAGGAGCCTATTCAAAATTTCATGGGTTTGGATAGAGGTATACACCTCTGTACTCCAACCCCTGGAATCTCCTCAGATACTCCCTGTAGAACTCCATCGGATCCATATCCTGGAACTTCTCCGGATAGAGCACCTTGGCCAGGAAGACAGGCCCGAACTTCTTGCCAGCCCCTCCTGCTACGTCGAAACTTATTACGTAGACCTGGCCGTTCTTAACCGCATTTGTGTTTGCCAGCTCAGGACGGCTCATTATCTCATCCCGGATGGCCTTGAACTCCTCCTCGCTCTCTGCATCCCATCCCAAGGTGGTGCCTTTGAATATCACATCGGGATTCCTTCTGGCGACATCCTCAGGATCGACCTCAAAAGCCAGCTCAGACCTCTCAGGATAAAGATCCTTACCACCGGCAGCGCGGATCATATTAGGTATGCCACTGCCATAACCTGCTCCACCGTATGTGAGGTATTTCTTGGCGCCCTCAAAATAGACGGTCTTCCGATCTGGGTCTGGTATCGTGGCGAGTGTCTGGTTGATACGGTCGTAATAGCTCCTGAAGAACGACATATACTCTTCAGCCTCGGCCTCTTTTCCGAGCATCTTCCCCAGTGTTCTTATCTCATCGAACCAGACCTCGGTCCTGTAGAAGTCCAGTCCGACGACTTTTATCCCAAATGGGTCCAGCTTCTCCTGCACCTCATCTGGCTCTGGTGGATACCCAGCTGAGAGGCATATGACAACATCAGGTTTCAGCTCGGCGATCTTCTCGTAGTTTGGCTCCTCCTGAGTTCCCACCACAGGTACGTTCGTCAGCTCTGGGAGTGTCCCCTTATCTACCTCATCCTTCGTGGACTGATCCATGCCCACAATTCTGTCCACCGCCCCCAGGGCTCTCATCTCTTTGGCCGCATTGCTCCAGAGAACAACCACAGACTCCACCGGATACGGAACCACCACCTCTCTTCCAGCAGAGTCTACTATGGTTATGAGATCGTCCGGTTCCGATGCATGCACACTAGTTCCAACTGCCATCAAAATCATGGCAGCCAGGAAAATGTGGATCGATTGGTTCACTCTGATGAACATTTTTACACCTTTATGAATTAAATTCATAATAAGTAGTTGTTTTATCAATTTATATATGAATATTTCGGTATGATGTTGCGTATGAATGCCATGAATTCTATTTTGCTCAATATCGTGATGTACTTGAGTTACTGGTCGGGTGATACTGATCAGGTGAAACCACTATAAGCGGGCACGGTCGTTAATCAAGAAATCTGTCAATAGGACATTTAACCTAACGTATTGAGTATGTTCAATAAGTTACAAAAATGACACTTAAATTACAAAAATAGTATGACATCTTACCGACTTGAAGGCAGACTCTATAATCCCAATGGCCATCAGACCGCACGCTCACCTCTCGAAGATCTCCAGTATCTTTTTTGATATGAGTTCTGCAGCGCCCTCCGGGTCCAGAGTGGTCGTGTCCACCACTATCTCCGGGCTCACCGGCTCCTCGTATGCCACACTCACGCCGGGGACCTTGGCGCCTGAGGCGGCCTTTTTGTATATCTCCTTCGGCGCGAACTCTGCTTTTCTGAGCGCCTCCCGCTCCATGCACACATCCAGAGGGGCCTTTATGTAAACCTCCGCGAACCTCTCCACGAGTTTTCGGGCGAGATCTCTGTACCTTCTGCGGTTTGCGGTTGCATCGATGATCACATTGACCCCTGCATCGCAGAGAAGCTTCGCCATGTAGGCGAGGCTCGCATAAACGATATCCCGCTCCTCATCTGTGTACCTCGGATTTGGTGTTACCACCCTTCTTATCTCGTCGAGCTCTAGTATCTTGACCTTAACGCCCATCCTCGAGAGGTGCTCCTTTGTCCTTCTGGCGATCGTGGTCTTGCCGCATCCGGGAAGTCCGGTGAACCATACTGCCCAGGCCATGACCAAAACTGTGTGGGCGATCCAATAAAAACTGCGCGTATAGTCATTAGGAGCAGTCCGGATAAGAGCAGAGGCCAGAAATCTGGACCTTACCGCAATCTGCAGGTTGGAAACGCCTAATTCGCATTCGGAAACGTCCAGAAATTGAGATGTGCCCGAATAGGAGCAGAAGTCAGAAATCTGTGGCTTGTTTCTTTTGGCTGGAGGAGATACTCAATCCTCATTCGGACACGTCCGACTTGCACACCATCCAAGCTGCTGAACGAAGATTGATCTCATTTTTGGCATGATGGTGAACGCCGAATCCGGACACTTGTTCGGTGATCTGGGCCACAGCCCACTTCTTTCAGCCCTCTGGCCGTTCAACTCAGCATGTCTATTAGCCCATGGCCGATATGATGACTTTTGCACTGCACCAGGTAGCGGTTCGATAAGGCACTGTGCCTGCTGAGAAGATGATTGAGGTTACGCCTCGGCCACCTCGTAGTCTGTGTCCATGGTATCCTGGAGGCCGTCTTTGGATATGTGGGAGACCATCCTCTCAGAGACGTCCTGATCTGACAGTATCTCCTCGAACCTCTTGAGGTATCCGTCCCTCTCAGCAGCCCTTTGGCTCTCGAATATGTTCTTGTACTCGCTCACGGTGGATGGAGCCACATGAAGGACCTCGCTCATCTCCTTCACAGACTTCCCCTCCTCCCAGAGCTTTATGAAGAGCTCCCTGTCGAAGGGCGGCTTGAGATCCGAGTCACGGAAGAGATGGAGCTTTATCCGCGCTCTGCTCACGGTCTTGTTGAGCGCGCGATCTCCTAGCTGCTCTGCGATCTCGGTATCGCTGAGGCCTTTGTAAAACAGTCTTACAACAGCCGCGAGCTGTTTTGGTGTGAGCTTTGTCTGTATGTTATATGCCTTAATCATCTCAGAGACGACGCCAAGAAGTGCCTGCTCGATCTCAGAAGTGCTTCTCAACGTTCCATGCTTTTTGGCAGGCTTCTCGACGACCTTGGTCGTGGGGGCGATCTTCAGGACGAGCTCTCTTAAATGATCGGTCTTGCCGCTCAATTAATCACCCATCGTGAAACTACTCTGTTTATAGTATAAAGAGATTTCCATTGTATTATTGTTTATGATAGCATGTATGGCGGTTCAGATTCACAATAATGCCTCTGATTGAAAACCAGGTACTTGGAGGCATCGATCGTGGATCTGAAAATAAATAAGCGTTGCCCCTCTTCACTTGCCCTCTTGGAGCGGGGCTGTGGCATCTCAGACTATCCGCTCTCCCGCGCCCGGTCCCCACATCGCGTTGTATATCTCCTCTACTTTAAATACAACTGCAGCCTTCGCGGGCAGCTTTGGATTCACGCCGTGAACCCACTTGACCATATCCTCGTAGATAGGCCCCGACTTGTGGACCTCCACAGATCCCTTTATCTGGAACGACTTCTTGGTCTCGGAGTTGTAGCAGACGATAGACATCTTCGGGTTTTCATGAAGGTTCGCTGCGGTCTTGTTGAAGAAGTTGTCCGCGATCAGGAGCCTCTCATCATCGAGTATCTTGAGGAGACCTATGAAAACAACGTTTGGAACGCCATTTTTGCTGGCGGTCGCTATCGGCACGGGCTTCTGCTTCTCCAGTGTCTGCTTCACATCCTCTGGCATTTTCGCCATTTTAAATCACCATACCAATCTGAAGAGAACAACATATTTATTTTTTCCCCGGAGAGGATATGGTGCAGTACCGCGATCGTCGGGAATAATCGTGCATGTCCTCCAGTTCGAACCGCAGGAATCCGGTCGGGCTCGATTCACGAATGCCTTCTCAGGACTCGGCATTCGATAATCCTTGATCTCAGTGGAGTTGCAACGGATTACAGCCGGAATCCCTCGACTCAGGACTGCGCGTTATGAACCTCATGAGTCGATCTGGAGACGTGCACAATTTCCTGTAATCTTCTCGGATCGCGACTGTGTGTTACGGAACCTCGTCAGCAGCGCCTCGTAGAACGTCCTCTCCTTCCCTTCTGTTGTTCTGACAAGCCTGTCGAGTATGAGCTCTGGCGTTGATCTGGCCAGATGGTTGTACCTCGGACTCCTGCTGAGTATGAGGTTGTTCCTCTCATCCAGGCCCTCTGCTTCTATTCCATCCACCCTGACAGCTGTCCTTGAAAATCTGCGTATCTCATCTGCGAGATGGCTCACGAAAAGAGCCACAGAGCCGTTCTCCTGGACCATATCAAGTATCGATGCGATTATCCTGGCAGATGCCCCTGGCTCTGTTATCGCTTCCAGCTCGTCCGCGAGCACGAGCTTTCTTTTCTCGGTTGCGAGAGCTGAGAGCTTTCTCATTGTGCTCTCGAACGCCCCCGCACTGAGAGTGCCACTGCTCTTTGCAAAGAAGTAAAGCTCATCGAATATCGATATCCTGCACTCACTGGCAGGAACAGGCAGGCCCATGTGTGCGAGTATCGCTATCTGCGCCATCAGCTCAAGGAGCGAGGTCTTGCCGCCGGAGTTCACACCGCTCAGTATCGCTGCCTTTTCAGTGTACTCCCGGATCCCACATGCACCCAGACTGTAGCTGACAGGCTCCGGGTTCTGTATGAATAGATGCCTGCCATCGCGGAATCCTATCCCAGGATCGTGGATGAGCTCAGGCATTGTGAGACCGCATGAGATGGCGAAGTCTCCGATGGCGTAAAGAAAATCGAGCTGTATGAGTTTTTTTATGAGATTCGCTGTGAGACCATCCATGTTCGCCAGGGATCCGGCGATCTCTCTCTTCCTCCTCAGCCCTTCTGCCTCCCTCCTCCTCCTCAGCTCAATCTCAAGCTGGCGCAGAGCTCTGTGGTTGATCTCCAGAGGGTATTTTATCTCCTCGGGTATGATCTCCTCCAGCCAGATTGCCTCTCCTTTAAGGTTCAGATCAGCAGCGACCCTCGCCCTCGCCTCTGATATCACAGATTTGAAGATCCCATGCATCTGCGTCTCAAACACATCCCTGATCATATCCCCGCGCCCGAGCGCTCTGAGGAGATCCGGGCCTCCAAGGGTCACAGAGCTCGTCTCTATGCGCTTGCGGAGCTCTGTGTTCGCCTGGGCGAGCGCTGAATCAACCGCCGCAGGTAATCTTTTAAGAAGATCATCAATGCGTGATATGTCTGATTGATCTTCATCATCGAACAACCTTCTGAGCGCATTCCTGAGCTTACTCAGATCCTCAAAGTGCTCGATGCCTCTCTCCTCAAGCACTGCTGCGAGCTCCATGGCGGCCTCCAGAGCGTCTCTGTTCTCTGTATAGAAGCTCAGCACTGCCTCGGGGGCAATGTACCAGATGTCAAGCTGCTCCGCGATCTCCACACCTGGGAGGGGTACTCCAGGGTCGCTGAGAACGATCACATGATCGTAGCCGCTGGCGATATCCCGTAGCTCTCCTGGGCTCTCTGCCAGATGTATGTCGAGGAGGCGGTCAAAGCCCATCGACCTCGCCATTGCGAGCTCCTCTGGGGATCTAGCGGCGATAGCCCTCCCTTTTATTCTCTGAGCGCCCCTCCGCCTGAGCGGCTTTATCCTGCGCAGGAGATCTCTTACATCTCCGAGCCTCCTGCGAAGATCCATGGCGCGCAGCGAGACCGAGCGCATCTCTTTTATGAGCTCTGGAGATCCTGAGGGGAAAAGGGTGGAAATCCGCATGATGGCATACGCCGTATTCGCATGCTCCGCTATTCTGTTCAGGATCGTTCTGTATATCCGCTCGGCCTCATCAGTGGCCAGGAATGACTCGGGGGAGACACCGTACCTCAGGCCTCTGGCTGCTCTGACAGTGGCTATGGCATGGCGCTCGCCGATCGCCGCTCTCAGATCATTCATATCCTCATCTGCGATCGCCCTGAGGGCCATCTCCTCGCTCTCGAAATATGAGAGTAAGCGCTCCCTCAGGCGGGGCCCCACCCCGGGAATGTCCTGCAGTCTCACAGCATGGAGTGAAATGCTTTCTATATATGAAAGTCTCATATGACCTGGAAGGGGAAGATCATGAGCAATCCTGGCAGGCCAGAAATCTTCGTGGCCGGATTCGGCACTGGTGCTGATCTCGTGCGCCGGCTGGCCGTGAGCAGGGATGGCATTGCGGGCGATGTGATATACACCGATCGCAGATCCTGCGTTATATCGATTGATGATGGGCAATCAGTCGATATGCGTGCACCCTGCTGTGTGAAGGGTCTGTTTGAGCTCCTGGGAAGTGCAGCGGTTGTTTTCATGATCTCCGATTGCAAAGAATGCATACGCACGTCACGCCTCGCAACCAGGATTGCGGAAGAGAGTGGTGTCGCAGTCATGGTTTTTATGATTGAAGATGAAGATGGTCAGCTGGAGATGCCTGATGACCTGGGGCTCCACAACTGCGACCATGAATGGATCTGCGAAAGAAGCTCTGTGGTGGTTGTCGACGTTCCCTCTGATTTGGATGATGAGCTGCGTCTTGCGAAGATGATTGTATGCATATCAAAGATGCTGCTTGAGCCCTCTACAATAAATCTCGACCTTGCGGATCTCAGGACGGTAATGCGCTGCGGCACAGAGGCATGTATAATCTCCGGAACAGGCAGATCTCCTGAGCTCGCCCTCCAGGACGCTCTCGATAAATCGCTGAGCCTCATGGCTCCAAGTCGAGTGAGAGGCTGCCTCCTGCACATAACAGGTGGATTGAATCTGACGTTGAGGGATGCGAACCTCATAGCAGAGAGCATGACTGGGGCGCTCGATCAACATGCGAATATTATCTGGGGTATGAGGGTGAGGGATGAGCTGGATGTGATAGAGATCACAGCGGTGCTCACAGGGAAAAATATAAAATTACAGAGTTCCAGAAGGAGTTCTGAAAAGAGGGCATGCAGCTGGAGGGTCTGAGGGATGGAGAATTTACATCTCAGTCCGAACCGGATCGGTTCGCTCGCAGTTGCTGATGCTGAAATATGGTGAGGTTGGTATGACAGCAGAGCTCGGCGCGCTGGCAGTTTCTCTGATCCTGATAGCGGCTCTGGTCTACAGCATAAAGCTCTACATGGATGTATGAGATTGGAGGGATTTGACCCGCTCCCTGACAGGAGCGAGTATCTTTATCATGTACTCAGCGCAGGCCTTCTTCAGATCCAGCGGATGGAGCGAGCCGTTAACAAATGATTCCTCGAGCGCTCTGTAGCTCTCAAATGTGGCATCTCCTCCAAACTTTGCCGGCCGTCTCACGGTGACCGAATCGACCCTCGGGAATATGTGGTACTTGAATATCTCTGTTATCGGGTTGTTCTCTGTTATCTTTGCGGGGCAGTATGCGGCCAGGATCTTCCTCTCTATCTCCTCTGCAGGCTCGTCTACAGCTATGTTGTTTCCCTTTGAGGATGACATCTTCTTTCCATCAAGGCCCGGGATGAGGGGTGTGTGGATGCACACTGGCGCTGGAAACCCAAGCTTTGGCAGCTCCTCCCTCGCGAGCATGTGTATCTTTCTCTGATCCATGCCGCCCACTGCGACATCTATCTTCAAATCGGCTATATCAACAGCCTGCATCAGCGGGTATATCATCTGAGAGACCATGGGATTCTCAGCGCTCCTCGACACCTCATCCATGCTTCTCCTCGCCCTGTTCAGGGTCGTGTTCCTCGCCATCTGCAGGACCTTTATCACATACTCAGGTCTGAGCTGATACTCTGTTCCATAGACGAACTCCGTCCTTTCCGGGTCAAGTCCCAGCGCGATGAAGCACTCTCTGTTGTAGTCGGCGATCCTCCTCACCTCCTCCAGAGATCCCTTCTCATTGAGGAAGGCGTGAAGATCTGCCAGCAAAACGACCACATCGAATCCTGCTCTCTGCATATCGAGAAGCTTGTTCGCGGTGAGCATGTGGCCCAGATGTATGTTTCCGCTCGTCTCGTAGCCGACATACGCCCTCGGATGCTCCCTGGCATCAAGCATCTCCTGAAGCTCCTCAAGCGTCACAACCTCTTCAGTGTTCCTTATCACCAGCTCCAGCCGATCCAATGAACTTCACCACCGAGCCGGTGGAAATCAACCGGTATAATGTTTTTGGTCACTGGTTTGGAAAGCGAATCGCATCAGTGGACGTCTCTGATAAGTATGTCTATCGTTGTGAACAAGCGTGTGACATAGAATTCGTGGGCCAAAAAGAGTCGATTCCCGCTGACATGCCATTCGATAATCGAAGCCTGCCCCAGAAACATACAAAAGGCATGAAAATTGCTGGGATTGCTCGAGCTTCTGTGGTGAGACAGACTGTTCAGTTAAAAGTCAAGCTCGAGCTCGTTGAATCGGAGATCTCAGCAAGGCCGGGCTGCCCTCCGTTGGGTACAAGCGTGTATGTTGAATTACCTGCAACGACAACGACATAACCATCCACGGGGGTTGCGTTGTATCCGTGTGTGACGAGCAAGAACGCCAGGTCCAGAGATGTCATGAGAGGATCATCATAAGAGTAAAGCAGCTCCATGAGCCCAGTATCCACACAGCTCGCTGGAATCAGCAGCACCAGCATTGCAAGGGCAACAACATTCATATACCTGTACATCTGTCTCACCGCACTTTCTGTTCTACTGGAATGTATTTAAACTTCACAGAACATGAGATCAGTACTCCAGGACATTATGGATTGTACGTAAGTGCGGTCTGTACGCCGAAATCGGGTTCGTCAATGCAGCAGGAATCAATTTCACAAACCTTTTATACCATGCCTGGTGTTTAGCTTTTACGGAGGAAAAACAATGACCGGCGAACCGTTGGCAGTGGACTATTATATCCCGATTATTCTGTTTCTGGTGATGGGTGCCATCGTGCCAATTGTTGCTCTAGCTGCCGTCAAGATCATCTCTCCTCTGAGACCTAACCGGCGTAAGGCGTCAGTGTACGAGGGCGGACTCAAACCTGTCCGCGACCCGAAGATCCGGTTTAATGTTCAGTATTATTTGTTTGCTATCGTGTTCGTGATCTTCGATGTCGAGGTTCTTTTCTTGTATCCATGGATTTACGTCTACGCTTCTGAGTTCATGAAGAGGTTTGTGATCTTCGGCTTCATCAACATGGCAGTGATCGAGATGGTGCTTTTCATCGCGGTACTGGTCGTCGGACTGCTGTATGCTATAAAGAAGGAGGCGTTGCGTTGGGTATAAGCGATGTAATACCTGTACCCGTGGCCATCGACGAGGAGATCGAGAAGTGGACGATCTGGGGCCGGCCGGTGATGGACGTCTGGTTCACCACCACCGAGAAGATCCACCAGATCATCCAGATGGGCCCGATAAAGAACGTGCTCAACTGGGGCCGCAAGAACTCCCTCTGGTTCCTGATGCAGCCGATGGGCTGCTGTGGTGTGGAGATGCTCGTCTTCGGCTGCCCGCACTACGACTGCGATCGATTTGGGATAATCCCCAGAGCCACCCCCAGGCAGGCCGACGTGATGATCATCAGCGGCTACATCACGAGAAAGTACCTACCGGCCATCAAGAACCTCTGGGAGCAGATGCTCGAGCCCAAGTGGTGTATCGCGGTAGGAGAGTGCGCCATATCTGGAGGGCCGTTCTACGATTCCTACAACATAATACAGAACACGAGCGACTTCTTCCCGATCGATGTCTACGTCCCTGGATGTCCGCCGAGGCCAGAGCAGTTCATAAAGGGCTTTGTGGAGCTTCAGGAGAAGATCAAGCAGCGCAAGGATAAAAGAGGCTACTAGGAGGGAGGTCTCTGCTTACGGCTGGCGATATATTGAGTGCGATCCAGTCGGCCTTTCCAGGAGCGGTTCTTGAGTCGAAGGTCGAGTCTGATCGCCGCCTTTGGATAACAGTTGATCCGAAGAGGCTCGTTGAGATAACGCAGTTTCTGAGGGACAAGAAGGACTTCGACCACTACTCCGGTGCTGCAGGCATTGACAAGATAAACGATAACCTCTTCGAGGTCGTGGAGATCCTGACGAGCCATGGGGCGCATCAGGTCGTCGTCATGATGAAGGTGAAGGTCCCCAGGGACAGTCCCTCTGTCAGGTCCCTCACAGGTCTCTACTGGAACGCGAATTGGTACGAGCGCGAGATCTGGGAGATGTATGGCATTAACTTCGAGGGGCATCCGGAGCTGTATCCTCTCTTGCTGCCGGACGAGCTCGTGGGATACTGGCCCTGGAGGAAGGACTTCAAGGGATACCCGGATACGACAACAGGCGAGCGCGCTATAGAGCAGGTGGGTCCGGATGGCTACACAGAGTTCAAGATAATGCCCCACCCGGAGATGATAAAGGCTGGCGTGGTGCCGGAGAGGCCAAAGTATCCGACGTTCAGGGAGCGCGAGGAGGCTGAGATAAAGTCCGACTCTGAGATGATCATGCACATGGGTCCGCAGCATGCGATCGTCCCTGGGCCGTTCCTGCTCGATCTTCTCATCGAGGGCGAGAGGGTAAAGAAGGCGTTCCTGGATGTGGGATACATCCACAAGGGCATAGAGAAGATAATGGAGAACAGGACGTACCTGCAGGGGATTGTTTACACGGACAGGATGTGCTACCTCGCGTCCATAACAAACAACGAGGCCTACTGCGGTGCTGTGGAGAAGCTTCTTGGCATAACTCCTCCTGAAAGGGCGCAGTACATCAGGGTGATACTCGCAGAGCTATCAAGGATTCAGAGCCATCTCCTTGGAACAGGCGAGTTCCTGACGCTGCTCGGCGCTGCGACATACTCCCCATTCCAGTACATGATCATAGACAGGGAGGACATAGTGTATCTAATGGAGAGCATCACCGGCGCCAGAATCACGCATACATTCGTGAGGTTCGGAGGGGTCAGAAACGATCTGCCTGATGGATTTGCAGATAAGGCCCGCCCGATACTGAAGAGGATGAGGGAGAGGACAGAGGAGTACATGGATCTGCTCCACAGCGATCCGATATACACGAGAAGGATGCGCGGAATAGGCGTTCTCTCGCCTGGAGATGCGCGCAGGCTTGGCGTCTCCGGACCGCCGCTGAGGGCATCAGATACGCCGTATGATATGCGCAGGGAGGATCCGATTCTGGTCTACCCTGATCTGGACTTCAAGGTCGTGACGAGAAAGGCGGGAGATGCTGAGGCCAGGGTTGAGGTCCGCCTGGAGGAGATCCTGGAGAGCATCCACATCATAGAGCAGTGTCTCGACCAGATACCGGATGGGCCGATACAGGAGAAGCTTCCGAAGAAGATCAAGCCCGAGCCAGGAGAGGCATACTACAGGGTCGAGGATCCGCGCGGCGAGATGGGATTCTATGTTGTGAGCGATGGATCGGAGAAGCCCTACAGGGTGAAGGTCAGGGGTCCGGTGTACGCATACATGCAAGCTCTTCCGCCGCTTCTCGAGGGCGCTTATGTTGCTGATGTGGTCGCGATAGCAGGCAGCATGGACGCATGCACAAGCGAGGTGGACCGCTAAGGGGGATTCGAGTTGTATTTATCGACAATCATAGAGACCGTATCTGCCTGGGCTGCCCAGGAGCCGAAGATATACGCCCTGGCCATAGGCCTCATAGGGGCTGCCATAATATCTGCAGTTATCAACATCGGCGCCATGGCTGTGGTCTGGCTCGAGAGGAAGTTCCTGGGCGATATCCAGGCCAGGTTCGGTCCCAACAGAGTTGGCAGTAGATGGGGTCTGCTGCAACTGGGTGCTGATGCGATAAAGCTCTTCACGAAGGAGGACAGCATACCCAGAGGCGCGGACAAGCCTGTCTATGTCTGGGCGCCGATAATAGCGAGCATAACAACAATGCTTGTGGCAGCCGCAATACCCTTCGGCGCGCTGAGGATCGACGGGAAGGACTATCCTCTGGTCGTTGCAAACATGGACATCAGCGCGTTCTATGTTGAGGCCGCTCTCTCCATAATGACGATCGCGGTCTTCATGGCGGGCTTCAGCTCCAACAACAAGTACTCGATGCTGGGCGCGTTCAGAGGAATCGCGAGGATGATCGCCTACGAGGTTCCGATGGGCGTCTGTGTCATAGCTGTTGCTCTGATGGCTCACAGTCTCAACCTGGTAGAGATCGTTGAGAGCCAGACTCTCTGGTACGCATTCGCCCAGCCGCTCGGGTTCATAGTATTCACCATAGCTCTTGTGACGGATCTCGGCAGGATACCCTTCGACCAGAGCGAGGCAGAGGAGGAGATCATAGCCGGATACACAACAGAGTACGGCGGCATAAGATGGGGCCTGCTGTATTTCCAGGAGTACATCAACATGCTCCTCGGATCGATACTTCTGGTGCTGCTCTTCCTCGGCGGCTGGAATGGTCCGAGCATACCCGTGATAACAGTGCTCTCTCCGATGGTCTGGTTCCTGATGAAGGTCCTGATAGTGCTGATCTTCCTGATCTGGGTCAGGGGCTCTCTGGTGAGATTCAGAATCGATCAGGTCACGGATCTTGGATGGAAGTGGATGCTTCCGCTCTCGCTGGTAAACCTGGCGTGGGCAGCGTTTGTGGGTCTTTACTTCGCATGAGGTGATCCGGGATGGTGCTCAAGTCGTTGAAGTACACTCTGAAGACAGCGCTCACCACAACAGAGGTCACCAGGCTGTATCCAGAGGTCATGATGGAGCTGCCCGCAAACGAAAGGGGCATACACGAGCTCGACGCCACGACGTGCATAGGCTGCGGCTCATGCGCTAGGGTCTGCCCGAACAGCTGCATCGAGATGGTTCCGTATAAGTATGGCAACCCGCTGAAGAACAGGAAGATGCAGTTCCCGCAGATCGATTATGGAAGGTGCACATTCTGTGGCCTTTGTGTCGATGAGTGCCCAGTCTCCTGCCTGAAGATGGGAAAGAGGACAGAGATCGCCGGCTGGGATAGAAAGGACATAGTATACGGGCCTGACAGGATCGCGGTGAAGAAGTTCTCCGACAAGGAGGTCGCTGAGCTAGAGGCTGAGGCAAAGCGGCAGGCTGAGGAGAAGAAGAAGGCTGCTGCGGCAGCAGCAAAGGAGAAGGCCGCAAAGGCGAAGGGGAAGGAGAACAAGGCAAAGACGAAGCCGAGCGAGGGTGGTGAGGCCTGATGGAGAAGGATTCTCTGAAATACATCAAGTATCTCTTCGAGCTGATCCTGCTTCTGATCGCGCTGGGTGTGATATTCGGAGCGCTTGCGTACATCGTTTACATCTCCCCGTGGAGCTGGAGGATGCTGGACAGGATCTACGATATCAGGTTCCTCATAGAGCTCGGCGTCTTTGCAACGCTCTCGGTTCTGATCCTCGGGCTCGCGGTGCTCACGGTCTACTCCAGAAACATAGTGCACAGCGCCCTGTATCTGATAGGAAGCTTTGCGGGTGTTGCAGCCCTGTACATATCGCTGAACGCGCCCTTCCTGGGCGTTGCACAGGTTCTGGTCTACATAGGCGCTGTGGGTGTGCTGATACTCTTCGCCGTGATGCTCACGAGACGCACGATAATGGAGGAGTCCCATGGTTAAAGCGAAGACTACGATACTCTTGGTGATCTTCCTGGCGGCACTGATCGCATCGATATCAGTGACACCATGGGAGTACGGAGAGGTGAAGAAGCAGTACAGCTTCCAGCCGGCCAAGGAGGGTGTCAGGATGCCGGAAAGCGGCATCGGGGATGTAGGGGCGGAGCTGTTCACGATCTACATGTTTCCGTTTGAGCTGCTCTCCCTGGTCCTCCTGGCAGCCCTGATCGGAGCGATATACATAGCAAGAAAGGAGATGGCCTGAGGGAGGCAGAGAGATGAGAAGGAGGGAGAGATACGATCCCGCTTGAGTTATACATTATGCTTGCCGCTGTCATGTTCTCCATAGGTCTTTATGGTCTTGCGACACAGAGGAACGGCGTCAAGCTGATGATGTGCGTTGAGCTCATGCTCAACAGCGCCAACATAAACCTGGTGGCCTTCTCAGCCTACCAGCCGAACGTGAGCGGCCAGGTTTTTGCTCTGTTCTCGATAGCTCTGGCCGCGGCTGAGGCCGGTATAGGGCTTGCCATACTGATAACCCTGTACAGACTGTACGGAACCATTGATCTCGATAACATAAACGCTCTGAGGTGGTGACATTGTACGCCGATTACGCTTATCTGATCGTGGGGCTGCCGGTTCTGGCATTCATTCTCACGATCTTCTTCGGCTGGCATCTCCCGAGGGGCGGAGGATTTCTCACGGTGCTTGCGACCTTTGCAGGTTTCATAATATCCGCTGGAATCTTCACGGAGATATTCCCTGAGAAGGTCGTGCATCAGTCGATGCACTGGTTTGCGACGCTGAACGTGGGAATACTGATAGATCCTCTGGCCCTTGTGATGCTGCTGATGGTCACATTCGTCTGCACACTGATACACACATATGCGCTGGGGTATATGAACGGCGATCCGGGCATGGCGAGGTACTTCGCTGAGGCAGGTCTCTTCACGGCGGCCATGCTCGGCCTGGTTTACTCTGACAACCTGCTGCAGCTCTTCATATTCTGGGAGCTTGTGGGCCTCTGCTCGTACCTGCTGATCGGATTCTGGTACAGGAAACCCTCTGCAGCATCTGCTGCCAAGAAGGCGTTCCTGACCACAAGAGTCGGCGACGTGATGTTCCTCGCCGGAATAATCCTGCTTTACAACAACATGGCGAAGCTTGGACTTCCGGAGGGGACATACCTGCTCCAGTTCCCTGTGATATACGAGAACCTGACCAGGATCGACCCGACGCAGCTCACGCTGGTATCGCTGCTCCTCCTCGGAGGCGCTGCGGGCAAGTCAGGCCAGTTCCCCCTGGATATCTGGCTCCCGGATGCCATGGAGGGCCCGACAACAGTCTCTGCGATGATCCACGCTGCCACAATGGTCACTGCAGGAGTGTACCTGGTCGCGAGGATGTTCCCGCTCTTCTACGCGGCCCCCTACGGGCTTCTTGCAGTCGCATACGTCGGAGGGTTCACAGCGCTGTACGCTGCGACGATGGGCCTCGCAGCATTCGACATCAAGAGGGTCCTCGCGTTCTCGACGGTCAGCCAGCTGGGCTACATGATGCTCGCGCTGGGCGTCGGGTCTGTCGTGGGCGCAGCAGCAGTTGGAGTCTCGATGTTCCATCTGATAGGCCACTCGTTCTTCAAGGCGCTCCTCTTCCTCTGCGCCGGCTCGGTCATACACGCGGTCGCGACGAACGACCTGCGCGAGATGGGCGGCGTCGGGAGGTACATGAGGTGGACGGCTGGAACGATGGCCATAGGAGGTCTCGCACTCGCAGGATTCCCCGGAACGACAGGATTCTTCTCGAAGGACGAGATTCTGGTCACAGCCTGGGAGTACGGCGCGATGACTCACGACTACCTGCCGTACATCTTCGGCATAGTGGGAGCGCTGCTCACAGCGTTCTACACCTTCAGGATGTGGTTCCTGACGTTCACAGGAGAGCCGCGCTCTGATTACCACAAGCATGAGTCGCCTTGGATCATGCTGGGGCCGCTCGTGATACTCGCGCTCTTCGCGCTCTTTTTCGGCATGCCTGCCCAGGAGGGCTTCTACGAGACAGTCGGCAACAACTTCGCCCACTACGGCGTGGACTTCGAGGAGCTCGCGCCGATCGGAGGGCATGTGGTGGAGCATGGAGGAGAGGAGGCGGCGGTGCACGAGCCGTTCATAATCAAGATACTCCCGATACTGGTGGGAGTCGGCGGCATAATCCTGGCACTGCTCTTCTACTCGCCGTGGAAGAAGCTCGATATCAGGAAATTCGTTGGCGAGAAGGATCTGCTGAGGACCATCCTGGTGAAGAGGTACTACCAGCATGAGATATTCACAGCATGGTTCGCTGAGACCGTTGTGTACGGAATATCGTTGATCGCGAACATATTCGATATAAGGATCGTTGATGGTGTGCTGAACAAGATCAGCGAGACGACTCTTGGTTTCGCGAATTCGATCAGAAGAGCGCAGACCGGAGTCATACAGAACTACATCACAGCACTGGTCTTCGGGATCGTGGTGCTCGTGATTGTGATCAAGCTGGCGATGGAGGTGGGCCTGTGATCTCAAACGCCATATCCATAATGATAGCGGTGCCGCTGGTAGGCGCGGTTCTGGCGTTCCTCACCAGAAGCAGGGGGCAGGCCCGGCTGGTTGCCCTCATAGCCTCACTGGTTCCACTGGCACTGGCGCTTCAGATGTACACCGAGTTCGACAAGTCCTCGAAGCTGATGCAGTTTGTCGAGAGCTACGACTGGGTGCCATCGATAGGCGTCAGGTACACAGTCGGCGTCGACTGCATAAGCTTCCCGCTGGTGCTGCTCACCGCCATAGTCTCCGTGCTGGTGGTGATATATGCGTGGGGTGAGAACCACAGGCCCAACCAGTTCTTCGCGCTGCTCCTGCTCAACGAGGT
Organism: Methanothrix thermoacetophila PT; assembly: GCF_000014945.1. Taxonomy (NCBI): domain Archaea; kingdom Methanobacteriati; phylum Methanobacteriota; class Methanomicrobia; order Methanotrichales; family Methanotrichaceae; genus Methanothrix; species Methanothrix thermoacetophila. The sequence goes on from NC_008553.1 coordinate 1,143,365, forward strand.
TGGGGTTCTGGGAGTCTTCACGGCCCTGGACTTCTTCCTGTTCTACATATTCTGGGAGATCGTCCTGATACCGATGTTCTTCCTGATCGGCATCTGGGGCGGGCCGAGAAAGGACTACTCAGCGATCAAGTTCTTCATCTACACTCACGTTGCGAGCCTGGTGATGCTTCTCGCGATATTCGCGATGTACTTCACCTACAGGCTGCCCGATGGCTCGAGGACATTCGACATGCTGACGCTGCTCCAGGCGACCTCTGACAAGACCGTCTTCCCGCCGGGGCTGATAAACGCGATATTCGCGGGGCTTCTATTCGGCTTCCTGGTCAAGATGCCCGCGTTCCCGTTCCACACGTGGCTCCCGGATGCACACGTCGAGGCTCCGACCGCTGGTTCTGTGGTTCTGGCGGCGCTGCTGCTCAAGATGGGCGGCTACGGTATATTCAGAGTGATACTTCCAATGCTTCCGCATGTCGACAAGGCGTTCGTAACTGTGATCGCTGTAATAGGGGTTCTGAGCATAATCTACGGAGCGTTCCTGGCTCTGGCGCAGAAGGACATCAAGAAGCTTGTAGCGTACTCATCGATCAGCCACATGGGCTTCGTCACCCTTGGCGCTGTGGCGTTCACCTGGCTCTCGATACAGGGAGCGATGTTCCAGCAGTTCTCTCACGGCATCATAACATGCGCCCTGTTCATGTCAGCGGGAACGATACAGCACTCTGTGGGCACCAGGATAATCTCAGAGCTTGGTGGGCTTGCTGATAGAATGCCCAAGTTCGCGTCGCTCATGCTCGCGGCCTTCCTTGCTTCCCTAGGCCTACCGGGGATGAGCGGGTTCGTCGCCGAGTTCATGGTTCTGACAGGATCATACCCGACGTTCCCTGTGTACACGATGCTTGTGGTCTTCACGAGCGTCGGTGTGACCGCAGGTTACCATCTCTGGGCGTGCCAGAAGGTGCTCTTCGGGCCGATACTGAAGAAGTATCTGGACCTGCACGATCCGCATGCTTACGAGATACTCGCCATGAGCGCGATTGTCTTCCTGACGCTGCTCTTCGGCCTGCAGCCCGCGCTGATCACGGATATGATGGGGACTGCGGCTCATCAGGTGATGGAGCCTGTTGTGACCCTCTCGCAGATGGGGGTGATCTAAGGTGGATCTTGGACACTACGCCCCTCTCGGGGCAGAGGCTTTGCTTACAGCGGTTTCACTGCTGGTCGTGCTTGTCGGCCTGTTCACCAAGGGGAGGAGCTCGCTCCCCGGATACCTGAGCCTTGCGGCGCTCGTAGTGGCGATGTGGATGGTGCTCACAGCCGAGACCAACACGGTCTTCTTCTACGACTCGCTCAGGGTCGACGGGTTCTCCCAGTTCTTCAAGGCTGTCTTCGTGCTGGTCTCGCTGCTCGTCGTCATAGCGTCGCTAACCCGTTACAATGGTCGTGTCGGGGGAGACGAGTACTTCGCCCTGCTCCTGATGGCGACCGTGGGCATGATGGTGGTTGCGAGCGCCATAGATCTGGTCTCGCTCTTCATAGGCTTCGAGCTGGCGAGTTTATCCACGTACGCGATGGCCGGGTTCGACAGGACGAAGAAGAACCTCGAGGCTGCGATGAAGTACTTCCTGTACGGCGCGGCCTCGTCAGCGTTCATGCTCTTTGGCTTCTCGATGCTCTACGGCATGACAGGGAGCACCAAGATCGCGGATATCGCAGCTGCGTCGCTGGCCGCGTTCAATCCGGCGATACTGATCGCGCTGATATTCGTGGTCGTCGGGTTCGCGTTCAAGATGGCTCTGGTGCCGTTCCACATGTGGGCTCCCGATACATACGAGGGCGCTCCTGCGCTGGTCTCGGCGTTGCTCGCTGCAGGCTCGAAGAAGATGGGGTTTGCTGCTGCGTTCAGGGTGATACTGATCGCGCTCCTGGCCCTGAAGCTCGAGTGGTACATGGCGTTCGCGATACTCGCGGCCGTGACTATGACTGTCGGAAACCTGGTCGCGTGCTGGCAGAACAACGTCAGGAGGATACTGGCATATTCGAGCATCGCGCAGGCAGGTTACATCTCCATAGCGTTTGTGGTCCTCGGAGTTGCATCTGAGGGCATGACAGGCCCGAACAACCTGCCTCTCGACCAGTACGCGCTCGCCGGCGGTCTGCTTCTGGTCCTGGGGCACGCGATCATGAAGACCGGTGCGTTCATTAGCACAGCACAGGTTGCATCGATCGCGAAGAACTCAGAGGATCCGGACGACATCTCTAACTACGCTGGTCTGGGAAGAAGAGCGCCGATAACAGCGTTCTGCATGACGGTCTTCATGTTCGCGCTCGCGGGGATACCCCCGACTGCAGGCTACTTCGGGAAGTTCGTCGTCTTCGGGTCTGCGATATACGGCGGGCTTGTGTGGCTTGCGGTCCTCGCGATACTGAACAGCGCGCTCTCGCTCTACTACTACCTGAGGATCATAAGCTACATGTACCTCAGGGAGCCTGCTGGGCCGAAGATCTCGGAGTCGAAGGGCTATGTGCTATCGTTGCTCCTGGCCCTGATCGGGACGTTCTGGATCGGCGTGCTACCGGACGGATTCTTCAACTGGGCGATGCAGGCGGCAGCTGCGCTGCTGCCTTAGCGTCGCTTTGCTTTATTTTTAATTCAGAACCGATGCGCAGTGCATTTTGTGGTTTCATCAGGATTCTGGTGGACCCATCTCCTGATATGACCTTATCAATAAAGATATTCTGGGATTTGGCATCTAAAAATGGAGCGCTGGGAACGAATGCGCATCTTTAAAAGTAAAAGGGGATGATAGACCCATAAGGAGGCAATCCATTGGCGTCTATCAAGAGTTTGTTGTACATATGTGGTAAATATTGCTTTCGGGACGTATTTGCTCAATATCGTGAGCGTGTTCAATGTGGCGTCGGTTAAGGTTGTCTAGCTCAAGAATCGATTATTGATTTTTTTACAAGTGGGGTATCTTGAGATTAATCATTGTCGCGATTGCTATCGATATAACCATGCGGCGCCAATATCTTATAATAGTAAATTGTTAAATATATATTATATTATTTTGCATATGGTTCCTTAACTGGTGACCGATGGAGCGTACTTGAGTTACTGATCAAATGAAGCCGCTATCATCGGGCATACCCGTTCATACAGATATCTTCCATGATGGCAATTTACCTCAACGTATTGAGCATGTTCGCACTTTACAGGGATCCATTTCAGGGTGAATCTTTTGAGCAGATGAGCTTGCAATTTGTTACCAGCACCATCGCGCGTTCTTCGAACCTGGGAATGTATTAATATACATCCTCTCAGACCTTCATCACATGATCGAGATTACAGATGCGGCCGCGATGGTCATGAAGGAGCATCTCGTTCCTGGGAAGGTCGTGAGGATGTTTCTCGCAGCAATCGATGAGACAGGCGCGAACTACGGTCTTGCTGTTACCGATCCTGCTGAGAACGATGTGCTCTTCGAGAGCAACGGGATAACGATACACATGAGCCCTGAGGATGCCGAGATCCTGAGCGAGACGATCATCGACTTCATCGATGACCCTGATATCGGCAGGGGATTCATCATCTACGGTCCCGGCGAGGAGTCCTGCGGCTGCGGCCATGAGCATGATTACGGCTGCGGATGTCATTGATCTGACGGGACACAGGTGGTTTGATTGACCGCTCTCGTCACCGGAGGTGCTGGATTCATAGGCTCCAACCTGGTCGAGGAGCTTGTGAGAAGTGGCGAGGATGTGATCGTCCTGGACAACCTCCAGACAGGGAGCCTGAGGAACCTCGAGGGTCTCGATGTCGAGATAGTGACGATGAGCTGCAACGACATCCCGCGGCTTGATGTAAATGCTGACAGGATATTTCACCTCGGCATACCATCATCATCTCCGATGTACAGGGATAACCCGTTTCTCGTGGGCGAGGCGCTGAACGGCTTCGTCGCGGTGATGGAGCTCGCGCGGAGGTGCGACGCCAGGGTCGTCTACGCGTCCACCTCGTCCCTCTACAACGGTCTCGAGCCGCCGCACCGCGAGGATATGGAGATAAAGGTCACGGACTACTACACAGAGGCGAGGTTCGCGATGGAGCGGATCGCAGAGCTCTACAGAAAGCTCTTCGGGGTGAGCTCACTGGGGATGAGGTTCTTCTCCGTATACGGCCCGAAGGAGGAGTCAAAGGGGAGATACGCGAACATGGTCACGCAGTTCCTCTGGGGCATGATGAGAAAAGAGACGCCTGTAATATACGGAGACGGATCACAGACCAGGGACTTCATCTACGTCAGGGATGTGGTGAGGGCGCTCATCCTCGCGATGGATTCTGATTATAACGGTGTGCTCAACATCGGAACCGGCAGGGCCCACAGCTTCAACGATGTGATACACATCCTGGGCAGAAGGCTTGGTGTTGAGGTGAGGCCGAGGTACGTCGAGAATCCGATAAAGAATTACGTGCAGCACACGCTGGCGGATATCAGTAAAGCTGAAATATGCTTGGGATTCCGTGCGGCTTACAGCCTTGAGGATGGGATCAACGAGATCATACAGTACTACACTACATGTATTAGACGGTGATGCCCTTGGATATTAGAAACAAGAACATCCTCATAACGGGAGTAAGCGGTTTTGTTGGCTCGCGGATGGCCAGGCGGCTTGTTGATGCGGGTGCATCTGTTTACGGGCTCGTGCGGCGCAGGTCTGATGGCAGGATGCCAGTCAACCTGGAGCGACTTGGGATCAAAAAAGATGTCCGGCTTATAGAGGGCGATCTTGAGAATATCTCCAGCATAGGAAACGCGATAACAGCAAGCGATCCGGATATAATATTCCATCTGGCTGCACAATCCTTTGTGCCAAGGTCATTTGTTGATCCTAACGAGACTATGCTCTGTAACTGCTGGGGGACCTCGAACCTTCTGGAGGCAGTTCGGCTTAAAGATGTCGATGCCACCGTGGTCTTCGCGGGAAGCAGTGAGGAGTATGGGCTAGTCATATCCTCTGAGGAGCAGTACAAAAGAGCGCTTGAAAAGTACGGAGCAGTGTTCCCTGAGCCTGAGCGCATACCCGAGCTTCCGATATCTGAGACAAACCCTCTGAGACCCATGTCTCCATATGCGGTGAGCAAGGTCTACGGCGACTACCTGATGAGGAATTACTGGCATTCCTATGGAATACCGACTGTGGTCTCCAGGGCGTTCAACCACGAGGGAGCAGGCAGAGGGATAATGTTTGTGACATCAGTCATAACCAGCCAGGTTATGAAGCTCAAGCTCGGCGAAATAGATGGTATTACCATAGGAAATGTGAACGCCTTTCGCGACTGGAGCCATGTGGACGATATCATAGATGGTTATATTTTGCTGGCAGTGAAGGCCAAACGTGGCGATGTTTACAACCAGGGGTCAATGCGGACCAACTCTGTGCTGAGCTATATTCTCATGAGCCTTGAGGAGGCAGGCTATCCTGTAAGCAGGATCGAGACCTTCCACGGCGAGAAGATTGTGGACGATCCCACAGAGCCTGACAGCTCACCGATATTCGGCCTGAACTTCGACAAAACAACGGTGGATGGCATGATGCTTCGCGGGGAGCTAGAATTTGTGCAAGAGGATGGAGGGATTATAGCACACTCCGGAGAGAGACGTATAAGGATAGTATTCGAGAGGGAGCGGTTCAGGCCTGCCGAGGTACCTATTCTGCTATCAGATACCAGAAAGATAGAGTCGATCGGATTCATGGTGAGGCATACCGTAAGAGATATCATAAGAGATCAGCTGGATCAATTCCTATCTGACAAGGAAAGAAAGTGATCCTGGTGAGAGTTGCGATATTTCTCGATTACATCGGGGCTATCGGTGGAGGCGAGCGTGTCGCACTGATGCTGGGGCGGGCGCTGGGAGCAGATATCATAACCACGGATCTGAATCCGGAGTTGGTGGATCGCCTCGGATACGGGGATGTTACAATAAAACGGCTTGGAGATACGATCAAGCTTCCGCCACTGAAGCAGATCTCAGCATCTCTGCTTTTTGGTATGTGTGATGTGTCTGATGGTTATGACTTTTTCATCTTCTCTGGAAACTGGTCGCATTACGCTGCCAGAAAGCACCATCCAAACATGTGGTACTGCTACACGCCTGTGAGGGCATTCTACGATCTCAGGGAGAGCATGATATCCAGGCAGCCTGGATATTTTAGGAGGCTTGTAACATCCTCCTGGATAAGGTGCCACAGCTGGTTTGACCAGAGGTCGGTGAGGAACCTGGACAGGATCGTGGCGATCAGCGAGACTGTGAGGCAGAGGATTGAGAAGTACCATAAGAGATCTGCAGATGTCATCTACCCACCCGTGGATACGGGCAGGTTCAGGTTTAGGACGTACGGCGACTTCTGGCTCTCAGTGAACAGAATATACCCTGAGAAGAGGATCGATCTGCAGTTCGATGTCTTCCGGAAGCTTCCGGATGAGCGGCTTGTTGTTGTGGGTGGTTATGCGAAAGGAGATCATGCAGAAAGCTATTACAGGCGTCTGGTTAAGAAGATCCCTGATAATGTCAAGATGCTCGGTACTGTAAGTGAGGACGAGCTCGTGGATCTCTATGCAAGGTGTAAGGGGCTTGTGTGCACAGCCATGGATGAGGATTTTGGGCTTACGCCTGTAGAGGCGATGGCCAGCGGAAAGCCTGTTGTTGCAGTGCGTGAGGGCGGGTATGTCGAGACCGTCGTGGATGGTGTCACAGGAGAACTGGTCGCGGCTGATAGAGATGAGCTGATCGCAGCTATAAAAAATATATCATCGAACCCGGAGAGGTACAGAGATGCATGCCTCGCGCGCGCCAGGGAGTTTGATATGGGTGTGTTCCTGGAGAAGTTCCGGAGTGCCATCAGGTCAGGATAGGTGCACTATGCTCCTGAGCGTATCACACCTGCGTGAGCTGGTCGGGTTCAGGGATCTGATAATCAGGCTCGCATGGAGCGACTTCAAGCTGAGGTACAAGAGCTCAGCTCTGGGGTTCTTCTGGTCGCTTCTAGAGCCCATGCTCATGCTGCTGGTTCTGTACGTGGTGTTCACGAACCTCATGCGCATACAGGTTGAGCACTATCAGCTTTTCCTGCTTCTTGGCATAATCCTGTGGAACTTTCTCGACAGGGGGACGTCCATGAGCATCTGGGGTATTGTCGGCAAGCCGAGCCTGGTACAGAAGGTTTACTTCCCAAGGGATATAATTGTCATATCCACATGCATCACGGCTCTGATGATGACCGCGCTGGAGTTCATTGTCTTCGTGGTATTCATGCTGATCTTCAGGGTTATGCCGGCATGGACTGCGGTTTACTTTCCTTTGCTTCTGATGCTTGAGCTGATGATCATAACAGGCCTTTCGATGGCCCTCTCTGCGATGAACGTCTACTTCAGGGATGTCCAGTTCATATGGAGGGTGGTGCTGCAGGTCGGTTTCTTCGCCACGCCTGTTATATATCCAATCACCATATTTCCTGAGGGTGTGCGCTGGATGGTCATGCTCAACCCCATGGCACAGATAATAACTATGATGCGGGATTGTGTTCTGTACGGCACACCGCCAGGGATGGAATCTCTTTCCTATGTGGCTTTATCTTCAGCGGCAGTTCTCCTTATAGGGTATCAGATATTCGAGCGGCTCGAGCCCGGGTTCGCGGAGATGATTTGATGGGCGAGACAGCGGTTAAGGTCGAGCACCTCTGGAAGACGTTCCGGATACCTCACGAGCGGAGGAACACGCTGTTCGAGAACATCATTGGTTTTTTCAGGCCGAACAGCTATGAGACATTCACCGTGCTGAAGGACATAAACCTAGAGGTTGAGCGCGGGGAGTGCATCGGCATAATCGGCGACAACGGTTCCGGCAAGAGCACGCTTCTGAAGATCATAGCGAAGATACTCAGGCCAACAAGCGGATTTGTAAAGGTATTCGGGAAGCTCACGCCGTTCCTCGAGCTCGGCGTCGGGTTCCAGCCGGAGCTCAGCGTGAGGGAGAACATACGGATTTATGCCACCATAATGGGTCTGCCGAAGAAGGTAATAGATGACAGGATAGATGATGTGATAAGGTTTGCGGGGCTTGAGCGGTTCGAGGACGCAAAGCTGAAGAATCTCTCGTCTGGCATGCAGGTGCGGCTCGCGTTCTCGACAGCGATCCAGACAGACCCGGATATACTCCTGGTCGATGAGGTGCTGGCAGTCGGTGATATGGAGTTCCAGCAGAAGTGCTTCAGGGTGTTCGAGGATTACAGAGATAGCGGAGTTACAATACTGTTTGTGTCTCACGATCTGAACGCGGTCAGGATGCTATGCGACCGGACACTGCTTCTCAGCAATGGAGAACGTGTGGATTTTGGAGACACAAATAGCATTATAGATAAATATATTTATAAGACAGATGTATCTGAAGTTGCAGAAACATCTTCTGAGAAGGAGCGCGCATCCACCAGGAAAGAGATAGAGATTGTTGATGTCAAGTTCGTGGACAAATACGGATGTCCCAACGAGAACTTCGTAGCCGGAGATCCGCTGAGGGTCCGTATTTTCTTTGATGCACATGGGACGGTTAGGTCTCCAGTATTTGGTATAATATTTTATCATGGAGATACCTACTGCTACGGGACAACCACGGAGTTTAAGGGATCTGATACGGGTATTATCAATGGCAAGGGATATGTGGACTTCATAATACCAAGTTTGCCTTTTCTTCAGGGGAGGTTCGAGGTAACAGTGGCTGTGGCATCACATGATTACAGCACACAGTACGACTGGCACGACAGACGCTATGCATTCAACGTCCACAATCCAACACGTGACCTGGGCATGATGCTTATAGAAGGCACATGGTCGCTGCGCAGGGATGCTTAGAGCAACTCCAGTCGCGCCGAATTCCTATAGCCCTTAGGTACTCCAGCGCAAGTGTGGTATCCTGCAGGGTGTCTAACGTCTCAGAAGTATGCATGCAAGGCCAGACGCTGCTGGTGCTTCGTTGTCTTTGTACAGCACATCCTCCAGCTCATCTTCAGAGGCCTGATGCCAGCCAGCCCTGTAGATGTAGAGATCCTTTCTGATAAGACGACATCCTGAAGCTGATATAAGCCTGTCCAGGCTCTGCCTATCGTACTGCTGGAACCATCCGTAGTTCATCCTCCGACCATAGGGAACTGTTATAACAATCTTACCGTTCCTTCTCGTTATTCTGGCCATCTCTCTGATCGCACTGAGGTCTCCCTCCGGATCCTGAGGTATCGGTCCATTAAAGTAGATGGTGTTGTCCCGGCCGATATGCTCCAGAGTGGAGATGCAAAGGATCATGTCGAAGGCGCCATCACGGAATGGCATGCTCCTTGCATCTCCCACGACCGGTCTTATTCCTGGTATCGATCTGCCCACAAGGTCCAGCCCGTAAAGCTCCGGGATATTCAGTGCATTGATCGAATCGATATAGCGGTCCTCTGCATTCGCATAGCCTATATCAAGGACACGTCTCTCTCCTCTGTACCACGAGAGTGCCCAGGGGATCTCTACACACCGCTCAGTGTCGCCCAGGCCATACTGCAAATCCGGCAGCTTGAACCCCTCATCGTCGATGTGCTTCCAGATCCGCATGGCCAGACGTTTCAGCAGATCGAAAAATCCAGTCAAACTAAATCACACCCACCCTGTACACGGCTATTCCAAGCCTTCTCGTGTCGTCGTTCCCCCACTCCCTGGGAACGAATGTCCTGTCGACAGTGAGTCTCACCCTGTGGAGGCCTGGGCTGATCGGTGTGGGAAGATCGAAACAGATCGACCTCCTTCCAGGATCACTCAGCGCGAACTCGCCTACTTTACGCCCATCGAGATGCACAGCCAGTTTTAGTGGTCTCCTGCTCAGATCCGGACGGGCTGCCGCTACATCCAGTTTCAGATGAGATTTCATCTCATTGGACCTCAGATACAGTACCGCGGACCTCTCAGTCCACCGGAAACATCCCTCACATGGATAAAAACCGGCACCTATAGCCCACTCGGTGCAGTTAAGCATGTCGATCTCTGATGGGAGATCTATCAGATCCAGGTAGGGAGCCTCTGGGAATGTCGGATCTGGGGCACGGCCTTTCAAGCCCACTGCCCAGATCTGGTCCGGGATCCATCTGCTAATGAATCCTGGCAGCTTATCTTTGAGATATTTCACCTCTCCCCAGACGATGGGCGACAGACCGGCGGCTCTCATGAAGCCTCGTATGCTGCCGCGGGAGTGGTATCTTATGTGCAGGTGCTCATACTCCGGGGTTACAAGATGTTTTTGCAGATCGGCGGTGCCCAGTGAGATCGCACGCAAAAGGCAGGCCGCCCTCATGGCCTCAAGCGCTGGAGCTGTATGGAGCACCAGCCTTCCGCCAGGAGTCAGAGTGCGAAAGCACTCACTAAGAAGCGTGCTCAGCGTGCCGTCATCGATATGTTCAGCCACATCTGCCATTATCACTGTGTCGAATGAGGAATCCTTAAAGGGCAGAGACCTGCCGTCGAACTCGAACAGCTCGATGCGTGCGCCCGCATCTCTGGCGCGTTTTGCGCTGATCATCAGTGCGGCCCTGGATGGGTCCACTGCGTACACCTCAGCACCGAGGAGAGAGCAGCGCAATGCAACAACGCCCGGCCCACATCCGAGATCCAGGACTCTTTCTCCAGGCAGAATCCGTGCGAGCGATACCACCTTTGATATCCGATCCTCGGATAGGTCGTAGAGGCTCGATCTGTAGTACTCCTCGGAGTACTCCGTATCGTGGTTTCCGGCGCCCTCGATGAGATGGACGTCATCTCTCAGAAGGTACGAAAAGCCGCACGAGCAGCAGAGCGATCCATGGATACTCTCGAGCTCGCCGCTGCATCTCGGACACCGGAGCAGGCTGAGCATGGACAGAGCTGAAATCTGGCATGATAAAAAGCTTGCGAGGACGTCTGGATCTCGGTGTTGGGCAGCTGCGCTGCGAATCGGCGACTGTGGATTGGAACGAAATATTTATTAGCAGGTTCTGCGCAACTGTAGCAGCTGTAAAGGTATGTGGTCGGGGCTCATTGTGGATTGCTATGTAGCCCTGATCACAGGAGTATAGTGTAGGAGGATAATGTCATGAAAATGATGAGATCGATGCTGGCTCTAGCTGTCCTGCTAGTCATGGTGGGCTGGGCATCCGCAGCAACGGTGACTCAGATGCCTGGCGGAACGCACGCTTGGACCCAAGCGGACGGCGCGACAGCTGGATGGGCACATTCGTTCTACGAGGATACCAACTTCATTCAGGCGGACATCCTTGCGGTGGCATCGACAGATGGTGAGGGAGAGGCGTGGGTAAAGACAACGGTACCCGATCTCGCATCGAAGGATCTGGCGATAACTAACGGAAAATTGACAGTCAGTGCCAAGGGCACAGTTGAGGCGTACGTCAAAGGAGAGACAGGCTCAAAAGCGACAGCAGTAGGGCAAATCAGCTCTTACGCGAACGATAACCTTGCGGGATCTGCGGAAATAAGCTCCTCGTTGGGTGAGTCTTGGAGTAAAAATTTCGGAGACCCTGATTACCAGTTAGGCGATCCCCAGGGAAGTGCTAAAGGCAAGTTCTATGCATATGCAAATGCAGACGGATTTGCTGGATATTCAGCTGATGAAACCCTCAAGGTGGGCGATACTACTACTACATACACCATCAAAGGTGGTGTTGAGGGCAGAACCACAATAGAGGGCGAAGTGAGGGACTCGAATCGAGCAATAGGAGGTGGGTTGTCCCCCATGCTGCAAGTTTCTGAAGACCCAGCATATGCATCGATGGTTGCCCTCTCTACCTCCACGGAGGCTCATGTTTCTTCCAATGTTGATAATGAGATTTCTATAGCAGCCGGGCAGATAAATCTGTGTAATGGTGCAACAGGTTCGGCAGCGGTATCAGCAACAGCAAGCGGCAAGAGTTCTGCAACTGGCGGTAATATGACCTCCACTTATAGATGTGATCCGAACACTGGCTACTGTGATTACTCGGAGTATTATACATCAGCGACAACATCAAAAGAGGATATGATGAGCGCTGATGCGTATGTGCTCAACAATCGAGATGCTGCCGAGGCCAGTGCGGAACTGGATGTTTTGGGAGATGCAGACAATACAGATTCATATACATATAGTTTTATCAGGACATATGGATTCGCAGCGAGGATTAATCCAGGCAATAAGGATGATGGCAGCGACAGGACATATGGCAGGGCGTTCATAACCACAGGCAAGTGGAATGCCGAGGCATCACAAGTATACAGCCATTGGTGGATCGATGATGATGGATATCACTCTGAGAGTTCGACAAACCATTCTGCTGAACTCTCTGGCGAGCTGAGCCAGGTTAAGGATCCGACTGTGGCCAACGAGTACGGTATTGGTGCAGGTGCATTCCTGCGTAACAAGAAGAGTTCACCAGCAAGCGCAGATATTAGGCTTGAACAGTACGCTTGGTCAGATGGCACCACTAAATCAACCTGGATGTTCAATTATGCGTCCATAAGTGGCCCGTCCGCACCGATCTACGGCTCCTCAGTCTGGGATGGGTCTGGCGTCTACGAGGCGTTCAAGGACCTGCATGTGGGGGCAGATCCCGACGGTACTGTGTGGTCCACTGACATTCCGAGTGTAGAGGCCTACTTCTGGATCGACGGCACAAACGACAAGATGATGAACGGGCCCGGACTCAAAGTTGCGGAAGTTCCGACGTTCAACCCGAGCGGTGAGTATACACCACCGTACTGGACTCCGTTCCCAGGGAGTTCTACCGAGAGAAAGGCAGAAGTTGAGCTGGAAACTGAGCAGCCTTACTAAGTAAAACCATTATCACTTTTTTTTGGGGTTCTTACAATGTCACGTTACTTCATCTTTCTGTGTTGCCTTCTTCTTTTCACCCCCGCGCTCGGCGCAATTGAGATGTCCGGGGGGTGGTCAGTATCCAGCGATGGCGAGTCGGTGAGCAGCGGCTCCAGCGGGGTATCCTCGGTATCAGGAGACCCGACCCTGGTAATAGGCATACTATCATCAACAAGCCTCTACGGACCTGGCAGCGTCAAGCTCGTGCGAGAGGGGAGTATTGAGAGAGAGATCACCTCCGGCGGTTTCGTCCTCTCGGCGGGCTTCGATGGCAGTGTTGAGTCTGAGGTCATACTGGAGAGCTCAGGAACAGCATCAGCAGCGGCCTTCATCGGCGCCACTGCATGTGCGATGCCAACTGGCGGAGGCAGTCACGAGATATTCGGGACTGCTGATGTGACCACTGAGGGCATGCTCGTCGGCAAGGGCTCTGTCACCTCAAAAGCATCAGGCGAGGCCAGCTATGGAGTCTCTCTCCAGTCCGGAACCACAGAGGTCTGGGGCGAGGTCGAGGGGTCGAGCAGCACCTCCCTCCAGGGATCAGCTGCAGACTCTCTGCTGAGCACATCGGGCAGGAAGAACGGTTTGCACACAGAGTCGCGCGTACTCTCAAACCGCAGGAACGAGCTCACCGATAGCTCGACGAGCATCCTGTCAGCATACGCAACAGCGATGAACTCCGCGACTGCGGATGTAACAGTTTCTGGCAGAGCGGTGAGCGGCGGGTGGGACTCCACATCGACCACGAAATCGAAACTCGAAAACGAGAACGTGGCGTCGTCAGCCTCCGGCACACTGAAGGGAAAGGTGATCGCCCCAGGAAATGGCGATGCGGCATCTGTCATCGCGAGTGTTGAATCGACAGCGACACGCAACACTGCGCTTTACACAGGCCTGCCCATCGGGCTCTACGTCTCAGGAGGGCCGTCAAGCTACGCATCAGCGAGCCAGTCTTCTAGCTCGACCGAGAGTTATGCTCAGGCTCTGATCGATCCGCTCTGGGGATCTGTTGCAAGACAGCCTGGAAGGACTGCGCTAGAATGGGGCAGCATCGAGACGACGGGATCCGGGGCGATAGCAAGAGAGTCCGGAGCTTATGCGTTATCCTTCGCTAAGATCCAGCTGACCACAGACCTTGTCGAGCGTTCAGGTATATCAAGCTCCTCAGGTAATATCACCCTTGCAACATCTACTGAGATCTCAGGTGACAGGAAGGCGGTTGCAGGTGCGATAGCCCACGGCGTGGGATACGGCGACATGTGGACCAGTGACGGTTACATGCATAACTTCGCTTCCTACGTTGGAGATGCGGAAACGCCCATCCATCACTACTCCTATGTCAGCTCAGGGGATATTGTTCGTGGAGAGATATCGAACATAGCAAAGAACGTCGTCATATCCCAGGATCCATCAGGCACAGCAATCCTGGCCAAGCCGTTTGAGACCAATACCAAGACTAAGCCGGTTTATTACGCCTGGTCGAGCACCGAGGGCTGGTACTACCAGGCGCACTAATCTTTTTATCGTATGGATCTGACCTGTTTACGGCCATGGCTTTGAAGATGTTTAAGATCTTTCTTCTAACAGTCGCGGTGATTGTGGCTGCGCTTTACGTGAGCCTGTCATATCAGCGGTCGGCAGACCTTGCAGCATCTCCCATCCTGAGCCCTGAAGATCTGACGAGCTCCTGCGTGCTGCTAGACGTAAGCGAGGAGGCAGAATCCCATATACCCGGAGCAGTTCACATCAACTATACCGATCTCTGTGGCGAGGACGAGATTCTCAAGCCTCCGGAGGATCTTGCCCGGATATTCGGTAAGGCAGGCATATCAGACAGCGATTCTGTGGTGATCTACGGCGAGTGCAGGCCCTGTGGAGGCTCTGGCGTTACAATACATCCGTCGACCCTGACATACTTCGCGCTCCTGTATCTCGGACATAGAAACGTCTGGCTGCTCGACCGCGGCATCACCGGCTGGACGAACGCTGGCATGCCAACTGCCAGCGAGACATCCAAGAGGCCCCCTGCAGTATACACACCACACCCACGCGGAGGTCTTCTGGCATCGATAGATTACATAAAGAACAGCGATGTCCAGCTGGTGGATGCCAGAACAGTGCAGGAGTTCGAAGCATCAACAATACTGGGTTCGATCAACATACCTGCAGATACTGTGGTCTCAGGCGGCTGGTTCAGGGAGGATTCAGAGCTCGAGAACCTGTTCAGGGCCAAGGGTCTGACAAAGGAGAAACCAGTTGTGGTGTTCACATCAACAGGCGTGAAGGCGACTGTGGTATGGTTTGCTCTTAAGAGGATGGGCTACGATGCCAGGCTCTTCGCCATGAGGAGATGGGTCGGGGCAGGCGAGACCATAGTCAAGCCCTGAGAGAGCATCGCAACCTTTAAGTTTTATGTGGATGAGGGGCAGGCTATGTGTAGGATTCCCGTCATAATGTGCATTTTATTTATAGCAATCATGATACCCGCGAAATGTCTCAGTCTCCCCGGGGGCGAGAGCGTGACAGTGATCGGCGAGGGCTCGACGTCATCCTCTCCCCCGGGCCAGCCACCAGTCTACCGTTATCCGGGAATCTCGTTTGGCATGGGCGACCCATCAAACTATGTGGTTCCTATAGTGAAACCCAAGCCCACCCCTCCAAAACCCGACGGCAAATCCGGTCAAAACGTATCATACGGCACATCAGTCTCGCCTGTAATGGTCTTCACGATGAGCTCTGATGTCTCAGGCACCGGTCGGTTTTCCACGCGGAGCTTTATGGACGGGAGTGAGTATGATAACAATGCGTACCAGCTCATGAGCGCAAGATACGGGAATCTCACCCAATCCAGGGAGGTGAGCTTCATAAAAGAGAGACGGTCGGGATCACTGGGCTCTGATGAAATAACATACTCCCTGGCGCAGATCAGTATCCAGGATTCCATGAGGTTTCTGGGCATGTCCTACACAGATCTGACCAGGTTCAGGAGCGATAGGGATCTGATACAGGAGGGCATCAGAACCGGGGCTATATCCAGAACCTCGATGTACAGAAGCCAGTCCCTGGATTTGCAGCTCGAAGGCGATAACTACAGGCATCTCATGAACAACTATACCGCATACAATATCGACACGCGGTTTGTGGGATCATCCAATCTTCACGTGATCACAAACAGCAGCGAGATCTTCGAGTCCTACATAGGGCGTATCGCCGTCAAGAGGGATCTTGGAAGCCAGATGAAGCTCAACGATACTATATACGATGTGGGAATGCTCGAGTGCTGCGCTCAGCTCTTGCCAGAGAACACCTCAGGGGCGCTCCTGGTGTCAAAGCGCGATTGACCCTCTAAAATGCGCTGGAGCAGCATCTCGGTGCTCTCCCTCCAGGTGAGCCATCGCATGCCCTCTGATTCAGGGTGTCTCTTCTCTCTGTAGAGCTCCAACCACTCCTTTATCGCACTGGCCAGATCTGAGGGCTCATCGCCTTTGAAGTAGAACGCATGATCTCCAGCCACCTCTCGAAAAACGGGTATGTCCCGGGCGATGATCGGCATCTTATGCTGCGCCGCCTCGATCAGGGGCAGGCCGAAACCCTCCCCCAGTGACGCTGCTACGAGACATTTACATGACTCGTAAACCCTCTCCAGGTACTCGTCGCTTATCCCATCGAGCCAGAACAACCGCCTGCCAAGCTCAGGATGGTGGCGCAAGCGGTTCACAGTCTCTGGAATATTGCGACGCATATCATCAGAAAGATGCGTCCATCCCTCCCTGCCGACGATCACGAGATTTACATCAGCACCATCCATCCAGAGCATCTCAAACGCCCCGATGGCCTGAGGGTAACCCTTCCGCGGCTCTATCGTGCCGACCATAAGGAAGCTCATCCGGGATCGAATCTGATTCAGCACCTTAGACGCGTTCTCTGGAAGACCTCGTGTTGGCGAGGAGCTCTCCAGATCTGCACCTATATGGAACCACTCGACCCTGAGCGGACGGAGTCTATCAGGGCCGTGGCTCTTCAGCCATTCTGCCACACCATCTGCAACCGATTTGGAGATGCATAAAACGCCATCAGATACACGGCACACACAGCTCAGCCATTTACTATGAAGATCATCAGTCCCCGGCGGGAACACCTCTGGCATCTGAATTGGGAGAACGTCATACACAACGAAAAAGATCTTAACGCCTGCATTTCTGAGAAATTCCAAATAACGGGACTGCGCTGTTACAACGTACTGGTTCAGATCCAGGCCGAGGAATATATCGCCAGCCTGATACTCTATGGGATCGTCCTGAAGATCCATGGGGCACTCCAGAAATCGCATTGTAAAACTTCTCGCATACCGGTAGCCATGGGCTGGTGATGCATACACAGGCTCAACCCTGTAACCCTCTGGAGGATCCAGGAGCAGGCATCGCAAAATGCCCCTCGTCACCCTCTCAACGCCAGTTCTCAGATCACACTGCACAATTGCAGATACATCCACAAAGATCTGTCTGGCAGGATGCTTCCTGGGCAGACTTCTAGCTATGCAATCTGCCAGAGCTGCTACAAATTTATCATCTGATGGCATTCCATCAAGTTCTGCAATAGATTCTATCAGCGCCCTTGTTCCTGTTCGCGCGCGCTCATAAAATCTCTCTATCGCCTCACAGTACTGCTTTGCGCAGCGCGACGGAGCATGATTGGCGGATATGACCTCTCGTGCTCTTCTTCCCAGAGATTCACGCCTTTCAGCATCGCGCCAGAGCAACTCCAGGGCCTCTACAAGCTCCTCATCCCTGAAGTCATCAGGCAACATGTACACCGCATCATCGGGAAGCTCCGCTGAAGATCCGTGGGCGTTGACTATGAGAGGCAATCCGTAGCTCATGCAGTCCAAGATCGTTCCCGATGTCTCGCCTCTTGAGCGGGTGCGAAGCTGCACAGCCACGTCTGCTGCTTCAAGATAGCTCCTGAACGTCTCCCTATCCACCCAGCCGGTTATATGAACGCGATCCTGAACACCGCTTTCTTTTATAGTTTTTAACAGACTTTGACCGTACTCTCCCCCATGATTCTCCCCGACGAAGACAAGCTGGCAGTGGCGGTCACGCGAAAGGCTGGATTTGATCCATGCGTTGAGAAGACGGTGGTTATTTTTTGTTGGAGCAATAAGGCCAAAGCTGCATACCAGAAATGCATCCTGCGGGACTCCTAATTTTTTGCGGGCTGCTATCCTGTCGACATTTCTGGGCAGGACACGTAGGTGTGGTATAACAGCCCAGTCCTTTCCGGCTCCATACCATTTCAGCGCCAGCTTTGATGAATACGATGAGTGAACGATTATGCCCAGTGACTTGCTTATCGCATCAAAATTGCACGGGTATGTGAATATGGTCTTCTCAAGATCCTCCTCATGGAAGCGCTCGAACACTGCCTTATAGCCATGAGACTCGTAGAGCGAGTGAGTCCACGCGCCGGGGTATATTCCGTTAAACTCCATGTTTGCCTTAAAATTTCCGAGGTAGAAATCATGCAGCACTGTAACACCAGGGTATTCATCAAGCATCTCGAACATATGGTGGTGAAACGGAGAGTTTCCTATGTGGTATAACACTCTGTCGTATCGATATGCATTCTTCTTGAAATAATCCACAGAACGTATCGGCAGACATGCCCTGATCCAGGGGTCTGTTACCTCTGGGTGGTTGACCACGACCTCGATATCATAGTATTTAGCAAGCTCAGGTAAAAGCTCCGCGCTGTAGTCTGATATGCCGCTGCGCTCCGGCGGGAGAGGTGATATGTAGGCAAGAAGAGGTCTTTTATTCAGCTGGTAGTATC
Source organism: Methanothrix thermoacetophila PT (assembly GCF_000014945.1). Classification (NCBI taxonomy): domain Archaea; kingdom Methanobacteriati; phylum Methanobacteriota; class Methanomicrobia; order Methanotrichales; family Methanotrichaceae; genus Methanothrix; species Methanothrix thermoacetophila. Next base: position 1,162,123 of record NC_008553.1, read on the forward strand.
TCTTCGATATCTTATTTTTCGATAGGATACTCTCAACCGCCCCGATTACCTTTCTTGCGCACTCGTTCCAGGAGAACCTCTTTGCCTGCTGAAGTCCGTGACGGATCAGATCCTGACGTAAGTCCTCATTCAGGAGCACCACAGCCATCTTGGAGGAGATCGATTCCACGGAGAAAGGATCAAAGAGCGCATCCTCCCGACCGATGACCTCTGGCAAACTTGATGTACTGGAAGCTATCACAGGTGCCCCGCACGCCATTGCCTCGAGGGGTGGGAGACCAAAACCCTCATGCCAGGATGGAAATACGAAAAGTCTGCAGAGATTGTACAGCTTCAGGAGATCCTCGTCTGTGACATATCCTGTAATGACGAGCTTGTCTTTTTCAAGATGAGCATCCCGCGCGATGTCCTCAAGTCTCTTTTTGTCTTCCGGATCTATAGTGGAGACTATGACAAGCTGATGGTCTCTTCTCAGATCATCAGGCAGACGTGCAAAGGCGCGAATGAGTCTATCTAGATTCTTCCGTGGGTCTGTACCACCAGGTGCGCACATGACAAAAGGTCTGGATATGCTGTACTTGCTGAACAGCTCAGTTTTCTGCTCGTCGGATATATCTATGGGCCTGAAGCGTTCGTCGCATGCTTCATACGTGGTGAATACGCGATCTGGCGGAATGCCCAGCGCTGTTATTGCATCTCTGGCAGACGAATCAGATACGGCAAGCCAGGCATGGGCTCTTTTAAGATGGTATATCTTTCTCAAATAGTATTGCTTGTAAGCTGGGTTGTCACGTAGGTAGTGATCTGGATTCAGCAATGGTATTAGGTCATGCAGTGCAACCACGGTTGGCGTTCTGAGGTCGAAGATGCCAATGCTTGTGACCGCGTCATCGACGAACCCCTCGAAGAGGCTTGTTACAAGAATAACATCCGGCTCAAGGCTGGCCAGAAACGCCTCACGTATGCGCTCTGCAGCCGCACGGCGAAGATCGTTCCCGGGCTGGGACTCACGTACGGGTCCTGGCGCGTACCATACGCGTATGTTCTCCGGCGGGAGAAGTCCCACAAAAGCAGCGCGAATGGGCTCGATCGTCTCCGGGAACATACCGTTCAGAGCGATTAATATCTCATGATCCTCACGGTTTCTGGCGATCGCCTGAGCTATGGACAGTGAGTACCGGCCTATGCCGCGAAAGCGGGATTGTGTCTGAGCCCCCTGCAGGTCTATCACCATTCTCATTGTATCACCTCCTGCTCCTTTCTGTGGCTTCCTTGAGATCCCTGTAGATATGTCGAGCATGGTGGGAGAGCTCTGATATATCCGGTGGCAAATGCAGACATGAATGATCTCCACTTCCTACGCTGCGCTCAACCAATCCGGATGAGAGTACAGACTTACTGAATGCATCAAGACGCCGAGATCTTTTTAACATATACGCTGCCATGCGTCTCAATATGGAATGTGATAAGACAAAATTTGCAAACCCACCTAACACCATCATTATTACGTAAACCACCTTGCGCCTTAGCTTCGTGGGCATATCTATTATCGTCGCTTTTAATCCTAAAAGCAAATCAAAACCCACACGCAGAGGCGCTGTTATTTGCCAGCATTTGCTGGAGTACACCGACCTCAGTTCGCGCTCGAGCATCTGCGCACGTGCACGTTCGCTCTCTAATGTCTGGTACATCTCATCGGCTAAGCGGTCTATCTTAGAATTCATTACGCGCCATTCGCTCTCAAGCCATCGCCACCGTTCGCGTTCATATGCGATAAGCTGCTTCTCTTTCTCTGCATAACGCATTACCAATTCATCTCTAGCAAGTCCGTGCTTCTTATCGAAAGCTCGATCAAATAAGCTCATTTGCTCTTTTGATGTGCCTTTTTGAGCAACTACTGCGTAGTCGGGGCTGACACCGAAAAACACATCGGCCAGACTCATCTCATCCGGATTCTGTATTTGAGACGGCTCATTAAGCCTCAGTATCTTAATCCTTGCGAACCCGCTGCATTCGACTAAAAAATGTAATAAGTTTGGCGGTATCGGCCTTTTATGGGTTGGATCCAAGTAGAACTCCGTTGTGCTGACAATGAGGCTCTCGGGGTTTGGAGTTTCCAGGATCAATAATCCACCGGGTTTGAGGACGCGGTATGCGTCCTTCACAAGCTTCTTCACAGATTCGAATGGTATATGCTCGATTATATGAAAACCAGATACTATTACCGCACTTTCATCATCGAGTCTCTCTAGATGTTCTATAGCATCCGCTTTTTCCACCGATAGCCCTTTGGATCTGCATGTGTTGACCATGGCATCGTCGAGATCGACACCTTCGGCCTGGAAACCATTCTCTTTGAGCAACTCGAGCCATTCGCCTCTACCACAACCAAGATCCACGGCTCTGAGCTCCCCGTAAATCGATTTTAGAGGCAGGACGAAAGGAAGATACACATATAATCGAGATCTTACCAGTTCTTGAGAACCACGGAACCTGTTCTCAAATTCAAGGTAAAATCCATCATTATCCAGAATTTCAGCAGGTTCTCTCTCCACTTTGGTCACACCTCAATCGATTTCCGCAATCTATTCTCACGTTCTGTAGAGCCATGCTAAGGCATCTCCGATCTTGGACATTTATCTCTCTAATGTCTGATGGTCTATCGCAGCCATCTGGTACACGCAGCTGTATTGTATTCATGCCCCTAGCAAGCTTTATGGAACATGTTACATTGATGAAGTCGTCACTCGGAACTGAAACGCTATTTATAAAAGCATTTCCTGCATATATTTCCAGCGTTCTTGTACAATGGAAGCTCCTCGCTCGTATGCTTAGGTTACAGGTTAAATTATCCAGCGAAAATACTCCAAGATCTGCATCATCCATGATCCAGTTTGTTGGTATTCCGGACCAGGATTCGATACCATAGAACCCTGAAATGGGTGTATAGTATATGATGGACTCAGATGGCATGATCTTTAAGTTCTGCACAGCAATGCTCAGGCACCTGGAGTCAGGGTTGTTCAGCTCTTTTATGTCGCAAGGTCTTTCGCAACCCTCTGGCACATGCATGCGTATTACATTCATGCCCTCTACAAGGCTTACAGGTACAGACAGATTGATAAATCCGTCGCTGGGGATTTCAACGGTTAATATCTTCTCGTCTCCTGCATATATCTCCAAAGTCCTTGGATGGTAGAAGCTCGTTGCTTGCAAGCTCATTTCGCATGTCTGATTATCGGGAGATTTTAATGCCACCTTTGCATCATCTTGCATCCATCGTGTGGGCACATTATTCCATAACTCTATTCCATACCAGCCGGCAAGTTTCATTATGCTGTAATCGGAGATATCTTTTATATGTAAAAGAGACATGGCAGAGAAGATATTTTTAAAGCAGCTCAGTGGTGATGATGCCATACCAGCATTGAATGTTCTGGTCAATTGTGTGTCTTTCCAGTCCCACAATTTTTCAGGGTGCAGATCCACGTTTGGATCGCCATCCCAGTTGCCGTTTGGATAATAGAATGCACCGACAAATTGTGTAAAAAACGACCAAAAAACTAGGGCGGATACGATAAAAATAATTGATAAATTTTTAAATCTGTAAACGTTCAATTTAATGTCTTTGATAAAAAATCCTAAAAAGATCGCCATTGCAGGAAGCATGCCAGTCAGGAACCTGGGTCCATACGACCCACCTGCCCACCATATGATAAAAGAGCTGTATATTATGACCAGAGTAAAGCACGAAATGCCCATCAAAATTAGAAAATTTTTGATTCGTTTGTTGGGTATCCGCATAACTTTAGCAAATCCTAACACGGATAACAACGTGATAGGAGTATATACGAAGAGCCCTCGACTTGGGCTAACTAGCAATCCAGCAAATCTTGTAACCATCTCAGGACTTAAATCAAACAATTTTAGCAGATCTGTATAACCTCCAAATAAATTTCCAAAATAATAAATATTATATAAAAGAAACGGTGCACCGGATGAAAATGCTGAAAATATATAATAAATGATCCTTTTATCTCTCATATCAAATATATAATATAACACAGGCGCCAATAGTACGCTGTCGATTGGTCTGTTAAATACGAATAACCCGGATAAAACACCCAGAGAAATAACTATCTTATTTGACTTTATCTTTTCGTTTATTAAAACTAGATATATGAACATGGCCAGGATAAGCTCTATCAATCCATGCTGCCACAGTGCCTGACTGCTGATTGCCCAGGTGTTGGTTCCAAATGCAAATAGTACTGCTACGATAAATGCAACTCTTCTATTTATTAGCTCTTTTATTGATAAATAAACAAAAACAACAGATGTCGATGCAATTAAAGATGCGGATAGCTTCTCCATCACGCAAACTGTTTTAGCGAACCCAGGATGGAATAAATCGATTGGCAAATTATTAAATTTCAAAACAATATATGGAATTACATAAAGTGGTGTGATTAATAATGGTGTTACAATTGGATAGCTCGACAAAAAATGACCATCAGCCTCTTTGAAATACCATAGCTGATCATAATTAGAAAAATAATAAAAATAAAAATTATCCATATATAAATTGTGGTATTCCAATATGCTGAATGGTAACAAAGAAGCTGGAATGGTATCTCCGGATCCAAGGGTTCTACAATTGATATTGTATATGAAATATACCGACAAGAGAACCAAAAACACTTCGTTTTTTATTATGAAATCGTGCAATTTAAGCCAGAATCTAAAAAAAATGTTTGACTCATATTCCATCTTGAACACCTTACGATCTAGTTATTATTATCAGGCCAATTATTATTATAATACTTCCAATCAATTTATTGATGCCAAGCGGCTCTTTCAACACAACACTTGATAGTATTAGAACCAGCACGTATGTTAGTGATATAAACGGATACACGAAGCTCAGGTCCTTTTTTGACAAAGCAACCAGCCAGAAGATCGTGCTCGTACCGTACATCAAAAAGCCAAGCATAACAGGGAGGTTGAGCAATAAGTAAGGAAGAGATGAGAGAGTGAGCGTGCCTGCTTGATTGATGCCAAGCTTCCAGCAAAGCTGACCAAGTGCTGCAAAGACAACACTTGCGATAATTATAATAATCGTATTCATATGCGCACCTGCTTGATTATCTTATTTCACCAGACGCTCCTCTATTCTGTCAAGCTTCTTTGTAAGATAATCCACAATCAAACCCAGCGAGATCAGCTGAACGCCGACAAGTATAAGAAATGCGGTGAGTAGGGGGTAAAACTCATGATATATTACACCAGAATACAACTTCTCATAGATGGATACAGATCCAGTGTAAAGACCAATCAGAATGAAGATCAAGGAAGGCACGAGTATCATCTTCGAGAGCAAGGACGTCTCTGTGTACGCCACGGAGATGAGAGCAACCATCATCCTGGCGCCATCCTTTATTGGGTTCAGCTTGGACCTTCCCACCCGCGGCCTGTACTCTATGGGTATCTCGATAATCTTGTAGCCTAGCTTCGCAGCCCTTACTGTCATCTTGGTCTCGAACTCCAGGCCTTTAGCGTTGACGTCGAGCTTCTCGAACATCTCCCTCTTGAACGCCCTCATGCCGGTCTGGCTGTCCTGAATATTCATGCAGCTAATGTAGGTTGCGAGAAATGAGAATATGTTATTTCCGAGCCTGTTAAATGCTGGTATGTTCGTCCTGTTCTGAAGCCTCGCGCCAAGTACAAGATCCGCGCCCTTCTCTATCTCCCTCACGAGCTCGGGCACGTATCTAGCGGGATACGTGTAATCTGCATCAGTGAACACGATCACATCCCCGCTGGCGTGCTTCACGCCAGTTCGCAGGGCGGCTACCTTACCTCTGTTTATATCATGCCTAAAAATTTTCACTTTCTCCCCAGCGAATCTTTTTGCAACCTCATAGGTGCCATCATTGGAACCATCATCCACCACTATGATCTCGTCAACCCATTCCAGGTACTCCGCAATGACTAAGGGCAGTCCTTTCACCTCATTGAATGCCGGGACTACTAGCGATACTCGCATTGTATGACACCCTATTTAAGATGCGAAGCGCGACCATAGAGAATCCACACATCGAATTATCTCGGTCATTGTCATGTTCTTGCTCTCCAGTATGATATTATCACAGTTGATCCGGCTGATATGTTCCAGAAGTTCGCTTTTTGAGGGATCCAGGTGCAGATCCGATCTACTATCATTTTCATGCACATGTACCCCGATGACTCTGCCGTGGACACAGGATATAAACTCTTCCATTGTGAAGCACAGCCTGCGTGAGGCGATCTTAAGATGACCAAGGTCCAGCAGCAAGAAAAGCTCAGGAAACATCTCTAGGACACTCGTGAACTCAGATGGTCTAGTCATCATGTATGCATCATTCTTGTGCTCAAGGTTCTCGAGAGCAACCTTGATTTTGTGCTCTCTTGCATATGATAGTATCTCATCAAGCGATCTCGTGAAGTTTCTGAACGCTTCCTCGTACGGTATGGTCTTACCTGACAGGCTGAAATCCCTGCCCAAAGCTCCTGCGATCCTGAAACCGGGATGGAACGAGTAGAACTCCGCCCCAATATAGCTGCACAGCTCTATGGCTCTTCTGCATATATTTAGGCTCTGCTGACGTATAATCTTATCTTGAGCAGCGAGGTTCATCATAAACGAATCTCTCGGCGGAGGAAAGTAGTTGTGTATGACGAATTCTACATCAGGATAGCGCTTCAGGAGTTCATCTATATCTTCGATATAACTATGACAGCTTCCGAGTTCTATATGTCTGATCCCGGCATTTGTGTAAGCATCCAGCACCTGAGGAAGGCACATGCAGTTTCTCAGGCAGGATGTTGAAACGTATATTCTCAAACGGACTCTCCTGAGCACGATCTGAACCACTCGACAGTACGTCTGAGGCCGTCTTCGAGCGCAACCTTGGGCGCCCATCCAAGAAGCTCTCTCGCTTTGGTGATATCAGGGCAGCGGCGCAACGGGTCATCTTCAGGCAGCGGCTGGTACACTATACCTGAGTCAGAACCTGTTATCTTGAGCACTATTTTCGCCAGCTCGATTATCATTGTCTCTCTATCGTTACCGATGTTGACTACAGCTCCCTTTACTTCATCGATCGATGCGAGCCTCAACAGCCCTTCGATCTGATCTGTTACATATGTGAAGCTCCTGGTCTGAGTGCCATCTCCGAATATCGTTATTGGTTCTCCACGAATTGCCTGGGCTATGAACCTGGGAACTGCCCGGGCATAGATACAGTCCCAGCGTATCCTGGGGCCGTATGTGTTGAATATGCGGGCAATCCTCACATCGAGTCCATACTGGTTCCTGTATGCCATGACATATGCTTCACCGCAGCGTTTTGCCTCGTCATAGCAACCTCGAGGTCCGATTGGATTCACATTGCCGTTATAGCTTTCAGGTGTTGGCACAACCGTCGGGTTGCCATACACTTCGCTCGTAGATGTGTAAAGTAACCTTGCATCGTGATTTCTTGCGATATCCAAAGATGCCATCAATCCGATGGTGTTCGCCTTCAGTATCTCAATCGGGTAGTGCTCGAACTCAAAAGGCGAGGCCCTGCTTGCCATGTGAATCACAAGATCCAGCTTTTGATCGATTTTTAGTGGCCTCGATAAATCCGATACATCGTGCTGGATGAATTCGAATCTGTCTGCATCAAGAAGGTGGGATATGTTAGAGATAAGGCCGCTTGAGAGATTGTCCACACAAACAACATTAGCACCCTGTGCAATAAGAGCGTCGCAGATCCAGGAGCCCAGAAAGCCCGCACCTCCTGTGACAAGTATGTTCTTTTCCTGAAAGTACTGCTCTCCGAGTTCTCTGTTAATACTCTCTATCTCCCTCATGTTGCTCCAGCTCATACTCACACCCGCAGATCCTTATTCTTTCAAAAGAGACTTCATGAATCTCCTGAGCTCATCTGCAAACTCATCTCTGGCGAGGGCCAGTTCCAGGCTGGACTTCATCCAGCTGATCTTGTCGCCTATGTCATAACGACGGCAACGTGTGACCAGCCCAATTGCATCACCACAGCACTTTAGAGCATCGGTGAGCTGTATCTCGCCACCATGTCCGGGCTTAATAGTCCTGAGGATATCGAATATCTCTGGCATAAGTATGTATCTGCCGATTGCTCCGAGGTCTGATGGAGCCACCTCCGGCGATGGTTTCTCCACTATATCAGTTATCTTGTAGACGCCATCCTCCAAGAGCGTACCATCAATTATGCCGTAGTCCTGTATTTTATTTTTCGGAACTCTTTCCACAGCCACAATGGTGCTGTGATACTTTTTGTAAAACTTTATCATCTGGGAGGTACACGGCTCTGAACCGTTATATGGAACTGTTATCGTGTCACCCAGCAAAACTGCGAAGGGCTCACCATCACAGTGCCTCTCTGCATGCAGAATTGCATCTCCTAGTCCTCTCGGCTCTTTCTGCCGGATATAATGTATATCTGCAAGATCTGAAATTCTTCTGTACTGGTCGTAGAGCTTGGCATCATTCTTCTGCAGCAAGGTTTTTTCCAGCTCGCAGGATACGTCAAAGTGATCTTCAATTGCCCTTTTGCCACGGCCGGTTATTATCAGGATATCCTCTATTCCTGAGGATATCGCCTCCTCTACCACATACTGTATGACCGGCTTATCCACAACAGGCAGCATCTCCTTCGGCTGTGCTCTGGTTATTGGAAGAAATCTCGTACCCTGGCCGGCTGCAGGTATCACCGCTTTCCTGATTTCAGGATTTCCCAATATACCCCCTCCGTCACCAGCATATCCCCTCTCTGTCATTGCATGAGAGTATCCTTCTACCCTCTATAACAATTCTGGATTTCATAAGATCGAATTCTTTATCAAGATGAGCAAACTCCGGCCATTCTGTCATAACCAAACATGCATCTGCACCAGTAAGAGCTTCGGATGCGCTCGAGCAGTAATCGATTTCTGTCAGGAATCTTTTCATGGACTGGTTGGCCTTGGGATCATATGCGGCGACTCTTGCTCCTCTCCTAATAAGCTCCTTTATAACGACTATGGACCTAGATTCTCTCACATCATCTGTATTTTCTTTAAAGGAGAGACCTAGAACAGCTATCTTTTTGCCATTCAAATGACCAACTCTCTTTATAAGCAGATCTATTAGTCGCAGCGGCTGAAGTTTATTGATTTGCATGACGGATTTCAGGAGAATTGGGTCTTCACCCATATCCTCGGCCAGAGCGATTAGAGCAGAAACGTCCTTGGGAAGGCAGCTACCTCCGAAGCCGATTCCGGCATTCAGAAATGCGGGACCTATCCTCCTATCAAGCCCAACGGCGCGCATCACTTCATAGACATCTATCCCAAGCTTCTTGCATATGTTACCTATCTCATTTGCATATGAAATCTTGGTGGCCAGAAATGCATTTGATGCATATTTTATCATCTCTGCAGCCATTATCCCTGTGCGGATAACCGGCGCGTTTATGCCTGAGTAGGCAGCCTCTACAAGATCCCCATCCATCTTTTTGCGGCAGCCGATCACAATCCTGTCTGGGTTCAGGAAGTCCCATACGGCCATGCCCTCCCGCAGAAATTCTGGATTCACAGCAAACCCGATTTGGTCGTTATTTTTACCAAATTGCCTTAAAACAGAAGGTATGACCTGCCTCTCAGTGGTTCCAGGAGGTACCGTGCTCTTCACCACTACCACATGGTATCTTGTGCCATCTTTGTCTCGCAAAGCCCTACCGATGGATTCTGAGGCTGATATTATATTAGAGATATCAGGATGGCCATCAGGGCCCTGGGGCGTACCAACACAAATGAATATGATATCTGAATATTTTATATGATCGTATTCAACATACGCATGCAGGTTTCTACCTGCATGGGCTGATAGACGCTCTTCTAGACCAACCTCATATATGGGCGGCTGACCTGCATTTATCGCATCGCATTTTGCCCTGTCGATCTCAATCAAATCCACGGAATGGCCAAGCTCCGCAAAACACACAGCTGAAACGAGACCAACATATCCGCCGCCAACAACTGATATCTTCATATGTACACCAATTAAGGCGATCATTTCAATTCATATAAATATTTCTCATATAATTCTGGAAGCAGCCCGCCCGCCTGCGATGATGTGGAATGCAACTGTCACCATCCGGTCCAGGAAAGCTATCGAGAGGCCAGTTGATGCGGGGATCCCCTGGGAGGCGAGGAGCGCTGCCATGCCGCCCTCGACCAGACCAATGCCTGAGATGCTTACTGGTATTAGAGATAGAGCGCTGACGAGCGGCAGCAGAAGAAACAACATCTGAAGCGATGGCGTCTGGTCGACGGAGCTCGCGAGGATGTACACCCTCAGCGCATGTGTGATCCAGGCGATTGTGGTCAGGAGAACAGATCTGATCATGACGAGCCTGATGTCGTTTATCGCGCTGAGGGCATCGAACGATCGGGCGAGCGGCGCCAGGCGGTCCGAGCCTCTCAGTCTATCGGCGATCTCTGTTCTTCTCCGCCAGATCACCACAGAGGTCAGGGCCACGATCGCGAGCACCAGCGGGATTTCTATCATTTCTTCCCCAAAGAACAGGCCCAGCCCACAGGCTCCTAGGATGAACATCGTGAGGATATCCGAGAGCCTGTCGAGGACGACCGATGCGAGAGCTCTGCTCATCTCGATCCTGTCCCTAACAAGAAGAGGCCGAGAGAGCTCCCCGATCCTGGCTGGGGTGATGTCGGAGAGGATCATCCCGCCCGCGAATGCCTGGTACGCTGATACCAGTGGTATATTTCCGCCCATATCGTGAAGGATCATCCTCCATCTTGTTGATAGAATAAGAAACGTGAGGGCGTAGACCGAGGCTGCCATGAGAACATACACAGGCCTTGCTGAGATGATCGTTTGCGCGACCTCGGACGGTCCGAGCCTGTGGAGCAGTACAGCTACCAGAAGCAGGCCAAACGCGAGCCGGAGAGTCTTTCTGAATATCATCACGTCATGTATGCAGATCATGTGTTTCAGGGTTTCGTCAGGAGATGAACCCGCCGGATCGGATCGCCTCCCTTGGAGAGCATGATCTCCACCCTGGATGTGTTTCTAATCTCCTCAGAGCTGAGGTTCATCGACCAGATCGATTCTCCATCGAGCGTGAACTGGTGGCTGCTCAGAGTGCGTTCGTCGCCGATTATATCCAGTCTGTAGCTGACGTTGCCAGCGTGGTTAGCCACAACGACCATCACATCTGATGTTGTGGGCACATCTCCGTTCTGGTCTGTGAGATATAGCTCGACAGGCCTCTCCTGCTCCATGCTCAGAGCGATCACGATCGCCATAACTAAAAGCAGGATCGGAACTGTCCGCTTGATGCTTATCCTGAGCTCCAGGAGTTTCAAATTGGAGTGAACCCCTCCGCGCCTCTGCAGGATGGACACGATCACGAAGGCAGCAGTTGCGGCAGTGAGAGCGACTAGGAGCGGCGCATACCAGAGGCGCATGCCCAGGAAATCAATACCCACGGCAAGCATGCAAACCAGTGATACGTTCAGCCCGATGCTCATCACCAGGCGCTCGATTGGATTGAGGTCGTCCCTGTGCGGGAACAGAGCCACCGAGAGCGCATAGCCTGGCAGGAGCAGGATGACCGGAAATGCGATCAACGGGACCCCAAGGTATGCGCCTGCGTCTCCGATTAACAGCAGTATAAATGTCAGAATCGCATCCAGGGGAATCTCTTTCAAATCCATAGCATTATCCCATGTAAATCCAGGCCTCTCCATTATCGTATATCCTGGACGTCTTCCTCTCGAGCTTCTCGATCTCATCCTGTCTAAGCGGCATTTTCTCCTTGAGCAGCCACTCACCGAATTCAGCGTATCGCATCATCCTCTCGCGAACCAGAACAAAGTCGATGCCGCCTGAGAACCTGTCTGGATCCAGCTTCTCGCGCGCAGAGGTGCTTTTCCGCTCCAGCAGATCTATTGAGAGATCTGATGTGATGTTTTCCAGCTGGAGCGAGGCGTATCCAACATATCTGTCTGTATGCAACATGCCCTCCGCCCTGCCTCTCAGATAGTCGAGCGCCATGATCTCCGTCTCCGGATGGTATATTATAGATGCCCTGGCGTCATACCTTGGATCGCTCTGTGGGAACTCCTGTCCCCAGAAAACGGTTGATGGGAACGCCACAACCAGGCTGAAAAGACACATCAGAGCCATGGCGGTGGCTCCAGCTTTTGCATTCGACCTCTGGATCAGATATACAAAGCCATAAGCTCCGATAACCGCAAGCGATGGATATATGAACTCTATGAACCTTAGAGGATCCTCAAAATAGTACAGCTTCAGTATGCTGCCCAGAAAGAGCACAGCTACACCGCCAGCCCACGCCAGGAACGGCATGCCCCTTGTATTCATAAAGCCCCTCAGGCCGATAAGCGCAAGGACGATCATCATAAGGCCGTTCGTATAGAATGACAGCGGATAGCTCAGCACGAAGAAGGATCTTCCAAGAAGAAAGTTCAGAGCAAAGGCTGCGCCGATTGCTGTAAATGCAATCAATCCATAATACACAGGCGCAGCGAGGTGCTGAAGGCGGTGTGCATGTGATCTAATGTATACGATACGATCTTCCAAAAGGCTGAGCGATACATAGATCGAGATTATGATAATGAATATCACAGCAACAGGATCTCCCGGGATTGCAGCTGGAATGAGCCTGTCTGCTGTGCCAATCACAAGTCTGTAGATGCTTGGCAGTCTAATGCTCCACCACATGAGTGGAACAGCTAATGCAAAGAGCGAGAGGATAAGAGCCCTGAGGGCGTCTTTATGGTTTTCAGAAACGAACAGCAGGTACGCAATGGTGAATGAGTTGATCCAGACAACGAAGATCATTGCCGTCAAATGATGTGTGAGCGCGAGAGAACTTATGGTGATAAGAGCAACCGGAAGGTATCGTGTGCTCCCAAGAGCTCTGTATGAGATGTAGAAAGCGATCAGCGCTATGGGGATGCCGAGAGATTCAGTTGCAGCCTGGGATATCCAGTGTATGTATGCGGTGCCAACTGAGAGGAGCAGGCCAGAGGTTATGGCGATCCTGTCATCGAAGAAATCCCTTGCGAGGAGATACAGGGATATGATGCCAGCTGCGCTGAATGAGGGAACCAAAAACTTCTGGAGTGGCATGGCTTCGGTGTGCATGTACGTCGACGCGGCCGCGATCAGAGCGTGAAGCGCAGGCTGCTGGTCGGGATAGTATGCAGGAGTGAGAAGTCCGCTCTTCATAATTTTGAGTATCATCGAGTACTCGAACCATGGGTCGCCCCATGTGAGATACTCGAAGCGGAATGCCAGCACAAGTGATGACTGAATGCTGCAGAGGGCAAGGCCCGCCGGACTTTCTGTCAGCCAGGTGCGGTATATCAGAATCGAGTAGCAAGCTGCGAAAAGGATCACGGCCAGTATGTCAATCCTGCTCAGGGCGAGCCCCAAGAGACCTCCGAGAAAAAGCATGATCTCAAGTGCATGATTGCGCCTGTCAAGATGCTCTCTCATGCTCCTCCGACACATCTCATCATTTGAATCCTTTGCACATACTTAATAAAACTGATTCCGATCGTCATATCATCGCGCTGCCAGCGTGATCATCCCGATTGCAATGCAGAGCCACGAGAAGCTGACATCCCTCGCAAATCTCGTAAGCACATCCACCGTCGCATACCCGGTGATGAACGAAGATATCATTATCGCTGCTCCGGGCAGCGGTTGAATCGAGACAGATCCTGTGAAGCAGTCGAGCGCGATCGCGCCGAGGACCGCGGACACACTTATGATGAATGATATCAGAAGAGCATCATACAAATTCACTCCACGCATAAGATGAACTGTGAGTGTTGTGCCGAATCTCGTGACTCCGGGAAGTATCGAGAAGCTCTGGGCCAGTCCCAGGATGGCCATCTCCTTCGTGATGATCGCCTCTCTGTCTCCGGTGGACGAGCCGCGCAGCCTGAGCATCGGTCTTGTGATTATGAGCGGACAGCCTATCAGCAGACCGAAAGCGAGCCGGAGGATCTTTTTGTGGCGCATCTCATCATCTGCCGTTGCATCGGATGACGGAGACGATGCGCTCTCCAGCCACCTCTCTCACCATATCCAGCGCCTCATTCAGGCTTGACGGTCTGTGCTTTTCCGATATCGCTTTTATGGCCCTTCCGATTATGTCATCGTTCCCCTCTCTAACCCTGACGACCACGCTCCCCTCCGGCATGACAAGCCCGTTGCAGATGCAGTCGAGATCGCCATCGACTATCCCCAGCACCGGTATCCCAAGCCTGGAGAGAACATCTCCGGCGATGGCAGTTGTATCGTCTCCTATAGTTATTACAAATGATGCATCTGATGCATGCTCGAATGATTCCTCTGCAGCATGATCTATGATCGCGAACCTGCCGTTCCTGCTCGTTTTGACAGAGGAAATCCTTGGTTTCAGCATCCCTGCGGTTCTCCGCACAGACCCACTTCTAAGTATCGCGGATCTCAGATCGACATAGGGGAGCTTCTCCAGACCGTGCCTCTTGAGATTGATCCCTCTCCCGCCGACAATCCTTCCGTCACGGGCCATGATCTCGACATGTGCATCCGTGGCAGTGCCGATAACCGTGCCGTTGACGGAGATCCTCTCTCCCGGCAGGACCCCGCTCATCCTTCTCACGATAACATCGCCTTCCTGGCGCAGATTGTCATAAGGCATGCAGGCGTCCAGAATATCAAAACCGAAATGTGATGCAAGGCCTTTTGCGATGGCATCGCTTTTCTCAGAGAGATTCGCAAGGGCTGCGACGAAGCGACCGCCGGAGTCCACCTGAACTAGGGGATTCGCGGGCCTTGCCCTTGCAGCCACGATCGCTCCAAAAACAAGCCCCGTCTCCCTGCTCTTCGCATGGTTCAGGAGAACTGTGAGATCCGAGTGCTGGAGGTCGTGCACAGACTGGCTGGGGGACCTGCGCCTGCTGATATCTATCCTTCTCTCAAGCCCGGCGTCGATGACCGCAACCCTGCCCATGGTACCGCCGAGGACTGCCACCACATCACCACGCTCCTCAAGCCACTCCAGGGCCTGAAGAGCAAACCCAGTATCCACTACCTCAGGGCCATGAATTACAACGCCTATCAAGAGCCTGCGCTCATCCACCGCACTCGAGGTTCTCATCATGGAGCCTGGCACGTTCCATCAGCTCTTTCTCCTCCTTCATCCTCTCCGTGAGATCCTCAAGAGACATGCCGCTGAGCTCCTTGCGCTCAGGGACCTTCTCTATGGGCTCCAGGTAGGATGTGAGGTAGTAGAGATCTGTGGAATCCAGAAGCGCCCAGGTCTCCCCGTCCTCCTCTTTTATGAGCTTTACGACCCCCACAGTCCCAGTACCGTTGTACCTGACCAGGGATCCTTCCTTTATCTCCATCACCATCACCATGCAAGCCGGAAGACTCATGATATTCTTCGTGTCTCTCTGGTTTAAGCCTTGCGATTTTGATAAAGCTCTCTGATTGGTTCAGAATCTGTGGGAGCAGCTGAGCGGTTTCGTTGTAAAAGTCTGACTGATCAAGCATAGATGATGCGGGACATGATACAGCCAACAGAGCTCTCTAAAACTACTGTTTCCTGTGATCGCCTGGGGGCAACGGGCTTCCAAAAGATTAAATTGTATGTATCCGATTTGAGCTGGGGCTGGAGAGATAGATGTCAGAGGATCTGAGTAGCATTTATGCGAGGGCGCCTGCAATATTCAGGGGGATACGTGGGGAGATCGAGAAGGTCATGGTCGGGCAGAGGGTGGCTATAGAGCAGCTTCTCGCCTCCATAATCGCGGGAGGGCATGCGCTTCTTGAGTCCAACCCGGGCCTTGGGAAGACCCTGCTGATAAAGACCACAGCGAAGACCATGAGCCTGAGCTTCAGCCGGATACAGTGCACACCTGATCTGATGCCGGCTGACATCACAGGGACCACGATCATCGAGGAGGTCGACGGGGAGAAGAGGTTCAGGTTCGAGCCCGGGCCGATATTCGCAAACATAGTCCTGGCGGATGAGATAAACAGAGCCTCGCCAAAGACGCAGTCTGCGATGCTCGAGTCGATGCAGGAGAAGCAGGTAACTGTTGGGAACAGGACCTACAGGCTCGACGATCCGTTCTTCGTCCTGGCAACGCAGAACCCGATAGAGATGGAGGGTACGTTCCCGCTTCCAGAGGCGCAGCTCGACAGGTTCCTCATGAAGATAAAGCTTGATTACCCATCGCCCGAGGAGGAGTTCCAGATCATGGAGCGATACACTGGACGGGTGGAGCCAAGGGTTCAGAGCGTTGCGAGCAAGGAGGAGATCCTGGGGCTGCAGCAGATAGCGAGGGAGGTGCCGATCTCCGAGGATCTCAGAAAGGCTGCAGTGCAGCTCGTGGTTTCTACAAGAAACTGGAATGGGGTGAGATACGGGGCCAGCCCGAGAGCCAGCATAGGTCTCGTCCTCGCAGCCAAATCAAGAGCTCTGCTCGACGGCAGGAACTACGTCTCCAGGGAGGATCTCCATGTCATGGCGTATCCTATCCTGAGGCACAGGCTCATACTGACATTCGAGGCTGAGCGGCGGGGCCTGACCCAGGACCAGGTGATCACCGACATACTGAAAGAGTTGAAAATCTGATATGGACACGGAGTTCTTCGAGGAGCTTGAGCGTTTCAGTTTGCTGGTCAAAAAGAGGGTATCCACAGCACATATTGGGTCCAGAAGGTCCATACGGTTCGGCCACGGGATAAGCCCTGTCGGATACCGCGAGTACAGGAAGGGGGATGACTTCAAGCTCGTCGACTGGAAGGTGTATGCAAGGACGGAACGGCTCTATGTCAGGGAGCATGAGGAGGAGCGGAGTCTTCTGGTTCACATCCTCCTTGACTCGAGCGGCAGCATGCGCTTCAACAGAAAGTTCGAGCTTGCATCGGAAATCGCTGCAGGCTTTGCGTTCATTGCAGCACAGGAGAACGAGAAGTTCTCAGTCTCCACCTTCGCAGAGGAGCTCAGGGCGGGGGAGCCTGTGAGGGGTGTCGGAAACCTCCTGAAGGTGATAGATCTCCTGGACGGCACCAAGCCATCTGGCGGCACGGATATACTGAAGGCATCAGACCAGTTCGACAGGATGATCTCGACGACCAGCCTTGTTGTTCTCATATCAGATATGCTGGACGATCTCGATAAGGTGGAGACCGCGATCTACAGATTGTCACGCCATGATCTCATCGTTGTGCAGATACTCTCGCATGAGGAGCGCGATCTCGGAATAGCCGGAGATGCGAGGTTCATCGATATGGAGAGCGGAGAATCTCTCATAACAAGGGTGAGCCAGAGGCTCAGAGACGATTACAGATCCAGGCTCGAGGCGCACAACTCCAGGATATCAGAGGTCTGCGATTCTGTGGGGTCGAGTCGGTTTCTATTCGATTCGGAGATGCAGGTCTTCGATGCATTCTCAGAGATACTGAGAGCCGGAGTGCTTAAGGTCTGAGGAGCGGTAGTAAGCATCTGAACGCACCCAAAAATCGCACTCTGTTTCTGCTTCAGCGGTTTCTTGCTCAAAAAAGATGCTGCTCGCATCGAGAATGCATGCGAGCCCTGTATGCCCCAGTGCTCTCCTTTACTGAAGTATCAGCAGAACAGACTCCTCACGACCTCTGTCAGTATCGGCCCTGCTGTGTCTATTATCTTCGCCTCGAAGATCCAGCCTCTCTTCTCCGGCAGCTCACCTGTCACCATTATCGCACATCCCTCATACTGGCTCAGATCTAGCTCATGTGATGCAGCAAGCTCCTCTGCGGAGACTGCAGGTTTCACTATCTGAGTCAGCTTCACGGTGCAGCAGTGCTCCCGCGGCATCATGATATTCAATCTGCCATTTTCGACAATCCCCAGAAACCGATCCATGTGTATCACCCCCAAGTAACATACATGTATGAAAGGTATGGTTTAAAAAACCTTGCGATGATTTCTGGGGACCTGTCCGAATAAAGATTAGGTGTTTATGATGTGTAGAAGAGAGGAATATCCAGATTTCTGGCCACAGCTCTTATCCAGACATGTGTCCAGAATTGGACGTGTCCGGATAAGGAGGGAGTCTATTTGATGAGCATATCTTCAAGGCTCACGATTCAAACACATGGCCTTTATTTGGACAGACCCAATTCTGGGGCGACATAAAGCGCGAACCACTGTGTAGAGCTTCAGGCATTCTATTTTTTGTGTACGCTCTTATCTATTTGATGACTTGCCCGAAGGAGCAGTGGTCATGCTATGCGTTCGTGTCGAATGAATGTGGTCATCACCAACCACATCGCATGGCCCTACAAGTTGCTACCCACATATGAGCGTTTGTGTATTGCCCAAATGCGGCCCGTATCACTGAGATCAGCAGCATGTGACATGTGGGATTCACCTGGTGTTTGCTGTGTACGCCAGTATCTGGCAGATATCTCATACAGACGGCTCGGTGGTCCGAACATAGTATCATTTTTCAGACATGGCCATAACGATATCCTTAACAGCATCGCCGCTAATGACGATGCATGCGCTATATTTCAGCTGAGGAGATGGGCGCGATAGATGCGAACTGCGCGTATCTCGGTATATCCACGCTCCAGCTCATGGAGAATGCGGGAGCAGCGCTTGCGAATGAGATCAGGGCAATCGGTGGAAGGAGAATCGCCATAATCGCCGGCAGGGGGAACAACGGCGGCGACGCTTTTGTGGCTGCACGCCACCTCGACGATCTCGATGTGACTGTATTCCTCATAGGGCGCGCGAGGGATATATCCACAGAGGAGGCCAGGAGAAACTGGGATGTGCTCAGGCGCCTCGAGTTCGATCTGAGGGAGATCAAGGATGTGAGTGAGATAGATCTCAGCGGATACGATGTTGTCGTCGACGCCCTCTTCGGCACAGGTGTTCGCGGCCCGATAAAAGGCCTTGAGGGGGATATCATAGATCTCATTAATTCCTGCGGAAAGCATATCGTATCGGTCGACGTGCCGAGCGGAATGGGCACCGGAAAAGAGGTCTCCCCGGATATCACGGTGACATTCCACCGCCCGAAGATCGGGATGAGGGGCGATTTCAGGGTCGTGAGTATCGGCATACCGAGAATGGCCGAGTTCCTCGTCGGCCCCGGTGATCTGAAGCTTCTGGGGAGAAGGGGGCCTGAGAGCCACAAGGGCGACAGCGGAAGGATACTGGTGATAGGCGGCGGGCCGTACACGGGCGCCCCAGCGCTCTCTGCGATGGCCGCCCTCCGCGCGGGCGCGGACATAGTCACAGTCGCGGCTCCGAAGAGCGCCGCTGATACGATCTCCTCGTTCTCGCCGAACATGATCGTCAGGCCTCTGACATCAGACCGATTGTGCATGGCTGACATTGATATCCTGAAGGGCCTGATACCGAGACATGATGTGGTCGTCATCGGCATGGGTCTGGGAAGGGACGAGGAGACGCTGAAAGCGGTATCGCAGATACTCCCGCTTTGCGATAGGGTCGTGATAGATGCCGACGCGCTACAGCCGGATATGCCGCTGAAGGGGATAGTGACGCCGCATGCCGGAGAGTTCAGGCGCATAAGCGGGCTGGATCTCCCGAAGGGGAAGGAGCGGATTGAGATTGTGAAGAGGTTCGCCCGGGAGATGGGGCTTGTCGTTCTTCTCAAGGGAAGGATGGATATAATCACGGATGGGGAGATCGTGAGGGGGAACACCACAGGAAACCCGGGTATGACTGTCGGAGGGACGGGGGATGTTCTTGCAGGCATAACAGGGGCGTTTTATGCGCGTGCGGATGCCTTGAGGGCGGCTGCAGCTGCTGCATTCGTCAACGGCAGGGCCGGGGATCTCGTCTACCGCGAGAGGGATTTTGGGATGGTGGCCACGGATCTGATCGACAAGATTCCCGAGGCGATGATGGTCTGAATCCAGCTCGAATACAGAAGTCTGCAATCTCCACGTCTGGAGGTATTATATGATAAGAGACAACAATGGCATGGTTGACATCACCGACAAGCCTCCTGTCAGGAGAACCGCAACAGCATCCGGTCTGATAAAGCTCAGACGCAGCACGATCGAGGCTATTGTGTCTGGGAGGGTGAGCAAGGGAGATGTCCTCACGACAGCCAGGATATCCGCGATAAATGCCGTGAAGGAGACCCCGCGCCTGATACCTATGTGTCATAACATCCCTATCACAGGGGTCGATACTGAGGTTTCCCTGGAGGATTCAGCGGTTCGCGTTAAGGTGAAGGTGACATCTGTCGGCAGGACAGGAGTCGAGATGGAGGCGCTCACAGGCGCATCTGTGGCCCTTCTAACAATATGGGATATGGTCAAATCCCTGGAGAAGGATGAGCATGGATGCTATCCAGATACATCGATCGAATACATACGAGTCGAGGAGAAGGTAAAGGATCTGTGAGCAAAAGCCGTTCATGATCTGATGCATTTGCTGTGTCAACCTAGCATCTTTCAGTCCGTCCGGCCAGCGTGAGGGCTTCGGTGATGCGAATGCGCCAATGTCAGATTCCACATCCTACGAGCCGTGCTCATATCCTCTTCTGGATATGGGAATCCTGCTGCCATCCCTCTCGAGCCAGATGCCAGTTTCCACAGCACGACCTATCACAGTGAGCTCGCAGGCTTTTCTCGCATCATCGATCATATCCTCTCTGACAGTGAGGAGAAGCTCGAAGTCGCCTCCCGCCCTGAGAACCATCTCCAGAGCCTCATCATCGCTCTCGGCGATCGCTCTGACCTCCTCTGCGATGGGTATGCGCTCGCATTCAACCAAGAACCCCGTGCCTCCAGCCTCGGCTAGATCGTGGAGTGAGAGTGCGAGCCCGTCGCTGTTATCCATCATCGCTGTCACGGCTCCTGTCCCTGCGAGAGCGATGCCCTCCCTCACCCTGGGGCACGGCTCCAGAAGCCGGCGCGCGAGATCGATCCTGCCGATCTTCAGCGCCTTCAGTCCAGCCCCGGCACCGCCGAGAGAGCCTGTGGTGCATAGCAGATCCCCTGGTCGCGCGCCCCTTCTCCTCAGGATTCTCTCTCGAGATACTCTCCCGAGAGCGGTGCCACATATCGTGAGCTCTCTGTGTGCGTCTGTATCGCCCCCGAGCACCTCTGTGCCATGCGCCTTCACACAGTCCCTGATTCCCTCGAATATCTCTTCTACGAACTCGAGATCTGTTTCAGGCGGTATTCCAGATGCGATCAGAACTCCGAGTGGCTCTGCGCCCATCGCCGCGATGTCGCTAAGGTTGACAGCAGCGCTCATCCAGCCGATCTGCCACGGTGTGGCCTGGTCCGGAAAATCGGTCTCTCTGTGGAGCATGTCTGTGGTTACCACAAGATAATCGCCATCAAGTTCGACGACCGCGCAGTCGTCATGCTCCAGCCCGCCAAGCACCTCCGTTATTTTAGATATCAGTGAGCGCTCCCCGATGTCAGAGAATCTCATGCCAGAAATTCCCCACACAAATCCTTCAGTTTCGAGACTCCTGATGATCATCTTTAGAGATGACCTGCCTCAATCCCTTCCGGCATCTCTGCTCGCAGCCCCCTTCTCGTACTCTGATCTTATCGCCTCAATCATCGCGCTGTCTGCCTCCACAACAAGCGCGCCGATGTAGCCGCACCTCTTGCAGTGGTAGAGCTTTCCAGCGTAACCGCCTGCCTCGTAGTAGATATCAGAGCTCCCGCATACAGGGCAGACCTCGATCAGATGTTCCTTTCTCTCCATGTGTCATTCCTGAGTGCATTATGTGATCGCTTGGTTATTACACTTTGCTGGCAGGAGACTCGTGCTGTTGGTGGTCCAACAACAGCTGAACGGTGCAACTTGAATCTGCTGCCTCGACGGTTCGATGCTGCAGGCCAGAAGCTGCGGATCTCCGGGACTTGAGAATGGGTCACGCTCAAGCACTGGCAGTCCTGTTCTCGTTCTTCACATCCAGATGAATGCTTGATTCTGGATCCGATCTGGTAAGCATCCAAACCGCTCACTTTTTAGATGAGTATTGTGTATCGGTTAACATGCGGGTGATCCGGTTTGAAGGCTGTCATGATCTCCGGAAGGACCCTCGCGCAGGGAGCTGGCTGCGAGGATAAGATGTCTCCACTGTACATCAACGAGGTCTCATGCTGTTATCTCTCTGAGGAGGACTACAGGGCACTGGGGCTCTCAGATGGTATGAATCTGCTTCTGACCAGCCCACATGGAAGTGCGGTGCTGAGGGCTGGTGTGGACAGGGGACTGCCACAGGGCATGGTTTTCATACCCATGGGGCCGTGGGCGAACATGCTGACAGGCACAGATACAAAGGGCTGCGGGATGCCCGGATTCAAGGGTGTGGAGGTGGAGGTCACACCCACAGATGAGAAGGTGTTGGATATCCGCGAATTGATGTTGAGAGGTCGATGAGATTGCAGATCGAAGATGTGCTCTGCACCTTCTGCGGCTGCCTCTGTGATGATATAAAGGTCGAGGTGGATGAAGGCAGGATAGAGAAGGTCCGTGGGGCGTGCAGGCTGGGCTCCTCGAAGATCATGGGGCATAACAGGATAAAATCGCCCATGATACGCGTGAACGGAGAGCTGAAGGAGATTAGCTACGAGGAGGCATACAGAAGGGCGGCCGAGATTCTGATCAACGCCAGACATCCACTCCTCTACGGATGGGCCTCCACCACATGCGAGGCTCTGAAGAAGGGAATTCTCTTAGCGGAGGAGATCGGCGGGGTTGTCGATACCACAGCGACTGTATGTCACGGCCCATCGATCATAGGAATTGAGGAGAAGGGAGCCGTTGGCTCCACTCTTGGCCAGATAAAGAACCGCGCAGATCTGATAGTATTCTGGGGGTGCAACCCATCAGAGGCGCATCCAAGGCACACGCTCAGATACTCATCAAATGCATGCGGCAGGTTCACACCTGATGGGAGAAAGGGCAGAAAGGTTCTGGTCGTTGATGTGAGGGAGACGAGAACCGCCAGGAACGCTGACAGATTTCTGAGAATCCAGCCGGGGACGGACTACGAGATAATATCCGCGCTGCGCATGATCATCGGAGGAAAGGCAGATTCTCTGCCGGAGGATGTAGCGGGCGTCTCCAAAAAAGAGCTCATCGAGATCGCGGAGATGATGAAGAGCGCGAAGTTCGGCGCGATATTCTTCGGTCTTGGGTTGACACACAGCAGGGGCAGATACAAGAACGTCGACAATGCTCTTTCCCTGGTGTCGGAGCTCAACAGCCACACGAAGTTCGTGATAATGGCTATGAGGGGGCACTACAACGTCACCGGCGCAGGACAGGTACTGGCGTGGTCCTCCGGGTATCCAATGGCTGTTGATTACGCCCGTGGTGCGCCATACTACAATCCCGGAGAGACATCGTGCTGCGATCTCCTGAGCAGGCGTGATGTCGATGCAGCCCTGATCATAGCCTCAGATCCGGCATCGAACCTGCCCAGGGGCTGCGTCGAGGCTCTCGCGGAGATGCCGGTGATACAGATAGATCCATTCG
The DNA here is from genome assembly GCF_000014945.1 of Methanothrix thermoacetophila PT. Taxonomy (NCBI): domain Archaea; kingdom Methanobacteriati; phylum Methanobacteriota; class Methanomicrobia; order Methanotrichales; family Methanotrichaceae; genus Methanothrix; species Methanothrix thermoacetophila. Next base: position 1,185,762 of record NC_008553.1, read on the forward strand.
AGAATCCGACGACGCTATTCGCGGATGTTGTGATACCAAGCGCGATCGCAGGCATCGAGGTCGAGGGGACTGCCTACAGGATGGATGGCCTCTCGCTCCGGCTGAGAAAGCTTGTTGATGTGGAATACCCGGGAGATGTGGAAATACTCCAGGCGATTCTCGATAATGTCAGGAGGCTCAGAGATGATAATTAAAGGGGGCATCGTCTACGATCCTGCCAACGGGATCTTCGGCGAGGAGATGGATATATGCATAGAGAACGGCCGGATAGCTGAGGACGCCGGCGGGGAGGTGATTGATGCCAGAGGTCTTCTGGTTATGCCTGGCGGTGTGGATGCGCACTCGCATATCGCAGGGCCGAAGCTGAACACTGGAAGGATAATGCGCCCCGACGACTCCAGGATGGGAACTGAGCCGAGGACGAGGGTCTGCAGGCCGTCGACGGGATATACGGTGCCTAACTGCTACGCCATAGGCTACAGGTACGCCAGGCTTGGATACACCACCGCGTTCGAGGCCGCGACGCCGATAATAGAGGCCCGCCACACGCATGAGGAGCTGGAGGAGATCCCAATCGTTGACAAGGGCGCCCTTACGCTCTTCGGAAGCAACTGGACCGTGATGGAGTGCGTGCGCGAGAACGATATGGATATGCTCGCTGCATACGTTGCGTGGGGCTTGAGGGCCGCGCGCGGATACGGCGTTAAGATCGTGAATCCGGGCGGCGGCGAGGCATGGGGTTTCGGATCGAACGTGAAGAGCGTGCACGATCCGGTGCCGCACTTCGATGTAACTCCAGCACAGATTATACGAGCGCTTGCAGAGGTCAACGAGCGTCTCAGACTTCCACACTCGATACACCTGCACTTCAACAATCTGGGCAGGCCTGGGAATTACACCACAGCGATCGAGACCCTTGAGCTGCTGAAGGACATAAAGCCGAGCAGGATGCGGCAGGTTGTGCATGTCGCGCACATGCAGTTCTCAGCGTATGGCGGCACAGGCTGGAAGGACTTCGAGTCGAAGGCATCTGCGATAGCGGAGTACTTCAACCAAACAAATCATGCTACGATGGATCTCGGCCAGATAATATTCGGCCCTGCCACAACAATGACCGCTGATGCGCCGCTGGAGTATGCGAACGCCAGGATCGGGCACCAGAAATGGTCGAACCACGATATAGAGCTAGAGGAGTCCAGCGGTGTGGTGCCGTGGGTTTACACGAGAAAGATGCCTGTCAACGCGGTCCAGTGGGCGATAGGGCTGGAGCTAGCGCTTCTCACAAAAGATCCTTGGAAGGTGGTCATGACAACAGACCATCCGAACGGCGGGCCGTTCGTCAACTACCCTGAGATAATATCGCTGCTGATGAGCAGGGAGAAGCGCGAGGAGGAGATGAAGACGCTGCACGAGGTGGTGAGATCAAGAAGCACCCTACCATCGATTGAGAGAGAGATGGATTGGTCAGAGATCGTGATAATGACGAGAGCTGCACCTGCGAGAATTCTTGGCCTGGAGGACAAGGGGCATCTTGGCATCGGCGCTGATGGAGATGTATCGATATACAACATCAGACCAGATGAGATCGACCCGTCGAAGGATCATGCAGTGGTGAAGGCAGGCATGTCCAGGGCGAAGTACACGATAAAGGGCGGTGCTGTTGTAGTAAGGGACGGCGAGATAGTCGCAGCGCCACAGGGAAGGACATACTGGGTGGATGCCGCTGTTCCTGAGAGCGATATGGATCGCATGCTGTCTTCTCTCAAAGAGAAGTTCGAGAGGTACTACAGCATAAGGATGTCGAACTACATGGTGCAGGACGCGTATGTACCGAATCCGGTTGTGGTGAATGCTGGAATGCAGCCTCTGAAAGAGGTGATCTGAGATGCGCACCATCACCATAAAGCTTCCGCAGTACCATGGCGTGCCGGTGGAGGCGGAGAGGATATCTCCGGATGTTCTTGCAGGTCTCAGCATCAGGGAGATTTCTGAGATCGAGGTATGGCAGGGCAACAGGAGATTGCGGCTTTCGGATATCTTTTTGATCTCAGGCGATACTGACCCGGACAAGCCGGAGAACACGAGAGTCGTCGTAGAGGGCGATCTCTCAAAGGTCAAGCGTCTCGGTGAGGGCATGTCTGCCGGAGTTATGGAGATCATCGGTGACGCTGGAATGCACGCGGGAAACAGCATGCGCGGCGGAGTTCTGCGTATAAAAGGAGATGCAGGTGACTGGCTCGGGAGGGAGATGCGCGGAGGCAGGATCGAGGTCGATGGGAACGCGGGCAACTACGCTGGCGCCGGCTACCGCGGTGAGCGATGCGGCATGCGCGGCGGGGAGATAATTATAAAGGGGAATGCAGGTGCATTCCTTGGCGAGCATCTCTGTGGCGGGACGATCGAGGTCATGGGAGATGCTGGCGACTTCCCGGGGTGCGCGAATCAGGGTGGCATAATCCGCATACATGGACATGCTAACCTCCCCGGGGCTGAAATGGTCAAGGGCAGCATAACCGCAGGGAGCGCACGCGTGCTTCCCAGCTTCGCATATGAGGATATCGTGGAGCTGGGTGATATGACTTACAAAAAATATGTCGGAGATCTGGTTGAAAATGGCAAAGGTGAGCTCTATATTGCTTCTGGCCAGATCGGTAAATAATAAATCATGTCAGCATATACAGCTTTGAGGTGTCGAGTTGATCGATCGCAGCAGGATCTATGAGATTCTGGACGGATATGAGATGGATGATGTGAGAATAGGCATGATCGCATCTCATTCCGCCCTCGATGTCGCTGATGGCGCTGTGGAGGAGGGCTTCAGAACCCTGGCTGTCTGCCAGGAGGGGCGGGAGAGGACCTATGTAAAGTACTTCCGGGCGGAACGGGCACCGGACGGAAGGATAATCACGGGAATGATAGATGAAGTGGTGGTCTTAAAGAGGTTCAAGGATATCCTCGACCAGCAGGATATGCTTCTCAGAAAGAACGTCCTTTTTGTTCCCAACAGGTCATTCACATCTTACTGCGGAATAGATTCGGTGGAGGACGAGTTCGAGGTCCCGCTCGTGGGCAGCAGGAATCTCCTGAGATCGGAGGAGCGGGGCGACAAGATGGACTACTACTGGCTCCTGGAGAAGGCAGGCCTGCCATACCCGGAACAGATAGAGCCGGATGAGATCGACTGTCTTGTCATAGTAAAGCTGCCACATGCCGTCAAGACGCTTGAAAGGGGTTTCTTCACAGCGGCATCCGCAGAGGAATACTACGAGAAGTCGGAGCTTCTTCTCCGCCAGGGGGTCATAGACAGCGATGGCCTCGAGCTCGCCAGGATCGAGAGGTACATAATAGGCCCGGTGTTCAACCTGGACTTCTTCTACTCGCCTCTCAGGGATCGCATCGAGCTTCTCGGGATCGACTGGAGGTTTGAGACGAGCCTTGATGGGCATGTGAGGCTTCCGGCACCACAGCAGCTCAGGCTGAACGAGAAGCAGATAAACCCTGAGTACACAGTCTGCGGCCACAACTCCGCGACGCTGAGAGAGTCTTTGCTGGAGAAGGCTTTTGATCTCGCTGAGAAATATGTTGCAGCGACGAAGGAATACTATCCTCCTGGAATAATCGGCCCGTTCTGTCTCCAGACCTGCGTTGACAAGGACCTGAACTTCTACATCTACGATGTGGCGCCCCGCATAGGCGGAGGAACAAACATACACATGGCCGTGGGGCATCCGTATGGAAACGCGCTCTGGCGGACGAACATGTCTACTGGAAGGAGACTGGCTAAAGAGGTGAGGCTTGCGATAGAGAGTGATTCACTCAGGAAGATAGTGACCTGATTCGATCCATGAAATCCTTGATGTCTAGTCGAAGCGCAGGGAACACGCCAATCGGGGACGAGTTGCAGGTGAATACCATGCCCGGATCCGGAGAGCATTCGCGGAAGCTCAGACGCACACTGGATAAGCTCGCAAAGGAGGGGGAGAACGTCCAGCTCGTGTACCCGGCGCTGCTGGAGCGGCACTGCGACAGGAACACGCTGGCCCTGGCGAGGCTCGGCGGCGATGTGAGGATATCGAGCTGGGTGATCGTCACAGATAAAAACCTGCACTTTGTGAGAGCCGGCATACTCTGGGACAGCGTGCAGAGCATACCGCTCGATCGCATAACCGATATCGAATACGTCGACGAGTTTCACACCAATACCATCAAGATCCGGGTCGGGGAGCTCTCAGAGAACCTGGTATTTTACGATGAGCTCGAGGGGATACGCTTCTATCAGTACATGAAGTTCAAGAGATGGAAGGATACGTCTACGTCGTTTCACACTGTCTCCTGAACCCGCTCGTCAGGGTCAGGGGGCTCAGGCAGCCCGAGCTCTGTCACAGAGGCCCATTCATACAGCTTCCCTGCCCTGAGGTGATCTACATGGGTCTGGATAGGTGGGCTGTGACGAGGAACCAGCTTGATGTGCCAGAGTACAGGCGGTTCTGCAGGGAGCTGATGTTATCCTCGCTGGATGCAATGGAGATGCTCTCCAGGCGTTACAGGATAGCGATCGTGGGGGTTGCAGGAAGCCCGAGCTGTGGCGTGTTCACCACGACCACCGGCTATCAGGGAGGCAGGGTGCGGGAGTCAGAGCATGAGGAGATCCGCGGCATGGGCATCTTCATGGAGGAGCTGAGGCGCGCCATGAGCGAGAGAGGAATCGATGTGGAGTGGCACGAGGCGCGCAGCCGCGAGGATTGAGCGGGCGGGAGGATCTCGACAAATCATCCGGTGGGCCGTTATATATCTTCGAGGGCGTTTGAATTATGGGGCATTAAGCATGCGCTCAATCGGTTTATGTCTGGCTCTGGTGCTGGCGGCTTCACTTATCCTCTCCGGCTGCATCGAGCAGCCTCGCGTGGATGGTGGTGATAAGCTTCTCGTGGTCGCCACGATATCGCCGCTGGGAGAGTTTGTCAAGGCGGTCGGTGGGGATCGCGTTGATGTGATGGTGCTGCTCCCACCCGGGGCTGATCCGCATACATTCGAGCCCACGCCGGTGCAGATGAAGCATATAGAGAACTCAGATCTTTATGTGAAGAACGGCGCCGGTCTGGAGCTGTGGCTGGACAGATTCTCCTCAGAGGGACTTAAGGTCGTTGATAGCTCAGAGGGGATCGAGCTGATATATCTGAACGGCACCCCAGACCCCCACATCTGGCTCTCGCCCCGCTGTGCCATGATCCAGGTCGAGAACATCTGCCGGGCACTGATCGAGGTGGATCCCGATGGCAGGGAGATCTACGAAAGCAACAGAGATGCGTACATAAATGAGCTCAAAGGCCTCGACGAATATCTGAAGAACATACTTTCCAGCGCGAAGGGGCGCATCTTCGTCGTGGATCATCCTGCATGGAGCTACCTCGCTAGGGATTACGGTCTGGTGCAGGTTGCGATAGAGGAGGGCGAGAGGGAGCCCGGGCCGAGGCGCATCGCCTACATAATAAAAACCGTGAGGGATAACAACATAAAAGCGATACTCGTCGAGCCTGAGTTCAATCCCAAGATGGCAGAGGTGATCGCATCAGAGGCAGGATGTGAGGTCGTGGAGATCGATCCACTGGCAGGTAATTATATAAATAATATGAGAGCTGTGGGAGATACCATAGCGGAATCTATTGGAGCATGATGTCAGCTGTCTCTATTGAGGGTCTCACGGTCAGGCTAGATGGCAGGATCGTGCTCGAGGACGTCTGGCTGGAGGTGGGGGAGAGGGATTTTCTTGGCCTGATAGGGCCGAATGGAGGCGGCAAATCGACGCTTCTGAAGGCGATCCTCGGGCTTGTGAAGCCCACCTCCGGGCGGGTCAGGGTCTTCGGCAGGGACCCAGTTGCTGCAAGGCCTCTTATCGGATATCTTCCGCAGCACAGCATCTTCGATCAGAGGTTTCCTGTGAGAGTACTGGATATCGTTCTCATGGGAAGATACCCGCGCGTGGGCATTCTCAAGCGATACAGAAATGAGGATATCGAGGCCGCGAAGAGGGCGCTCGATGCCGTCGGCATGTTAGGCCTGGCTGACCGTGAGATCGGAGCTCTCTCAGGAGGCGAGCAGCAGAGGGTCTTCGTCGCCAGGGCGATCGTATCCGATCCGAAACTGCTCCTGCTCGATGAGCCGACAGCTGGCGTGGATATAACACAGCAGAGGGAGTTCTACGATCTCTTAAAAGATCTGAACAGCAGAATGGCCATAATAATGGTATCTCACGATCTCTCCGCCATATCAGCTCACGTCGAGAAGGTCGCATGTCTGAACCAGAGGCTTTACTACCATGGATCAAAGGAGCTCACAGAGGAGGATCTCGTCCAGGCATACGGATGCCCAATAGTAGATATAATCGCGCATGGGATTCCGCACAGGGTCTTGAGGGAGCACAGGTAGATGAACGACCTGATAGGAGAGATGATGCAGTATGAGTTCATGAAGACCGCTCTGGTCGCAGGGCTGATGCTCTCCATTCTCTGCGGGGTTGTTGGAGTGTATGTGGTTTTGAACAGGATTGTATTCATTGGTGATGGTGTCGCACACGCTGCCTTCGGAGGCATTGGCCTGGGATATCTGCTGGGGATCGATCCCTTCTTCCTCGCTCTGGTAGCAGCTGTTCTAGCCGCAGCGGGCATCGGCGCTGTGAGCAGGTTTAAGGTCTCAGAGGACACCGCGATTGGAGTATTCCTTGCGATGGGGATGGCGCTTGGTGTTCTCCTGATGAGCATGAGCACCGGCTACTCCAGAGATCTATTCGACTACCTCTTCGGAAATATACTCGCAGTATCCTGGATCGATGTGAAGATAATGATCGTATTGACAGTGATAATAACAGTGCTGGCACTCGCGCTTTATAAAGAGTTTCTGATACTCTCATTCGATCCGCATTATGGGGAGGCGCTGGGCCTGCCGGTGGGCAGGCTGAAGATGCTGCTCCTGTGCATGGTGGCATTCACTGTTGTCATGCTGATAAAGATCGTGGGGATAATAATGGTGATAGCCATGCTCACAATACCGGCTGCCATAAGCAGACAGCACCTATGCAATCTGAAACTGATTATTGCTCTCTCGGTTATACTGGGCATGATATTTGCGACCGCCGGCCTTCTGGTATCCTATGCTTTTGATCTCCCATCGGGGGCGACGGTAATACTCATAGCAGCTGCTGCATTCTTTGCAAGCACTGCTGTATCACAGAGAAATGCATCCGTATGAGCATCAGTGGCATGTGTGAATCAACTTTATAAGTTCATGTAATCTATACAACCAGGATGCTCCGTTTCATCCTGCTCGCATTGGTTCTCATACAATGTGTGACATGCCAGGAGTTCATGCTCTTTGCGGATGATTCCTACAAGGCTGCTGGCTCCCCTGATATACAGATCTCAGCTGTGAATCCCTTTATTGATGCCGGAAAGCCCGCCATCCTAAGACTCATTGTGGCAAACGATGGCAGGCTCAATGCGCTCATCCCCACAGGATTCTCCGGCTCTGAGGATCCGGAGAAGGAGATGGGGGAGGAGATGAAGGCCGCGGATGCCCTGAATGTGGTTGTGGAGGTATCTTCTGATGGAGCTCTGAGACCAGCCATTCAGAGGAGGAGCGTGCCTCTGCTCCAGGCCGGAAGCCATGCTGTTCTTGAGTTTCCTGTTGCGGTGGATTTCAATGCATCGAGCTGTGTGCTGAATGTGAATGTCACATATGAGCATCAGATGGATGCTAAGATTTCAAAGGGAACGCCGGTGCAGCTGTACGTTCCGGGAAATGCGAGCAGGCAGATACCTCTGGAGGTTCGCAGGAGCGATCGCATCACAGTGCTTCATACTGATGGTGTGTTACAGGCAGGCTCAAACAGAAGTCTCGGGATCGTCATCAAAAATCAATCTCCATGGCTGCTGAGGAACTGCACCCTGAGGCTGATCGCATCCAGTCCCATTCAGTCCTCGCAGCCTGTATGGGTTGGAGAGCTGATGCCAGGCGAGCCAGTGCTGATATGGGTACGGTCAGATGTGGAGATGAATGCCAGCATCGATCAGTACTGGCTCTCGTGCGTGGTTAACCATGATGATGGTGTGGAGCGTCTGACGTTCCCTGTGAGCGTCTCTAGAGGCCGCTCTCCAATTACATGGATCGCAGCTGCTGCACTCCTATCGCTGATTATCATCGCAGCGCAGTATCTGATGCGCACCGGTGGCATACGAAGAAGATCTGGCCTCAGGGCCGCAAGGAGACGTCGCAGGTGAGCACAAGGTCCTACCTGTGATCCACAGTTTAGACATATAATGGCTGCAGCATACTGATTAATGATATTTACAATTCTGAGGGCACGTATCTCATACGGATAAGGACTTGCTTCATGAAACGCAGCATACTGATTAATGATATTCTCAGTTCTGAGGGGCCTGTCCGGACGAGAGCTGTGGCCAGAGATCCGGATCTTCCCCTCTTCTGCACATCATAAACACTACGCTCTTATCCATACGATCTGGAAAGACAATGGCCCCAGCATGCGTTCTTGGAGAATGAATGAGTGCTTCCAACAACCAGACTACATTTCCTCTAAGTTGTTGAGTTCATGTAATCTATACAACCAGGATGCTCCGTTCCATCCTACTCGCATTGGTTCTCATACAATAACACACAAGAGCAAACACCTAATCCTATTCGGACACATTCTGAGAGTGTAACATCAATCCTTCTGTTTTATCTGAACGGGAATGAGCTCAGGGTTCGAAGATAATCGCTGCTGCATCATGTCGTGGGCTCAAATCACCAAATGTTTTGCTAGAATCTCGAAATATCCCGGCACAGTATCTCATAACTCCTGCGGGGTCAATGCTGTTGGTCTCAATGATGCTGCGCAAGCGCAGCATCCTGCTACCAGATCGTGGCGCTGGGTTACAGGTGGAACTGCTTCACAACGAAAACTAAGGGGGTGGCAAAAGTCGGGAGGGTGTAGAAGGGAGTAGCAATGAGAAGAGGGTAACAAATTCGACTTTTGCCGTTTAATACTTAGTCTAGAGTCGAATATAAAGTTTTCGGTATACTCGGGTAACAAATATTGGAGATGATATAGTCGATGCAGGATTTATATCAATCGTTCAGGTTCATCGGGATTCATATTATCTCCAAGTATATCAGCGGCGCCAGTGCGATGAGCGTCAATCCGGTGATGATCCGGATCGCGACGCGATGCTCGTGCCTGAAACGCTCGACGCTCTCAGGCTGCATGCCGAGGGCGATGGCTCCACCCAGCAGCATCACGGGAAGAACCACGCCGAGGTTGTACAGAAAGAGGTATGCGATCGCTGATGATGCGTAGCCCTTTGTGTAGATCATGGTGATGATCGCCACGTAAACCGCACCGACGCATGGGGCCTTGACCATCGAGAACAGCATTCCGAGCAGGAAATATGCTGCGAGGCTCTGAGCACCTGCCGCGGCCTGGAAGTAACTCAGTATCCAGTCAGTCCTGAAGAGAGAGCGCCCACTGGAGCCCAGACGCCTCGCATCCTCAAGCTGCAGCATCCCGAGCAGGATCAGAAGCATGCTCAGCACCAGCCTGAGCATCGATGCAGTATCGGTGTTCTGCATCACCCTGAAGAGACCCATGCCGACTATGAGGTACACAGAGAGTATGCCCAGGGAGAAGAAGATGATCATCGAGAGCATATCCCTTCTGCGACCTGTGCTCGATAGAACTGTCGTCGCAAGGAATGCGAGTATTGCTAGAAGGCAAGGGTTGAACCCCGCAAGAAGGCCGGCGATCAGGACCGTAAGCGCTGTGGATAACGTGATGCTCTCAAAGAGCTCCGATGGGTATGGCATCTCGGAAGAAGCGTTTGTACGAATTCTGCCTTCGAGAGCAGATATTATCAGCTCCCTCAGCCTGCTCTCATTTCCATCATAATCTCTGTACCCTATAACAGAGCCGTCGATTATTATCGATGGGATGTCTTTGACTCTGAACTCTTTTATGATCTTTCTCCCTTCCTCACTGGTGTATGTGTGCTCCTGGATGTGCACATCCTCGTAACTGGAGAGCACATCCTCCAGCACACTGTGGGCAGCGGCGCATTTGGCGCATCCAGGGGCTGTCAGTATCAAAACGTCCTCGCATGCTGCTGGATACACGAAGAGGAAGAGAGCGAGGGCTGGAACAAGCGTCCTCAAAGCATTACGAATGGTGTTATCTGCTGCAGATCTGCGGGAGTGCATGTTCTGTTACCCTGTTAATTTGCTGCAGATTCTCACATTAGGAGACCAGAGCTCCATAGATCATGCCGATGAGCGTCGAGATCATCACCACCAGCGCGATATACACTCCGGCCTTTCTGGGACCTATGACCCTCGCAATCACAATCATGTTCGGGAGGCTCAGGGATGGGCCGGCGAGGAGAAGCGCCAGCGCGGGACCCGGGGCTGTGACGCCTGAGCTGTAACCGAAGAGCGTCCCGACTATGGGGACCTCGAGCAGTGTTGGCATGTAGAGCACGGCGCCTATGAGGGAGGCTGTTAGGCACGATATAAAGCTGTTCGACCCCATGATCATCTTTATCAGATCCATGGGCAGGAAGTATCCGATCACACCCACCACGAACGTGCCCGCGAGAAGCAGCGGGAATATCCTCTTCGCGAGCCACCAGGTCTCGCCGAGGAATGTGCGTCTCTCCAGAGGCGTGTAGTACCTCCACATAATGTATGCCGCGATAAGTATCAGCGCTGAGAGTATCGCGATCTTCGGCACTGCAACTATCGCGCTCGATGTGGCTACGAGAAGTATGGCGATGAGCACTCCTATAAAGAGCAGAGTGGTCCTGCTCACAGAGCCGTCCTTTGGGCTGGGATTTCTGGAGGAGCTTCTTCTCTCTCCTGGAAACACAAATGACATCACGAGCCCTATGAGCACTGCCATTGTTACAGCTGCGATTGCTCTTGCAATCCCTATATCCAGACCCAGAACCCTGGCGGTCAGAACGATCGCCATCAGGTTGATGGCCGGGCCGGAGAAGAGAAATGCGATGGCAGGGCCTATGCCGGCGCCCTTCCGCTCTATTCCTGCGAACATCGGGAGTATCGTACAGCTGCAGACTGCGAGCACAGTGCCCGATATCGCCGCGACCGGATAGCAAACCCATTTAGAAGCGTCTGCGCCGAAGTACTTCAGGATTATTTCCTTCTTCAAGAGCGCGGATATAGCTCCAGCTATGAAGAACGCCGGAATCAGACATGTAAGCACATGCGCCGAGAGGTACTCGAGAAGGCTCTCAAGACCCGCGCTCAGAGCTGCGTAAATGATATCCTGCAATCAATCACCTTCGGACTCCACGAGACTGGAAAGATGTGCAATAGCTATCGCATCTGCGGTCTCGAGAAGCTCTACGACCCGTCTGTTCTTTATGCTGTAGATCGTCCTGTTTCCCTCGATCCTGCGATCGAGAAGCCCTGCATTGTAGAGAATGCTCAGGTGCTTCGATATCGTTGACTGGGATCTCTCAAATGCAGGGAGTATCTCGCACACGCACCTCTCCCCATCAGAGAGGAGCAGGAGGATTTTTATTCGGATCGGGTCGGCGAGCGCGCCGAATATGCGGACCTGCATCTCCAGCCTTGGAACAGAGAGCATGGATGGGGCTTTGCGAGGGCTGTATATAAGTTTATCGAAATATGGCGATATATGAACAACCAACACGACCGGTGTTCTCACTCACAGACCGGTATGATGCAGTTCCGTATGTCAGAAATCGCGACTCCGTAAAACATGGGGCTGGAATGAAATCCGTGTTCTGTGAGACATGCGAATGCCGGTTATACGGACACAAAACAACGCTTCTGATCCAGGTGACCTAATCTACGTTTGTTCTTCCTTCCTGCTCTTCAGCTCCTCCAGGTTCTGCATGTAGAGCCTCACGAGGGAGCTGTCGAAGTACAGCGGCAGCAGGTACTCAAAGAGCTTGTCGGTGAGCATGCCAGCCCTCTCAGCAGCGCTCTCGACTCTGTAGAGATCGTTGAGTATCTCCTCATCGATGTTATCGCTAAGCCTCTTCCTGATCCTGGTGTTTGTCTCCTTTATGGTGGTGATCGCCTCTTCCAGCTCATGCGATATCCTGTCCATGAACTCATCGAGGTTCAATTTATCGGCTTCAAGATCTGAGACACACTTTGCGATCTCCATCTCAGTTCTTCTTCTCTCCATCAGAGTGCTCCACTCATTCAGAATTCTGCTCGCAGTGGAGGGGAGCTGACGGAGATCTTCAGAGCTCTTCACGACATAATCCATGGCACCAGACTTCATTGTCTGCACAGCAAGCCTCTCAGATCCAACGCCTGTCAGTATTATGAGAGGAAAGCCTACATCCTCAGGAGTAGCAGCGCCTCTCGTAAGATCGAGACCTGTGCCGTCCGGCAGCCTGTAGTCGGCAATGACGATATCTGGCAGGGAGTCCTGGTTTTCATCAAGAAATCTCATAGCATCTGCGAGGGTCGAGACCCGCGATACGCTCCAGGCCGAGCCGTTCTCCTCAAATATCCTCTGGATGAGCACAGCATGAGCATCGTTATCCTCAACCAGAAGAACCCTCCGGAGCTTATCCATGGAAACTCACCAAATTTCTGTAACCCCTCTTCTCTAGCAATGCGTGCCCTTTCATAAAAACTTTTTGTTGAATTAATCGCTCTTCGCTCTTATGTATTCAGCAACTTGAGGGACATGCACGCCAGTTGCTGAATGCACTCATTCGCTCGCCATTAGCGCATAGCAGGACTGGTGCCTCTGCGGGCAGGTTATCAGATTGATAAGAGCTACCACGAGATGCGCTCAGAAGTCGATCCCGCTGAATCTTGACTGAGGCTGGCCGCTCTCCTGTATCTTGAGCAGCTTCTCAACATCAAACCTGCCCTGGAAGCTTGTGTGATCGCGAACATTCTTCTCGAAGATCTTGTGCCATGCGGCATCTGTTGTCCATGTGCCGTTGAAGCTCGCGGAGACATCCATCGCGATGGCATCGCACGGGTTTCTTGATCCGAAGAATGTCCTCTGTATCCGGTCCATCTCTGTCACCGCGAAGCTCTCCTGTATCTCAGCTCCTATTCCGCCATAGATCGACCTGGATTTTATGAGCTTGAATCCAACGAGCGGGACCGAGCCGAGATACGTCATGCGCGTCGAGTCGGTGAGGTTTGTGGGGGCGGATCCGCCGGATGGCGCTGTGGCAATCTCATGTGTGGAGTCCATCTCGAAGTCGCCCTCTCCATACATCACATTGTAGTATTCCAGTCCGGATCTCCTGTCCACAGCAGAGGTGCTGATATCGATGAGCCCTGTGCCTGCGACCCTGAGAACGTTCGTGTACTCCTCATGGTATTGATTTCCGGGAGAGCCACGCGCAGCAGAAGCTATGATGGCGAGAATGAGCAGAATTCTGATAAGCGTCGCTGCGTTCATGCTACTCCCCGGATTCCTTGCAAGTATTTCGGATGTTTATGTTTAAATTATCTTTGATCCAGATGCGGAACATATCTGAATAAGATGCGGGAGCCAAAATATCTGCCTTACAGATCATGTTTGGGACATGTCCGAATAATGATTAAGCGTTTCAGACATCGAAAAGCAGTAAGCCCAAATCTCTGGCATTAGCTCTTATCCGGACATGTCCCTTGTTCGTCACAATTACTTTTGCTTATTCGAACAGGTCCGGATGCTGTGTTCATCGCGGATCGAACACCATGATTCCAGTAGTCATCTGAACTGAGGCCCGAAACCATTTAAATCCATGCGCGATACGATGCATGGAGGCGTTTGGCTTTGCTCGAGATACTGAAGCGATCACTCTACGATGCGCCTGTGTTCAAGAGAGGGGACTACAACTACTTCATTCATCCTATAACAGATGGGGTTCCAGAGACGAGACCTGAGCTGATAAGGGAGGTAGTCTGTCACATAATCAGGATCGCCGATCTGGATGTCGACAAGATAGTCACCGTTGAGGCGATGGGGATACCGATTGGCGGAGCGCTCTCACTTGTGACAGACATACCGCTCGTGATAATTCGCAAGAAGATGTACGGTCTGCCCGGGGAGATAGAGGTCAGCCAGGTCACGGGCTACTCCAAATCGAAGATATATCTCAACGGTATAAAAAAAGGAGATCGTGTGATATTTGTTGATGACGTTGTGAGCACCGGTGGCACGGCCATCGCGGTTATGAAGGCGCTGGAGGCTGCGGGCGCTGTTATCAGGGATGCGGTTGTGGTGATCGAGAGGGGCGCTGGCGCTGAGCGTGTGAGATCAGCCGGTTACCCGCTTAAAACGATGGTGAAGGTGGACGTGGACGAGAAGCGTGTATTCAGGGTAGAGGAGGTCTCATTCAGGTCTTGAACGAAGATCTTGCTTCTGACCTCAGGGACGAGACCGAGAAGTGGCTCGTGAGGGCTGATGAGAGGCTCTCGGGATGCAGAGGGGACGAGAGTTTTCTGAGCAACATAAAGGCCTACATCAGCGACTCGAGGTATTTTTTAGAGAAGGGCGATCTTATCAGGGCATTCGAGGCCGTCATCTGGGCATGGGCATGGCTCGAGATCGGCGAGGAGCTGGGAAGGATAGAGAGCGGATCGGCCCATCAGCATCTGAATGCAGATCTGAAACGGAGTGGGCATGTCGATTCATACGACAGGCCCGCGACGGACAGCTAATCAGAGATCGCCTCCGTGCGCGTCTCCTGGCGCATCTCGATATTCCTGCCGTAGCCGGGGCTCACCTCGATATCGCCATCGAACACGACGCTGCCCCTCACAAGGGTCATCACCGGAAAGATCGCCTTCTTCCTTTCATACGGTGTCCAGTCCGCCCTGCTGTGGAGCCGCTGAACATCGATTCGTTCCTGCCTTTTCGGATCGAAGATAACCAGATCCGCATCTTTTCCGATGGCTATCTCCCCCTTGGATCTCAATCCAAGTATGGATGCTGGCCTTGCTGAGAGCGCGTCAACAACCCTCTCCAGGGTTATCATGTTGCTCTTCACAGCGTATAGCATGAGGGGGAGCATCGTCTCCACGCCCGGGACGCCGGGGGGCGCATGCCAGATATCATCCCTCTTCTCCTCAGGGAGATGGGGTGCGTGGTCTGATGCGATGACATCTATATCCCTCCGCCTCAGGCCGTCCCAGAGGGCATCGCAGTCAGCTGTGTTGCGCAGAGGCGGGTTCGTCTTGAGGAATGTGCCGAGCCTCCTGTAATCCCTCCTGCTCAGGAAAAGGTGGTGCGGAGCGACCTCGCAGCTCACCTTCCTGTTCCTTCTCCTCTTTACGAGCTCCAGTCCATCAGCCGTCGAGATGTGACAGATATGAATCCTGCATCTGGATACGCTCAGAGCCCGGTCGATCGCAGAGACCTCAGCTATCGGCGGTCTCGCTCTTGAATGGACATCGGGATCGCAGATCCCTCCAAGCGGCTCCGAGTATCTCCGTATCACCTCCCCATCCTCTGCGTGCACAGTCGCGAGCACGTCGAGCCGCTCGACCTCCTTTAAAATTCTGGCTAGACGTTCCTCGCTCATCTCGTACATGAAGATCTCGCCGATCGCAGCCGCCCCCTCTCTGAGGAGTGATTCGATATCGCCCGGACCGCCGTTGAGGCAGAAGTCCACGATCGACCTTCGCTTCGCCAGATTCAGCTTCTCTTTATACGACTCCGCGTCCATGACCGGAGGATCTGTGTTGGGCTGGTCGACCACTGTCGTCACACCGCCAGCAGCCGCGGATATCGAGCCGCTCTCCCAGTCCTCCTTGTGCGTGTACCCAGGATCCCTGAAGTGGACGTGCATGTCGATAACCCCAGGTATGATGATCATGCCGCTGGCGTCGATTCTCTCTGCGGCTGTGTTGTATCCACCGAGTGCTGCGATCCTTCCGTTTTTGATCCATATGTCCGTGTTCAGCAGCCTGCCACCAGTGTAAACCCTGCCGTCTTTTACCAGAAGGTCCATCATGCAGCATTCTCCAGCATTGGAGTTCTCGTGACATCCTCTCCAGCCTGAAAGACCGGAGTCTGCGCCCTGTTACTCCATATCAAAGCTTGTATCCGAATCTCCTGAGAAGGCTCCGCCTCTCCGCGACCTTCTCTGGCCCCTCGACACCCTTTGGAGAGCTTCCATCTATCACCCCAAGTATGCCGCTGCCCTGTTCTGTCGACGCTACCACCACCTCCACCGGATTGGCTGTGGCGCAGAAGATGCCGCAGACCTCCTGAACGCTTTTTATGGCGTTTAGGACGTTTATCGGGAACGCGCCCTGTATCAGGATGACAAATGTGTGCCCGCAGCCGAGCGCGAGGGAGTTTCTCTTTGCAGCTTCCTTCAGAGCATCGTCGTTCCCCTCAAGCCTAACGAGACAATCACCGCTTGCCTCGGAGAATGCAATTCCGAACCGCGCGCCTGGCACGCTTCCCGCAATCGCCTCATAGAGGTCCTCAGCCGTCTTGATGAAGTGGCTCTGGCCGAGTATGAGGTTGGAGCCATCGGGTATCTCCATTCTCACCGTCTTCAGTTCCATTCGATCACCACCACCTTGGATGACAACCATTGACTTATCGGTTGCGGACCTGAACTAGCGCTTCTTCCGCAGCCCCTTTCCACGCCTTTCAGTGCTCTTCGATCTCAGTGCAACTGATGTGAAGTAGTATGCGGCCATGAATATCAGCGATGCGATCAGCGCCTCGATCGCGGACTCGATGGCGCCCAGGCCATGGCCGAAGTACGTAAAGAGATCGTAGATGGTGAAGAAGACTGCCCCAATCAGCAGGGTCTGGAACGGTAGAGCCATAGCCCTGAATCTAAGCAGTATATCCTCTATCATATCTGTGTAAGTCCTTTCCAGTTCTGCTCATATAAAGCCTCGTCCACCAGATCGTCGTCAGGGGTGCTATGACGAGAACGCTGAAGATGCCGCCTGCCGTGGACCACAGACCCTCAAGACCTGTTCCCTCAAAGAGCATCCCAATTATGCTGAACGCCATAGATAATCCCACAGTCACAAGCCAGAGCAAGAAAACATCGAAGATATTCTCTCTGAAGAAGCGCATGCTTGCCCTGATCCCTGAGATCGCGCTGAGTGAATCGACCACAATTGCAGGAGAGACAACAGCGAGTGCCATGGATATCACTATGAGTATCAGGCAGATTGCCAGAACCCAGGCGATCACAAGAGCTACGAGCCCCGGATCTATCTGCTCCGGGCTCTGTGCGATGCTTGAAAGAGCCTCCAAAGATATGAACGGCACAAAGAGCGCGCTGACGACCAGAACACACAGGGCGTAGATGATCAGGCTCAGCAGGGATACTGAGAAGAGTCGGATGCAGTATCTCTTTCCCGCTTCCCACATCTCCCCCAGGGAGGAGAAGCCGGTCGCATTTGCGCTTCGAGCCATGCCAGTTGCACCTGCCGTGAAGAATGCACTGACAAGCAGCGCAAGTACAAAGAACAGCACTACATACACTCCGATCGTTATGCCATTCTGATCGAACGCCTGCATGATCTCCTCTGGAGGCACATCCTCGATGTTCATAAAGGCCTCGGGCATTGTTCCAAGGATGGAGACGAACAGCAGTATGAACAGTAACCCTACAGCAATAACATCGAGCATGAAGGGGACACATATAATGAGATTGTTCTTCCAGGTGGAAAATCCCCTCCCTATAACCGACCCAATTTCCTCGTACATGCTTTCCTCGTACATGCTCAAAACATTGTCTTCGCATACTAGTGAACTACCCTACTCTGGAGGGTAGGGCTTCCCACTTCATCGCCAAAACTTGCATCACAGATATATGATGTAGAGGTTTTGACTCTATGGGCACTACGGGCTGTTCCATCCCTGCAATGAGTATGTTCATGGAAGCATTGTAGTCTCTATCGCATGAGAACCCACAATAAGGGCACTCATGAATTCTGTCCGATAACTCTTTCCTCACAATGCTCCCGCAAGTGGAACACCTCTGAGTAGTGTTCCTTGGATCTACCTTGATCAGCTTTCGACCAGCACTTTCAGCCTTGTACGAAAGCATGAATATGAACTTAGACCAGGATGCATCATGGATGTTTCGATGTGTGCCTTTGTTGTAACCTTTCTCCTTCAGACCCTTGACATCCAAGTCCTCGACGCAGATTATATCGTAGTTGTTGACATAATGTCTAGAGAGCTTATGAAGGAAATCCAATCTCTGATTATTGATCCTTTCATGAACTTTATTCAGTTTCTCTTTGAACTTCTCGCGGTTATTAGAGCCTTTCATAGCTCTCGATAATCTTCTTTGGATGTTCTTAACTTTGGTAGCTACCTTCTCTGCAAATCTTGGATTCTCTACAGAATTTCCGTCTGTGTCGACAGCAAACGACTTCAAGCCAACATCTATACCTACTGATTTTCCAGTTGCAGGCAGTGTCTCTGGCTCTTGATCTGCCTGAACAATGGCAAACCATTGCCTACCTTCTCTCTTGATCAGGATAGCCTTGATGCATCCTTGAACTTTGCGATGCATTTTGATCTTGATGTCGCCTATCTTGGATAAATGCAAACAGCCATGATCTTGATCCAGCTTGAAGCCTGACTGATTATAGTACATGGTCTTGTACCATCCATACCCTTTGAAGCGGAGACGACCGATCTTGCGACCATTCTTCTTTGATGCTGAGAGTCCTTTAATGTTAGACCAAAGAGTGTAATTCACCATCTGGAGGACTTTGGAATATACTAGGTTCAGTTTTGGATTTTCAAGCTTCAGAACGGGTATCATGTTCTGAGTGTCATAGGTCGTGAGCTTGATGCCCTTCTCTTTAGCTTCGTTCAGCTCTTGAAGAAGCCGATTATAGAGCCACCTACAAGCATCCAGCGCTTCAGCTAACTTTTGCTGTGTCGCCTCATCAGGAAATATTGGATACTTGTAGCTGATAATCATTATTTCTCCATCTGAGACTCTAATACTGCATCGGAACTAAATAGTTATCGTTGAGCATGTCAGAAGCAGGGAGGGCTTCGCTCTCATCCGGGGACTTCCCGCTGCGCCCTCTCCTCTCCCAAGAGTTAAACCCCACATGAGACAGAGGGCACTCTTATGATTGTTCTCACAAAAAACGTGCCGATACAGGAGGTTGAACCATCCATGTCACGTTTTCATGGATACAGCACAGTCCACCAGAGACTTATGGGCACTCCGCCACTACCGAATCCGGCAGGGCTGTTTGAGCCCCACGATCTGAATCTATAACAGATTTAGCGCATTGGTACTCCAAGCGCAAGCCCCGCGATCGTTCGTCCCACATTCACGCCGAGCGCTGAGTATATACCCTTTCCAGACGGGGTCCCGTTGACCTCGATCACCATCATTCCATCTTCTGATTCGAGCATGTCGACTCCGCTGTACATGGTCCCGACCGCCCTGTTTGCATCTACCGCGATTCTCTCTATCTCATCGCTGATCTCGCACCTCTCCGCTCTCCCGCCACGTGCGAGATTGCTTATCCATTCGCCTGGTGGCGCGACCCTGTATATGGCGCCAGCAACCTCCTCCCCAACAACAAATGCCCGTATGTCTCTCTTCTCAGGCGTCTCAATGAACTCCTGGAGGTAGAGGGCGCCTCTTCTGATGAGAAGATCTTTTATGAGATCCGCGTCCCCAGGCCGGAGTAGCGCTATATCCTTTCCCTTGTACCCGAAGAGCGGCTTGCAGACCGCACGCCCCATCCTCTCCACAGTCTTTAAAGCCTCATCGTAGCTGGAAGTCACAACTGTCCTGGGTGTTGGAACACCTGCACGCCTGAGCGCCATGGATGTTGCAAACTTGTTCGCAGCTCTCACAATCGCATCCGGAGGATTTATCACGGTCACTCCGAGATCTGCAAGCGACCTGAGCGCCTCAAACCTGAATGCAACATCCTGTGGCGCGCCCCTGCCCATGTCTCTGATTATGAGCGTGTCGAGATCGAAAAGATCCACGCCTCCCTTCCTGAAGCTCAGATCAAACCCGATCTCGACCGCAAGCTCTGAGATATCCATCATCACCGCAGAGGCGCCGAGTTCTGCCAGGCCCATGGATATCGCCCTGGCGGTCCAGTCGTCCGGATTCGAGACCACGATACCAAGCGATTTCATAGAACCTCCTGGAGGGCAGCTTTGGTCTTCCAGTGTAGCTTACAGCTGGTTCATTCCAAGAATTCCGCTGACTGGCCCGGAGACCCTGTACTCTGTTCTGTTGATCACAACCCTCTTCGATGACGTGTATCCTGATGTCTCAGAGCTCACCCTTCTCGCGATGAACGATCCTGATTCGCTGAAACCGCTGCTGTCCATTCGGATGAACTCACCGTTTACCATCTCTCCTGCGAACTTGCCGCTCATATATATCGATATCAGAACGTCATCATAGAGAGCTGCAATGGCAATGCTCATCTGATCTCCTGAGACCATGCCTGAGATCACACCGCTCCATGCGTCTGATCTGCAACGCCCTGTGATCTCACGGCCTGTCTGATTGATGGCCGCTGTTATCACGGTCTCGTTTAGGCTCAAGCTCCATATCCCATTAACATCGACCGCCTCCTGATCGAGCGGCACAACACTGCCAGAGTAGACTATGGTCGTGTCCCTTCCCAGGGAGTGTGCAGATAAAAGGACGCATATCATGAGAGATATGATCAGAAACCTCATATCACCACCTCAAAGCTCATATCCTGATAGCAGCTCTTCTGGGGCGCCTGCAAGCATCCTGAGCGCCTTCGCCTCCATGAAGTGCAGTCTTCCGGGGATGACCATCACATGCAAAGGCGGGCCGAAGCTGTACGTCTTCAGCTCCAAAAGCGTGCCGGCCCTGACGCACATATCCTCTGACCCAGCCCTCGCGATGCCAACCGCGAGATTTGACGCGAAATCCTCATCGCCGCTCCCGTTTGCGACCTCGATCAGGAGAGCAGCAGCCTCATTTATGCACATGAATCGTTCGTCCTGGATGTCCAGATATAGCAGCGTGTGCAGATCTCTTCTCAGATTATCCTTCACAGCATTATATGGGGTTGATGATACAATGCGCTTTCCCCTTACGATATGAGGGAACGGCACAGTGGCAGACCTGCCAAACCTGTAGTTCTGCAGACCTGTTATCCCGGGAACCGCAGATGCGATGTTCGATCCGTGTATAACCCTCGTATCAATGCCCATCTCAATCGCTCTGAGCCGCAGGTCCAGATGCGTCGTGGAGATCATCGGATCTCCTCCGACCAGAAGGGCGACATTCCTATCCCTGGCGTGCTCGAGCCACTCAGGTTCGCCCTCTATCTCAGACCTCGAGAGCATCCTTATCTCACGCCCGTACAGCTGCTCCAGCCTCTCGATGGATGTGCCCATGAGCCTGGAGGTATAAAATTCTGCATACACCGCATCAGCGCATCTCACAATCTCAAGGCCCTTCACGGAGATGTCCCGCTCGTCATACAGCCCGAGGCCCACAAAGAAGAGCATGGATGCTAATCCGCAGCATGGGTTTAAATATTCTGCATATCTCTCTGCGCGGCCCGAGTGCAGGAAAACATGGGCATTGCTTCCCATGAGTGCTGGGAATTGCATGCCATCCAGCCAACTTAACTGTGACCGTACGGGGAATATATTTATCACAGCTGACACAACGCAGAGCAACATGGCTTTGGACGAGGTTAAGATCACAAGGGCGATAGTGGAGAGCTACCTGGAGAGCTTTCTCAAGTGCACAGATGTCGATGTGGCTCTAGTCGGCGCAGGTCCTGCGAATCTCGTTGCAGCGAAACGGCTCGCAGAGGCTGATGTGAGGGTCGTGCTCTTCGAGAAGCGTCTGTCTGTGGGAGGCGGCCTCTGGGGCGGCGGCATGATGTTTCCCAGGATTGTTGTCCAGAAAGAGGCATGCAGGATACTGGATGAGTATGATATTTGGTACCGCGAGTTCGAGGAGGGCTACTACGTTGCGGATTCGATAGAGGTCGTGGCGAAGCTGACCGCGGGCGCGATAGATGCTGGCGCAGAGTTGATAAATCTTGTATCCGTTGAGGACGTCATGATCCGCGAGGGCGACAGGATTGTGGGGCTGGTCATAAACTGGACCGCTGCGGATATGGCCGGTATACATGTCGATCCCCTTGCGATCAGGGCGCGGGTTGTGATAGACGGCACAGGGCATGATGCAGCTGTCTGCAGGGTCGTGCAGAAGAAGATCCCTGGCGCAATTGTTGGCGAATCAGGGGTGATCGGAGAGAAGCCGATGTGGGCGGCGCTCGGAGAGAAAATCGTCGTTGATGCCACCCGAGAGGTATACCCAGGACTCATAGTTGCGGGTATGGCCGCGACAACAGTTGCCGCAGGGCCGAGGATGGGGCCGATCTTCGGAGGCATGCTGCTATCAGGAGAGAAGGCTGCCTCGATCGCGCTGGAGAAGCTCGCACAGTCGGTGGATTGAGTGAGGGGCGCGCAGGAGATAGCGGAGTTCATACGCTCCCATTACACTGGAAGGATCATAGAGATCGGAGTAGGCCAGTGTGGAGATGTTGCCAGGCTTATTCCAGATCTCATCGCAACGGATATACGTCCTGTGCACGTCGATGGCGTCAAAACGGTGCGGGACGACATCTTCAATCCATCAGAGGAGCTGTACCGCGGTGCGTCTCTTCTCTACTCCATACGCCCTCCGATCGAGGTGCAGATCGCGATGGGCGATCTCGCCCTCCGCATCGGTGCGGACGTTCTGATAAGACCCCTCGAGGATGAGATCGCGGATCTTGAGGGCTTTTCGAGAGAGCCGATATGCAGAGGAGCGGCGAGGTTTTATCTGTACAGAAACCGCAGGGCGATGGGCGAGGAGATCTGTGCTCCTCCTGCGCCAGGTCGTATAGCTTGATTTGAGCGCTCAGCCTACGAGAGCGGTTGTGCCTGAAAACACGTGCCCTCCTGCGCCAGGTCGTGTAACTGATTTGAGCGCTCAGCTTGGGCCAGATCTGAATGCAACATCCTGAGGCGCGCCTCTGCCCATATCTATAATTATAAGCGTATCGAGATCGGGAAGATCCGCGTCCCCTTCCTGAAGCTCAGATCAGCCCTGATCTCGACCGCAAACTCTGAGATTAGCAGCGTGACGAATTTGTTGCAAATTCAAAACTGATTGGGTTTCGCATCATCATGAGGTTAATTTACAGCAAATTCGTCAGGCATCTCAGCTCTCAGCCTGACCCCCGATCTCCACATGTTCAAGCATGCATGTGGGATCTGTCTCCAGGATATCGCCTCTGTAGTAGAAAGCCTTCTGCCTGCACCCGCCACAGAGATCGGCGTAGCTACAGCTTCCACACGCCCCTTTGAGATGCTTTTTCGAGTTTCTGATGAGAATAAGCTCCTGTGATGGGTTGTCTATCCATATATCTCTGAAGGATCTCTCCCTCACGTTCCCAGCGATTATATGAGGCATGAACTGGCATGGATGGACATCACCTCTGGGAGAGATATTTGCGACCTTGGACCCTGCGCTGCATCCTCCAGCGTTCATGAGCAGCATCCTCGCCCGCTCTAGCCTCTCCGGATCGCTCTTCAGCATTTCCAGGAGATAGGCTCCATCTATCGGCGAGTCTGTTGTGAGTATCTCGATCTCCCTGTCGCTCAGCTCCAGCGCGGCCTCCATGAGCAGGCGTATCACAGATCTCCGCTGCTCGGGCGTGACGTCTCTCTCGGCAATGCCGCTGCCCCGGCCTGCCGGCACGAGATGATACATGCAGAACCTGGGGATCTCCAGA
Source organism: Methanothrix thermoacetophila PT (assembly GCF_000014945.1). NCBI lineage: Archaea > Methanobacteriati > Methanobacteriota > Methanomicrobia > Methanotrichales > Methanotrichaceae > Methanothrix > Methanothrix thermoacetophila. The sequence goes on from NC_008553.1 coordinate 1,209,585, forward strand.
TCGAGAGCGAGCTTCAGCAGCGCGGGGATGTCGTACCAGTTGTCCCTGGTGAGCGTGACCCTGAGCCCGGTCTTCAGCCCAGCATTCCTGGCGTTGATCAGCCCCTGAACCGCCCTGGCATGGGCACCCGGGACTCCCCTGAACCTGTCATGAACCTCAGGAGATGATGAGTCCAGGCTCACACCAACGTATCTTATTCCTGCCTCCCTGAGCAGCATCGCGACCTCTGGAGTTATCAGAGTGCCGTTTGTGGATATCGCGCACCTCAGGTTTTTTTCTTTAGCGTGAAACGCATACGCCCAGAAGTTCCGGCTCATGAGCGGCTCGCCGCCTGTGAGTATGAGCATCGGGATTTTGAGATCTGCAAGCTCATCTATCAGCCGTATTCCCTCATCGAGCGAGAGCTCATCCGTCATCTCATCATTCGCATCTATGTAGCAGTGATCGCATCTCAAATTGCATCTCCGGGTCAGATTCCACATCACGACAGGTCTTGTCTCCCCGGAGAACCTCACCAGATCGGGAGGCAGGCTCTCACAGGGCTGATCCGCAGCCCTGATCGCATCCCAGACCGTCGCTCTATCCGCAAGAATCTTCGAGATTATTATCAGGATCTCACCCCGATCTCCCTTCTGGCAGCCTCGAGCATGCCCTCAAACGTGTATCTCTCAGGGATGAGATCGACCCTCACCCCGAACTCCCCGAGCACCTCAGCCGTCGGCGGGCCGATGGCGACAACAAGCGCAGAGTCCAGAGCCCTCCTGAGATGATCTTCCATCCCGAGCTCCTCAGACCTTCTCATCAGATACCTCACAGTGGATCCGCTGGTGAACGCGAAGACATCTATGAGCTCCGCCCTTCTTATGAGATCGTCCAGCCTGCTGTCCTCAGATCCTTTCACTTCGTACACAGGCACATCCTCAACCTCAATCCCAGAGGATCTCAATCCCTGGAGCAGCGCGGGAGATCCCTGGGCGCTCCTGAGAAGCAGCACACTTTTGAATCCTCCGAGAGCGTTGACAAGACCTCTCGAGCTGTACTCAGCCGGGATCACATCGACATTCACGCCCCTCTCTGAGAGAGCCTGCGCGGTCTTCGGACCTATGGCTGCGACGCGCTTCTTCTGGATCAGATCGACCAGATCAGATCTCCTGGAGATGATCTCCACACCGTTCGAGCTCGTGAAGACCACGCACTCCGTTTTCTCTATCCTCTCCTTTATGTCATGAGGAAGCTCCAGCGCCCTGAGTGAGATCGACGGAGCCGCGACGGGAATGAAGCCATACCTCTCCGCGAGTCTCACAGAAACATCCAGCTGTTTTTCAGCACGTAGAATCGCTATCCTTCTTTGTCGTAGATACCTCTCGAGATCGACCACATCTCCAACAACGAGAACCGCGGGCGATTTCACTCCAGAGGATGATGCACGCTCCGCTATGTCACCCAGCGTCCCCCTCACACACCTCTGATCTGGCCAGCTCCCGCGCTCTATCAGCGCTGCAGGCGTCTGAGGGCTCAATCCACCATCTAAGAGCATCGACGTGTTCTCCCTGATCCTGCCCACGCCCATGAGGACGACCAGAGTGCCTCCAAGCCTGGCCAGAGCGTGCCAGTCGAGCTCCTTATCCTTGCCCGGCTCTTCATGCCCTGTGACGACTGTTAAGGCGGTGGAGATCCCGCGGTGAGTCACAGGTATGCCGGCAAGCGCTGGCGCTGCTATCGCTGAGGTCACGCCGGGCACCACTTCAAAGGGAATGCCAGCTTCCCTGAGGGCGAGCGCCTCCTCCCCGCCGCGACCGAAGAGATACGGATCGCCCCCCTTGAGCCTCACAACTATCTTCCCCTCTCGAGCTTTTTCGATGAGAAGCTCGTTGATCTCCTCCTGGGAGAGCTTGTGTTTGCCAGGCGCCTTTCCGACGTCGATGATCTCAGCTTTAAGATCCCTGAGCAGCTTCTCGTTCAGGAGCCGGTCGTGGAGAACAACATCCGCCTCCCTGAGCAATCTCAAACCCTTGACGGTTATCAGCTCTGGATCGCCGGGTCCGGCGCCTACCAGATACACCTTTCCAGCATCACCGTTCAATCTCTACAGCCTCCCTCACCAGCTCATCACCGCCCATCTCCAGGAGGCGCCTCCCGATCCTCTCAGCGCTCTCCAGACCATCTCTGGGGACTGTATCCTCAAGCCTGACGAACCTCTCCCCGTCCTTCGAGAGTATCTCCGCTGTGACATGTATCCTATCACCGAGATGCCGCGCAAAGACCGCCATCGGAACCAGGCATCCACCTCCGACAACCTCCATTATCCTCCGCTCAACCATTGTCTCCTCCCTCGAGGGCCTGTGATCTATCAGGCTCGCCAGCGCGTCGCCTTCTGTGCCGGCGACGGATACGACAGCTATTGTCCCCTGGTTCGGTGAGGGAACGAAGAAGCCGGGATCGAGCACCTTGTAACCTAGGTGATATCCCATGCGCTGAACACCTGCCTCAGCTATGACTATGCCATCATACTCTCCAGCATGCAGCTTCCTGAGCCTGGTCTGGAGGTTCCCGCGAAGGCTTCTCACCACCAGATCTGGCCTGGCCCTTCTGAGCTGTGCCGCCCTTCTCATGCTGGACGTGCCGATGACAGCTCCGCTTTTGAGATCATCCAGGCCGGAGCCATCCTTTGTGAGCAAGATATCACATGGCGAGTCTCTTTTCATGATCGCTGCTATCCTGAGCCTCTCAGGGCGCTTGCTGGGGAGGTCCTTCATGCTGTGCACCGCGAGATCTATCTCGCCGGAGAGCATCCGCTCATCTATCTCCCTCACGAACAACCCCTGCCCGGAGATCATGTGCAGCGGCCTGTCGAGAAAGAGATCTCCGCTGGTCCTGACCGTCACTATCTCAGCCTCTGCGCCGTGCTCGATAAGGCGCTTCGCAACGATCTCTGTCTGCCGCAGCGCCAGAGGGCTGCCACGTGTACCGATTCTCAGCCTTTGAGGAATAGCTTGAACGCCTCCAGTGTTTTATCTATGATCTCCTTATCGTGAGATGCTGATATGAAGTCCGTCTCGTACTGGCTGGGCGTGAGGAATATGCCGGCCTCGAGCATCCTCCAGAAGAATCTCAGGTATCCCTCTTTATCACACCTCAATGCCTCTGAGTAGTTTCTGGGAAGTGGGCCGAAGAAGACCTTGAACATCGAGGCCACCCCGGATACGCTGTAATCCAACTTCAAATCCTCAACGATATCCGAGATCCCCTTCCTCAGATACGACCCCATCTCGTTGATCCTGTCGAGAACACCTCTCTCAAGTATATCCAGAGTCGCGAGGCCTGCTGCCATGGATACCGGAGATCCGTTGAACGTCCCGGCCTGGTAGATCCCACCCTGAGGGGCCACGTTCTCCATGATCTCTCGACGCCCGCCGACGGCGCCTATCGGGAACCCTCCGCCTATTATCTTCCCAAGCGTGGTGATATCAGCCCTGACCCTGTAGTAGCTCTGTGCGCCCCCAAGTGCGAGCCTGAAGCCTGTTATGACCTCGTCGAATATCAGAAGGGCGTCATGCTCCTCTGTAATCCTTCGCACACCCTCCAGGTATCCGTCCATGGGGAGCACGGGCCCTATGTTGCCCAGAACAGGCTCCATTATCACCGCTGCCACATCATCTTCTCTCAGTGCTGCCTCCATGGCCTGGATATCGTTGTATGGAACCAGCACGGTGTTCTTCGCAGTATCCGCGGGCACGCCCTTCGAGTCGGGCACGCCGATCGTAGTGGCTCCGGATCCTGCTTTAACGAGAACAGAGTCGTGAGCCCCGTGAAATCCGCCCTCGATCTTTACAATCTTATCCTTCCCGGTGAAGCCGCGGGCGATCCTCAGAGCGGCCATCGTCGCCTCTGTGCCTGTGCTCACGAACCTGATCATCTCAATGGATGGGTAATGGGAGATTATGCGCTCTGCGAGCTCGACCTCCAGGGCGGTTGGCGTGCCATAGAGCCAGCCCCGCTCGATTTGTTCCTCGACCTTTCTCATCACTTCCGGGTTTCTGTGCCCGAGGATCATTGGACCGTAGGCAAGACAGTAGTCGATGAAACTGTTGCCGTCCTCGTCCCAGAGGTAGGGCCCCTCTGCCCTTTTAACGTAAAACGGATACGGCCTTATCGCCCTGACCGGACTGCTTACACCTCCGGGCATGAGCCTCTTCGCGCGCTCGTAGAGACTTCTGGAGGAGTTGAGATTCATGGTATCAGCGCTCACATGAGACCTAATCAATCTTGCGACCTGCGATCCTCCATCCCTTCTCAGATGCGATCCTGATGATATCCTTCACTGGAATGTTCAGCTCCTCTGCGATGCGCCTGCAGACATCATGCTCCGGCTTCACGCTTATTATCTCTCCTCCAATGGATCCGATCTTAACAGGCACGGATCTGCCCATGACCTCGACGCTCTCGATCCTCCGCTCTGCGATCAGCCTGTGGAGCGCGGGGAAGACCCTGACCCCCAGACTGCCGGTCTCCCTCATCAGAACCGCGGAGAGCTTGCGCGCGTCGTTCTCTCTGGAGATTATGGATATCACGCTCCCGCTCCTGCCTTTCTTCATGACAGCCGGCACAACCGTCACATCGAGCGCCCCCTCTTTCATGAGCATGTCGATGAGACTTCCCAGGATCTCGCCCGTCACATCATCCACATTCGTCTCTATCTGTACCACACGATCGTGTTGCATGTGGTGAGGGATCTCCCCGAGGATTGCTCTCAGGAGATTCGGCATGCCTATCTCCCTGGAGCCTGCGCCGTATCCAACGCGCTCCGTCACAATCTCAGGATGATGATCCAGAAACGTATCTACCGAGGCTGCAAGTATCGCGGCTCCTGTTGGCGTGAGCAGCTCATGGGCAACAGGTCCTCCTCGCCATGGTATCCTGTGGGAGCGGAGTATCTCCAGGGTCGCTGGCGCAGGAACCGGAAGCATTCCGTGAGATGTATCCGTGATCCCGCCACCGACAGATGGCGCGATCGAGAGGATCCTCTTCACATCGAGAGATTCCATCGCTGCACAGGATCCCGCAATATCGGCCAGCGCATCAAGAGATCCCATCTCGTGAAACCTCGCATTCTCTCTATCAACACCATGGACCTTTGACTCCGCAGATGCCATGATATCCAGAATCCTCAGCGCTCTTTCGAGAGCTCGCGATGTGAGTGCTGATGCCTTCAGTATATCAATGGCCCCACCGAGTGAGCGGAAGGATTTATCCGATATGACCTTGACCCGGATAGCTCTGATGTGATCAAACCTGCGTTCATTCACCTCAAGCCGACATCCCACAGACTCCACAGCAGAGCGGACGTATTCGAGGTCTGCGCCCAGGTCGATGAGCGCCCCGAGTATCATGTCGCCCGAGGCGCCGCAGTAGGGATCGAAGAGAAGTGCTCTCATGTCTTAATCCTGCGAATTTTTATCTGGAGATCATCTGATGTTTCATAAAAGTTGTGGCACCATGCACAATTCATGATTATATGAATCAAAACAGCTCGCAGCTCTTGATGTTTGGATAGGCACTGGAACCCAGATGCAGCGTATCTGGGTTTCACAGTCGATGGCGTCTGGCTATTTCGAGAGGGGTTCGATAAGAGCAATACATTGTGTGGCCGAACACCCGATCAGTTAGAACGTGTCCGAATAAGAGGCGGGGAGTCCAAAAATATAAGCCTTATAGATCTTGTTTATCACAATCGCTCTTCGCTTATCCGGACAGGTCCCTCAGTCAGGACGTGTCCGAATAAGGATTAGGCGTTTATGATATGCAGAATAGTAGAAGATCTAGATTTCTGGACATATTCTTATCCGGACAGGTCCATCAGTTACACCAAAAATTTTAAATCATATTGTTTTAATAAATATTTTCAGCGTTAGTTCTGCTACCGAATACAGGCAGATCTTCTGGCAGTGTTCGGAGCATGTCTTTGAAATGAGATGAGTGTGGTGAGATTGTGAACAGACTGACCATAATAATAGCGGTTTTTGCTCTGCTTGGATGCTCGGCTGCCCTTGACGCGAAGGTCATCATTCCAGAGGAGAGAACTCTTGTTGTCGATCCTGGAGAAGGTTACTACATCAATACCGGCGATATCGATACGTCCTCTGGCATCTTCATGGAGAACTTCACGATATTTGGTGAGACCGGTAAAGCAGATGCGGTGGTTTTCACACCATATGATGATATTCTGAAAATGTTGAGCAAGGAATCATTCCTGGATATAATGTCGGTGGCGCTGATGATCGAGGCCACAAAGGAGGCACAGGAGACCGGCAACTGGACCACCTCCAGCTATTACGGAGCGCCTGTGGTCGTGCATAACATGACATTCACCTCTGGCACGCTCGAGGGCAGCGATGGATATCTTGCGGTATGGCACGCGGGAGGTGACAGCTACATAATGCTGTTATCCATGCTGGACAGCAACACAACATCACAGATCATCCGCACCGCCAGGATAGTCTAGATGTTCTCCCCCTGGTAGGCCCCGCTGTAGGCTCTCTCTGCTGCGCTCTTCATGGTGATGAAGACGAGCTGCATGAGCCTTGCGTTCTTTTTTATGCGTATCCCGTGCGGGTTGTGGACCACGAGAAGCGATTGCGATCGCCCATTGTATCCGGGATCCCATATCGCACTCTCGAGGGTCGCCCCGCATCTCAGGAGGCTCGATCTGGGAAGCGCGAACGCCATCATATCCAGAGGCACCTTCACGATCTCATTGAACGTCACCAGATACGCGCCCTGCTCCAGGAAGACCCATTCATCACCACCGAACTGAACCGCCTCAGTCTCTGCGACTCTGCGCTCGCTGTTGTCGAGGTCGATAGAACCTGAGGACACGAACCGCTCTATGCTTCTGGCTGTCAGGTCCACCCCACATATCTGCGCCTGAATATCCCGATCAGCAAACGACTCGAGGTATCTCAACGCATCCTTTCCAGAGATCACCGACATGAGAATCCCAAGGGTTAAATTCGATGACGCCTTAAATATCATAGGGTCCTCCGGATCGGTCTGTTTGGGGGTACAGGCTGTTCGGAAGTCCCGGGGATGGAAGTGTGGATGGATTGATAATATTCGAGGTGGAGATCGAGGAACCCACCGTCATCAGGTCGAGAATAATCTGGCCGAATGCAGAGGGCCCGTGGATAGAGGGCGGGGTGGATGAGCTTGTAGTCCATCTTATCTACGCAATGTGGTCTGCCTACAACACAGCCTGGGCACTCTCTCTCGTGATATCAAGCCGGTATGCAGATCTCGGCATCTCGATCTCAGAATCCCTCTCGAAGCTCATCTGCTCGCTGGGCGCTGTGGAGATAAGCGAGATACGGATGGATAAAAACGCCCTGGAGGAGCTCAGGAAGGACAGGATAGAGCCGTGACCCTCTCCCCCAGGGCAGGTATGTGGCGGTAGTATTGCGGCACATATCAGGACCGTGTGCTTCTGCCACTGGGATCGACGGCACGTCACCCTCCGCCGGATGGTACCACACCAGTCTCTTCATGATCTATTCTTTATTCATCCACATCTCAGAGCATGCGCTCCGTAATTCCAAAGCAAGAAGTAACACCGACGAGCGCTATTCTTTATTCATCACCATCTCAGGAGCATGCGCTCAGGATGCAGCGCAGTCGGGCGTCAGCTTCTTTTTGATGTGAGACATGGATCTGGCTGGTGGTTCTGTGAATGCGGAGCTGGATGATAGGGATGTTATAGAGTACTTCAAGCGCAGCTACAGAGCCGTCGACGGGCTGTGGTTCATGAAGGTCGAGGAGCGCTACGGCTTCGATACTGCTCTGGAGATCGATGATGATGTCTGGAGGGTTATGCCGAAGATACAGGCGAGAGCCCTGAAGTCGATTATGAATGAGTCGAACGGCCTCGAATCTCTCGCTAGATGCTTCACGGCAAAGCTCTCCCTGGAGGAGTTCGAGTTCGCCAGCACATGTGATGGGCGATGCGCGAGGTTTGTGGTGACAAGATGCCCCTGGCATGAGATCATGGTCAGAGCCGGGAGGGCTGAGCTGAACGAGCGCGTCGGGTCCAGGATATGCTGGAGCGAGCTTGAGGTCTGGGCATCTGAGTTCGGCGACGGTATAGTTCCGAGGAGAGACAGAAGGATCTGCAGGGGAGACGAGAGCTGCGAGATCGAGTTCGAGCTGAAGAATGGAGCGGAGCATTAACATCCGATCGATGCTGCTCTCTCGCATTGAGGGTACGTAGGTCCATTCGAACGTGCTTCTACTGGCGTAGACGCAGCGGCTACGTAGCTGTTCACTTCGAGTTGTGCGTACAGACGAATGCGTCTGTCTTCACATCCTCTTCTCGAAGAGGTCGATCTCGTCAAGAGATATCGCGGCGCACCCAGTGGTTCGGAGGTGGTGCGCGAGGAGCCTCGACCTGACGCCTGCAGGATGGTAGAAGATCACAGCCTCAGGCGAGACATGATCGAGCATTCTCATTATCCCGCGAAAATCCAGGTGGTCGCTCAGGCGTATCCTCTTCCATGAAACATCCGCCCTTCCGGTGAGCATGTACCTTTCAGGCGAGCGCACCCTTGGAAGGTTTTTTGGGGTGACGATAGATACTCCATCACAATCTCGGAAGTCGATGATATCCCCTGCGTCAGGCATCAGAGCCTCTGTGAGCCTTCTCCCCTCCTCATCCATGCCGATCGGCTCGTTGAATCCCATCGCTCTTATCAGAGATACCGCACGCTGTGCCTTGCCGAATGCGTATGCGCCAAAGGATGATCCCGAGTTGAGCGCCTCCCAGAATCCGCTCAGATCATCATCGAATATGCAGGACGAGTCCCAGGGATCCCCGTAGTTCGCCTCTGCCACCAGAAGATCGCATTTTGGCAGGGATCTGTAGTCCTTCACATCCCCTGTCACGAGTACCCTCACGCCCAGACTGTTCTCCCAGTAGAACGCTGATGAGCCTATGGTGTGTCTTGTGGGGTACGTCCGCAGCTCGACGCCATTTATGTCCAGTACATCTCCGATCTCAAAGATACTGCCTGCATAGCTCCTCTCGTGCCTGATCTCGAGAGCCAGTGCGGTCTCCCGGGATGCTATCGCCCTAGGCGACCGCATCGCGGAGCTTCCATGATGATCGCTGTGCGCATGTGTTATGAGATAAGCATCAGGCTGTTCGCGCCCTGGAGACCTGCTGGTGTCAACAGAGAACTTGTGATCGTCGAAGAGCAGCGAGAGGTGTGGGGCTGGATTGCCATTGCCATTCAGCCTCCTGATGGGCCATACTCCGAGGTCTGTGAACAGATCATGGACATGAGGCAAACCTATTGCGACCGCCCCCTAGAGGATCGCATCTATCGCGCTACTCAGCTCCTCTTTGGATGTGACGCCCAGCCAGCGGCGCACCTCCTTGCCGTCCTTCTCGAGGATGATCGTCGGCACCACCATGATGTTGTACCTGTTCGCGAGCTCAATGTTTCTGTCCACATCTATCTTTTTGATCTCTATCCTTCCGCCGTACTTCTTATCCAGCTCCTCCATTATCGGCGTCTGCATCCTGCAAGGACCGCACCACTCTGCGAAGAAATCCATCAGCACAGGTTTGTCCAAATCCTCAACCTCCTCAAATGATATCAAACTTGACTCCTATCTTGAAAATCTTGATGGTCGGGAGCACGAGCATCTCACACCCGGTCCTTCTCCTTATCTCCGAGATTATCTCATCAACACGCTCCTCAGGCGCGGATACCGTGAACCACATGTTATAACCGCTCTCGTTCGGTCTGAGATAGTTGTGTGATACCTCATCGTATTCATTCACGACAGTGCTGATTTGATCCGCGTCCTCCGGAGATACCCTCATCGCGATGAGCACTCCAATCATGCCGAGACGTCTCAGATCCAGTATCGGGCCGATCCTGCGAATCAGCCCGATCTCCTTCAGCCTCGAGACTCTTCTTATGAGCTCCTCCTCCTCGATGCCCAGGCTCTCCGCGAGCACCCTGAAGGGTCTATCGACAAGAGGAAAAGACTCCTGGAGCGCTGCGAGGATCCTCAGATCGATCTCATCCAATGGATCCCCTCCAGGCGCATGTCGGATCCTCTCCCAGATAATCACCGGTGAGCGCGTATGCCCGAGCTCTGCAGCCGCCGCATATCCTTACGTAATTACAGCTTCCGCATCTGCCCTTCAGCCTTCGCTCCCTGAGATCGTTCAGAAGCGGTGAGCTGCTCCAGATCTCTGAGAAGGAACGATCGCGTATGCTGCCCGCGGATAGCGGGAAGTATCCGCACGGAAAGACGTCACCAGTTCTCGAGATAAACACAAATCTTATTCCAGCGATGCATCCCCCAGCGGTGCGCGCCTGTGATCCCTTCTTTTCCATGAGCACCCTCCCGTACTGCGGCGCACATGTGGGGCGTATCTCGATCGATCTCTCTTCCGATGCGATCCTCTCGAGAAGGGATCTCTGCATCTCCGGGGAGATACACTCCACGGCTCTGCCCCTGCCTGTCGGCACCATGAAGAATATGTGTGCAGCTGCCGCGCCCTCGCGCTCTGCCAGGTCTAAAATAGGATCCAGCTCATCGATGTTTGCTGGCGTGATTGTCATATTGATCTGGAACTCGACCCTTCCGCTCAGAGCCCGAATGCCGCGAAGGGCCAGATCAAAAGATCCCTCGCCTCTTGTCGCGTCGTTCGTCTTGGCGCTTGCGCCATCTAGACTTATGCTCACCCTTGATATCCCTGAGAGGAGGATCCTGTCCACGATCTCAGGTGTTATGAGCGTGCCGTTTGAGGCTAAAGAGACCCTGACTCCGGAGCCGGCTGCATATCTCGCCACCTCGAAAACATCCTGCCTCAGCAGTGGCTCGCCTCCAGAGATTATCAGCATCGCCCCCATCGGGGCGATCTCTTTTATCAGACCTTTTATCTCACCGGTGCTGAGCTCATCTCCAGATGGCGCAGGCCCAGCAGACGCCCTGCAGTAGCTGCAGCTCAGGTTGCAGGCTCCTGTGGACTCCCAGGCTACGAGCAGCATTCAGAGCAGACCCTTTTTGTGGAGAAGCTCGGCGTTCAGTATGCTCGCTCCCGCAGCCCCGCGGATCGTGTTGTGGCCCATGCAGATGTACCTGATGCCGGGCCTGATCCTTCCAACGGAGACTGACATGCCCCTTCCGGCGTTCCTGTCCAGCCTGGGCTGCGGCCTGTCCGGCTCATCCCTCACTATGATCGCCTTTCTGGGGGACGTCGGGAGGTCATCCAGCCCGGGATTGAAGTCCAGAAAGGCCTGCCTGACCTCAGCCGGCGTGGGATCATCTTTCATCCTGACCCAGACAGCCTCTGTGTGTCCGTCCATGACAGGAACACGATGGCAGCTCGCGCTTACAGTGAAATCAGCCGGAACTATCCTCTCCCCATCAAACCTTCCCAGGATCTTCTGGGCCTCTGTCTCAACCTTCTCTTCCTCGCCTGCGATGTATGGTATGATGTTGTCCAGGATCGCCATGGATGGCACTCCCTCGTATCCGGCGCCGCTGACCGCCTGCATCGACGCGACATGAACGCTCTCTATGCCGAACTGCATCAGGGGCTTGAGTGTGAGCGCGAACATGATGGTGGTGCAGTTTGGATTCGTGGTGATGTATCCCTCCCAACCCCTCCTCTCCTTCTGGATCTTTATGAGCTCTATGTGATCAGGATTGCATTCCGGTATGAGCAGAGGAACATCCGGAACCATTCTGTTTGTCGCGGTGTTCGAGGCGACGACGAATCCAGCCGCTGCAAACTCCGCCTCAACCTTCTTCGCCTCATCAGATGGAAGTGCTGAGAACACTATATCTGCGTCGACCTCCTTCGGGTCGACCCTGACAACTGTCATGTCCGCGAACTCATCCGGCAGCTCGCTCTCAAGCCTCCATTTCGCAGCCTCGCGATACTTCTTTCCCGCGCTTCTGTCAGATGCTGCCAGGCTCGTGAGCTCGAACCACGGATGCCCCCTGAGTCCTTCGATAAAACGCTGTCCAACAGCGCCTGTTGCACCCAGGACGCCTGCCTTGATCTTTGCCATCAACGATCACCCTCTGAACTGAGACGGCATAGAAGATTCTTTGGTATATAATTACTGCTTCGGACATGGTGGACCTGTCCGGATAAGAGCCAAGGCCATAAATTTGGACCTTACTGCTTCTGCATGTCAGAAACACGTAATCCTTATTCAGGCACCTCCCCTATAACAACCCAAAAGCTTATATTCGTCAAATGTCGAAGAGATGCTGACCGATATGTTCGAGAGAGATGTTTGCATGTATGGCTTCGCTCACATGAGCTGGTTCAGCGTGTATGATTGGGAGAAGCCGGAGCCGAATCCTGAGCCCAGGATGCCCAGGAGAAGGAGACCATTCATCAGCGGCCCATGGGGCTGCTAACTTCTGTCTTTTAATTCGCGCTGCACTTGTGATATGTTCATGTACTTGTATCATTGAGATTCATCAGATCCTAAAACGCCACCATGTCACTTGTTCGCATGCCGATCTCTTCGTGTACCTGTATCATTGTGAGCGTTCAGCCAGGTGAATGGAGATCTGCGAATGAGGTATGTTGGCAAATAACAAAACGAAATTATTATATCCTTAATTGGCTGTATTACTATTGGGGTTTGAGGTGGCTATACGTGTTTTGAATCGCAGATGTGCATAACACCTCAATCCCGTATTTGAAGGAGTGGTGGGCATGTCAGATCTATACAAAAAAATGGTTGATGAGGCCATGATGGCCCAGCGTGCGGATGTCGAGACTGTGAAGAGGAAGAGAGGCCAGGACTTCGTCGTATCAGATACTAAGGCGTATGTCGATGTGGTCAACAAGATGAAGGCTGCGGATGGTCAATCGAAGGCAGTGATAAAGCTCCACGTCGACTCGGTGAACGCGCACTACGATATACTGAGTTCGCTCACAAAGACAATACGTCCTGAGGACGATCCCTTTGTGGAGCACTACCAGACCCCGGCCATAATGGAGATACTCTACGAGGAGGACGAGAAGTTCAGGAAGAGCGTCGAGGCGTTCATCCAGGCTGTGGGAAAGGCGGAGGCGTTGATTGGACTGGAGGTGGTCAGGAGATATGGCGGGTTCTACGGTCCGACATGTGTCGTCGATTTCGCACTGATACCGGGATCGACAAGCAACGTCGTGAACAGGATACTCAAGACCGTCGATATACCGGAGCACCACAAGCAGGCGATACTCGCTGCGAAATCGTGGGGCATGAACACATCCTATGGCATAGGTGAGGTATTCGCGCACGAGATCGAGAAGGGTGCTACACTATCAGACGCGATCAGGAAAGAGATCGAGATGATTCAGACGGTGTACAGGACACCCATCGAGGCGCAGGCGAAGCTGATGGACGCAGCAGGGCACACGTCGTTTGATGTGAGAAAGTACATGCAGAGCTACAAGAGCAGGATGAAGAGCGCGGTCAAAGAGGCGATCGACGATGGCGTGCACTACGGCAACATAGTCACAGTGCCAGCCTACTGCGTCGGAGACGTAGCGCACCACATCGCCCAGTCGACGTTCAACATGTGCAAGGATGACGTTGTCATGGCTACAATCGAGGCAACAACAGAGGTTATGGAGACCACGCTGAACAATGCCGTTGATAAATTCAAGAATGAGTACCAGCCGCTCGCGCTCGCCACTGGCGCATCCGCATGCGCTGTTGAGCACATCCTGGAGCTTGATGGCTTCAACGCGATAATGATCGTGGATCTTCTGACAAAGAGATTCCATAACTACGTGCAGCTCTATCCCACAAGAAGCGCAGCAGCAGAGCTCCACAACTGCGACTTCATGGACATGATACTCAGAGGATGGAAGTACCTCGACAAGGCCATGCGCATGAGGAACGGCTCGAAGACGAAGATCGTCCCGAAGGTCCTGGGATTCGATGTCGATCTAGAACCCATACATAAAAATGAGGTCCTGATGAACCCGCAGAGGTACGCGTATCCTGGGTGCGCCATCTCTGTCAGATTCTCCGCGCTGATGAGACTTGCTGATTATCCGTGCCTGCTCACCAGCGAGCCCGTGACCGCCACGATGATGACCAACATAATAGCCCTCCACAAGGAGAAGCCAGCATCGCCTGCAAGGGTATGCAAGGACTGTGCTGCTGCATCGCTGATAGACTTCAGGCATCAGTACTGCCAGTGGAAGGAAGCCGTGTGAGGGATTGAATGAGATGCTATCTCTGCGCCCTCGAGGGGAAAACCACCGAGGCGGTCGCGATATGCATAGTCTGCGGGATGGGCGTCTGCATGGATCATCTCGTCAGGGATGAGATCGAGGTCTGGGAGGGAGGGTATCCCTTCCCATCAAAGAAGCTGAAGAGACGGCTTCCCAGGATTCTCTGCAAGCCATGCTACGCTGTATACCACGAGGGATGAGATATGTCCCTGGCAAAGAGATGTCTTGCTGAGGTCGTCGGGACAGCGATTCTGGTCTACTTCGGCGCTGGAGCCGCGGCCATCACACTCATGATCTCGAAGGGCTCCAGCCCGCCGAACCCCTTCAACATCGGGATCGGCGCGCTTGGCGGCTTGGGAGACTGGTTCGCGATAGGGATGGCCTTCGCCATAGCGATCGCGGGCGTCATATACGCTCTCGGGAGGGTCTCGGGGGCGCACATTAATCCGGCCGTGACGATAGCGCTCTGGGCCACCAGGAGGTTCCCGAGCGGCGAGGTGATTCCGTACATAGTGGCGCAGCTGATCGGCGCCTCTCTCGGATCCCTGCTCTTCGCCGCAAGCGCCGGATCTGATGCTGTGATGGTCGGCGGTCTCGGAGCGACTGCGCCGTTCCCCGGCATATCATTCGGGCAGGCGGTGCTCGCGGAGGCGATAGGGACGTTCCTGCTGATGCTCGTGATCATGGGGGTGGCGGTTGACGAGCGGGCGCCACAGGGGTTCGCCGGGCTTATTATAGGCCTGACAGTTGGAGGGGTCATAACAACCACCGGAAACATCGCCGGCTCCTCTCTGAACCCTGCAAGAACGTTCGGGCCCTACCTGGTAGACCACATCATGGGCGGCCCTGTGCTCTGGAGCCACTACCCGATATACGTCATAGGCCCGGTGCTCGGTGCTCTTGTGGCAGCGTTTCTGTACGATATACTGGCAAAAGAATAAAACTGAGATTCTCATCATTTTTTAATTTCGAATTCCTTCATCTCTCTTGCGTCATATCCTCCGATATCTGCATGGAGGCCATCTCTCACATAAACCCAGATGAAATATTTACCCTCAGGAACATCAGCACTCCAGACCCACACGCTCTGGTTCTGGTATCCTTGTGTCCCATCAACCCGTTTGCCATCCATGTCGAGAACCTCGAACTTGTACTGTAGGAATCCATTTGATGGGTTGGTGGCGCTGCAGGATATCTTCACCTTTGTCCCTGGCGTAGCAGGACTATCGGGATCTGTTGTGAAGTTCTCAATTGCAGGCTTTGCTGCTGCAGCCGGCGCTGGAGGGCCACCACCATTTTGCGGTTCAGCGCCCTGTGTGGCGCGGCCGCCGAAGTAGAAACCGATTATGGAGGAGATGGCGCCGGTAAGCGCGAGGAGGATGTCCTTCAAAGTTGGAAGTATTTTGTCCAAAGTCGTATCCTGTAATTTGAAAGGGTTGGCGATGAGCAGGAATATAGCAGCACCGAGGATGACGCTCAGTGTCAATGCCATTGTGGCCCTGGCTACGCCCTGCATCCCACTGGACTGAACTACCAGAGCATCCTTTACCAGCTGAACCAGCTCGGCCTGGTTGCAACCCGACGAGAGCTTCTTCTCCAGCAGATTCCGGACATCTCTCAGATGATCATAGTAGCCCTTGATGTTCCACAGTATGGGAAGACTGGCGAATACGAACAGCAGGAGAATCACAAGCGCCGTGAGTAAAGGAGTGCTCATAGATAAACGCGCTGCCACAAAGGTCAAAACCATTCCTGCCAGCAGCCCCAGGAGCAATATCAAAAAACCTCTTTGATTTTTGCACAGTGACATATACATTTGTTTACTCGCCGATATATATAATTTATTCAGCGAGTATTCCTAAAAAAACCTCTGGTTTTGAGGCAAATGTGAGACAAATACGATATCAGCGAGAATCCGCCATTGTAAAAATAAGGGTTTATAGAATACTCCAGCTCAATAACAATCTCCTGAGATCTGCAGATGCCTTCTGACACATGATATCTGCGAAGCTCTCTCAATCATGCGTGAATAGTACAGACAGACCATTAGGCTTTTAGATAAAAATATATATTCAGAAAATCTGCTAGATGCTCCGGTCGATGGAGGCTTGGGATTGAGTGGTGCAGGGTTGAGGCACTGCGGCCATCTCGAGGAGGGAGTTCTGGCCCTGATCGGCAGCGACGGTGTCGTGCAGTCCGAACTTGCGAGGCTTCTCGGTATAAGCAGCAGCAAGTGCTCGCGTATCGTGCGGAGCCTCGAGAGGAGGGGGCTTGTGAAAAGGAGCAGGACCGTTTTCAGGGGGAGAAGGACCTATCTGATAAGACGAAGGTCCCCGCCGGGGAGATCGATCGACAGCTACTTAGCGGAGCTGTATGTCCTTTTCCTTGTGAACACTTCTCTTGAGACCAAAGATCGGAGGCGCTCTTCTTGACCCTCCTGGAGATCATGAGGCCCGCGAACTGCGTGATGGCAGGTGCTGCATCGCTCACGGGCATGTTGGTCTCAGGGGCGCTTTTGCAGTCATTGCACACTCCTGTTCTTGTCTTCTCCGCAGTGCTTCTCATCACCGGCGGAGGCAATGCGATAAACGACTACTTCGACAGGGAGATCGATGCTGTGAACAGGCCGGATCGGCCGATACCGAGCGGCCGGATCTCCCCGCGTGCAGCTCTGATATGGTCGGTGGCGCTGTTCATCGCAGGTTGTTTAATCGCAGGTCTGATAAATCAGAGCTGTCTTGCGCTGGCCTTGCTGAACTCATTTGTTCTCATAATATATGCTGCGAGGCTCAAGGGGCTGCCTGTTGCAGGCAACATCGCAATCTCGTACCTGACTGGCACCACCTTCCTGTTCGGCGGATTGGCAGCATCGCCGTCGAGCATAACAGCGTTTCTCTCCATACTCTCAGCACTCGCAACACTCAGCAGGGAGATCGTCAAGGATATCGAGGATCTCCCAGGAGATCTCGCACATGGCGCCAAAACGCTCCCCGCGTTCATTGGAAAAAGAAAATCATTCGTCCTGGCATCTCTGGTTCTGATTGTGGCGATGCTGCTGAGCTATCTCGTGCCGCTGGGGATCGACTACCAGGCTGCGGTCAGCATCGCGAATCTTGCGTTTCTCCTCTCCATAAAAAGAATGCTCTGCGGCGATGCCTCCGGATCTCAGAGGTGGATAAAGATGGGAATGGGGATGGCGCTGGTGGCGTTTTTGATCGGGTATCACATATAGCATCCGGCATATGCTCAGCAGCAGGGGGGGCGATCCAAAGTGATTTTCTCTCTTTCAGAAGGGGTTTGTGCGCTCACATTCTTCGTCAAAGCCTCTCCAGTATCGATGCAAAGGCGAACCTCTGCTTTACAGGACCGATCTTTATCCTGAGCCGCTCCCCTGGAGATGCGTTCTTCACGATAACAGCGAATCCTTGTATCATCGCTATCCCGTCGCCTGTGCGTCCGACGGAGTCCACCGTGACATCATAGATTTCGCCGGACCTGACAGGCGCGCTGAGCAGCTTCTTCCCTATCACGTAGATCTCAGCGCTCTCCTTTCTGGATGCAGGAGGAGTGTAAGCATGCACCGAGCTGAACTCGCGTTTAACCTCCTCAAGGTAATCATTGAACATATCTCCCTGGAATACCTTCACCAGAAAGCTGCCGCCCGGACGCAGGAGACGCTTCGCGATCCTGAGCGCCGCTCTGGAGAGATCTATAGATCTGGCGTGATCCACATCCCATATCCCTGAGAGGTTCGGAGCAGCATCCGATATCACCACATCCGCCTGCCCTCCGAGGGCAGCTGCGATCTGCTCCAGGGTCTCCTCCTTCGTGATGTCCCCCTGTATAGTGACAATGCCCTCTAGAGGCTCTATTCTCTCCAGATCCACACCCACAACGATGCCGCCGGATAGCTCCCTGGCGACCTGAAGCCAGCCTCCGGGCGCTGCGCCGAGGTCGACAACTCTCGAACCTCTGCGGATGATGTGAAACTTATCATTTATCTGCTTCAGCTTGTACGCTGACCTCGCCCGGTAGCCCTCCTCCTTGGCCTTCCTGTAGTAATGATCTTTCTGGTCTCTGGCCATAAATTCACCGCGTGTGTCTGACGAATCCTGACAGCCGCTTCATCGCCTCGTACTTCTCCTTATCGCCCAGCTTCGCCTCCTGGAGCGCCTCTCTGAGATGCTCTATGCTCCGATCGTAGTTCTCTCTGTCTACAGGATACGGATATCCGTCCTTCCCGCCGTGGGCGAAGCTGTACCTGGCAGGATCCCTCCAGCTCGGCGGTGCCCCGAAAATCAGCTCTGCTATCAGGGTGAGTGCGCGTACCCTCTTCGGTCCCATGCCCCTGAGCATTACAAGCTCTTCGTAAGTTGATGGCTGCAGCTCATAGGCTGCCTGCAGGATCCTGAGGCCATCTCTCCCGATATCCACAGGTAGAATCTCATGCCTGGCAGGCATTCTCAGCGCCGGCGAGAAATCCTCCAGGCTCCGCTGTGCTGTGTATTTTTTGATGTGTGATGGTCCATCCCTTACGAGATCGAGCGTGGCCTGCCTGTTCTCCCTGCTCTCCTTTGATGTGAGATCCATAACCCTGGATTCGAGGCGCTGCGCGCATATCGCTGCGTGCGGCTCCTCGATCATGCTGTATAACTTATCGGAGAGCCAGTGGTACCTGCGCGCGTATCTCTCGTTCATCCCCTGCTGGACCACTGCCCACTCCCCATTTGATGTCAGTATGAATGCATGGTGGTAGAGCCTGTAGCCATCCTGCACCAGGGCGTTGTCAACCTTTGCAGAGAGTCTGCTCGCCCTTATGAGATCCTCGATCTTCCTCTCCGACAGCGAGAAGATCTCCCCGTAGCGCATGATCTCCACAGGGGTTTTCAGAGATGTCGCTCCCTTTCCTCCTGCAACCACCACACCATCCTCAGGTCGGAGAGACGCCCTCAGCGCTCCGGTGGTTGTGGTCGTTGTGCCCGATGAGTGCCAGTCGAATCCAAGGACGCAGGAGAACGCCTGGAACCAGAATGGATCCGAGATCCTACGGAGGAGCTCCTGCTCACCATATTCGTATATGATCACCCTGGCTATCTCGCCTGCGAGAAGTCGCATTCTACTGAAGAGCCATGGTGGCGCTCTGCCATCGTGAAGTGGGAGATCCGCGGTTCCTGTTTGAGCCATTATCCCTGGAGTATCTTTCATTCAGGATAATAACACTTCCGAAGAAAACCTATGATACGCTGATCATCACGGGTTTCAGGAAGGATACACACTTCTTCTGAAACACGATCGATTCTCTCCTGACCGCATATGTTTCGTGGAGGCAGCAGATCCTCATCTTTGCCGCCCTTCGTCGGGCATCAGATCATCACTCCAAGAAACACATCGAGCATCAGGGCTGCGAAGAGCACTGCCCTGTAGTTTGCGCCCTGGTAGAAGAGCATCTCGCCGCGCGATGGTGTTGGATTCCTGACGAAATCCGCGCACTGCATGAGCATCCATATGCCTGAGAGAATAGCAGTCGCATGATAGAGAGCGCCGAGGCCTGATAAGATTCCGAGCAGCAGCGACAGGATCACACCGATAGTCCAGAAGGCTGCCACCAGCTTCGATGTGAGTGGAATCCCGTAAGTGGCAGGGGTTGTGGGTATGCCCTTTGCCCTGTCTCCCGGGACATCGCGGGATGCATCGCAGTTCGTGAACCCCCAGTCTGTTATGCATATCATTAGACCCAGGATCAGGGCTGCAGGATGAAAGCCGGGACCGGGCATGAGGTATCCAGCAGGCGATATGGCGAGCCAGACGCCAACAGGGACCATGCCATATGCCAGCCCTACGAACATCCAGCTCAGCGGAGTCCTCCGCTTCGCCCATGCAGAGTAAACGGTTATGATCGCTGTGGCAGCTATGAGCATCACCAGGCTCTCAGGGTTTAGGTATGTCGCCGCGGCTGCCGCGAGCATCAGAAGGACGAGGGCGTAAATGCCGGCACCGCGCCTGCTGACCTTGGCTGATGGTAGGGGCCTGTCAGGCATCGCCACCCTGTCAACGTCGACGTCCACGTAGTCATTGAAGACGTATGAGCTGGTTATCGCAAAATACGCCCCGATCGTGGCTATCAGAAACGGTTCCGCTCCTGGAAGCGAGCCTGTGGTCGCATAAGCGGAGAGGAGAGCTGATGCAGCAGGAAGCGCGAGATCCATGGGCGCCAGAGGCGGACGGAGCAGCTCCAGGTACGCTCTCACATCCATACTATCACTCCAGGATGTTCTTGAAGTCCCCAAGGCAATCGCAGAGAAAGGCCCAGGGCCGACTCACATCCATGCTATCACTCCAGGATGTTCTCGAAGAGGCTCAGGTGATCCTGTGGTCTGGTCAGAAACTCCAGCCCGATGGGGTTCTTGAGAGAGGAGTACATCTCCCTGCTGCGGCTGAGCCCAAATCTCCTCAGGAGAGCCTCATCTGGTGCCTCCAGCCACCTGACGGGCGCGGGATCCCTGTACCTGGGGTTCTTCACGAACCCTTCCTTTGTGTAGTAGTATGCTCCGCCGCGCAGATCTCTGTATGGGCCGTATATGGAGGAGAAGCTCCTGCATACAAAGTTCGACATCTTCAGGCGCCTGTTTGAGCGGTTTATTGTGATATGACCATATCCTGGAGGTATAACGATCTTATCACCCTCAGATGCTACGATGCACACGACAGAGCTCGCGTCCTCATTCTGGAGGAGGTAAAGCGCCTCTCCTTCAAGGACCTCATAGACCTCGGGATATGTCACATCCGTGCCTGGGACCTTTGGATGATAATGGCCAGCCGTCTTCACATACTCCCTCCCGAGCATTCTGGGAGGTATGATTGTTATGTCGTAGCGAAGATCATGCTCGATAAGAGTGTTTTGGTCAGCCCTGCTCAGGTAGAGGTCCCTGTACATGTAGTAGAGATCGATATCATCAGCGGATGATGCCCATTCTGTATCGCAGAGAAGCTCGCGCATATCGCTCAACCGTCTGATATCAGGCTCCCACCGCCTGCCTCCAATCTCAAGAGTCTGCAATTAAACACCTCGCTTGCGTTCACCGCTCACGGAGAAGTTGTCGGGCTGTTTTCAGCGAATCGGTTCCCTAAACATCCATCTCCGACTATCCCAGAGCGCACGCAGATAAATTCTTTAGGGCGGTATATACACGAAGGGCGGAACTTCCCGCTTCATGTGGAAAAACTGCCCGAACCGGTTCGACGACAACTATTTTAGTGAACCAGTCTGACTTCAGCAAGGAGATGTGGGACAATGCGATCTCTTGTACCTTTTGTCATCCCGATGCTTTTGATGCTTGCCATGGGGGCAGCGGCTCATCAGCCTTTCTTTGAGGGTGTGGATATCACAGCGGGTGATCCCTGGGTTGTGGAGGACCCGACGATCTCAACTGCGATTTACGCGACTCTGGATGCTCCTGAGGATGTGGATTACTATTCATTCAATGCCACCCGCGGCCAGACGATACTGCTGAGCATACTCATACCACAGATTGAGGGGCATGAGAATTTCAAGCCCCGGATGGCGCTGATGGGTCGTGGTCTCGCACCGGCCAGGCCTCCTGTGAGGGTGTACAAACCGGAGGGCTTCGGTACTGTGATGCTGAATCCGCCGGAAAACGCGACCACCTTCTTCGAACCGTTCACCCGCACCACATACTGGACCCGTCAAAAGGAGCTTGTGAGGATTCCGGCTGATGGCCGGTACCTTGTGGCCGTCTGGGATGATTCGGGGATGGTGGGTAGATACGTCTTCGTAATCGGCGATCGCGAGGTTCCTGGTGGAGATCTCGCATACCCGTTGAAGATTCGGGGATACTGGAGACCTCTGGCAGAGGCCGGCCAGAACAGATCCCAGAACGAGAGCGCCCCCATGAGACAGCCAGGCATGGAAGCAGTCGCGGCATCGATATGCATGGTGCTCACATTTCTGTTGAGAAGGGTGTGGTGAGATCGGGCCCGGTGCCACCCCACATTGGGCCCGCAGAGCGTCCTGTGATCTCGCTATGGAGAGAAAGTTTTATCTCCGATCACAGACTCGATCTCCTCGCGCGCCGGGATAGGGTAGTGGTCATCCTGCGGGACTGTGGATCCCTCGAGCCGGGTTCGAATCCCGGTCCCGGCCTGAGAACATCGTTTTTCATGCGTTGTCTCATATCATCGATGCTGGATACAGTATCACTTACCGCTCAGCGGCCGGCATTCGCGTTTCCATCGAAAAACGGTGCCCTCCTCTTCACAGCCTCCAGGATCAGCCTCTCGATCTCATCCGGATCCGTCGATTTTATCTCCAGGAGGTTGTCGTTTCTCAGGAGGCATGGCTTCAGTCTTCCATCCGAGGTCACCCTGAGCCGATTGCAGTGCGCGCAGAACTCAGTGTTGTCCATGGGCCTGACGATCTCAACAACCGCGCCGTTCAGAAAGTACTTCCTGCGCCTGTGCATCTCTCTTGTCAGGACCATTTCTGCCTCCGACTCAAGCAGCCTCTCCACCCTCTCCAGATCACCCTTTGGGCCATCCCCTAGGAGCTCGATGAGCTGCAGAATCACTCCTCTTTTCCGGGAGAACTCGATCATCTCCGGAATCTCGCGCTCGTTCTCCCTCAGAACCACCATGTTGAGCTTTACAGGTCTCAATCCGGAGAGCTGAGCTGCCTCTATCCCATCGAGGACCCTCTCCAGGTCGCCCCCTCCTGCGCCTGTGATTCGCCTGTACATATCAGGATCCAGCGAGTCCAGGCTTATGTTGACCCTCGAAAGTCCGGCTGCAGCAAGCCCTTCAGCTCTATCTTTCAGGTATACGCCGTTGGTGGTGATCGAGATCTCGACCCCGGGTGCGACCTCCTTGAAGCCAGCTATCATCTCCTCGAGATCACTGCGCATCAGCGGCTCTCCTCCTGTTATCTTCACGCTCCTTATTCCGAGACGTGATGCAGCGTTTACTACATTCACCGCCATCTCCCTGGAGATCTCCCCTCCCGTCACCTCTCCCTCGTGATGGCAGTAGATGCATCTCAGATTGCATCTGGATGTGACAGATATGCGCAGACCTGTGACCTTACGTCCGTATGGATCGATCAGGACCATTGTGCTGAAGAATCGACTGATACTATTTATCGGATTTGCTGTGCATAAGTTGTATGGAAAACGTTCATGACCAGATGAACAGGGTGGCAAATCGCTCGGCGCGCAGACAGGCGCGTTAGTGTATGTTCTGCGATTACAGATCTCAGTAACCTCCGAGCCGCCCGAGGGAGCGCTTGAGGTAGCTGAGCAGCGCCATCGAGAGCATCATCGAGAGAGCGAGCGCTGATATCGCGTCCTCCCATCTGATGTCGCTCATCTCCATGAGGTACACGACGCCGCCTGAGAGGGTTGTGAGGAGTGCTGTTGATAAAAGAGATACAAGAAGCGACGCAGCCACCGATCCCACCTGGTATCGCTCAAAGAGCGCGACGAATATGACGAAGCTTATCGCGGTTATCACGAGTATCAGGGAGTGCGGAAGAGTCGGGCCGTACATGAAGACCTGAATGAGGCCAAATGCGAGAAGAACAATGGTGATCCCGAGCAATGTGGAGGCCAGGAACGCCCTCAGGACATAGCTGTCGCGCGATATCATCTATAATTTGTTTGCTTTTATTGAATATAAGGATTCTCTTTTTCCCAGAATAGTCCTCTCGCATACAGAGATTCTGAGTGGAATTGCGATATGCCAAAAAGCCGTGGAGAAAGGGATGCTCAGAGTTCAGCATTCGCTCTTATCCATATGATGGCTTGCCAGAAGAGACACAGGTCTTGCTATGCACTTCTGGATGCTGAATGATTTCAGCAACCAGCTTGTATGTCCTTCAAGTTGCTAGAGACAAAAGAGCGTCAGCATTTACGCCATCTATCAATCCTGTTATATAAGATAGTTGGACGAAAAGAGCTTTTGTGGAAAGATGGCGTAGCCCACACAGTCATGCTCTGAGCGATCGTATTATCTACCATTAACCAGCAAACTAACTTTGGTGTCTTCCCTTGTATGACGTCATCGTTGTGGGTGCCGGTCCGGCGGGTCTGACTGCCGGCATGTACTGCGCCAGAGGTGGCATGAAGACATTGATACTGGGAAATGTCTACACCTCACAGCAGTCAATGGGCGGACTTTACGAGAACTACCCTGGATTTCCGGATGGCATTCAGGGCATCGAGCTCTCGGAGCGGATGCTCTCTCAGGCGCAGAAGTACGGGGCAGAGTACAGGCAGGAGATGGTCGAGAAGATAGTCCACCTGGATGACACGTTCAGGATCAAGACCGAGAGCTGGGAGTACGTCTGCAGAGCCCTGATCCTTGCCACCGGTGCGAGCCACAGGAAGCTTGGAGTTCCGGGAGAGGAGAAGTATGTCACAAGAGGTCTATCATACTGCGTTTACTGCGATGGCGCCCTCTTCAGGGACAGAACGACGGCCGTTGTCGGCTATGGCAACGGCGCGGCCCGGGCGCTGCTGTACCTCTCGAACATATGCAGCAGGGTCCATCTTCTATGTCCGCGGGAGAGGCTTGTTGCCGAGGCTGTGTACCTCGATCGGCTGAAGGGCATCAATAACATAACACAGACCTTCGGCGTCGAGGTGACACGCATCACAGGAGATGAGTTCGTCAGCGGCATTGAGTTCGTGGTCGGGGGGACGCCTAGGTCTCTGAAGGTGGACGGCATATTCGTGGAGATGGGGGTCTCTCCAAACACAAAGCTCGCGGAGGATCTCGGGCTTGAGCTGACCGAAGGAGGATTCGTGAAGGTCAACCGCCTCACACAGGAGACATCGATGCCGGGCGTGTTTGCAGCAGGAGATGTCACGGGAGGAAGAATGCAGGTTGCAACCGCGGTCGGCTCGGGCGCATCAGCAGCTATAAGCGCAATGCGGTATATCAGGTAGAATGATGAAGAGCGCTCGATCCCCTGTTGCAGTCTGGCGCGGCAGGGATCTTTTTGATGGAAGGGTTGCCGAATCCACTACAGTGATACTCAGGACCAGGGGCTGCAGATGGAACAGGTGTGTGATGTGCGGATATGCACAGGAGGGGGTCGATGCGAGCGCTGAGGATATCATCGCGCAGTTCAGATCGATACTCGATAAAGTCGAGGGCGCGGAGCTTGTCAAGATATATACCAGTGGCAGCTTCCTCGATCCTGCTGAGGTTCCTGAGGCAGCGCGCCTTGAGATACTGAGATCGCTGAGAGATATGGATGTTAGGAGGCTTGTCATAGAGTCCAGGCCGGAGTACATCGATCGCCTTGCGCTTGAGCAGATTCTCAGTTTCTTGGATGCGGAGATAGGCATCGGGCTGGAGAGCTCAAGCGATCTTGTGAGGACGTATCTGATTAACAAGGGGTTCACGTTCTTCGATTTCACAGGAGCCTCTGATATGATACACTCTCTCGGAGGCCGTGTTAAGACCTACCTTCTCCTCAAGCCCCCCGGGCTATCTGAGATGGAGGCGATCGCTGATGCAATGAGGTCTGCGAGAGACGCAGAGCCCTACTCGGATATCATATCACTGAACCTCTGTAACGTCCAGAGGAACACACCGCTTGAGAGGATGTGGCAGCGCGGCGGTTACAGACCCCCCTGGCTCTGGTCAGCGGTGGAGGTGCTCCGAGAGGCTTCGCTGAAAATTCCGGTGATATGCGACCCTGTGGGTGCGGGTGCGCGGAGGGGGCCGCACAACTGCGGCACATGTGATGGTTATGTTGCGGCTGCGATAAGATCTTTCTCACTGAGCCAGAGCCGGGCAGATCTCAATGTGGATTGCAGCTGCCGCTCAGTCTGGAGGAAGGTTCTGGAGCTCGAGGATCTCTCCTTCGGAGTTCCACTGGTTTGATCAGAGAACGTGTTGAGCCTGTGGCACACGCAGCAACAACCGCAGTTCGCTCAGGACCGCCCGTCGAGCAGGGCGCACAGGAAAGTGTTATGAGCCACCACGCTCTCCCAGAGTAGGGATTCAGATGATCGTGGTATACTCTCTGGGCGGATCTGTTCTCGCAGCACAGGATTCCGCCGGCCTCAAAAGATATGCTGAAGCGTTAAGGACGATCGCAAGGGACAACCAGGTCTATGTGGTCGTCGGGGGAGGGGCCCTCGCGCGTGAGTACATAGGGAAGGCGCGCGACGTGGGCGCGAGCGAGGCCCTCTGCGATTCGATAGGGATACTGGCGACCAGAATGAACGCAGCTCTCCTGGCCGCGGCACTCGATGGGTCTGCGCCCTTCAGGGTGCCTGAATCTTATGATGATGCTATCGAAGCATCAAAAACATACAGGATGGTGGTCATGGGTGGGGTATCTCCGGGACAGACAACAGACGCGGTCGCAGCCCTCCTGGCGGAGTACACCCGTGCGACACTTCTGGTCATCGCCACATCCGTGAACGGCGTTTACACCTCAGACCCGGAGAAGGATCCGGGGGCTGTGAAGATCCCCAGGATGGGTGCAAAGGACCTCTCCAGGATGATGAGCCAGATCGAACTCAAAGCAGGCTCGAAATCCCCTGTGGATCCGCTTGCAGCCAAAATAATCGAGCGGAGTCACATCCCAACAGTCGTTGTTGATGGGAGGAATGTGGCCAATCTGATCAGGGCGATAGATGGCACACACGATGGCACCGAGATTCGCAGCTAGCTATGCTGGAGTCAGCGATCGGATTATGTCCAGGGGGTTGACCAGACCCCATGGCACCCCACCTTCGGTGACCACAATCTGGGCTGCACCTGTCTTGCCCATGATCTTTATCGCCTCGTATATCAGATCGTCCGAGTCAATCGTCAGATATCCTCTGGTCATGATCTCTCTGACATCAACACATGTGCGGCCCTCTGCAATCGCTCTCACGAGATCCGACAGGCTCACAAGTCCTGGCGAGCTTTCATCGACGAGCGCCTCACTCACGCCGTTATGTATCATGGTTCTGGCGGCGTCCTGGATCGATGAGGAGGGGCTGATCCTGACCGCGCGGCGTGCGATCTTTTTCACGGGTATCCTCGGCACCGAGATCATCTCACTGACCTTGAATATCAGCCTGCTCATCGTATCGTCCCTGCCGGTGACCTCTCCCTTTATGTAGAGCCTGTTCACCGGAGTTGGCCCTATCTCGATCTCATCTCCTATGTTGAAATCTCTGACATTCCCTGTGATCCGAACCATGCCGCTACAGCTGTCGTGCTGCATGACCTTGTTGAATATGATCTCGCTCGCAGAGGCGCCCTCAACCTGGACGCCGTTCTTGATTATCGGCACATCAACGACATCGCCGCTGTTGTCAAGGCACAGCGCCTCATAGGCAGCTCCAGTCGCCTTGTATCCGCCCTTTGGCCCCGGGACCCCCTCCACGAGATTCAGCGCCTTGAGCGACTGCATCTGGTTGCGTATAGTGCCAGGGTTGCGGTCGATCAGCTCTGCGATCTCTTCTCCCTTTACAGCTCTTCCCTCACGTCGATGTATGTTGATCAACGCGGTTAGTATATCCCTCTGAACTGGTGTTAGCTCCATAGCAATACGGAGTTACCATCATTATTACCTATTTAGATTTTTGGATGGCCCTTTTAATCGCATAGGGCATCTGTTAATTCCTTTATAAGGAAAATCTGACATCCTTTTCCAGATTCTGGATAGCGATTCTCTGAGACCGTTTCCATAACTCTTCGGGTAGCATGCGCACGGGTACACGTCGCCAGATGGTGTGACATGCATCCAGCTTCTCCCCGCGAAGCATCCTAAGCGTTTGAGCGCCGCAGGCACGGAGAATATCCTCGGCGGGGGTGCGTTTGAGACGAACATCTCCAGCGCAGAGAGATCTGAATCATCCAGCATGATATCTTCTGAGCCGGCGCACCTGCCTGTCGGCACGACCTCGAAGAACGTGAGCTCATGCACGCCCATTTTGCGCGCGAGCTCGTGGAAGCTCTGTAGATGCATTATGTTATCATGCCTCAGCACGACGTACAGGTCTACCAGCAACCCTGCGCTCAGCGCATGCTTTATAGCGTTCATCGCATCTCTGTACACACCCTTACGCCCACGGATGGCGTCATGCTCCTCCTCCAGGGGGCTGTCCAGGCTCACGTTCACCGCCTGGAGCCCCGCATCTCTGAGCTGCTTCGCCAGACCATCTGTGAATCCGGCGCCGGATGTGAACATGGTGGTCACCGCCCGATCATCCACGTAGCTCACAAGCTCTGGAAGCTCTCTGTACATACACGGCTCCCCGCCATCGAATATTATGAGTGTGGATCCGAGATCGAGCGCCTGATCTATGATCCTCTGGACATCCTCAGGCTCAAGACTGAGATGTTCTCCAGTATCCGGCAGCGCGCAGTGTTTGCATCTGTTGGGACACTCCTCTGTCACGGATATCGTGATCTGGTCAGGGGTTCTTCTGCCGAGGGATGCGAGTACCTGGCTCCTGACAAACCGATCGAACGCCCTGCTCGGAACAGGTGGCAACCATGT
The DNA here is from genome assembly GCF_000014945.1 of Methanothrix thermoacetophila PT. Classification (NCBI taxonomy): domain Archaea; kingdom Methanobacteriati; phylum Methanobacteriota; class Methanomicrobia; order Methanotrichales; family Methanotrichaceae; genus Methanothrix; species Methanothrix thermoacetophila. Next base: position 1,238,378 of record NC_008553.1, read on the forward strand.
GGATATGTACAAAGACTCTCCAGCGAATGCAGGGATGTTTCCATCTATCATCGAGAGGGTAGATGAGATCGCAGGAAGCCTTGAGAGAAGACCATCAGCCCTGACCCGGATTCTCCCCGAATCGACAGATGCCGTCGCCTTTAAAATAGGAGTGTCGCAGAGCGTGTAGTTCAAATGATCACCGCTTGTAGACCTCATCCGGATCGAAGATCCTCTTCCCGACTATCCTCCCGTCCAGGGTCCTGTAGAAGCAGGATCTGTATCCGGTGTGGCATGCACCCCCTTTCTGCTCCACCTTCAGAAGGATTGCGTCCTCATCGCAGTCGACGAGTATCTCTTTCACAATCTGCTCGTTTCCTGAGGACTCCCCCTTACGCCACAGCTTCCCCCGCGACCTTGACCAGTAGTGCGCAACTCCGGTCTCGAGTGTCTTGGAAAGCGCGATGCTGTTTATGTACGCCAGCATCAGCACCTCTCCCGTCTTCCAGTCCTGTGCTATTGCTGGAATCAGCTTGCCCTCCGGGATCTCAACCATGCTCATCATTCCAAGAATGGTGGATGTACCGTATAAAGCTTGGGTGCTGTTTCTTTCATATGCAAGTGCCCCTCCTCCAAGGCCATTCGCCCTCGAGGGCGCCATCAGGATTCGCATGAACCCGCGCTAACGCCTGTCTGGAATCGATCTCGATTCTGCCCGCAAGAGATATATCCAAAAAAACTTGACCTTAAGCCAATTAAGTTTAACAGGTGATCGGCTTGGATGTTGCAATCGCGCTCGGCGTTCTTACGGGGCTGCTGATATTCGCACTGAAGGCCAGCATGGGATGCGGGCTTGCGCATCTCAGCTGCAGAGAGATCGTACTGGTCGCATCAGGCTATCTCCTGGTGGCCACTGCAATGGGCTTTGTAATCGATCGAATGTCCATAGATCTGATGGCAGAGATGATCAGAGCAGGTGTGGCGATGCACACAGTTCTGGCAATCTGCCTTGTAGCCCTCGGAATGCTCACGCTGAGAGAATGGAGGCGCTCCGGTACGGACATCTCACGCAAGACCTTCTGGGCACTCTCGATCCCATGCCCTGCATGCATGGTGGCGACGTTTCTCTCGTGCGGCGTTCTTGCGGATGTCATCAAAATCTCACCTGCGAGAATCGGCGCAGCTGTGGGCCTCATGCTGTTCGTAACGATCACCTCGATCTCGCTGCTTCTGAGACGTATTCGAGGAGGGCCGGATATCATCGGGCGGGTGATGATGCTCCTGGGAGGGTTTTACATCCTCTCGATAATGCTCCTCCCATCATACATCCAGCTGCAGAAGACATCTCTGGACTGTATAGCACCTGAGATGCATTCCGAGCTCGTTCCATCTTATCTGATCTTGCTGTTATTGATATCCATAGGATACGTAATCAGGAGGAAAGGTGTGATTGTATGATCTATGAGACCACTGTCAGCCTTCTCTACATCTTCTCCACATCTCTTCTCTACCCGGACATGATCTGCCTGCTTGTTCTGTTCGGCTGGTCGCTCATCCTGGTTGGATCCGTGATCCAGGAGTACACATCCAGGAGGAGAGACGTTCACGAGCTGGAGGAGGTGACGCTCAGGGCAGCATCCCTCGCATCCTCCGGGAGAGAGAAGGAGGCTGCAGAGGTCCTAAGTGGGTACAGATCCCCCCAGCTGGCTGGCGTTTTGGGGGAGATCGCCGCTTCTCTTGAGAGCAACATACTCCGCGTCAGGCTCGAGAAGATACTTCAGGATGCTGAGCTGGATATGGCCAGGAGGCTCGAGCCTCTGCGCATTGGCATGAGGGTGGGGCCGATACTGGGCCTGATGGGCACACTGATACCAATGGGCCCTGCGCTGGTGAGCCTCTCAAGGGGAGATGTGCAGTCGATGGCGGCGAGCCTTATAATAGCGTTTGCAACGACTGTTATAGGATTGGTTGTTGGTGGAATATGCTACTGCTCCCTTCTTATCAGAAACAGGTGGTACCATCAGGACCTGAGCGATTTGGAATATTCCGCGGCTATTCTCAGGAGGGCTCTGGATGAGAGGCCGGATGGGCATTCTTGATGAGATCGATGGGGACCCGATGGAGGGTGTCGCCAACCTCTTCGATATCGCGATGGTCTTCGCTGTGGCGCTTCTCCTCGCGCTTGTCACTGCTTACAACATCTCAGAGCTTCTGGATCCAACGTCCAGCGTCACCGTTGTGAAGAATCCCGGCGATCCAGATATGCAGATAATAATAAAGAATATGAGCAGCATCCAGGTCCTTAACATGACGGAGCAGGTCGGAGGAGGTCAGGGGACCAGGATAGGCACAGCCTACCGGCTCAAGAGCGGCCAGGTGATATACGTCCCAGAGGATGAGAGATCATCCTCTCCTGCATGAGCATCGAGAGCGCATGCGGATCTTTGATATATAGTAGCGGTGCAAACTCCGATATCCAGGAGGAAGTCACTGACCCACAAGCTGCATGGTGGAGAAGACCAACATATGCCAGCACAATCCGGTGGAGATTTCAGTGATGTGTGTAGGGGCGAGAGGTGAGCGAATGAACGTCATTCTTCTCGGCACAGGGGTGGGGATACCGCAGGCAGATCGTGCGCAGTCATCTCTGCTCATTCGTGATGAGGATGTGCTGCTCATCGACTGCGGGGCGGGCGCTATTCTCAGGCTTGGTGAGATCGGCATGAGCCCGCTTGAGATCGACACTGTGCTTCTCACGCACCTCCATCTGGATCATGTTGCAGATCTCCTGCCACTCGCAAAGGCGAGGTACTTACTTGGAGAGCCCTGGCTCAATATCTGGGGGCCTGTCGGCACAGAGGAGCTGATGAGATCGCTGCAGTCCTTGTACCCTTATCTGCGTTCGATAAAGCTGGACGTCACAGAGATCAGCGCGGGATGCAGATTTGAGATATGCGGATTTGGGGTGTCCAGTGCATCCGCGATCCACAGCGTTCCGGCGCTGTGCTACAGGATCGAGGGCTCCCGCACAGTCACATGCTCCGGGGACACCGAGCCGGCTGCAAGCGTCTCTGAGCTCGCATCAGGCTCCGACCTGCTCGTCCATGAGTGCTCGTTCCCGGATGGATTTGAGGTGACGAATCACACAACTCCAGCAGCACTCGGCCGGATTGTGAGTGATGTCGGGGAGATCATACTCACACACTTCTATCCCCAGTGCAGAGGTCTGGAGGAGGACATGGCGCGCACGGTGGAGCAGCTCTCTGGAATCAGGACCAGAGCGGGAATGGACCTGATGAGCATTTATGCGAGTGCTGGAAAATAGAGAGCATCAGGGCGCAAACTCCAAAGGAGAGGAGGTCACAGAGAATCAGAATCTATCAGACCCAGAGACGCCGGTTTACAGAGCTGTTGTCCAGCGGCGCTCACATTCCCCCTCCGGGGCGGGTGATGAAGAGATCCCCAAAGAACTGCTCCTGCTCGAGCCATATCTGCTTCCTCTGAGCCATGAAGAGGAGCGCGAGGTAGTTCATTATCCGGTCGCCCTCGATCTCCTTGATCTCGACCATCTCTTTCATGCTCAGCATATCCTCTATCACAGGAGAGAGCATCTTTATCCTCTCCTCGACGTTCTCCTCATGGGAGAGGTCCAGTATCTCCTCCTCTGGCTCCGCAAGGCGCTGGCGTATCGCTCTCTTTCTCCCAATCATCTCGGCCTTTTTGAGCTCAGCTATCAGCTCGTCAAGCGTGACAGGTCGTCTGGTCCGGCGGCGGACTGGCGGCTGAGGCAGGGTGTACGCCACATCCTCATGTGTCTCGACAGGTGCCTCCTCGATCTCCTCCTCTTCCTCCTGCTCCTCCATTGCATCTGACTTCATTCTGAGGAGGATCGCGGCGTACAGAAGAGTCCTGGCAGGTATCCGCAGATCCCTTCGCTCCAGCGACTCGACGTACTCCAGGAACCTCTCGGTGGTTCTAACTATATCCACATCCCAGGGGTCGAGCTCCCCCCGCCTGGCGAGCTCAACCAGCACCTCAGCCGGGTCGCTCATCTCAAGACCTGCGTATGGATCAGGTTTCAGCTCAGACATATTCCGGTCACGCTGCTGATGTTCTTTTCCTGCATCGAGACACCGATTGTGTAGCTGGCCTGCTGTATCATGGGGCGCCTCAGCGATACCACTATGAACTGCGCATCCCTGGAGATCCTGCGAATCATCTTAGCCACCCGCTCCACGTTCGCCCCGTCGAGGAACATGTCGATCTCATCCATCGCGTAGAATGGAGCAGGCCTGAACCGCTGGATCGCGAATATCAATGAGAGCGCGGTGAGACTCTTCTCCCCACCTGACATCGCCTCAAGCCTGTGGAAGACCTTGCCAGCTGGCCTCGCTCTTATCGTCATACCCCCGCTCAGCGGATCGTCAGGGCATTCGAGCACAAGCTCACCATCTCCTCCGGAAAGCTCGTGAAATATCTCCCTGAAGTTCTGGTTCACAGCAGCAAAACAGCTCATGAAGGCATCTTTCTTGAGCTGATCGTATCGCTCCAGCTTCTCTATGATGCCCTCCCTCTCCCTGTGAAGAACCTCTCTGCGATCGCTCAGGTTGCGGAATCTTTTATCAACGCGCTCGTACTCGTCGATGGCGAGCATATTGACAGGCTCGAGCGATGCCATCTCCTCCTCCAGCGCTCTGATCTTCGCAGCTATCGTCTCGCTCTTGGGGGGAGCCTCAGAGGGATCGATGCCCGCGCTCTCAATCTCGGATCTGAGAGACTGCATGCTTATGGAGATCTCCTCTCTTGCCCCTGAGACCGCCGTAAGCCTTGCATCGAGACGCTCGATGCTTCTCTCCATCCCGCCTATCTCGCGCTCCTTGCCGATTATGCTCTCCATGAGAGACCCCCTCTCCCCTTTCAGGCCGTGCAGCTCCCTGTCGAGATCCTTTTCTTTTCTGCTCAGCTCATCCAGTGCGGCCCTGAGATCCTCCATGCTCGAGAGCGCTGAGCTGCGCCTTTGGATCGCATCATTCTTCTTGAGCTCCAGGAGCTCTTTCGTACGCGCAAGCTCATCCAGCCTGTTCCTCAGGTTCTCCTCCTTAAGTCTGCAGCGCATGATCTCGGAGTCCAGATCCATGATCCTGGACTCGAGCCTCCTGATCTCGCCTTCGAGCTGCTCCGCCCGCTCCATCATCTCAGGGATCCTGGAGCCCTGCATATCCCGCTCCAGCTTCTCCCTGAGATCTCCCTTCTCAGAGAGCGCGGACTCGAGCTCCTGCATCTCCTGCTCCAGCACTGTGAGCCTGCTCCTCCACTCCTCGCTCTCCCTCTCCATCTCCGAGAGCCTGGACTTGCGTTCCTCGATGTACCGCTCCATTCTGCCTCTCAGCGCTCGCTTCTCCTCCAGCAGGAATGTCCTCCTCGAGATCTCCTTGTCTAGGGACTCGAGCTTTCTGCTGATGGATGATATCTCCTCCTCGACGGAATCGAGCTTCTCGAGCAGCTCGCCTCTCCTCGCCTCTGTGGCTGATATGCGTTCTGATATCCCCACAAGCCTCCTGCTCTCCTCTGCTGCGAACTTCAGGCGGGATGTGTAGTGTCCACCTGTCATCGCGCCGCTCCGCTCGATCAGATCTCCATCAAGTGTCACCATTCTGTATCGCCCGATCATCCTCCTGGCGGTATCGAGATCCTCAACGACGAGCGTGTCTCTGAAGACGTACCAGAAGGCAGGGTAGAAACGATCATCAAATCTTATCAGGTTCAGGGCGAAGTCGATGACCCCTGGCACCCTTGGAACCTCAGGCAGCGATCCTACCTCCATTTTGTTGAGTGGTAGAAATGTCGCTCTGCCTATCTGGGATCTCTTGAGGTAATCTATCGCAACTGCTGCATCCTCATCGCTCTCCGCGATCACGCTCTGGAGCCTTGCACCAGCTGCGACCTCAAGCGCCGCAGCATACCGCCTGTCAACCTCTCCGAGATCCGCGATCGTGCCGCAGAGGCCCTGGAGTATGCCACGCTTCATCGCAGACCTCACTGCCTCTACTGCTCTGCTGTAGCCGGACCTCTCCTCGGCTGCCCTGACCTGGGCCTCGACCCTCGCGTACTCGCTCTGCAGCCTCTGGAGACTCCTGTCGAGCTCTGCCAGCTCCCTGCGGAGGCTGAGCCTCCTCGACTCCAGCTCCTCTCTTCTCTTATCGAGATCCATTGCCTCTGAGGCGATGGACTCAACCTCCCTCTCGAGCCTCTCAGACTCTGTGGATGCAGCAGAGATGCTGCTCAGCGCCTCTGTGATCTCTGTGGCGATCTCCTCCTTCTCCATCGAAGCTCTGCGGATTGCATCGAGAAGCCGATCCCTCTCTCTGAGTCTCTCTCCGATCTGGGAGCGGGTATCCTCAATCTCTTTAATCAGCTGAGCCAGCTCTTCCCTGTATTTGGCGAACCTGCTATCAGCATCGGAGATGTTTGCTCGGAGCGATGAGAGCTGGGATCTCTGGTCGTCCAGCTCCCCCTGAATGCCAGCCCGTCTCATGGCTTTATCACTGAGCTGCTCGGAGATGGCAGCGATCTCAGCTCTCACCCTGTCCATCTCGATGAAGCACTGGCTAAGGGATCTGTCCGCCTCCTCTATATCTGCATCAGCGGCCTCGATCCTCGTCTCCTCCCTCGCGATCTTTCCCCTGATCTCTTCTATCTCGCGCCTCACCCTGAGCTGCTCGTCCTCCCCCTTGTGGCTGATCTCGCCCTCCACGGCCTTCAGCCGCTCCTCAAGCCTCCTCAGCTCCTCTCTTCCAGCCTCAAGGCTCTGTAGAAGCTGAGACTTCTCGGAGGTGATGGATGTGATCTCATCGTCAAGCGCGCTGATCTCGGCCTCCGCCTCTTTGAATCTTGCAAGCAGAAGATAGGCTTCCTGCTTCTTCCTCTCCTCACGACATGCCCTGTATCTCAAAGCCCTGTCGCGCTCGGCTTGGAGCCGCCTGAGCTGCTGGCCGACCTCCTCGAGTATGACATCCACGCGGGCGATCCTCTCCCTGACGACATCGAGCTCAGCCATTGCGCGCTGTTTCTTCTCCTCGAACTCGGAGACTCCGGCGATCTCATCGATTATCCTTCTCCTCTCCGTGGGGCCCATCTCGATTATTCTCGTGACGTCCCCCTGCATCACCACATTGTAGCCTTCAGGGGTTATTCCTGCTCTCGCCAGATGCTCCTGGAGCTCGGCCTGGGTGCATGCCCTTCCATTCAGGTAGTGCTGCGCATGGTACCTCTCGCCGTTGACCTTTATGCGTCTCGTGATGACAACCTCATCGCTGTCCACAGGCATGGTTCTGGTGCTGTTATCGAGCCTCACAGTAACCTCTGCGAAGTCCGGGGCTCTTCCGTCATCGCCGCGGTAAATCAGATCCGGCAGCCTCTCAGCGCGCATCGCCCTGGAGCTCGTGAGGCAGAGCGAGAAGAGGAGGGCATCTATGATGTTGGATTTTCCGCTTCCATTGGGCCCTGTGACGACTATGAAGTCCTTTTTAAGCTGTACGAGAGCCCTTCTGCCGAACGATTTGAAGTTCCTGAGCTCGATCTCCTTGATATGCAAATGCTGCCTCCAGGCATCGGATCAGAGACGACCGCTCCTCTCAGTGTGAGCTTCGGATATGGGCGTGCCAGAGCTGTTGAGTCAGCTCATTCATGCCTCGGTTCCTGGATTTCACTGTATCAGATCAGCGGGTAGTAGTAATCCGTTGGTGTCCTCACTATCGTGCCGAGCTGCTGCGCTCTGACCCATGGATCGTCTGAGAGGTACAGCGGCGACAGCGGGAGACCTTCCTTCAGGGTGGCATACCTGCTCCCGTTCAGGTTAACTATTGTTCCGAGCGGCATCTCACCAAGCCAGTCTGAGGTTATGTTCGTGTAGTTCACAGTCATATCCGGAACGAGCTTGCCTCCGACGATCCTCTTCCCCTTGGGAGCCCCACCCCAGCTCCAGAGGTCGTTCACCTGATCCGTCTCCACAGGCGGCTCATTGTACCTGAGAAAATTCTGGAGCCATGCCCTTCCGAACTCTCCACCCACCTGCTGGCCGGATACCGGAACAAATGCCTCATTAGAGGTCTGTGCTGCAACAACCCCGGCAACCAGAGCAATCGTGAGTAAAGGAATAAGCATTCTGATGGACATCCTGATCATCCAGAACCCCCATGAAATGATACCACAGATTCACCCAGATAAAGACATCCTCTGACCGAAAGTCCAGATGTGGTTGATGACGTATAGATTTATCGGTGGTTCTTCCCTGTGATTCAGCGGATCAGCAATCTTGCACAAGATGCAGAAAGCGGTTGATGTAGGTGTACAGAGCTTCCCCCTCAGACGATTCAGCTTCATGAGCCACGCTGGTGTGTTTTATAACATGATCAATATTTTGTATCTAACCGAACGCCTGCATGTATCCGTCAGCTATTTGTCAGAGACCCATCATCTGGGTTGCAGAATGTCGCCCAGAGTGAAGATGCCAAAGCAGACCCCTGAGTTGAGGCGCAGGAACTTCTCAGAGGTGGCTCTAGGGTACAGTAAAGAGGATGCTCTTCGGGAGGCTGATAGATGCCTCGGGTGCAAGAAGCCCGGATGTGTAGAGGGCTGCCCTGTCGGCGTTGAGATCCCGCAGTTCATAGATGCGCTGAGGAGGGGCGATGCTGATGAGGCGCTCAGAATAATCAAGCGCAGGAACAGCCTTCCCGGGATATGCGGCAGGGTCTGCCCTCAGGAGGAGCAGTGCGAGAGCAGATGTGTTCTCGCCAGGAAGGACGAGCCTATCGCGATAGGGAGGCTTGAGAGGTACGCAGCCGACTTCGGTCGTGATTGCAGGAGAGCCAGGGAAAGCACAAAAGGGAAACGCATCGCGATCGTCGGCTCCGGGCCTGCAGGGCTCACATGCGCAGCGGATCTCGCACTGATGGGTCATGATGTAACAATATTCGAGGCGCTCCACGAGGCTGGTGGCGTTCTCACCTATGGGATACCGGAGTTCAGGCTGCCCAAGAGCATCGTGAAGAGAGAGGTCGATTACGTTAGATCTCTCGGTGTCAAGATCGAGCTCGACGCTGTCGTGGGCAGGACTGTGGGGGTCCAGGATCTTCTTAGAGAATACGATGCCATCTTCCTGGGCATAGGCGCTGGAGCCCCACGATTTCTGAACATACCTGGCGAGAATCTCGGCGGGATATACTCTGCAAATGAGTATCTCACAAGAATCAATCTGATGAAGGCATACATGTTCCCCGACTTCGACACCCCGATAAATAAAGGCAGGAAGGTCGCTGTCATTGGGGGAGGCAACGTCGCCATGGATGCGGCCAGATCCGCTCTGCGGCTCGGGGCAGTTGAGGTGCATATAGTCTATCGGAGATCGGAGGCCGAGATGCCCGCGAGGCTCGAGGAGATCGAGAACGCGAAGGAAGAGGGCGTGATATTCGATCTCCTCACGAACCCGGTCGCGTTCGAGGGCGATGGGATGGTCCGGGCGATGGAGTGTGTCAGGATGGAGCTTGGGGAGCCTGATGCCAGCGGCAGGAGAAGGCCTGTTGAGAAAAAGGGCTCCGAGTTCACCATGGAGATCGACACAGCGATCATAGCGATCGGCACAACCCCAAATCCTCTCGTGCTAAGAAGTGTTCCAGGTCTGAGGACAACAAGATGGGGGACTGTGGATGTGGATGAGAGGGGAAGGACGTCGATCGAGCGGATATGGGCTGGGGGGGATATCGCAACAGGAAGCGCGACCGTTATAAGCGCAATGGGCGCGGGGAAGAGGGCAGCATTCGACATCGACTCATGGCTCAGGGACGGCGGAGAGTGGCGCCCCTAGCTCCACGATCCTGCCCTTCAGGACATCCTCCTCAGTGACGTTCACGAGCGTCACATCTCCCCAGCCATCGGTGGCCGGTGTGATCTCCACAATCTGGTAGGGTCCGGCTGCTTTTATGCCATACGCACCCTCAGTTGAGTACGGAACCCTGATCTCGTAGCTCCCGTTGCGCGGGACAGCGTAGTTCACGTACTGGAAGGGCCTGCCAAGGTTTGAGCTGAGGTTCAGGACAGCGACAACGATCGTATCATCCCTCGCACTTCCCCTTATGACCGCTCCGGGGACGCACTCGAAGATCTTGACCATTGCAGCTAGCCTTCCACCATACGGCCCTGCAAAGCTCCTGGACTCGTGGATGAGACGGAAGTGCTCCATGTAGCTGCAGTCATCGAGATGCAAACCCGTGAGCATCGTTCTGTTGAGCCGCTCCAGATTGTGCACGACCACCATTCCGTTTTTTGTGTAGATCATTTGATAGCTGGACGGATCCTCGCCGAGCCAGCTGCATATCGCCTGGAGCTTCCCGTAGATCATTGTGAGATCCGTGATCACGTATCTGGCGCGCCTTTCGTTCAGAATTTCGAGGGCGGATTCCTCGTCCTCGGACAAAAAGAACCTCGATCCTTCCAGGACACCGGTCTGGAAGTTGTTTGCAACCACAGGACGCTCTCCGATGTAGACTATCCAGTTCCCGTAGTCCCACCAGCACATCACACTGTACTCAGGGACCTGGAACGGCTCATCGAAGTAGCTTGTCTGAGGTGTACTGTTTCTGAGCCATTGCAGCGACTCAACCCAGTCCTGGGTGATCGCGGGCTCAGAGCTGACTATGCCAGGGAGATCCATGATGGGAAGAAATATCATGATGGCAAGAGCCGCTCCGGCGATAAACCTGCGCGATGGGTATGACCTGGTCCATATGATCGCCCTGATGAGCAGCAGAGCCATCAGTATGGGGCCGACTGTTGATGAGACATAGATGAACCTCTTCTGGCCGAATGTCAGGGCGAGCGCCAGGACTGCCCAGATCAGAAGGAGAAGTCTGGCATCTCTACTAACACTCGCCACCGTCTCATAAAGGAGAACAGCTGCCCCCAGAATGTACAGCAGGAGCCAGAGGATCAGTGGTGTGAAGGGGTCTGTATTGACAAAGAGCGGCTCGGCCTCCGCTATCTTTCCCGTCATCCCCCCTCCGATCAGGTAGACCACGGCGCTTTGGATCCTGCTGTAGTTGATGAAGATGATTATCAGAGCAACCGCGAACAGGGATGCGGGCAGAACGATCCATGGCAGATCCTTTCTGAGAGCAAGCTTCTCTATGATGGTGGTCAGGAGAACGATGGCGGTTATGATTATTATGGACAGAAAAGATACATGCAGCCAGCTGCTGAAGCCGAATGGAAGGACGAGGACAGATGCGACAGCAAGGCACACGAGCAGGGGTCTGTAATCGAAGGCGCTATTCCCCCTCAGACTCAGAATGGCTCGCAGTACTGCAAATGATGGTATGATGAGAAGGTAGATTGGTGCCCCCGCCCATGTGTAGGCAAGAGCTGCCACTGCGATACCAGCACATATGCTCCAGATGTACCCTCCTCTGATTGTGTACAGCAGGAGCAGCACTATCAAAGAGAAGAGAAGAATCTCAAGGCTGTGGTGGTCCGGCGAGCCGAATGACGTTCTGATGACGCTGTAAGGGCATACCGCCAGGAGGAAGGCAGAGACCAAAGCGGTTTTAACATCAAAAACCTCCCTGGCAATGGCATAAACAACCACCACAAGAACGCCGCCCAGGATCGGGGAGATCACCGCTGCGACTGCTTCCACAGATCTGTCGCCGATCAGAGGCGTGACGAGATGCGCAATGGCTGCGACAGCGATATCGAATAGAGGCGGCCATGTTATCTCAAGGCCGTGAGGGTAGTTTATGTACGAATCGAACCAGAGCGTCTGCGGGAAGTGGTGAAATGTGTAAAATATTCTTCTGAGATGGTAGTACTCGTCATAACCATCGAAGATCGTATCGCCCCTGTACAGTGCAGGAGCCAGCCTTATGGCCAGGCTGAGCATCACAGCGGTTGCAAGGAGTGCAGCATCTCGTCGGTTCATGTAACCTCCTGGGGTGTGGGATCGCGGAAACACCGGCCTGAATGCTGAGCAATTGACGCGGATCATCCAGATGATTATCGACGTTGCGTGCTCTTGCTCATGACCGGCGCGGCCTTTGCGGGGCAATTGACGCGGATCATCCAGATGATTATCGACTCCCGCTGTATCCTGCCAGGATATTGATAATCTTTTAGGTGCGGGCTTCCGGATCCTGTACAGAGATATTCATGCAGAATGGCAGCCTGCAACGGACGTGTCCGAATAAGGATTAGGTGTTTATGATGTGCAGAAGAGGGGAATATCAGATTTCTGGCCACAGCTCTTATCCGGACAGGTCCCTGGCAAGAATCGCAAAAAGTATTGGCGCATCCCTTGATGACGGTTTGGTAATTCGCGCCTCTCCGGCGGTTCTATGATTTCGCTGCTTATCATAGCCATCATATCCCGAGCATCATTCGCAGCGTGTTCCTTGTGGCGGGTGCAAGCCCCAGGACCAGCAGCGTCAGCACAAGAATGCCCATAATATCCCTATCATTCCTGAGGGATTCATCCAGTATGACAAGCAGCGGCAGAAGTACGATCAGCTTTAGGGGGTACATCACTGCCGCGCTTCCAGCAGTGTGTATGAGCAGTGTGGGGACGACATGCTTCTCCTCATAGCCCAGCCAGTCGACCCCGATGTAGGTCGAGCTCGCATCGAGCATATGTGAGAGGATGACGGAGAGCGCGCATCTCCTCATCGAAAGACTGTGTGGCAGGATTTGTAATAGAATGTACACACAGCCGGTGATCGATGATCCCAGAGCTACGACAGCCAGTGGCACCCATGCATGCTGCACGCCCTCTCTGATGAGCAGAAGCAGATTCAGGGCGCTCCATGAGATGCCAACAGCAGAGTACAGCCTGTAGCCGCCTGTGAGCCTTCTGGATATGAAGAGCGCGAGAAGAGTCACAGATGCCACAAGAATGTAGATGAGAGGCGTTATCAGGAGGTAGCTGAGCGGCGGATCGATCAGCTCCGCGTCCTCAATGACGCGTAGCGAGGAGCCTGCGATTATGTAGGGAGCAGTTGCGAGTATAAATCTGCTGTTGACCTCGATACCATATCTCCTGAACGCCCTCTGTATCAGAACTATGAAAACGCCCAGTACGATCGCCCATGTCACAGTGTTCACCGGATTGTATCCGCTGTCGTTGATTATCGGCTCCACGTAGTATCTCTGTACGAAATGAACGATCTGACTACTCAAGGAGTTCATCCAGATACCTCACTACAGCAGATCCCGGATCCCAGCGCGGCATTTGAGCGCGTCGATCCGCTACTCTGTCAGAGGGACCATCACATCAAAGGCGTTATTATGCACCCGCACTTGGGGGGTGCCTGCCGGTCGCAGTCTTCGCAACAGCCTCAGGTATCTCCTCAGGGGACTCCAGGATCGTGTAGCCCCTCTCCCTGAGCATCTCGATGTTCCTCTGATCTATGCCTCTCCGTCTGACGTTCATCCTCACAGCATCTATTGCGCTGCTGCTGCATAAAGGCAGACAGGTCCCACAGCCATCGCAGCGCATCAGGTCTATGGAGCGAACGCCATCTCCAGATATCGCACCCTGTGGGCAGGCGGTCTGCGGAGGACAGATCTCACATGCATTGCACATCTCTCTGTTCACAGCATACGGCGCTCTCGTCACCGCTTCCCTCACATCAGTCGGCAGCACCAGCACCGGCACCTGCGCCTTCTCGGCGAGCGCAGCCGCATTCGTGACTATTGTATCCGAGATCCCGCATGCGATCTTCGCCACTGTATTCGATGTGGCAGGCGCGATGAGGAGCAGGTCATACCTTCCTATCATGAGCCTTCCAGTCATCGGAAAGCTCCTTCCAGACTCGCTCTCCAGGAAGATCTCCTCCAGGTAGCCGCCTCCAGAGATCTCACGGAGTTCCTCGAGCAGCCCGTACATCCGCAAAACCTCCTCACCTGCTTTCGAGACAAACGTGCATACCCTGTGTTGGGCTGCGACCTCTCGCATCGCCCTCACGCTCTCAGCCAGGTACTGGCCGCCGCCGGTTATACCCCATGCAACCCTTCTCATCCGGATAACGGTTGATCCAGAGGATATATATCTGGTGCAGGTTGTTATAGTGAGCTTGCGGAGGCCTCCATACGGCTGAGTTTGTGGTGGATCACATGCTGATGCGCCTGGGAAGATGGCTCAGGCTTGCAGGGCATGATGTGGAGAATCCCAGATCGATGAGCGATGTCGACCTCATCGCGCAGGCAGGGGATAGGAGAACACTGCTCACGCGCGACAGGTCTCTGGCAGAGCTGTGCGAGAGGGAAGGGGTGAGATGCATCCTCATCAGATCATCACATATCGATGAACAGCTGAGAGAGGTGCGGGGGAGGGGCATCGACCTCAGCCTAAATCCGGAGAGATGCACAATCTGCAATGGCGAACTTCTCGATATGGGGAATGGAAGATGGATGTGCTCCGAGTGCGGGAAGATCTACTGGCGGGGATCTCACTGGCGTGGGATCGAGGCGCGGCTCAGATCTCTGGGCTCCTAGGGCGGTACCCGCCGGGGATCTCCCTGGAGCTGATGTATTCTGAGAGGCGTATCTCACTGGGCGCTATCGACCACATGTGGTTGCGG